>JBHIXX010000014.1:0-61898 GCA_041984585.1 Pseudolysinimonas sp. | reverse complement strand
GCCGAACCGGGACGAGGCGATCGCCTTCCTCGAGTTCCTGGCCTCCGACGAGGCGCAGCGCCTGTTCGCGCTGGGCAACACCGAGTACCCCGCCGTCGACGGCGTCCCGACCACCGACGAGCTGCTGGCCTGGGCCGGCGCGCTCCCCGCGATCGCCTGGCCGGCCGAGGTGACCCCGGATGCCGCCGCCCGACTCACCGAGGCGGGCTACGCGGCGGTGCTCACCACCTCGGCGAACGTGTCGGAGTCGGCGTCGGCCGCCGCCCGCGCGGGCGACACCCGGCTGGTGGTCGCCGACTCCGCGGCGACCGAGCTGTTCCGCGAGGCGACCACGGCGATCTCGTCCGACGTGTTCGACGACGCGCTCGCCCGCCTCGAGGCCACCCTCGACGGCCTCGCGGCGGCGGCGCCCGGCCGCTCCCTCGTGCTCACGCTCGACCGTCCCGGCGTGCTCGGCGGGTTCCGCCTCGCCGAGATCGCCGCCGACCTCGACGGCCGGGACTCGGTCGTGCTCGCCCCGCTCTCCTCCGTGCTCGACGCGAGCCCGGCATCGGTGACGATCGTCGCGCCGGAGACGGACGCCGACCGCGCCGCGCGGCTGACCGCCCTGGTCGCGGAGACCCGGCGCGTGCTCGACTTCTCCGACGTGCTCGATGAGCCGGCCGCGCTGACCGCCCCGCGGCGGCTGCAGCTGCTGTCGCTGCTGCGCGAGCAGTCGATGGCCTCCGCCGGATGGGGCGACGCCGCCGACGAGCACATCGCCGCATCCCGGGCGATCACCGACTCGGTGCAGATCGTGGCCGGCAGCGTGCCGGTGCTGACCAGCGAGAACTCGTTCCTGCCGGTGACGATCTCGAACGAGCTCGACCTGCCCGTCACCGTCGTCCTCAGCGCGCGCCCGGAGAGGCCGATTATCCGCGTCGACTCGCCCGTGACGGTGACGGTCGAACCGGGCTCGTCGCACACCGTCCGGCTGCCGGCGCAGGCCGTCACGAACGGCACCGTCGTCGTGCGCACCGAACTGCGCTCGCCCGGCACCGGCGTCATGGTCGGACAGCCGCGCGGGCTGCAGGTGGAGCTGCAGGCGCAGTGGGAGACGTTCGGCCTGATCGGCGTCGCGCTGCTGGTCGTCGTCTTCGCGGCGGGCATCGTGCGCAACATCCTGCGCCGCCGGCGGGCGGCGCGGGCCGACACCGACACCGAGACCGAGACCGAGACCGAGACCGATGGCTAGCATCGGCCGCGCCAGTGCGGCCCTCGCGTCGGGCACCGTCGTCTCGCGCGCGCTCGGCTTCGTCAACGCCGCGGTGCTCGCCTGGGCGATCGGCCAGACCGGTCAGGGCGCCAACGCGTTCGCGCTGGCCAACCAGCTGCCCAACAACGTGTACGCGATCGTCGCGGGCGGCCTTCTGACCGCGGTGCTCGTGCCGCACATCGTCCGCTCCGCCACCCACGCCGACGGCGGGCAGGACTTCGTCAACCGGCTGATCACCCTCGGCATCACCGTGTTCGCCGGCGTCACCATCGTCGCCACGCTCGCGGCGCCCGCGCTCGTGACGCTGTACTCGTTCGGCGGGGGCAGCAACGCGCTCTCCGACGGCGGCGTGCGGCTCGCCGTGATCTTCGCCTACTGGTGTCTGCCGCAGATCTTCTTCTACGCGCTCTACGCCCTGCTCGGCGAGGTGCTGAACGCCCGCGGCGTGTTCGGCCCGTTCACCTGGGCCCCCGCGCTCAACAACGTCGTGGTCATCGCCACTCTGCTGGTCTTCGTCGCCCTCTACGGCGCCGACCCGGCGCACCGCGATCCGGCCACCTGGGACACCGCCCAGATCGTGCTCGTCGCGGGCGGGGCGACCGCCGGCATCGCCGCGCAGGCCCTCGTGCTGCTCGCCTTCTGGCCGCGCACCGGCCTGCGCTTCCGCCCCGACTTCCGCTGGCGCGGGGCGGGGCTCGGCGCCCCGGCTCGAGCCGCGGGCTGGACGTTCGCCATGATCCTCGTCACCCAGGCGGCGGGCGTGGTGCAGAGCAACGTCGCGGTGACCGCGGATGCCGACGACCCGTCGCTCGCCGTGCTGCGCACGACGTGGCTGATCTTCATGCTGCCGCACTCGATCATCGCGGTGTCGATCGCGACCCCGTACTTCACCCGGATGAGCGAACACGCTCGCGACGGCCGGCTCGCCGACATCCGGGCCGACCTCTCGGCGGCGCTCCGCGGCGTCGGGCTGCTGGTCACCGGTGCGGCCGCCGCCCTCGCCGCCGCCGCGCCCCCGTTCGCCGCCGTGTTCGCCAACGAGGCGCGCGAGGTGATGCCGATCGCGATCGTGCTGCTCGCCTTCCTGGTCGGCCTGGTTCCGTTCAGCGTGCTGTTCCTGTTCCAGCGCGGGTTCTACGCCCTCGGCGACACCCGCACCCCGTTCCTGCTGCAGCTCGTGCAGTCCGGGCTCTTCGTGGCCGGCGCCCTCGGGGTTCTCGTCGTGGCGCCGTCGGCGCAGGTCGCGGCCGGGATCGCCCTCGTCACCTCCGTCGCCGGCACCGCCCAGACGATCGTCGCGGCGATCGTGCTGCGCGCGCGTCTCGGCGGACTCGACGGCCGCCGCGTGGTCTCCCGGCTCGGCGTCTACGCGCTCGCCACCGTGCCCGCCGCCGCGGCCGGCGTCGCCGTGCTCTGGCTGCTGGGCGGGACGGATGGCGGCTGGGCCGTCTCGGGGAAGCTCGCCGGGATGCTCGGCGTCGCCGCGGTCGGCGCCGTCGTGCTCGGCGTGTACCTGGCCGTGCTGCTCGCCGCCCGGGTGCCCGAGCTGCGCGGCGTGGTCGCGCTCGTGCGGCGGCGCTGAGCCCCCGACCGCGCCTCGCGGGTTTCCACCAGGCGGAGGGTTCACCCGCCCGACCCCCGCGGGGGAATGGGCCGTCCGTAGGATGTGTTGTACCGTCCGGCGACCGATTCCCTAAGGAGCAGTCAGCATCATGCGACACGTCGTGATCATCGGATCCGGACCGGCGGGCTACACCGCGGCCATCTACGCCGCGCGGGCCAACCTCAAGCCGCTCGTCATCGCGAGCTCGGTCGAGTTCGGCGGCGAGCTGATGAAGACCACCGAGGTCGAGAACTTCCCGGGCTTCCCGGAGGGCGTCATGGGTCCCGACCTGATGACGAAGATGCAGGAGCAGGCCGAGAAGTTCGGCGCCGAGATCGTCTACGACGACGTCACGAAGCTCGAGCTCGACGGCGACGTCAAGAAGGTGCACCTCGGCGACGGCTCGGTGCACGAGGCGCTCACCGTCATCTACGCGACCGGCTCGGAGTACCGCAAGCTCGGCCTCGACGACGAGACCCGCCTCTCCGGCTACGGCGTCTCGTGGTGCGCCACCTGCGATGGGGCGTTCTTCCGCCAGAAGAAGGTCGCGGTCGTCGGCGGCGGCGACTCGGCGCTCGAGGAGGCCACGTTCCTCACCAAGTTCGCCGACAAGGTGTACCTGGTGCACCGCCGTGCCGAGCTCCGCGCCTCGGCCGCGATGCAGGACCGCGCCTTCGCCGACCCGAAGATCGAGTTCCTCTGGAACAAGGAGGTCGGGCACATCTACGGCGACGAGAAGGTCACCGGCATCGGCCTCATCGACACCGAAGACGGGTCGGAGACCACGCTCGACCTGGAGGGCCTGTTCGTCGCCATCGGCGCCGACCCGCGCACCCATCTCATCCACGACGCGCTCGAGCTGACCGCCGAGGGCACCGTCGCGGTACAGGGCCGCAGCTCGAAGACCAGCATCCCGGGCGTCTTCGCCGCCGGCGACGTGGTCGACGCGACCTACAAGCAGGCGATCACCGCCGCCGGGTCGGGCTGCGCCGCGGCCCTCGACGCCGAGCACTACCTCGCCGACCTGCCGCGCGACCTGCTCGACCGGGTCGAGGACGTCGCGGCGACCGCCGCCACCGCGGCCGAGCCCGCCGAGGCGACCGTCTGACGGGAATCACCGACGCCGTTCCGGCGTTGCGATCCACAGATCACCCACCACCACAGGGAGAGAGAACGATGTCCACCAAGGAAGTCACCGACGCCACGTTCGCGGACGAGGTGCTCGCCTCCGAGAAGCCGATCATGGTCGACTTCTGGGCCGAGTGGTGCGGCCCGTGTCGCGCCGTCTCGCCGATCCTCGACAAGATCGCCGAGGAGAACGTCGAGAAGCTGTCGATCGTGAAGCTCAACGTCGACGACAACCCGGAGACGGCGATGAAGTACGGCATCACGTCGATTCCGGCGATGTTCGTGTTCTCCGGCGGCGAGGTCGTCAAGCGCGTGATCGGCGCCAAGCCGAAGCCCGCGCTTGAGGCCGATCTGGCCGAGTTCCTGGCCTGAGCCGCCGCGGACCGGGCATCCGGTCCAGTCGCGCATCCGCGGCCTCCGCCCCCGCTCGGGGTGGGGGCCGCGGAGCTTTTCGGGGCTACCCTTGACGTTCATGCAGACCCAGGGCAGGAACCTCGATCCGTGGCTCGGCCGGTACGCCGCGCGCACGGCCGGGTTGGGCGCCTCCGAGGTCCGCGCGCTGTTCGCGGTGGCGAGCCGCCCCGAGGTCGTCTCGCTGGCGGGCGGGATGCCGTACGTCTCGGCCCTGCCGACCGATCTGCTCTCCGCCGCCGTCGATCGCACGGTGCGCGAGCGGGCCGGTGTCGCCCTCCAGTACGGATCGGGCCAGGGCATCCCTCGGCTGCGCGAGCAGATCCTCGACGTGATGGCCCTCGAGGGCATCCACGCGGGCGTCGACGACGTCGTGGTCACCACCGGGTCGCAGCACGCGCTCGAGCTGATTTCGAAGCTCTTCCTCGATGAGGGCGACGTGGTCATCGCCGAGGGTCCGAGCTACGTGACGGCGATCACGGTGTTCAAGAGCTTCCAGGCCGAGGTCGTGCACACGGCGATGGACGACGAGGGGCTCGTTCCCGAGGCGCTGCGCGAGACGATCGCGCGGCTGCGCTCCGAGGGGCGCCGCATCAAGTTCCTCTACACGATCCCGTCGTTCCACAACCCGATGGGCGTCACGATGCCCTGGGCGCGCCGGATGGAGGTGCTCGAGATCGCCCGGGAGAACGACATCCTGGTGCTCGAGGACAACCCCTACGGCCTGCTGTACTTCGACGACGCGCCGCCGCACGCGATGCGCTCGATCGACGACGAGAACGTGGTCTACCTCGGCACCTTCTCGAAGACGTTCGCCCCCGGGCTGCGCGTCGGCTGGGCCGTCGCTCCCCTGGCTATTCGAGAAAAACTCGTCTTGGCGAACGAGGCGGCGGTGCTGTCGCCGAGCTCGTTCTCGCAGGTGATCATCTCCGAGTACCTCGACAACGCCGACTGGCGCGGCCAGATCGCCACCTTCCGCGACGTCTACCGCGAGCGGCGCGACGCCATGCTCGGCGCCCTGCAGGAGCACCTGCCCACGCTCAGCTGGACCGTCCCCACCGGCGGCTTCTACGTCTGGCTGCGGCTGCCCCCGGCGCTCGACTCGAAGGCGATGCTGCCGCGCGCGGTGAAGGAGCTCGTCGCGTACACGCCGGGCACCGCGTTCCACGCCGACGGCGGCGGTCACGACGCGATGCGCCTGTCGTTCTGCTACCCGACCCCCGACTTCATCCGCGAGGGCATCCGACGCCTCGCGCTCGTCGTCAGCGGGGAGCTCGACCTGCTCACCGAGTTCCAGCAGACCGGTCCCGTGTCCCTGCCCGCGGAGCGCGAAGACGTGCTGCCGCCCAACATCGGCTGATGGGCATCTCGAAGGTCGTCGTCCTCGCGGGCGGCATCTCGCACGAGCGGGACGTGTCGCTGCGCACGGGTCGCCAGGTGGCCGACAGCCTGCTCGAGCACGGTCTCGAGGTGGAACTGCGCGATCCGGATGCCACCCTGCTCCCGGCGCTGCTCGCCGACCGCCCCGACGTGGTCTGGCCCGCCCTGCACGGCGCCAGCGGCGACGACGGCGCGCTGCGCGGTCTGCTCGGCTTCCTCGGCATCCCGTTCGTCGGAGCCCGCGCCGAGGCGGCCCGCCTCGCCTGGGACAAGCCGACCGCGAAGGTCGTCGTCAGCCGCGCCGGCGTGGCGACGCCCCGCTCCATCTCGCTCGGGCGCGACGCCTTCCGCGAGCTCGGCGCCGAGGCCGTGTTCGCCGCCATCGGCGACGAGCTGCCCGTGCCGCTGGTCGTCAAGCCCGCCCAGGGCGGCTCCGCGCTCGGCGTGACGATCGTGACGGATGCCGCCCAGCTGCCCCGCGCGATGGTCGACGCCTACACCTACTGGGACGTCGCGGTGATCGAGCAGTTCATCGCCGGCACCGAGATCGGCATCGGGGTGATCGACACCGGCGACGGGCCGGTGGCCCTGCCGGCGGTCGAGATCGAGCCGACGTCGGGCGTGTACGGCTACGAGGAGCGCTACAACCCCGGTCTGACCAACTTCTACGCCCCGGCCCGGATCGCCGACGACGCGGCCGCTGTGGCCGCCGAGACGGCACTGGCGGCCCACCGGGCGCTCGGCCTGCGCCACATCTCGCGCATCGACCTGATCGTCGACGGAGCGGGGACCGCCTGGTTCCTCGAGGCCAGCGTGATGCCCGGGCTCACCGAGACCTCGCTGGTTCCGCTGGCGCTCGAGGCGGCCGGCCACGACCTCGGCTGGGTCTACGCCCGGCTCGCCGAGGCCGCCATCGCCGACGGCTGAGTCGCGCCGCGACGCCCGCTGCCCCATCCGGGAGCGCCGCGACGCCGCCGCTGAGATCCGTCGGTCGAACTGTCGCCGGCGACGATCCGCCCGCTCAGGTCGTGGAGTCCACCCCGAGCTCGTCGAGGATGCGCCGCAGGTCGGCCGGCGTCGCGAAGTCGATCGTGATCGTGCCCTTCGAGGCGCCGAGCGCGATCTTCACCCGGGTGTCGAGCCGGTCGCCGAGCCGCTCGGCGAGGGTCGCCAGGTGCTCCTGACGGCTCCCGGCCTTGGGCTTCGTGGCGCGCGGCTTCGCCGATCCGGATGCCGCCGCCGCGGCCTCCGCCGCGCGGACGGAGAGATCCTGGTTGACGATCTTGTCGGCCAGCCGCTCCATGGAATCCGCGTCGCCCGCCGCGAGGATGGCCCGCGCGTGACCCGCGCTGAGCACCCCGGAGGCGACCCGGCGCTGCACGGTCGCGGGCAGGCGCAGCAGGCGCAGGGTGTTGGTGATCTGCGGGCGGCTGCGGCCGATGCGCTCGGCGAGCTGCTCCTGGGTGATGCCGAAGTCCTGCAGCAGCTGCTGGTAGGCCGACGCCTCCTCGAGCGGGTTCAGCTCGGCGCGGTGCAGGTTCTCGAGCAGCGCGTCGCGCAGCATGACCTCATCAGCGCGGTCCTTGACGATCGCGGGGATGGACGTGCGTCCGGCCAGCTTGGTGGCGCGCAGCCGACGCTCGCCCATGACCAGCTCGTGCGCCGGTTCGCCGGGAGCCGCGCCGGGGCGGGGACGCACGACGATCGGCTGCAGCACGCCGAACTCGCGCACCGAGACGACGAGCTCCTGCAGCTCTTCGTCGCGGAACTCCTTCCGAGGCTGCTGCGGGTTGGGGACGATGTCCTCCGGGTCGAGCTCGACCAGGCGGGCGCCCGGCACCGCGACCAGGTCGTCCTGGGCCGGGAAGAACACGTCGACCGGGCGGTCGCCCTCCTGTGTCGGGATGAGGGCGCCGATCCCGCGGCCGAGGCCGGTGCGCCGGGGAGCGGCCATCAGGCGGCCCCGCGGCGGGCCATCTCGGCGGCCGCCTCGCGGTAGGACAGCGACCCCGGGGAGTTGCCGTCGTAGCTGATCACGCTCTGCCCGTAGCTGGGCGCCTCGGAGATGCGCACCGAGCGCGGGATGATCGTGCCGAGCACCTCCTGCGGGAAGTGCTGGCGCACCTCGTCGACCACCTGGGTGGCGAGGTTGGTGCGCGAGTCGTACATGGTCAGCAGGATCGTCGAGAGCCGCAGGCGCGGGTTGAGGTGCCGCTGGATCAGCTTGATGTTGTCGAGCAGCTGGCTCAGCCCCTCGAGCGCGTAGTACTCGCACTGGATCGGGATGAGCACCTCCTGCGCCGCGACGAACGCGTTGATCGTCAGCAGGCCGAGCGACGGCGGGCAGTCGATGAAGACGTAGTGCGGCGGCTCGGCCGACTCCCGCAGGTACGTCTCCAGCGCCGACTTGAGCCGCTGCTCGCGGGCCACCAGCGAGACGAGTTCGATCTCCGCGCCGGCGAGGTGGATGGTGGCGGGCACGCAGGTGAGTCCCGGGAACTCCGGGCTGCGCTGCACGACCTCCGCCATCGGCACGTCCTCGATCATCACGTCGTAGACGCTCGAGGTCTCCGACCGGTGCTCGACGCCGAGCGCGGTCGACGCGTTGCCCTGCGGGTCGAGGTCGATCACCAACACCCGCGCACCGGCCTGGGCCAGCGCGGCGGCGAGGTTGACGGTCGACGTGGTCTTGCCGACGCCGCCCTTCTGGTTCGCCACCGTGATCACGCGCGTCGTGGTCGGCAGCGGCAGCACGGCCTCGGACAGGGCCGTGCGGCGGCGGGCGAGGTCCGCGACCTCGCGCGCCAAGGGGGTCTCGTGGTCGTCGGTCACCGGAGCTCCGTGGGGATGTTTCACGTGGAACATCGGCGCCGAGCGGCGCCGGAATCAGTCAACTGTAGCCCGGAAGACGCGGGTCGCCTCCGGGAGGATCCCCGCCCCCAGCACCAGCACCTCCGGGTCGCGCACACGGGCCGCGCGCAACTGCTTCGTCGCGGCCACCACCTCGTCGTCGACCCGGGCGCCCTTGAGCAGGATCATCTCCCCGCCGGAGCGGAGCAGGGGGCGGAGCATCGGGACGAGCTTCGCCAGCGAGGCCACCGCGCGCGCGGTCACCTGATCCAGCGGGGGCTCCGCCGTCACGTCCTGGGCGCGCCCGCGGACGACCTCCACGTTGTCCAGGCCGAGCCGCGCGACCTCCTCGCGCAGCCAGTCGGTGCGTCGCTCCATCGGCTCGATCAGCACGAGCGTGACGTCCGGTCGCGCGATCGCGAGCGGGATGCCGGGGAGGCCGGCTCCGCTGCCGACGTCTCCCACCCGACCCGGACGGAGCAGCGGGGCGAGCAGGGCGCTGTTGAGCACGTGGCGCGTCCAGAGCCGCGGGAGCTCCAGCGGGCCGATCAGCCCGCGCTCCTCGCCGACAGCGGCGAGCCGCTCCGTGAACGAGCGGGCGAGGTCCGCCCGGTCGCCGAACAGCTCGGTGACCGCGGCGGGTTCGGCTTCGAGACCGGTCACTGTTTCACGTGAAACATCGCCGGCGGATCAGGCCGGGCGGATGACGGTGTGCCGGTCCCGGCCCTCGCCCTCGGACTCCGAGCGGTAGCCGCGCTCCGACACCAGGTCGTGCACGATCTTGCGCTCGTAGCTCGACATCGGGGGGAGCGAGGCCGCCGAGGCGCCGCCCTCGAGGCGCGCGATCGCGGCATCCACCAGGCCCCCGAGCTCCTCCGCGCGGGCGTCGCGCGATCCGCCGATGTCGAGGATGACGCCGGAGAATCCGCCGGTGCGGTTCTGCACCGCGAGCCGCGTGAGCTCCTGCAGCGCCGACACCGTGTCGGGCTTGGAGAGCAGGTCGAGGTTCGAGCCCTCCGCCGCGGAGACCGCGAGGTACGCCCGCCCGGCCCGCACGTCGATGTCGATGTCGCCCTCGATGTCGGCGATGTCGAGCAGCTCCTCGATGTAGTCCGCCGCCGCGTCGCCCTCGTCGACCAGTCGCTGCTCGTCGCCGTCGTTCCCGGCGGCGTTGTCGTCGACCGGGGTCTCCTGCACGTCGGTCATCGCTTGCCCCCCTGCTTCTTGGCGCGGTTCTTGCTCACCGGCTGCTGCCGCTGGGTGTTGATCTTCTTCTGCTCGTCCTGCTCGGCCGACTCCGCCAGGGCGTCGGCGTCGCGCTCGATGCCGCGGCGCTGAGCCCGGCGGGCCAGGCGCGCCTCGCGGGCGAGCGCGGCCTCGCTGCCCGGAGTCGGCATGTTCCGGATCACGATGTACTGCTGCACCATGGTCCAGGCGTTGGAGACCAGCCAGTAGAACATGACGCCGATCGGGAACGCGAAGCCCGAGAACGCGAACACCAGCGGGAGGATGTACAGCAGGATCCGCTGCTGCCGGTACATCGGGCTCGCCTTCATCTCCGGCGACTGGTTCTTCGACATGATCTGCAGCTGCGTCACGAACTGCGACGCGGTCATCAGCACCACCATCACGACGGCGATGACGATGACGACCCACTCCACCGGGTCCTGGGCGAGCGCCGACTGGATGCTGTCGTGGAGGGGCGCGACATCGAACAGCTCGGCGGCGCCGAACAGGTTCGCGAGCCGCTGGTCGAGCAGGCCGACCCCCGCCTGGCTGTTGTTGGCCGCCTGCAGCGTGTAGAAGAGGCTCAGGAAGATGGGCATCTGGATGAGCAGCGGCAGGCAGGACGCGAACGGGTTCGTGCCGGCCCTGCGGTAGAGCTCCATGGTCTCCCGCTGCATGGCCTCGCGGGAGAACTGGTCGCGCTTGCCCTTGTACTTGTCCTGGATCTTCTTGAGCTGCGGCGCGACCTCGAGCATCTTGCGCTGGCTCTTGATCTGGCGCACGAAGATCGGGATCAGCGCCGCGCGCACGAGGAGCACGAGGCCGACGATCGACAGCACCCAGGTGATCCCGTCGCCCTCTCCCATGCCGAGGGTGGTGAGCAGCCAGTGCCACCCGACGAGGATCGCCTCGATCACCCACTTGATCGGGGTGAGGAGGCTCCCCAGGAATGCGAACAGGTCCACGAGCGATCAGCCCTTCCCGTGGCCGGCGGCCACCACGAATCCGAAGTCGGTGATCCGGTAGCGCTCGACGCGCTCCGGGGGTACGTCGTCCACGCCGCCGCGCGCCCACGGGTGGCAGCGCGCGAGGCGCCAGCTGCCAAGCCCGATGCCCTTCACCACGCCGTGCCGCTGGATCGCCTCGAGCGCGTACGCGGAGCAGCTCGGGTAGTAGCGGCAGACCTGCCCGTAGAGGGGCGAGATCACGGCACGGTACCCGCGCAGGACCAGCACGCAGACGTTGCGCGGCAGCAGCCAGAGAAAGGTCAGCACGTCAGTTCCGAGCGGGCGGGATCCGGAGGGGGGCGTCGAGGGCGGCGGTGAGGTCCGCGGAGAGACTAGCCCAGTCGAGTTGCGCGGCGCCCGGGAGGGCGCGGACGACGACGTCCTCGCCCGAGCGGCCCGCGTCGACCAGGCCGCGGCCGATGGCGCGCCAGCGTCGGCGCAGCCGGTTGCGCTCGACAGCGTTGCCGACCGCGCGCGAGATGATGAACCCGAAGCGCAGCGGGTCGGCGGAGTCACGGGGGAGCCGGTAGTAGACCGCGGTCCGGGTGCTCGACTTGCGGCCCCGGCGCACGACCGACCGGAACTCGTCCGGCCGGACCACCCGGTTGCCCCGCGCGAGCACGCGGGGTCAGGCGGAGAGCTCGGTGCGCCCCTTGCGACGGCGGGCCGCCAGGATGGCGCGACCGGCACGCGTGCGCATGCGGAGGCGGAAGCCGTGCGTCTTGGCGCGCCGGCGGTTGTTCGGCTGGAAGGTTCGCTTGCTCATGGTTCGTCTCCAGTACCCAGGGGCGCGACCCGCGCCCGGGAAAGATCAGGACGCCGCCTCTTCGGCGGACAACTGATTAAAGATAGGTCCCGGATGTCGTCCGGTCAAACGTCGGGCCGTGCTCGGCATCCGACGACCGCGCTCGCCGATCGCCGCCGCGGCCGGTTCCCGGGTCTCAGGGTGAGGTCGAGGGTTGTCCCGACCCCCGGTGCGCGAACTAAGTTAACGTCATTCGCTCGCGCGGGGGGCCCGAGCCCGAGGCACTCGTCCACAGGTGATTCCCCTGTGGACAGAGCTGTGAATAAGACGCCGACCCGAAGAAGATGTGGGAATGAACGACCCGTCCGATCCGACGCATGCCCTGTGGTCGGCGGTTCTGCGACGCCTCGGTGACGACGAGCGCATCACTCCGCAGCTGCAGGGGTTCGTCAACCTGGTCGAGCCGAAGGGGGTGCTCGCCGGAAGCCTCTACCTCGAGGTGCCCAACGAGCTGACCCGCGGCATGCTCGAGCAGCGCATCCGGGTCCCGCTGCTCGGCGCCATCTCTGCCGAGGACCCCGACGTCGCCAACTTCGCGATCGTCGTCAACCCCGAGATGCAGGGTCCGATCCTGCAGCCGGTCGAGACGTCGGGCTTCGAGCCCGCCCCGGTGGAGGCCCCCGCTCCGACCGACGGATCGCGCCGGTCCGACTCGCGGCTCAACCCCAAGTACAACTTCGACAACTTCGTCACCGGCAGCTCCAACCGCTTCGCGCACGCCGCCGCGGTCGCGGTCGCCGAGGCGCCGGCCAAGGCCTACAACCCGCTGTTCATCTACGGCGACTCCGGCCTCGGCAAGACGCACCTGCTGCACGCCATCGGCCACTACGCCGAGAACCTCTACCCCGGCATCCGCGTGCGCTACGTGAGCTCGGAGGAGTTCACCAACGACTTCATCAACTCGATCCAGAACAACCGGACCGCGGCCTTCCAGACCCGGTACCGCGAGATCGACATCCTGCTGATCGACGACATCCAGTTCCTGCAACGCGCGGTCGAGACGCAGGAGGCCTTCTTCCACACCTTCAACACGCTGCACGACCACTCCAAGCAGGTGGTCATCACCAGCGACGTCGCGCCGAAGTTCCTCACCGGCTTCGAGGACCGGATGCGGTCCCGCTTCGAGTGGGGACTGATCACCGACGTGCAGGCACCCGACCTCGAGACCCGCATCGCGATCCTCCGCAAGAAGGCGGAGAGCGAGCGCTTCCAGGTGCCCGACGACATCCTCGAGTTCATGGCGACGAAGGTGTCGAGCAACATCCGCGAGCTCGAGGGCACGCTCATCCGGGTGACCGCGTTCTCGAACCTCAACCGCACGCCGGTCGACCTGCAGCTCGTCCAGACGGTGCTCAAGGATCTGGTGACCAGCGAAGAGGACAACGTCATCGCGCCGGTCGACATCATCAATCACACGGCGGACTACTTCAAACTGTCGGTCGACGACCTCTACGGGTCGAGCCGGTCGCAGGCCGTCGCGACCGCGCGGCAGATCGCGATGTACCTGTGCCGCGAGATGACGAACCTCTCGCTGCCCAAGATCGGCCAGCTGTTCGGCAACCGCGACCACACGACGGTGATGTACGCGAACAAGAAGATCAGCGAGCTCATGAAGGAGCGCCGCTCGATCTACAACCAGGTCACCGAGCTGACCAGCCGCATCCGGCAGAACCAGCGCTACGGCAAGATCTGACCCGCGCCGGGTCCGTGCCACCCTGACCCCCCGAACGGGGGAGTAGACAGATCGGGGTCGTCGCGTCGGATTCGCACATGTGGACAGCTTGTGGATAACCCGGGGACCCCTCGGGATGGGTTGGGGACGGAGGAGCCGAACGATGTGGACGGACCGACGCCGGCGACGCGCCATCCCCAGACCCGGTCGTCGTCGTCCCCGACGGTTCCACATCTCACACGGATGTAGTTCCCCGACTCCTCGGGGTCGAGCACCGATTGTCCACATCTCCCCAGGTGGTTAAGAAGACGACAGCTTCCTTTCCCTTCATTCCGGGTCCGATGACCCGGGGGGCGAGGTCGGCGAGCTGTGCCAGGATCGGACGTGGGAGGATGGCGACCCGCCCGCCCGACGTGACGAGGAGTGCCGCGTGAAGTTCCAGGTGAACCGCGACGTGTTCAGCGAGGCCGTGTCGTTCGCCGTGAAGCTCCTTCCGCAGCGCACGACCCAGCCGATCCTCTCGGGCGTGCTGCTCGAGGCGGAGGACGGCAAGCTCGTCCTGAGCTCGTTCGACTACGAGGTCTCGTCGCGCACCGAGATCGCGGCCGAGGTCGACGAGGCGGGCACCGCGCTGGTCTCCGGCCGACTGCTCGCCGACATCGCCAGCCGGATGCCGAACGCCCCGGTCACCTTCTCCACCGTCGATGGCAAGATCGCCGTCACCGCCGGATCCGCGAAGTTCACCCTGCTGAGCATGCCGGTCGAGGAGTACCCGACACTGCCCCAGGTCGAGGACCGCACCGGGGTGCTGCCGGCCGAGGACTTCGCCGACGCGGTCGCGCAGGTCGCCGTCGCGGCATCCCGCGACGACGTCACCCCGGTGATCACGGGCGTGCAGCTCGAGGTGGGCGAGAACAGCCTGTCCCTCGTCGCCACCGACCGGTACCGCGTCGCGGTCCGCGAGATCGACTGGGACTCGGGCACGACGAGCGCCGAGGGCACCACCGCCCTCATCCCGGCGCGCACCCTGTCGGAGGTGGGCAAGACCTTCGCGCACTCGGGCACCGTCGCGGTGTCGATCGTGCGCACCGACGACCGCGAGCTGATCGCGTTCAGCGCAGGGTCGAAGACCGTCACCTCGCTGCTCATCAAGGGCAACTTCCCGCCGGTCCGCCGGCTCTTCCCGGAGCAGGTCGACGACTACGCGGTGGTGAACACCGCCGAGCTGATGGAGGCGACCCGTCGCGTGTCGCTCGTGCTCGAGCGCGAGGCGGCGCTGCGCTTCTCGTTCTCGATCGACGGCGCCACCCTCGAGGCCGCGGGCTCCGAGCAGGCGCAGGCGTCGGAGACGATCGATGCTCACCTTCACGGCGAGGACACGGTCGTGTCGCTGAAGCCCTCGTTCCTGCTCGACGGCCTCGCGGCCGTGCACTCGGAATTCGTGCGGATCTCGTTCACCAAGACCGACAACCCGAACAAGCCGGGTCCGGTGCTGATCACGAGCCAGTCGTCGAAGGATCAGCCGGGCGCCGACAACTACAAGTACCTGCTCCAGCCGAACCTGCTGCTGCGCTGAGTTCCCCCGAGGGAGACCCTCCGATGACCGACGCGCCGATGCACCTAGGCCTGGTCGGCCTCGGCAAGATGGGCCACAACATGCGGGCGCGGATGCGTGCCGCCGGCCTCGAGGTGACCGGATACGACCCGCGTCCCGAGGTCAGCGACGTCGCCGACCTGCCGGCGCTCGTCGCCGCGCTCCCGGCGCCGCGCACCGTGTGGGTGATGGTGCCGTCCGGCCCGGTCACCACGCAGGTGATCACCGACCTCGCGTCCGTGCTCGACGCCGGTGACCTGGTGATCGACGGCGGCAACTCGCGCTACACCGACGACGCCGACCATGCCGCCCTGCTCGCCGAGCGCGGCATCCGCTTCCTCGACTGCGGCGTCTCGGGCGGGGTGTGGGGTCTCGAGAACGGGTACGGGCTCATGGCCGGCGGCGCGGCCGACGACATCGCGGCGGCGATGCCGGTGTTCGACGCGCTGCGGCCGGAGGGTCCCCGCGAGGAGGGTTTCGTGCACGCCGGATCCACCGGCGCGGGCCACTACGCGAAAATGGTGCACAACGGCATCGAGTACGCGCAGATGCAGGCCTGGGGCGAGGGATTCGAACTGCTCAGCGCGCGCGACGACCTCATCCACGACGTCCACGGCGTCTTCGCGGCCTGGCAGCGCGGCACCGTCGTGCGCTCGTGGCTGCTCGAGCTCCTGGTCAAGGCCCTCGCCGACGACCCGGACCTCGGCGACATCGAGGGCTACGTCGAAGACTCGGGCGAAGGCCGGTGGACCGTGCACGAGGCGCTCGACCACGCCGTGCCGATGCCGACCATCAGCGCGTCGATCTTCGCCCGGTTCGTCTCGCGCCAGGAGGACTCGCCGTCGATGAAGGCGGTCGCGGCGCTGCGCAAGCAGTTCGGCGGGCACGCCGTGCGCAAGGCCGACGGGGCGTGATCGTCACCCATCTCTCGCTCACCGACTTCCGCAACTACCGGGACGCCGAGGTCGCGTTCGAGCCGGGTCCCAACCTCGTCGTCGGGTCGAACGGCCAGGGCAAGACCAACCTGGTCGAGGCGATCGCGTACCTCAGCACCCTGGGCTCGCACCGCGTCGCCGGCGACCAGCCGCTGATTCGATCCGGATGCGACGCCGCGGTCATCCGGGCCCGATTGCGGCACGACGACCGCGAGGTGCTGGTCGAGGCGCAGCTCAATCGCGGGGCCGCGAACCGCGCGCAGGTGAACCGTGCCGCGATCAAGCCGCGCGAGCTGCCGCGCTACGCGGCCACCGTCGTGTTCGCGCCGGAGGATCTCGCGATCGTGCGCGGCGACCCGGCCGGCCGCCGGCGCCTTCTCGACGAGCTGCTCGTGCAGACGACGCCGCGGCTCGCCGGCGTACTCGCCGACTACGAGCGGGTGGTGCGCCAGCGCAGCACGCTGCTCAAGTCGGCGCGGGCGGCCCGGGTCGCGGAGGATGGGCTGTCGACGCTCGACGTCTGGGACGACCGGCTCGTCGAGCTCGGCACCGAGATCATCGTCGCGCGGCTCGGGCTGGTCGACCGGCTCCGGCCCGAGGTCGCCGCCGCGTACCGCGAGGTGGCCGGACCGGAGCACGCCGTCGACCTGGCGATGCGGCTCAGCATCCTCGGCGCCGACGACGAGGACGCCACCGCGACGGATGCGACGCCCGACTCCGCCGATGCCGCGCAGGTGCGCGAGCGCTTCCGGGCGGCTCTCGCTTCCGTCCGGCGCGCGGAGCTCGACCGCGGCCTCTCGCTGGTCGGACCGCACCGCGACGATCTGCTGCTCACCCTCAACACGCTCCCCGCCCGCGGCTACGCCAGCCACGGCGAGTCGTGGTCGTTCGCGCTGTCGCTCAAGCTGGCGAGCGCGGCGGTGCTCCGCGCCGAGTCGACGCTGGGCGATCCGGTGCTCATCCTCGACGACGTGTTCGCCGAGCTCGACGAGGGCCGTCGGTCGCGGCTCGCCTCCGCGATCGCCGGGTACGAGCAGGTGCTCATCACGGCGGCCGTCTTCGACGATGTGCCCGACCCGCTTCGCGGGAGGGTGACCCGCATCCGCGCGGGTGCGGTGGTCGACGAGGGCGGGGAGGCGACGTGAACGAGCCGGAGCACGTGCGCGTGTACCTGCGGGTGCGCCGCATGTTCGGCGACCCGGCGGTGCGCCATCGCGACGCGCGGCGTCGCAAGGAAGCCGCGCGCAGAACGGAGACGGTTCCGTACGGGCCGGGGCGCGATCCGGTCGACCTGACGGCGGCCCTCGGCGCGATCACCGCCGCGCGCGGCTGGGACGCCCCGATCGCCCGGTCGGAGCTGCTCGCCGCGTGGCCCGATCTGGTGGGTCCGGATGTGGCGGCGCACTCGTCGCCGACCGACCTCGACGACGGTCTGCTGCTGGTCCGTTGCGACTCGACCGCCTGGGCGGTGCAGCTGCGCGGCATGGCCGACGAGATCGTGCGGCGTTGCGGCGAGCGGTTCCCCGGCGCGCACGTCGAGACCGTGCGCTTCATCGGCCCGGACGCCCCCTCGTGGAAACACGGCCCGAGAAGCATCCCTGGGCGCGGTCCACGCGATACCTATGGCTGAGTAGACAAAACAGGTCGACCTCGCCGGGAAAGGCGCTCAGACGGCCGATTTCGGCGGTTTCGCGGGCGTCCCTGAGATAGAATCGGCTGGTCCGGCCGCCGCACGACGGGGGTCGGGTCTGACCGGCAGGAGCCACCATTCCATGACCCCCTCCTCGAAGGGCCCCGTGCCCGCCGACGACTACGGTGCCAGCGCGATCCAGGTCCTCGAGGGCCTGGAAGCCGTGCGCAAGCGGCCCGGCATGTACATCGGGTCGACCGGGCCGCGCGGACTGCACCACCTGGTGTACGAGATCGTCGACAACGCGGTCGACGAGGCGCTCGCCGGGCACAACGACCGGATCGACGTGACCCTGCTCGCCGACGGCGGGGTGCGGGTCGTCGACGGCGGCCGCGGCATCCCGGTCGACGAGCACCCGGTCGAGAAGCGCTCCACCCTCGAGGTCGTGCTCACCGTGCTGCACGCCGGCGGCAAGTTCGGGTCCGGCGCCTACGCGGTGTCGGGCGGACTGCACGGCGTCGGGTCGTCCGTGGTCAACGCGCTCTCCACCCGGCTCGAGGCCGAGGTGAAGCGCCAGGGATCGGTGTGGCGTCAGAGCTACGAGATCGGCGTGCCGACCGGGCCGGTCGCGAAGGGCGAGGCGACCGACGAGACCGGCACCTCGATCACCTTCTGGCCGAGCGCCGACATCTTCGAGACCGTCGACTTCGACTACGAGACGCTGCGCACCCGCTTCCAGCAGATGGCGTTCCTCAACAAGGGGCTGCGCATCGCCCTGACCGACGAGCGGCGACCGGCCGTCGTCGAGGCGGAGGGCGACGCCGGCGACGAGGAGCCGACGGCGCGCAGCGACGTCTTCCTCTACGAGCGCGGACTGGTCGACTACGTCGAGTACCTCAACTCGGCGAAGAAGGCCGACATCATCCACCCCGACGTCATCTCGTTCGAGTCGGAGGACACCGAGCGCAAGATCGCGCTCGAGATGGCGATGCAGTGGACGAGCGCCTACTCCGAGAGCGTGCACACCTACGCCAACACGATCAACACCCACGAGGGCGGCACCCACGAAGAGGGCTTCCGCGCCGCGCTCACCACCCTGGTCAACCGGTACGCCCGCGAGAAGGGCATGCTCAAGGACAAGGACGAGAACCTCTCCGGCGACGACGTGCGCGAGGGGCTCACCGCGGTGCTCTCGGTGAAGCTCGGCGAGCCGCAGTTCGAGGGCCAGACCAAGACCAAGCTCGGCAACACCGAGGCGAAGTCGTTCGTGCAGCGCGTCGTCGGCGAGGCGCTCGCCGACTGGTTCGACCGCAACCCCACCCAGGCGCGCGACGTCATCCGCAAGGCGATCCAGGCGGCGACCGCCCGCATCGCCGCGCGCAAGGCGCGCGAGCAGACCCGGCGCAAGGGACTGCTCGAGGGCGGCGGCATGCCCGGCAAGCTCAAGGACTGCTCGAGCCGCAACCCCGGCGAGAGCGAGATCTTCCTGGTCGAGGGCGACTCGGCCGGCGGCTCGGCGGTGCAGGGGCGCAACCCCGAGACCCAGGCGATCCTGCCGCTGCGCGGCAAGATCCTCAACGTCGAGAAGGCCCGGCTCGACCGCGCGCTCGGCAACGCCGAGATCCAGGCGATGATCACCGCGTTCGGCACCGGGATCGGCGAGGACTTCGACGGCGAGAAGGCCCGGTATCACAAGATCGTGCTGATGGCGGATGCCGACGTCGACGGCCAGCACATCACGACCCTGCTGCTCACCCTGCTGTTCCGCTACATGCGCCCGCTCATCGAGATGGGCTACGTGTACCTCGCGCAGCCCCCGCTCTACCGGATCAAGTGGACCAACGCCGAGCACGACTACGTCTACTCGGACCGCGAGCGCGACGCCGTCGTCAGCGAGGGTCTCGCCGCCGGCAAGCGCGTGCCCAAGGACAACGGCGTGCAGCGCTACAAGGGTCTCGGTGAGATGAACCACCAGGAGCTCTGGGACACCACCATGAACCCCGAGACCCGCACGCTCAAGCAGGTCACCCTCGACGACGCCGCGATCGCCGACGGCCTGTTCTCCACCCTGATGGGCGACGACGTCGAGGCCCGTCGCCACTTCATCCAGCAGAACGCCAAGGACGTGCGCTTCCTCGACATCTAGCGCGGGGTCGGCCGCCGAGCGGCCACCGCCACCCACCCCGCGACGACGAAAGAGACCCATGGCCGACGAGACCGACACCGACCTGCCGGCGGGCGACCGCATCGAGCAGGTCGACCTGCAGCTCGAGATGCAGCGCAGCTACCTCGACTACGCGATGAGCGTGATCGTGGGGCGCGCGCTGCCCGAGATCCGCGACGGGCTGAAGCCCGTGCACCGCCGCGTCATCTACGCGATGTACGACGGCGGCTACCGTCCCGACCGCGCGTTCTCGAAGTGCACCCGCATCATCGGCGACGTGATGGGCCAGTTCCACCCGCACGGCGACGGCGCGGTGTACGACACGCTCGTGCGCCTGGTCCAACCGTGGGCGCTGCGCTATCCGCTCGCCCTCGGGCAGGGCAACTTCGGCTCGCCCGGCAACGACGGCGCCGCCGCCCACCGGTACACCGAGACCAAGATGGCGCCGCTCGCCATGGAGATGGTCCGGGACATCGACGAGGACACCGTCGACTTCCAGGACAACTACGACGGCCGCACCCAGGAGCCGACCGTGCTCCCCGCGCGGTTCCCGAACCTGCTGGTCAACGGCTCGGTCGGCATCGCGGTGGGCATGGCCACCAACATCCCGCCGCACAACCTGCGCGAGGTGGCGGCGGCCGCGCTGTGGGCGCTCGAGAACCCGGATGCCACCCGCGAGGAGCTGCTCGAGGCGATCATCCAGCGCATCAAGGGACCCGACTTCCCGACCGGCGCGCAGATCCTCGGGGTGAAGGGCATCCACGACGCGTACCGCACGGGCCGGGGTTCGATCACGATGCGCGCGGTCGTCAACGTCGAGGAGATCCAGGGCCGCACCTGCCTCGTCGTCACCGAGCTGCCGTACCAGGTCAACCCCGACAACCTGGCGATCAAGATCGCCGACCTGGTGAAGGACGGCAAGCTCGCCGGCATCGCCGACATCCGCGACGAGACGTCGGGCCGCACCGGGCAGCGCCTGGTGATCGTGCTCAAGAAGGACGCCGTCGCCCGGGTCGTGCTCAACAACCTCTACAAGCACACCCAGCTGCAGGAGAACTTCGGCGCCAACATGCTGGCGATCGTCGACGGCGTGCCGCGCACGCTGCCGATCGACGGCTTCATCTCGCACTGGATCGACCACCAGGTCGAGGTCATCGTGCGCCGCACCCGCTTCCGACTGGCGAAGGCCGAGGCCGACGCGCACATCCAGCGCGGCTACGTGAAGGCGCTCGACGCGCTCGACGAGGTGATCGCGCTCATCCGCCGCTCGCCCGATGTCGACGAGGCGCGCACCGGGCTGATCGCGCTGCTCGACATCGACGAGGCGCAGGCCGACGCGATCCTCGCCCTGCAGCTGCGCCGGCTCGCCGCGCTCGAGCGGGAGAAGATCTTCAAGCGCCTGGCCGAGCTCGAGGCCGAGATCGCCGAGTACCAGGCGATCCTCGCCAGCGAGGTGCGGCAGCGCGAGATCATCACCGTCGAACTGACCGAGATCGTCGACAAGTTCGGCGACGACCGCCGCACCGAGATCCTGCTCGGCTACGACGGCGACATGAGCGTCGAAGATCTCATCCCGCAGGAGGAGATGGTCGTCACGCTCACCCGCGGCGGCTACATCAAGCGCACGCGCAGCGACCAGTACCGCAGCCAGCACCGCGGCGGCCGCGGCGTGCGCGGCGCGCAGCTGCGGGCGGATGACGTGGTCGAGCACTTCTTCGTCACCACCACGCACCACTGGCTGCTGTTCTTCACCAACACCGGCCGGGTGTACCGCGCGAAGGCGTACGAGATCCAGGAGGCGGGCCGCGACGCGAAGGGGCAGCACGTCGCCAACCTGCTCGCCCTGCAGCCGGACGAGCAGATCGCGCAGGTGCTCGACATCCGCGACTACGGGGTCGCCCCCTACCTGGTGCTCGCCACCCGCGGCGGCCTGGTGAAGAAGACGGCGCTCACCGAGTACGACACCAACCGCACCGGCGGCATCATCGCCATCAACCTGCGCGAGGGCGACGAGCTGGTGCAGGCGCTGCTCGTCGACGAGACCGACGACATCCTGCTCATCTCCCGGCACGGCATGTCGCTGCGGTTCACCGCCGACGACGCGGCGCTGCGCCCGATGGGCCGCTCGACGTCGGGTGTCATCGGCATGCACTTCCGCGACGACGACACCCTGCTGTCGGCGTCGGTGGTCTCCGACGAGGGCTACGTCTTCGTCGTGACGGAGGGCGGATACGCCAAGCGCACCGCCGTCGACCAGTACCGCACCCAGGGGCGCGGCGGCCTCGGCATCAAGGTCGCCCGGCTCACCGAGACCCGCGGCGAGCTCGCCGGCGGGCTCATCGTCGGAGCCGACGACGAGGTGCTCGTCGTGCTCGAAGGCGGCAAGGTCGTGCGCTCGGCGGTCTCCGAGGTTCCCGCCAAGGGGAGGGATACCATGGGCGTGGTCTTCGCGCGGTTCGACGACGAGGACAAGATCATCGCCATCGCCCGCAACAGCGAGCGCAACCTGGCTGCCCAGGATGCCGAGCCCGCGGCGGACGGCGACGAGGAGAAAGACGAGTCCGAATGAGTGTCGCCGAGAAGCTGCAGCGCAAGGAGATGCGCCAGACCTCGTCGAGGCAGGTGCGCCTGAAGCTGGTGTACCTCGACTTCTGGTCGGTCGTGAAGCTGTCGTTCCTGGTCTGGGTGTGCCTCGGCATCGCCCTGATCGTGGCCGCCGTGCTGATCTGGGTGGTGCTCTACTCGACGGGGATCTTCGAGACGCTCGACCAGACCCTCGCCGACATCACCGCGACGCCCGACTTCCGGATCGTCGACAGCTTCGGCCTGGGAACCGTCGCGCTGTTCGCCGTGGTGATCGCGCTGCTCAACACCATCGTCGGCACCGCGCTCGGCGCGATCTCGGCGGTGCTGTACAACTTGAGCGTGCGTCTCACCGGCGGACTCCTGGTCGGATTCCAGAACTCCTGACACCTGGTAATCTTTCCGAGGCCGATCGGCCACTCGGGGCTATAGCTCAGGCGGTTAGAGCGCTTCGCTGATAACGAAGAGGTCCCAGGTTCAAGTCCTGGTAGCCCCACCACTTCTCCTTCTCCACTGCCATAGTGGAGTCGCGGGGCCTTAGCTCAATTGGTAGAGCGCCTGCTTTGCAAGCAGGAGGTCAGGGGTTCGATTCCCCTAGGCTCCACCATTCCGATCGCCGTTCATCCCTAGGCTGCGACGCTGCTCATCGCGATTCAAGGCCGTCGGAGAAGAATCTTCACCGCCTCCTTTATTGCCCGCAGACCCGCAAGAGTCACGGTTGACCCGCCACCGGACCCGGTAAGTCGACTGTCGAACCAGTCGGCCCTGTACGGGAGATTCGCGGCGGTAACGATTCGCTGTGCCTGTTCCGGCATGGTCCCCGCCACGTCCAAGCCGAAGCGCCTGCAGATCCCGTCGAACATGGTCTTGAAGACGGACGAGCCGACGCCGATTCCAGGGTCGCCCATACCAATGAGACCCGAGATCTCTGAGACTTCATCCCTTTTGCTCATGCGGAGGATGGTACGACCATCCGATCGATCAAGCCAGACCAGCTCTCCGAGCATCCACCTTCCGTATTGCCCCGACCGTCGAGCCAGCTGAAGCGCGCCGTCAAGAAAGGGCGACCGAGCGTCACGGCCTTCAGTCGCCCTCCGATCGGTCCGCCTATCCTCGGCTCATGGCCGACGACGGCGGGCGGATGCCGCCCGATCACGCCGAGGCGTACTTCGTCGGGTCGGTGATCTCACTGAGCGCGTTCGCCTTGCTCACCGTCGGCGCCCTGGTGGCGTGGATGGCCGGGGTCGCGGCGGCGGGCGTCTTCGCGTCACTGCTGCTCGTGCTCGACGCGATCCTGCTGGTGGTCGCCGTGCGCGCGTCGCGGCATCCGGATCGGCTGGTCGCGCCGTCGGAGGAGCACCCGGCGCTGGTCGGCATGGTGCTGGTCGAGGGCGTGGATGCGGTCGTCACGCCGGGGTGGATCGCCGGCGCGGCCGCGGTCTCCACCGAGGGCGTCCGCGGCGACGCGGCGCTCGTCCTCGACGTGGTGCGCCGACTGCTGCTCGACGGCCTGGCGACCCCGGGCGTGGTGACCGCGGAGGGCTCGGCGCGTCGGCTGAGCCCGGGCGAGACCGTGGAGAGGCTGTCCGATTCGACGTACCCGTGGCGCGACGAGCGCTCGCGTCCGCACGAGACGATCCGGATGCCGCTGACTCCGGCCGGCCGGGCGAAGGGCGCGGAACTGCGCGGCGACGAGCCGCCGCCGGCCGCGCTCCGGCTCGACGTGCGCGAGGGCGGGGTGCGCGAGAGGACCCGTGCCTGGGCGTCGATCGCCCGTCGACTCGCGGAACGCGTCGACGCGGCGGGTGCGAAGCCCGACCCCGGGTCGCCGGGGATCGTCGTGCTCGTTCACATCCCCGGCGAGGTGTTCCCGGGTGGCGCGGAGGAGGTGCGGGCGGGCATCCGGATGCGGTCCACGGATCGCCTCGTCGTGCACGTGCGGGTGCCCGACCGGATGCCGGGAGCCGACTCGCTGACCGAACTCGGCGCGTGGGTGCGCCGCGGGCTCGACCTCGCGGAGGCCGATCTCCTCGAGGACGGTCAGCCCGCGGGATGCGTGACGTCCGCCCGCGCGGTGTGGCGCGAGGCGGTCGAGCGCGACGCGGGGTGACCCGCGCTCGGGATCAGGCGAACGACTCCTCGTCGTCGTCGCCGATGTCGGCGGCGCCCGGGTCGCCCAGGTCCTCGATCCACAGCTCGTCGTCGGCGCGCAGGGTCTGCCACGCGGCGTAGCCGACGGCGGCGACGGCGACGACGCCGAGTCCGATCAGGATGAAGGCGCCCGGTCCGGGGTTCTTCTTCGGCATGGTGACCACACCCGCCTTGGTGCCGGCCGCCGCGACCTTCTTGACGGCCTCGCGCACGCGCGGGTCGCGGGCCGCCTCGAGCGAGGCGAGCGCGGAGCCGAGGGAGCGCGAGATCGACGGCAGCACGTCGTCGGTGAGGCGGTCGCGGGCGTCGGACGCGGTGGACCGCGCCGTCTTGACGCCGCGGCTGAAGACCGGCTTCACCCGGTCGTCGAAGGTGTCCTTCACCCGGGGGCCGACCTCCTCCCGCGCGTAGTTGGCGGCCTGGCGGCTCGCCTCCCGGAGGACCGACGAGGCGTGCTCGACCGCCTCGCGCTGCTCGTCGAACAGGTGCTCGACGTCGCGGCGGAGCCGACGCAGTTCGCGCTGACGCTTGCGGGAGAGAGCCATCTGAACCTCCGGTTCGCGGGATCACCGACGGCACCATCCTGCCATGCGCGGGTGTCGCTGGACAGGGCCGAGGTCTCGGTGGGTCGGCCTCGGCGACTGCCGGGCGCGCCGTGACAGAATGGCCCAATGCCTTCCGCCACCGCTGTCGCGACCCTCCACACCAGCCTGGGCGACATCCGCCTCGACCTCTACGGGAACCACGCGCCGAAGACGGTGGAGAACTTCGTCGGCCTCGCCACCGGCGCGAAGGAGTGGACGCACCCGGCGACGGGTGAGACGTCGACCGCGCCGCTCTACGACGGCGTGATCTTCCACCGGATCATCCCGCAGTTCATGATCCAGGGCGGCGACCCGCTCGGTCAGGGCGTCGGCGGACCCGGCTACGTGTTCGACGACGAGATCCACCCGGAGCTCGACTTCTCGAGCCCCTACCTGCTCGCCATGGCGAACGCGGGCCTGCGCGGCGGCCGTGGAACGAACGGCTCGCAGTTCTTCATCAGCACCGTGGCGACGCCGTGGCTCACCGGCAAGCACACCATCTTCGGCGCGGTGGCCGACGAGGCGTCGAAGGCGGTCGTCGACGCGATCGAGGGCGTGGCCACCGGTCCCGGCGACCGGCCGGTCGAGGATGTCGTCATCCGGTCCGTCACGGTCGAGCAGCTCTGAGGTGAGCGACGCCGAGACGTCGGCCGACGTCTGCTACCGCCACCCGGACCGCACCAGCTGGGTTCTCTGCCAGCGGTGCGGGCGCACGATCTGCCCGGAGTGCCAGATCCTGGCCCCGGTCGGCGTGCAGTGCCCCGAGTGCGTGCGCGAGGCCGGCGGATCGGTGTCGTGGCAGCGGGTCGGCGGTCCCGCGCCGAAGCCGGCGCGCGCGAAGCGTCCGGCCCGCACCGCGCCCGTCTCGAGCGGCACGGGGTTCGGCGCGCGCCTCGCGCAGATGCTGCGTCCCGGGTCGACCACCCCGGTGCTCACCTGGGGGGCGGTCGGACTCTCGGTCCTGCTCTGGATCGGCAGCCTGCTCACCGGCAACCTGGTGGCGCTGCTGCTCATCTCGACCCCGAGCGCGCCGTTCGAGATCTGGCGCTACGCCACCGCGGCGGTCGCGTACCCGTCGGGCGCCGTGTTCGGCCTGCTGCTCAACGCCGTGTTCTTCCTGCTGATCGCCCCCTCGGTCGAGCGCTTCCTCGGCCGGCCCCGCTACGCGGCCGTGTTCCTGTCGGGGGCGATCGTCGGATCGGCCAGCATGATGCTCGCCGGGCAGGCCGCCTACGGACTCGGCGCCGCGCTGTTCGCGCTGTTCGGCGGGTACATCATCCTCGTCTGGGACAACCCGCAGGCGCGCATCCAGGCGCTGGTGATCATCGGCATCAACGTGCTGATCAACCTGTTCCTCGGTGGCGGGTTCGCGCTGCCCTACATCCTCGGCGGGCTGCTGGCCGGAGCGGGAGCCACCTACCTGCTCCGCCGCTACGAGGGACGCGCCCGCACCCCCGCCTCGCGGCCGTATCTGATCATCGCCGCGGTGGTCGCCGGCTACGTGCTGCTCACCATCGCCCGGGTCACGCTGCTCGGCTGACGCCGGCGGTCGCGCCACCGGGCCGAGACCCGCCGGCGGGCATCGACTCTCTCCCCGTTCCCGGCGGTGGGCGGACTCTCCACAGCGTCGTCCACAGTGTGGATGAATCACACGCGTGTAATTCACCGGATCGAGGCGTCGCGCCCCGGCATCCGGGCGCACGCCGACGACCCGGCACGGGGGCCGGGTCGGAGGGGAGGTGCAGCGGTCGGCGTCAGCGCCAGCGGGTCGTCATGAAGAACCCGATGAGCAGCAGGCCGAAGCCGACGGCGAGGTTGCCGACGCCGAGCTCCTGGATCGGCCACATGGTCTGGCTCAGGTAGTAGACGATGATCCACGCCAGGCCGAGCAGCATGAAGCCGAACATGACCGGCTTGAACCAGACCGGGTTCGGCAGGTTGTCGCCCTTGGCCGACTCGGCGGACTCGTCCCGCTGCGGGGTCTTCTGTGGGCGTGCCATGCGGGCGAGTCTAACGGATCGGTAACGGACGCCGTGAGGCCCGAATCCGGGCGAACGCCTAGAATCGGCCGGGTGAGCGAAGCGGTCCGATCCCGGACCCGGCGGCGGCCCCGGGTGACCGTCATCGGCGTGCTCGGCGAACTGCTCATCACCGGCGGCGTGCTCGTGCTCGCCTTCCTCGGCTGGCAGATCTGGCTCGGCGACATCATCATGGGCGCGGAACTGAACGGCGAGGCGCACGAGATCACCGCCGAATGGCAGAAGGGCGACAGCGCCCAGCCGGTCGGCGCCCCCGACGACCCGCCCGTGTTCGCGGAGCCCGGCAACGCGGAGCGCTTCGGGGTGATGATCATCCCGCGCTTCGGTGACAGCTACGCGCGCCCGATCGCCCAGGGCGTCGGAACCTGGGACGTGCTGAACGAGGGATGGGTCGGGCACTACCCCGGCACCGGGATGCCGGGCGAGGTCGGCAACTTCTCGGTCGCCTCGCACCGCACCACCTACGGCGGCAACTTCCACGACGTCGACGACCTCCGGGTGGGCGACCACATCTACATCGAGACCGCGGACGGCTGGTACAGCTACGAGTTCCGCAATCTCGAGTACGTCTACCCGACCGGCGTCGGCGTGATCGACCCGGTTCCGCAGACCCTCGGCGTCGAGGCCACCGACCGCCTCATCACCCTCACCAGCTGCAACCCGCTGTTCTCGGCGGCGGAGCGGATCATCGCCTACGGGGTGTTCGACCGCTGGTACCCGCGGGCCGACGGTCCGCCCGAGGAGATCGCCGACTTCGTGGGACAGGGGGCCGGCTGATGTACGGAGCGCTCTGGCGTGTGCTGCCCGGACCGTGGTGGGTGCGGGTGCTGATCCTGCTCGTGCTCGCGGCGGCGGTGCTCGCGGTCTGCGTATTCTGGGTCTTCCCACTCATCCAGCCCCTCGTGGCCCCGCAGGAAGTGACGGTCGAGTGATGGCCCGAGTGCTCGTCGTCGACAACTACGACAGCTTCGTCTACACCCTCAACGGCTACCTGCTGCAGCTGGGGGCGCAGACCGACGTGCTGCGCAACGACGCCTTCGCGGATGCCGACGCCGGGTCGCGGATCGCCGAGTACGACGCGGTGCTGCTGTCGCCCGGCCCGGGCACGCCGGCGGGCGCCGGGGTCTCGATCCCGGTGGTGCACGCGGCGATCGCGGCGGGCATCCCGTTGCTCGGCGTCTGCCTCGGGCACCAGGCGATCGCCGAGGCGCTCGGCGCGACGGTCACCCACGCCGACGAGCTGATGCACGGCAAGACGTCGCTCATCCGGCACGACGACAGCCCGTTCTACGCGGGCGTGCCGCAGCCGTTCCGCGCGACCCGCTACCACTCGCTCGCCGTCGTCGACGGCACAGTGCCCGCCGACCTCGAGGTGACGGCGCGCACCGAGGGCGGCATCATCATGGGGCTGCGGCACGTCTCGGCCCCCGTGCACGGCGTGCAGTTCCACCCGGAGTCGGTGATGACCGAGGGCGGCTACCGCATGCTGGGCAACTGGCTCGCCACGGTCGGACTCCCGGATGCGGCCGACCGCGCCCGCGAACTCAGCCCGCTGGTGCGCCTGGGCTGAGCCCCTTGGTGCGCCCGGGCTGAGCCTGCGGTTGCGCCAGCGCTGAACCCGCCGGTGCGCCCGGGCTGCGCCCGAGCGGTCAGCCCGCGCAGTAGCGCAGCGTCACGGTGGAGCGCTGCGGCACTTCGCCCTTGAGCGACTGCGAGATCACGTTCTGCCCCGAGCAGCTGGTGTCGGGGTCGGTGCGCACGACGAGCTGCAGGTCGGGACCCTGAAGCTCCGCCCGGGCCGTGGTGATCGGATCCCCGGTCACATCCGGCGCGACCACGAGGCCGTTCGACACCAGGAGGTTGACCGTGGTGCCGCGCGGCACGTCGACCTGCGCGGTGATGATCTCGCCGTCGATCTCGATCGCGGTGACCGTGCCCGACGGCACGTTCGGCGAGTGCTCCACCGTGGTCGTGCCGTAGACGAGCCCGTTCTCCTCGATGGTCGCCTTCGCGTCGCTCTCCGAGGCGTAGACCAGGCTCGGCAGGGTCGCCTTCGGCGGGCCCGACGACACCAGCAGCTCGATCTCCTGCCCCGGCCCGACGCGCGTCCCGGCGGCGGGCGTCTGCTCCATCACCTCGTCGAGCGGCACCGTCTCGCTGGCCTCATCCGAGCGGTGCGGGGTCAGACCCAGGTCGCTCAGCAGGTCTTCGGCGTCGTCGTACGACATCCCCGTCAGCTCGGGCACCTCGACGGCGGCGTTCCCGCCCACCAGCTCGGTCGGCGCGAGGGTGAAGATCCAGTAGCCGGCGGCGGCGACGATGACGATCAGCACCGCGACGGCGCCCCAGATCCAGGCGACCGGCGGACGGGACTGGGTGCGCGGGGCGCGGTCGTCCTCGTCCTCGGTGAAGTGCCGGATTGCGGCCTCGGAGGCGGCGGCCGTGTTCGGGTCGACGCCGAAGAGGGTGCCCGAGAAGTCGTCGGCGACGACGCGGTCGACCACCTTGCCGGCGACCGCGGCCTCGAGCTCCTCCCGGAAGTCGGCGGCGCTCTGGTAGCGGTCGAACCGGTCCTTGGCCAGCGACCGCAGCACCACGGCGTTCAGCGCGGGGGTCACCGCCGGAGTGACCGCATCCGGGGGCACGGGGTTCTCGCTGATGTGCTGGTACGCGACCGCGACCGCGGTGTCGGCGGTGAACGGCGGGCGCCCGGTGAGCATCTCGTAGAGCACGACGCCGGTCGAGTAGAGGTCGGTGCGGGCGTCGACGGCCTCGCCCTTCGCCTGCTCGGGCGAGAAGTACTGGGCGGTGCCGAGGATCGCGCTCGTCTGCGCGACGGTGGCCGACGAGTCGGAGATGGCGCGGGCGATGCCGAAGTCCATCACCTTCACCTGCCCGGCGGGCGTCACCATGACGTTGCCCGGCTTGATGTCGCGATGAACGACTCCCGCGCGGTGCGAGTACTCGAGGGCGGTCAGGATGCCGTCGACGATGCGCGCCGCTTCGTCCGGCTGCACCGGTCCGCGGGCGATGATGTCCTTGAGCAGCTGGCCGTCGACGTGCTCCATGACGATGAACGGCACCTGCACGTCGTGGCCCTCGGGCGTGCGCACCGTCTCCTCGCCGGCGTCGAAGACGCGCACGATGGTGGGATGCGCCATGCGCGCGGCGGCCTGCGCCTCCTGGCGGAAGCGGGTGCGGAACGACGGGTCGTTGGCGAGGGTCGGCTTGAGCAGCTTGATCGCGACCTTGCGGCCGAGGCGCACGTCCATGCCGGCGTGCACGTCGGCCATCCCCCCGCGCCCGAGCAGTTCGCCGAGCTGGTACCGCTCGGCGAGCAGGCGCGCCCCCGTCGTCGTGCTGTCGGTCACACCGGTCAGTGTAATCGGCGGCTCCGGGTGCGGAGTCGGCGCGCGCGACCGTGAGCCGACCGTGACCCGGAGACCGCGGTCCGCCCGCAGCGGAGAGGCTCAGTTGACGGTGATCTGCAGGGCCGGCGACGACGAGGAGGTCAGCCCGCCCGCGCAGCGCGCCACGTAGCTGATGCGCGCCGTCCCCGGATCGCCCAGCTCGACGTCGAGCGACGACGCCGACGCGCCCACGTTCCCGTCGCCGTCGGCGAGGCTCGCGTTGTCGAGCGTGAACGTGTATCCCTGCAGCGACCATCCGCTCGGGCAGCCGGAGTAGGCGGGCCACTGCACGGTGATCACCTGGCCCGACGTATACGGACCCACGGTCGTCGTCGTCGGCTGCGCGGGAGCCGACGGGGTCGACGGCTGCACATAGACGGTCACCGTGATCTCGCGACCCGGCTGCACGTTGCCGGTCGGGCTGAGGCTGCGCACCGTACCCACCTGATCGGGCGAGTCCGCGACCGGGCCCTCCGCCTGCACCACCCCGAACCCGAGCGCGTCGAGCTCGTTGCGCACGTCGGCGAACGGGCGACCCTCGTAGTCCTCGGGGTCGACGGCGATCAGGGTCGAGCTCGGCGTGGGCGCCGCGGTCGTCTCGGTGGGGGTCGCCGAGCCGGTGTCGGTCGGCGTCGGATCGACCTCGCCGATGGGCCGGATCGCGAGGAACACGAGCAGCGCGACGACGATGACCGCGAGCAGCGAGATGATCGCGACGAGCGGCCAGGTCCACGGGCTGCGCCGTGCCGTCATCTCCGTCGTCGCGGTGGGCACGCCGCCCGCCGGAGTGAGGACGCGGGTGGCCGCGTCGCCGGACCCCCCGAGCCCGAGCGCCGTGGTGAACGAGTCGCCGGCGGTGATGCCGGGCACGGCGACCGCCGCGCCCGCGACGTCGCCGCGTCGCAGCGCCTGCGACGCCCGCGCCAGATGCGCCGCCGTGGCGGGCCGCTCGGCCGGCTTCTTCGCGATGCACTTGTAGACGAGGTTGCGCACCGGCTCGGCCACCGTCACCGGCAGCTCGGGCGGCGCCTCGTTGATCTGCGCCATCGCGATCGCCACCTGCGACTCGCCGGTGAACGGCCGCCGCCCGGCGAGCGCCTCGTAGGCGACGATGCCGAGCGAGTAGATGTCGGTCGACGGCGAGGCGGGGCTGCCCGAGGCCTGCTCCGGCGAGAGGTACTGCACGGTGCCCATCACCTGGCCGGTCGCGGTGAGCGGCACCTGGTCGGCGATGCGGGCGATGCCGAAGTCGGTGATCTTCACCCGGCCCTCGGGCGTGATCAGCAGGTTGCCTGGCTTGATGTCGCGATGCACGAGACCGGCGGCGTGGGCGGCCTGCAGGGCGGATGCCGTCTGCGCAACGATGTCGAGCACCCGGTCGGTCGGCAGCACGCGCTCGCGTTCGAGGATCGACGACAGCGCCTCGCCGGGCACCAGCTCCATCACCAGGAACGCGGAGCCGTCCTCCTCGCCGTAGTCGAAGACGTTGGCGATGCCCTCGTGGTTGACGAGGGCGGCGTGGCGCGCCTCCGCGCGGAAGCGCTCGAGGAACCCGGGGTCGCCGAGGTACTCGTCCTTGAGGATCTTGATCGCGACGGTGCGCCCGATGACGAGGTCGGTGGCCTGCCACACCTCGCCCATCCCGCCGATGGCGATGCGGGACTGCAGTTGGTACCGGCCGCCGAACGTGAGGCCGCTCGAAGGTCTCATCTGTTCAGCACCGCCTCCATGACCGCTCGCGCAATGGGCGCCGCGACGGTGTTGCCGAATCCCTGCGCGTTCTCCACGACGACGGCCACGGCCACCTGGGGATCGTCCACCGGGGCGAACCCGGTGAACCACAGGCTGTACGAGCCCTGGCCGTCCTCCGCCGTGCCGGTCTTCCCCGCCACGTCGACTCCACTGATTCTTGCATTAGACGACACGCCGTTCGCGACGGCGGCGAGCATCATGTCGCTCATGGCCGCCGCGGTGGTGCCGCTCATCGCCGTTCCGTACAGCTCCGGCTCCACCACCTCGAGCGGCGACAGGTCGGGGCCGATGACGCTGCTCAGCAGCGTCGGTCGCATGAGCTGGCCGCCGTTGGCGATCGCCGCCGAGACCATCGCCATCTCGAGTGGGGTGGCCCGCACGTTGGCCTGACCGAACGACGACAGCATCAGCTGGGCCTCGCTCTCCGGCGCGGGGTAGACGCTCGGCTCGACCGCCATCGGCACGCGGAGCGCGTCGTCGCCGAAGCCGAGCGCCGCGGCCTGGTCGGCGATCGCGCCGGCGCCGAGCTCCGCCCCGAGCTGGGCGAAGGTGATGTTGCAGGAGAGCCGGATGGCGGTCTCGATCGACGCGGTCGATCCGCCGCCGCACGATCCGCCCTCCGAGTTGGTGATGACCGACGAGCTCTGCGGCAGCTGCAGCGACGACGGGTTGGGGAACTCGCTGTCGACCGAGAACTCGCCGCTCTCGAGCGCGGCCGCGGCCACGACGAGCTTGAACGTCGATCCGGGCGGGTTGAGGTCGCCCGCGATCGCGCGGTTGATCAGCGGATCGCCGGGGTCGGCGAGCAGCCCGTTGTAGGTCGAGATCACCTGGTCGGTGTCGTGCACGGCCAGATCGTTGGGATCGAACGCGGGCTTCGACACCATCGCGAGGATCTCGCCGGTGGCCGGGTCGAGCGCGACGACCGCTCCCGACCGGTCGCCGAGGGCATCCCAGGCGGCCTGCTGCACGACCGGGTCGATCGTGGTCTGCACCGCGGCGCCCTGCGGCTGCTGGCCCGTGAAGATGGCGGTCACCTGGTCGAGGAACTGCTCGTTCGCGGTGCCGCTCAGGTAGTCGTTGAGCTCGGCCTCGATGCCGGTGTTGCCCTGGTTCAGGGTGAAGTATCCGGTGACCGCCGAGTACAGGTCGCCCTCCGGGTAGACGCGCTGCACCGAGATCTCGCCGTCCGAGGGGACGGTCTGGGCGATCACCGTGCCGTCGGCGGCGAGGATCGCCCCGCGGTCGGCGTTGAAGCTCGCGTACAGCACGCGCACGTTGCGCCCGTCGGCCTGCAGGGTGTCCTGCTGGAACACCTGGATGATCGAACTCGACGCGAACAGCGCGAGGAACATCAGCAGCACGAAGACGCTGACCCGGCGCAACTCCTTGTTCATCCGGACCCCGCCTCAGCCGATCACCAGGCGCGGCTGCGCGCGGACGGCGTCCGACAGCCGCAGCAGGATGGCGACGATGATCCAGTTGGCGAGCAGCGACGATCCGCCGGCCGCGAGGAAGGGGGTGGTGAGCCCGGTCAGCGGCACCACCCGGGTGACGCCGCCGATGACGACGAACACCTGCAGCGCCACGACGAACGACAGACCGACCCCGAGCAGCCGCCCGAAGTCGTCCTGCCCGGCGAAGCCGATGCGGAACCCGCGGGAGACGAACACGAGGTACATCGCGAGCACCGCGAACAGCCCGATCAGTCCGAGCTCCTCGCCCAGGCTGGCGATGATGTAGTCGCTCTCGGCGAGCGGCACGATGTCGGGGCTGCCCTGGCCGAGCCCGGTTCCCACCAGCCCGCCCGCGGCGAGCCCGAACAACCCCTGCACGAGCTGGTAGCTGCCGCCGATCGCCTCGTAGTTGGCGGGGTCGAACGGGTTGAGCCACGCGTCGAAGCGGCCGCGCACGTACGACAGGCCCGTGGCGGCGATCACCGCGCCGCCGGCGAACATGAGCACGCCGATGGCGATCCAGCTCGCCCGACCCGTGGCGACGTAGAGCATCACCAGGAACAGACCGAAGTAGAGCAGGGCCGTTCCGAGGTCGCGCTGGAACACGATGACGCCCATCGCCGCCAGCCAGACCACGAGGATCGGGCCCAGGTCGCGCAGGCGGGGCAGCCGGATGCCGAGCACGGTGCGTCCGACCAGCGAGAGCGAGTCGCGCGCGGTGACGAGGTAGCCCGCGAAGAAGATCGCGAGCGTGATCTTCGCCAGCTCGGCGGGCTGGAACGAGAACGGACCGAGGCCGATCCACACCCGGGCGCCGGAGACCTCCCGCCCGATGATCGGCAGCAGTGGCAGGATGAGCAGCCCCACGCTCGCCGCCATCGCGAGATAGCGGTAGCGCTGCAGCACCCGGTGGTTGCGCAGCAGCAGCACGACGGCGCCGGCGAGCACCATGGCCAGCGCGGTGTACGCCATCTGCCGCACCCCGCCCGCGGCCCAGCCCTCGCTGCCGTCGGCGATGTCGATGCGGGTGATCATCGCGAGGCCCAGCCCGTTGAGGGCCACCGCGATCGGCAGCAGGAACGGATCCGCCTCCGGCGCGGTGATGCGCAGCACGACGTGGAACGCGACCGCGAGCACGCCGAGCCCGGCGAGCAGAAGCAGCATCCCGCCGTCGGGCTGTCCCTGGGCGCCGAGCTGCACGAGCAGCATCGCGGTGCCGCCGATCAGCAGCGCGCCGACGAGCAGCACCAGCTCCTGGTTGCGCCGCACCGCGGGGGCGCGCAGCCGCACTCGGATCGAGCCGGTGAACGTGTCGCGGGCGCCGGCCTCGACGGGCGCGCTCACGGGTCCGCCCTCTCGGCGGCGGATGCGGCGAGCCGGTCGACGATGTCGAGCGCGTCGCGCAGGTCGTCGGCGTTGATCGTCTGGGCGACCTGCAGCTGCTCGTACGGGTCGAGGTCGGAGACCTCGATCTGGGTGGACTGGTAGACGCTCGACAGCCCGACCGGTCCGATCGATTGCTGCACGCCCTGGTAGATGGCGACTCGGCCGTCGCTCTCGCCGACGTAGTAGTGGGTCTGCGTCCATTGGTAGGCGAGTACCAGCGCGGTGACGATCGCGGCGACCGCGACGAGCACGAAGGCGAGCCAGCCGAGCCGCCGACGCCGGGCACGACGCCGGTCCTCCTCGATGAGCTGTTCGAGGTACCCCTCGCGCTCGGGCTCGAAGTGGGCGTCCTCGGGCTGCGTCGCCTTGAGCGGGTGTAGCAGCAGCGTGGGGAGGCGGATCGGGCGTCGCCCCGTCTCGCCGTGGAAGGTGAGCGGCTCGGCGGCCGAGCCGACGAACACCGGCGGCACGGTGAACTCCCCGTCGGAGCCGCCGATGTCGAGCAGCACGACGGTGACGTTGTCGGGGGCACCGTGGTCGAGGCTCTCGCGCACCAGCCGATCGGCGGCGCCCTGGGCGGTGCGCACCGTGGCGAGGGTCTGCGCCATCCGCTCGTCGGTGACATAGCTGCTGAGGCCGTCGGAGCAGAGCACCCAGCGGTCGCCGGGCCGCGTGTCGATCACCAGGGTGTCGATCTCGGGGGCCGCGTCGACGTCGCCGAGCACGCGCATCAGCACCGAGCGGCGCGGATGCACCGCCGCCTCCTCCGGCGTGATGCGTCCGGTGTCGACGAGGCGCTGCACGAACGTGTGGTCGGTGGTGACCTGCTCGAGCTCGCCGTCGCGGAAGCGGTAGACCCGCGAGTCGCCGATGTGGGCGATCACCACCCGGTCGCCGACCCGGGTCAGGGCGCTCACCGTGGTGCCCATGCCGGTCAGCTCGGAGTGCTCGAATACGGTCTCGGCGATGAGCGAGTTCGCGGCGAGCAGCGCGTCGCGCAGGGCCGCCTCGGCGGTCTCGGTGTCGGGGTACTCGTGATCGGCGTCGGCGATGCGCTGCGCGGCGATCGCGGAGGCCACGTCGCCGCCCGCGTGCCCGCCCATCCCGTCGGCGACGACGAACAGGCGGGACCCGGCGTAGCCCGAGTCCTGGTTGTCGGCCCGGATCTTGCCGACGTGGGAGACGGCCGCGCTCGCGGGAGTGGTCACAGGCTCACCGGCGCAGCTCGAAGCTCGTGGTGCCGATGGTCACCGGCACGCCGGCGGGCACGGTCGTCGGGGTGGTCACCCGCGCGCCGTCGACGAAGGTGCCGTTGGTGGAGTCGAGGTCCTGCACCACCCAGCGGTCGTCCCAGAGCATGAGGCGGGCGTGGTGGGTGGAGGTGTACTCGTCGCGGATGACGAGGCCCGACTCGCTCGATCGGCCGATGGTGAGCTGCTCGCCGGGGAGGTCGATCTCCATCCCCTCGCGCGGACCGCCCGTGATGACCAGCCGGGTCGGCGTGCTGCCGGACGCGTGCGGCTGCGACCGCTCCGAGACCTGCTCGGTGTCGGGTCCGGCGCTCGGGACGTCCGGGCGGGCGGCGGCGGCCGCCGCCTCGGGCATGCGGCGCACGCGCGCGCCGAACAGGTCGGAGCGCAGGGCGTAGACGACGGCGAAGACGAACGCCCAGAGCATCACGAGGAAGCCCAGGCGCAGCAGAAGGAGGGTCAGTTCACTCATGGCCGCCTACCGCAGGTCCGCGAACTGGTCGACTTCGGCCGCCTGGGCGAGCACCCGGAACAGGATGCGGGTGCGGCCGATCTCGATCACCGAGTCGGGCGGGAGCGGGGCCTTCGTCACCGGCTGCCCGTCGAGCTTCGAGCCGTTGGTCGAGCCGAGGTCGGTGATCTGGCCGCGCTTGCCGTCCCACAGGATCTCGGCGTGCTTGCGCGAGGCCCCGGAGTCGTCGATCGTGATGTCGGCCTCCGAGCCGCGGCCGATGACGGTGCGCGACTTCGCGAGTGGGTAGCGCTTGCCGCCGATGTCGAGCACCGGGTTCCAGCGCACCTCGCCGGCGAGGTTCTGCGACTCGATGCGCAGCACGCCCTCGGTGAGCGACCGGTCCTCGACCAGCTTGATCGCGATCCCGCCGGCGAAGGAGTAGTGCTGGGCGGTCGCGTGGCGCTGCACCAGCTGCGTGAACTCGTCGATCAGCGCGGGGCCCAGCTCCGTCATCCGCGCATGGTCGCCGGGAGCGAGGTGCACGGTGAACCGGTTGGGCACCAGGATGCGGTCGCGCGCGACGACCGCCGCCTTGGTGTCGAGCTCGCGGCGGAGCGCGGCGGTCACCTCGAGGGGCTGCAGACCGCTCTTGAAGGTCCGGGCGAACGCGCCGTTGACCGCGCGTTCGAGGCCCTTCTCGAAGCTGTCGAGGATCCCCACGTGCCACCTCTCGCTCGGGCGCGGACGGGACGCCCAGCCGGTCACGGTCATGTCGATGTTAGCCGGGGTGCCCGGGGAGGCGGAGGTGCGCGCGGGGTGGTAATCTCGGTCGGTCGGCCGCGAGGCCGATACGCGCGAGTGGCGGAATTGGCAGACGCGCTGGCTTCAGGTGCCAGTGCCCGCAAGGGCGTGGGGGTTCAAGTCCCCCCTCGCGCACCACCCCGGCCCCGGACGATTCGTCCGGGGCCGTTCTGGTTCCCGGCGGTTCCGACGGCCGCGACCATCTCAGGCCGCCGCCGCCGGCTTCGACCGGCGCTCGCGGATGACGAACCCGAACGCGAGGGCGACGAAGAACATCAGAACGCCGTAGATCGCGGCGGGCAGCGACATCTCGACGCTGCCGATCACGCTCTGCGCGATGACGATCGCGAGCGTGGCGTTGTGGATGCCGATCTCGAACGAGCTCGCCACCGCCTGCCGGCGCTCCACCCGGAACAGCCGCGGCACGAAGAAGCCGATGGTGAGACTGAGCACACAGAACAGCACGGTGATCCCGGCGAGGCTCGCCAGGTTGGGGAAGAACAGGTCGCGGTTGGAGATGATCGCGCCGACGATGACGACGGCGAGGATGATGACCGACGCGATCCGCACCGGCTTGTCCATGGCATCCGCGAACTTCGGCTTCCACCAGCGCACCAGCATGCCGAGCACGACCGGGCCGAGCACGATCGCGAACACCTCCACCGCCTTCGCGAACTGGATGCCCAGCCCCTCCTCACCCGGCAGGAACACCGCGATGGCGAAGTTGGTGAGCAGAGGCAGGGTGAACAGCGCGACGATCGAGTTGATCGCGGTCAGGCTGACGTTGAGCGCGACGTCGCCGCGGAACAGGTGGCTGAACAGGTTGGCCGTCGTGCCGCCGGGGGATGCCGCGAGCAGCACCATGCCCACCGCGAGGATCGGCGGCAGCTGGAACAGTGCGACCAGTCCGAATGCGATCGCGGGGAGCAGGATGAGCTGGCAGCCGAGGGCGACGAGCACCGCCTTCGGATGCTTGCCCACCCGGGCGAAGTCGGCGGGGGTGAGTGAGAGCCCCAAGCCGAACATGATGATCCCGAGGGCGACGGGGAGTCCGATGGTCGTCAACGCTGACATGTGATCACCCTGGCAGATCGCCGCCGCGCAGGGGAGGAACCGGCTCTCGGACGTACGCTGAGCGCGTGCTGCCGCTGCCCACCCTGCTGGCGTTCCTCGCCGCCTCGATCGTGCTCATCGTGATGCCCGGTCCGACCGTGCTGTTCGTGATCGGCCGCTCGCTCGCGCTCGGCCGACGGGGCGGGCTGCTCAGCGTGCTCGGCAACTCGCTCGGCATCCTGCCGATCGTGGTCGCCGTGTCGTTCGGGCTCGGTGCGGTGATCACCGCGAGCGAGATCGTGTTCACGGCGGTCAAGCTGGTCGGCGCGGCCTACCTGGTGTTCCTCGGCATCCAGGCCATCCGGCACCGGCACGCCACGGCGGAGGCGATCACGCAGGGGCTCTCGGTGCCCAAGTCGACTGGCCGCCTGCTCGGCGAGGGCTTCCTCGTCGGGGTCTCGAACCCGAAGACGATCGCCTTCTTCCTCGCCGTGCTCCCGCAGTTCGTCGTGCCGACGGCGGGCTGGGTGCCGGGCCAGATGCTCGTGCTCGGCACGATCTTCGTCGTCATGGCCCTGCTCAGCGACGGCGCGTGGGCGTTCGCGGCGGGCACCGCGCGCGACTGGTTCGCGAAGACCCCGACCCGGGTCTCGCGGCTCGGTCTCACCGGCGGCGTGATGATGATCGGACTCGGCGGCGTGCTCGCCGTGACCGGCGGCTCTCGGCACTAGCCGGCCCCGGAGCCGCGCGTCACTCGATGCGGATGCCGATCTGGTCGTGCCCGGTCGCCCCGTCGGGGATGACATCGGCGCGCTCGGCGGTCTGCACCTCGCCGTCCTTGCCCGTCGCCCGCACCCGCACGGTGTGCTGCCCGACGACGGCGTCCCAGCGCACCGACCACTGCACCCAGGTGTCGTCGGAGATCGGGGTCGCGAGCTCCGCCGGCATCCACTCGCCCTCGTCGATCTGCACCTCGACCGCCGCGACGCCCACGTGCTGCTGCCAGGCGACGCCGGCGATCACGACCTCGCCGGCGGGCAGCCGCTCGCCGTTGAACGGGACGTCGATGCGCGACTGCAGCTTCACCGGGCCGCGCGGCGACCATCCGCGCACGGTCCAGTACGCATCCGCCCGGTCGAAGCGGGTGACCTCGAGCTCGGTCACCCACTTGGTGGCCGAGACGTAGCCGTACAGCCCCGGCACGACGAGTCGGGCGGGGAAGCCGTGCTCGAGCGGCAGCAGTTCGCCGTTCATCCCGATGGCGAGCAGCGCGTCGCGCGAGTCCTGCAGCACCGACAGCGGCGTGCTGGCGCTGAACCCGTCGGGGCTCTTCGACAGCACCATGTCGGCGTCGGCGTGCGGGGCCGCCCGCGCGAGCAGCTCCCGGATCGGGTAGCCCGTCCACACGGCGTTCGAGATGAGGTCGCCGCCCACCTGGTTGGAGACGCAGCAGAGCGTGACCGCCGACTCCTGCAGGGGCAGCGCGGTCAGCTCCTCCCAGCCGATCTCCACCACCTGGTCGACCATCCCGTGGATGCGCAGCCGCCAGTCGATCGGGTCGATCCGCGGGATCTGGAAGGCGATGTCGATGCGGTAGAAGTCGTCGTTCGGGGTGACCACCGGAGCGAGGCCGTCGATCCCGAGCTCGGCGCCCGCGGGGAGGGGCGCCGCGGGGAGGGCGGGCGCGGGCAGGTGCAGCGCCTCCCGCGCGGCGGTCGCGGCCCGCGCCCCCGCCTGCAGTGCGTATCCGCCGACGGCGGCGAGGGCTCCGAGAACGGCGGCGCCCCCGGTCCAGCCGAGGAACGCGCGTCGGCTGGGATCGCCGGCGGCGACCGCACTCTCCGGTCGGCGACGCAGCAGGAAGCCGAGCACGAGCAGCAGTCGAGCCCCTCCTCCTCGTAGTGCAGCAGGTGGCTGAACACGGGGGCGTCGTCGCCGGCCGCGCCGACGCCGAACTGCCGCCCGATCGAGCAGCCGAGCACGAGCACGCCGACCACGACGGCGACGACCGGCGGGATGAGGCTGGTCAGCGCCGCGTCGGCACGGGTCATCGCGGCGCCGATGCCGAGCACGCCCGCGACGCCGATGATGACCCGGCCCCACGGCGGGCGACGCGCCTCGAGCACCCCGGCGCCGGCGGCGGCGAGCAGCATCACCACGCCGATCCCGACCACGAGCGCGACCTTGTCGGCGGTGCCGAACAGGGCGATCGCGAGCTCCTTGGCCCACGACGGCGACAGGTCGACGGCCGCGGCGGCGACCACCAGCACCGGGCTCGCGCTTGGTGCGACGAGTCCGGCGACCAGCTCGGCGGCGCCGAACCCCAGCAGCACGGCGGCGACGCCCGCCCCCGCGGCGGCGAGTCGCGGCCGACCCGGGGCGGTGCGCGGCGTGCTCTCGGTCTCGACCGTCATGGGCGGCAGCCTAGGCACGCGGGGTCGTGCCGGATCCGTTCAGGGGGTCGGGTTCCGCGAATCGTAATCTCTGAAGGCGCGCACCCGGGCGGCCACCTGCATGAGCGCGACGATCAGGATGCCGCCCAGCACCGGCGGGAACCAGAGCGCCACGGCGGCGGTCAGCATCCCGGCGTAGAGGTCGCCCACCCGCGGGCCCCCCGCCACTACGACGGTGAAGACGCCCTGCAGCCGCCCGCGCATGCCGTCGGGGGCGGCCATCAGCAGCATCGTGGCCCGGAAGATCGCGCTCACCTCGTCGGAGGCCCCCATGCCGACCATCGCCAGCGCGGCGAGGGCGAGGGCCACCGGGTTGGCCTCGTCGAACTCGGCGCCGACGGGTCCGAACCAGCCGGTCGACATCGCCGCGAGCACCGCGCCGAGCGCGAGCACGAAGACGCCGTAGACCGAGATCGAGCGCGTGATCGCCACCCCGTGGCGGTGCACGTGGCCGACCGGGCCGCTGAACAGGCTGGCGAGGAAGGTGCCCACCGCCATGGCGGCCGTGAGCACCCCGACCGTGATCGGACCGCCGCCGATGACGACCGCGCCGGCGGCCGGGAACAGCACGTGGGGGCGGCCGAAGGTCATCGCGGCGATGTCGACGAGGAACGACATCCGGATGTTGGGCGCCCGCCGCAGGAAGGCGACGCCCTGCTTGAGCGACTCCCACCCGGGCTTCGCGACCCCGTCGGCGGGCGGCAGCTTGGGCAGCGTGAGGATGCCGAAGAACATGGCCGAGAACAGCACGACGTCGACCAGGTAGGTCCAGCCGAAGCCGACGGCGGCGACGAGCACGCCGGCGAGCGCCGGGCCGACCGTGAGCTGCACGCCGAGCCCGATCCCGCTCAGCGCGCTCGCGGCGGGCACCAGGTGTCCGGGCAGCAGGCGCGGGGTGACGGAGGCGCGGGTCGCCATCTGGATGGTCGCCGCGACCGTGCCGATCGTCGCCAGCAGGTACAGCGGCCAGACCGGCGCCGTGGCGCCGAGCGACTCGTCGAGCCAGGCGATCACGACGAGCCCCGCCGTGCTCAGCCAGCCGACGATCGCGCTGAGCAGCAGCACCAGGCGCCGGTCGAACGCGTCGGCGAGCATCCCGCCCCACAGCCCGGCGATCACCATCGGCACCAGGGCGATGCCGCCCACCAGCGACACCGCGAGCGTCGATCCGGTGAGGTCGTAGACCTGCAGGCCGACGGCGACGATGGTGAGCTGCGCGCCGACCCCGGCCACGGCGCCGCCGATCCACAGCCGCGCGAAGGCGGGCGAGGCCCGCAGCGGGGTGAGGTCGACCATCCGCTTCCGCCGACCGGCCGCCTCGGGTGCGGCGGAGGGCGCGGGATCGGTCACCCGGGAACGCTACCCCCGCGCGGGCCGCTGTCCGGAATCCGTGGTGGCGCGGCCGGATGTCGCGCGCGAGAGGCCCCATCGGCGGGCTACCGTCGCCGCATGGACCCGGAAGCCGTCGCCCACTTCGCCGCCAAGCTGCGATTCGAGACCGACCCGTCGGATGTCGCCGCCGCGCTCGCGGCCGACGAGCCGATGGTGCTCGTCGATGTGCGCGGCCACGAGTCATGGCACCAGGGGCGCATCGCCGGCGCGGTGCACCTGCCGCACGCCGAGATCGCGACGCGGGCGGCCGAGCTGGTGCCGAGCGACGTGCCCGTCGTCGTCTACTGCTGGGGCCCGGCCTGCAACGGCGCGACGCGGGGGGCGCTCGCGTTCGCCCGGCTGGGCTACCCCGTGCGCGAGATGATCGGCGGCTTCGAATACTGGGCGCGCGAAGGGCTGCCGGTGGTCGACGACGACGGTCCGATCTCGCGCGCGACCGACCCGCTCACGGCGCCGGTGTCCGGCATCTCCTGCGACTGCTGACGCCCGGGTGCCCGGGGACCGGGCGACGCGCCGCGCCGTCGGCCGTTGACCCGTCATCCGGTGAGGCTTCATCATGAAGTCGGCGGAACCCCCACCCGCCGCAGCACCCCACCCCGTCGTGCGTCCACCCCGCGCACGGCGACGCGCCCCCGCGCGACACCCGAAAGGCATCCCCCGATGCGCCTGCGCAAGCGTTTCGTCGTCCTCGCCGCCGCCCTCGCGATCGCCCTCGTGGTGGTGATCGGCCTCGGGGTCGGGGGCTCGTCCCGCGACTACGGGCAGCCGACGGCCCTGCCGGCCGCCCCGACCGCCGACCTCGCGACCCTCAGCACCGACGACGAGGATGACGAGGGGGAGGACGACGGCGGCGACGGCGGCGACATCCTGCCGCCCGCTCCGCCGGCGCCGTCGACGGTGGCGACCACCTCGTCCGACACGACCAAGCCGAGCACCTGGTACGCGACGCCGACCCACGGCGCGGTCGTGAACGATGCCGCGGTCATCAGCATCGGATACCACGACGACGTGCTGGTCGACACGGTGCGCGTGCAGATCGTGGCGCAGTCCTACGACGAGACCTTCGACGTCGACCTCAAGGACGGAACGCTCGACATCCCGGTCTCGAGCCTCGGTCTCGCCGACGGGTACTACACGGTGCGCACCGTGGTCACCGACACCGCGGGCAACGACTCGGTCACCTCGGATCGGCAGTTCCGGCTCGACGCCACCGCGCCGACGACGTATTGGCAGCTGCCGCCCCCGGCGCTCGTCGCGGAGGGCGTCGTGGTGCCGGTGCGCCTGCGGGCCCAGGGCGAGGCCGACGGCACCGTCATCGACAAGTCCATCCTGCTCGACGGCGTGCTGCTCGGGAACTTCACGACGACCCACCGCAACTACGACTACCGGCTCGACACCACCGGCCTCGCCGATGGCGAGCACGAGCTGCTCGGCGTCGCGATCGACGAGGCCGGCAACCGCTCGGAGGCGACCGTCACGTTCGTCGTCGACGGCACCGGGCCGACCATCACGGTGAAGCCGGGGATGTCGACCGGCGGCCCGGGCGCCTACTCCCAGCTGAGCCTGAAGCTGTTCGACGCGCACCAGGTGGACTACGTGGTGGTCAACGGCGTGACGAAGCAGCTGACCGACAACAACTGGTCGGATGTGAACTTCATCGGCGTCGGCTCGTTCGGCATCGCCGACGGCGTTCCGTTCGAGGTGGTCGCCTACGACGTGCTCGGCAACGCCTCGACCGCCACGTTCGTGATCGACGCCACCGGCCCGACCGTCACGGTGAAGTCCGACATGTCGGTCGGCGGGCCCGGGGTCTACGGCTCGCTCAGCCTGAAGCTGTTCGACGCGCATCAGGTGGACTACGTGGTGGTCAACGGCGTGACGAAGGAGCTGACCGACAACAACTGGTCGGATGTGAACTTCATCCGCGTCGGCTCGTTCGGCATCCAGGACCGGGTGCCCTTCGACGTGGTCGCCTATGACGTCGCCGGCAACGCGTCGGCCGTGTACACGTTCGTGCTCGACGGCACCGGACCGGTGGTCACGGTCAAGCCGGACTCCGTCGGCGGGCCGGACGTCTACACGTCGCTCAGCCTGAAGCTTTACGACCCGGCGAAGGTCGACGCGGTGGTCATCAACGGGGTGCCGAAGGACCTCACCGACAACGCGTGGTCCGACGTGAACTTCCTCACGGTCGGCAAGTACGGCATCGCGGCGGGCGTTCCGTTCGACGTGGTCGCCTACGACGTGCTCGGCAACGCCTCCACCACGACCTTCACGCTGGAGAGCGCGCCCGCCACATCCTGATCCGGCAGGCGGGCCAGTCCCCTCGGGCCGGCCCGCCCCGCGGTTCAGCCCCCGGCGATGGTGCGGTCGAGCAGCGGCTGGATGCGGTACGGCACGATCCGACGCATGACGAGCGCCGTCTCGGTGCGGTGCACGCCGGGAACGGCGAGCACGAGACCGGCGATGCGGTAGAGGTCGTCGGCGTCGCGGGCGACGACGCGCACGTGCAGGTCGGTGGCGCCGGCGACCCCGAGCACTTCGAGCACCTCGGGGATCCGGGCGAGTGAGGCGCCGACCGCGTCGAGCTGCTGCTGGGCGACCGTGACGTCGAGGCGGGCGTCGATCGGGTAACCGAGCGCCGTCGGCTCGAGGCGGCGGTCGAACGGGGCGAGTGCGTCGGAACCCTCGAGTCGCGAGAGTCGGGTCTGCACCGTGTGCCGGGCCAGACGCAGGCGCTCGGCGAGCGCGACGACGGTGGCCCGCGCGTCGCGGGCGAGCTCGGCCACCAGCCGTGCGTCGGTGGCGTCGAGGCGGCGTGCGGGTGCCATCGTGGTCGACCTCTCTCCGGGTGAGCCGGTCCGATTCGACCAGAATGACACATTCAGGTGAGTGCCATTGCGCAGGATCACGGGTAGCTGCTGTCGTAGCGGGAATATGACTACGACGTCGACATCGCCCGCTCCGATCGCCGGTGTGCGCACCGCCGCCCCGCTCGTCGAGATCGAGGATCGCGTGCGCTGGCTCGCCACGGCGATGGTCGACCACGCCAACCGCGTGCGCCCCAACCCGACCGGGCTCAAGGTCGGCGGTCACCAGGCGTCCAGCGCGTCGATGACCTCGATCATGACCGCCCTCTGGTTCGGAGCGCTGCGACCGGAGGACCGGGTCTCGGTGAAGCCGCACGCCTCGCCGGTCCTCCACGCGATCGAGTTCCTGCTCGGCAGGATCGGCCCGCGCGACATGGAGGCGCTCCGCGAGTTCGGCGGGGTGCAGAGCTACCCCAGCCGCACGAAGGATCCGGTGCCCGCCGACTACTCGACGGGCTCGGTCGGGATCGGCGCGACGGCGCCGGTGTGGGGGGCCATCGCGCGGCGATACGTCGACGCCCATTTCGGCGGCGCCGGCCGCGGACGCCAGTGGTCGCTGCTCGGCGACGCCGAACTCGACGAGGGCGCGGTGTGGGAGTGCGTGCTCGACCCGCTCGTCGCCGAGCTGGGCGAAGTGGTCTGGGTGGTCGACGTGAACCGCCAGTCGCTCGATCGCGTCATCCCGATCATCAGCGCCGAGCGCTACGAGGCGATGTTCGCGGCCGGCGGCTGGCAGGTGATGACGCTCAAGTACGGCACCCTCCTCGAGTCGCTGTTCCAGCGCCCGGGAGGCGACGCGCTGCGCCGCCGCATCGACGGCATGCCCAATCCCGAGTACCAGCGGATGCTGCGCCACCCGATCGAGCGCGTGCGGGAGCTGCTGCCGGGCGCCGGCCCGGACGCGTCGCCCATCGCCGCGTTGCTCGCCGAGCTCGACGACGCCACCCTGCACGCGGCGATCCGCAACCTCGGCGGCCACGACCTCGACGCGCTCGCCGATGCCTACGCCCGGATCGACGACACCCGGCCGACCGTCATCCTGGCCTACACCGTGAAGGGGCGGGGGCTGCCGACGGAGGGCCACCCGCAGAACCACTCCGCCCTGCTCACCGCGGAGCAGATGGCGGCGTTCGCGGCGACGAGCGGCGTGGACCTCGCCGACCCGTGGCGTCGGTTCGCCGACGGGCACGCCGCCGAGCTCTGTGCCGCCACCGCCGCCCGGCTCGACCGTCGGGACGCGCCGCCCGCCTCCGCCGGCGCGGTGCCGCGCGACCTGGGGCGCACCCCGAAGGGCGTCGGCACCACGCAGGCCGCCCTCGGCCGAGCGCTGCTCGACCTGTTCCGCGCGGCCCCAGAGGTGGGTCGCCGGTTGGTGAGCGTGAGCCCCGACGTCAGCTCGAGCACCAACCTCGCCGGATGGCTCAACAAGGTCGGCGTGTGGGCGCCCGAGGAACGGCCGGACTGGTTCGCGGACGACGCCGAGACCCTGGTGCACTGGCGCGAGAGCCCGACCGGCCAGCACATCGAGCTCGGGATCGCCGAGGTGAACCTGGTCGGGCTCATTGGCGAGCTCGGCGCGACCTGGAACCGCTGGGGCGAGGCGCTGCTGCCGATCGGGGTCATCTACGATCCGTTCGTCGCGCGAGCCCTCGAGCCGTGGACGTTCGGCATGTACGCGGGCGGGCAGTCGCTGCTGGTCGGCACTCCCTCCGGGGTGACGCTCGCGGCGGAGGGCGGGGCGCACCAGTCGGTGATCACGCCGTCGATCGGGCTCGAGCAGCCCGGCCTGCTCTCCTACGAGCCGGCCTTCGCGCAGGACACCGAGTGGTGCCTGCTCGCCGCCCTCGGCCAGATGGGTCGCCTCGGGGGCCGTTCCGCCTACCTCCGTCTGTCGACCCGCCCGGTCGACCAGGATCGCGCGGGCATCCCCGACGACCCGGCGGCTCGCGAGGCCCGCCGGCGCGCCGCGGTGGCCGGAGCCATCCCGCTGCGCCGGGCCGACGATCCCACCGTCACCCTCGTCGGGATGGGCGCGACCGTGCCCGAAACGCTGGATGCGGCCGATCGCCTGACGGCGCTCGGCCATCGCGCCGACGTCGTGGTCGCCACGAGCCCCGGCCTGCTGTTCGAGGCCGTTCAGGCGCGCCGCGGCCACGGCGACGCCGCCACCTGGGTGCTCGACGCGGCCTTCCCCGCGGAGCGCGCGCGGCCCATGGTCACGGTGCTCGACGGGCACCCGCACACGCTGGCGTTCCTCGCCGGCATCCGCGGGGTCGCCGCGACGCATCTCGGGGTGTCGGGTTTCGGGCAGTCGGGCGACCTCGAGTCGGTGCAGCGGGCCCACGGCATCGACGTCGACTCGATCGTGCGCGCCGCGCTCGCCGTCGCGACCTGATCCCCGCGGGGAGGAGAGGCGCCGCCCCTCCCACGCGGCCGGTCGGTGCGGGGTGTTCGCCCCCGGGGTTCCGCATACCGAAACGGCCCATCTCGACGAAGAAATCGACCCCGGAGGTCGCTTCTGTATACAAAACGCGATCCGCGGCGTAGAGTCGGGCCTCGTGCGAGCGAGCGACACCGCGTATGCGTCCCTCCGCGAGGAGATCGTGGGATGGCGGCTCGCGCCCGGCACCCCGCTCAACGAGACCGACCTCGCCGAGCGGCTCGGCGTCTCGCGCACGCCGCTGCGCGCGGCCCTCGCGCGCCTCGCGCTCGAGGGTCTCGTCGACACCAGCCGCGGCCGCACCGGCGTCGTGTCCGACGTGTCGCGCGACTCGGTCACCCGTCTGTTCGAGCTGCGCGAGGCGCTCGAGACGCACGGCGCACGGCTCGCCGCCCGACGCCGCGAGCCGGAGGTGTTCGCCGCGCTCGCGGCGCGCTTCGCCGACGTCGGTGAGCTGCGCGACGACGCCGCGGTCGAGGCCTATTACGAGCTGATCGCCGAGTTCGACGTCGCGATCGACGACGCCATCGACAACGCGGTGTACCAGAACGCCCTCGACGGCGTGCGGCTGCACCTGACCCGCGCGCGCCGCATCGCCAGCGCCAACCCCGACCGCCTGCGTTCGTCGGCGGCGGAGCACCGCCTGATCTGCGAGGCGATCCGCGACGGCGACGACGCGCTCGCGGTCTCCGCGACCGCCGTGCACCTGCGCTCGTCGCTCGCCACCATCCTCCTGACCCTCGACGCGTCCGCCGGCCGCGTCCGCGGCTCCGTCGACCCGACGGGGCGCACCACCGCCGTCGCCCCGAGCGGGCGCACCCGGAAAGGCAGCGCATGAAGCTCCACCCCGTCCGCACCTATCGCTCCGACGAGTCGCTCCCGAAGGAGGAGCAGCTCGCCTGGAAGGTCGCCCAGATCGCGACCGACCCGGTGGCCGTCGACGACGAGGTCACCGACATGATCGTCAACCGCGTCATCGACAACGCGTCGGTCGCGGTGGCGTCCCTCAAGCGCGCGCCCATCGTGGCCGCGCGCGGCGCCGCGGAGGCGCACCCGATGCAGCCCGGGTCGACGGTGTTCGGCATCGAGGGCCGGTTCAGCCCCGAGTGGGCGGCCTACGCGAACGGGGTCGCCGTGCGCGAGCTCGACTACCACGACACGTTCCTCGCCGCCGAGTACTCGCACCCGGGCGACAACATCCCCCCGATCCTCGCGGTCGCCCAGCACGCCGGCGCCGACGGCGCGGCGCTGGTGCGCGGCATCGCGACCGGCTACGAGATCCAGGTCGACCTGGTCAAGGGCATCTCGCTGCACAAGCACAAGATCGACCACGTCGCGCACCTCGGCCCGTCGGCCGCGGCCGGCATCGGCACCCTGCTCGGGCTCGACGCCGACACCATCTACCAGGCGGTCGGCCAGGCGCTGCACACCACCACCGCCACCCGACAGTCGCGCAAGGGCGAGATCTCCACCTGGAAGGCGTCGGCCCCCGCCTTCGCCGGGAAGATGGCGGTCGAGGCCGTCGACCGCGCGATGCGCGGCCAGACCAGCCCGTCGCCGATCTGGGAGGGCGAGGACGGCGTCATCGCCTGGCTGCTCGACGGGCCCGAGGGCCGCTACGAGGTGCCGCTGCCCGAGGCCGGCGAGGCCAAGCGGGCCATCCTCGACAGCTACACCAAGGAGCACTCCGCCGAGTACCAGGCGCAGGCCTGGATCGACCTCGCCCGCAAGCTCGGCCGGGAGCACCCCGAGCTCAAGGACGCCGACAAGGTCGAGAAGATCGTCCTCGCCACCAGCCACCACACCCACTACGTGATCGGCTCCGGCTCCGGCGACCCGCAGAAGTACGACCCGACGGCGAGCCGCGAGACGCTCGACCACTCGATCCCGTACATCGTCGCCGTCGCGCTGCAGGACGAGGCCTGGCACCACGTCGACTCGTACCTGCCGGCCCGCGCCCAGCGCCCCGACACGGTCGCGCTGTGGAGAAAGATCACGACGGTCGAGGACCCGGAGTGGACCCGCCGGTACCACTCGAACGACCCGCGGGAGAAGGCGTTCGGCGGTCGCATCGAGGTCACCCTCGCCGACGGCTCGACCATCGTCGACGAGATCGCCGTGGCCGACGCGCATCCCCTCGGCGCGCGCCCGTTCGCGCGCGAGCAGTACGTCGGCAAGTTCCGCACCCTCGCCGACGGCATCCTGACCGACGCCCAGATCGAGCGCTTCCTCGACGTCGCCCAGCGCCTGCCCGAACTGTCGGCGGCGGAGCTCGCGCAGCTCACCGTGCTGGCGGCCGACCTGCCCGCGGCGCCGAAGGGTCTCTTCTGATGCTGCACTCCACCGTCACGGCGTCCGACAAGCGGAAGGCCTTCCGAGCGGGGCTCGCGAGCGGCACCATCCAGCGCTTCCCCGGTGCGTTCACGCCGCTGTCGACCCGCCTCATCCAGGAGAAGGGCTTCGAGGGCGTCTACATCTCCGGCGCCGTCATGGCGAACGAGCTGGGACTCCCCGACATCGGGCTCACGACGCTCAGCGAGGTCGCTCAGCGCGGCGGGCAGATCGCGCGGATGACCGACCTGCCCGCGCTCATCGACGGCGACACCGGGTTCGGCGAGCCGATGAACGTCGCCCGCACCGTGCAGATGCTCGAGGATGCGGGCCTCGCCGGCGTGCACCTCGAGGACCAGGTCAACCCGAAGCGCTGCGGCCACCTCGACGGCAAGGACGTGGTCGACGAGCGCACCGCGGTCAACCGCATCCGCGCCGCGGTGCAGGCGCGCCGGGACCCCGACTTCCTGATCATGGCGCGCACCGACATCCGCGGGGTGGACGGGCTCGCCGCGGCGACCGACCGGGCCAAGGCGCTGGTCGACGCCGGCGCCGACGCGATCTTCGCCGAGGCGATGGCCGACTTGAGCGAGTTCGAGGCGATGCGCGCGGCGGTCGACGTGCCGATCCTGGCCAACATGACCGAGTTCGGAAAGAGCGACCTGTTCACCGTGCAGCAGCTCGAGGACGTCGGCGTGAACATGGTGATCTTCCCGGTCTCGCTGCTGCGGATCGCGATGGGCGCCATCGAGCGCGGGCTCGACGCCCTCGCGGCCGACGGCACCCTGCAGTCGCAGGTGCCGCAGATGCAGACCCGCGCCCGCCTCTACGAACTCGTCGACTACGCCGCCTACTCGGCCTTCGACGAGGGCGTGTTCACGTTCGACCTCAGCACCAACCGATCCGAGTGAGCGAGGGAGCCACCCCCATGACCGAGACATCCGCCGAGCCGACCCCCGGCTTCAAGCCGAAGAAGTCCGTCGCCCTCTCCGGCGTGCCCGCGGGCAACACCGCGCTGTGCACCGTCGGCCGCACCGGCAACGACCTGCACTACCGCGGCTACGACATCCTCGACTTCGCCGAGAGCGCGGAGTTCGAGGAGATCGCGCACCTGCTCATCCACGGCACGCTGCCCAACGCTGCGGAGCTGGCCGCCTACAAGGCCAAGCTCGCGGGGCTGCGCGCGCTGCCCGCCGAGGTGCGGGCCGCGCTCGAGGCGATCCCTGCGACCGCCCACCCGATGGATGTCATGCGCACCGGCGTCTCGGTGCTCGGCACCGTCGAGTCCGAGGCCGACGAGCACGGCGAGGAGGCGGCGCGCGACATCGCCGACCGCCTGGTGGCGTCGCTCGGCTCGATGCTCCTGTACTGGTACCACTACGCGCAGAGCGGCCGGCGCATCGAGGTGGAGACCGACGACGAGACCGTCGGCGGGCACTTCCTGCACCTGCTCCACGGCGAGAAGCCGTCGGAGAGCTGGGTGCGCGCCATGCACACGTCGCTCATCCTCTACGCCGAGCACGAGTTCAACGCGTCGACCTTCACCGCGCGCGTCATCGCGGGCACGGGCTCCGACATCTACTCGGCGATCACCGGCGCGATCGGCGCCCTCCGCGGACCGAAGCACGGCGGCGCGAACGAGGTCGCCTTCGAGATCCAGGAGCGCTACGTGAACCCGGATGAGGCCGAGGCCGACATCCGCGCGCGGGTGGAGGCCAAGGAGGTCATCATCGGCTTCGGCCACCCGGTCTACACGGTCTCCGACCCCCGCAACGTGGTGATCAAGCGGGTCGCGGCGAGCCTCTCCGCCGAAGCGGGCACGACCGAGCTGTACGACATCGCCGAGCGCATCGAGAGCGTCATGATGGACGCGAAGCGGATGTTCCCGAACCTCGACTGGTTCTCGGCCGTGTCGTACCACCTGATGGGCGTGCCCACCGCGATGTTCACCCCGCTGTTCGTCATCGCGCGCACCACCGGCTGGTCGGCGCACGTGATCGAGCAGCGCCAGGACGGCAAGATCATCCGCCCGACGGCGAACTACACGGGACCGGAGAACCTCGCGTTCACCCCGCTCGCCGAGCGTCCCTGACCCCAGACTCCGGCCGGCGGCTCCAGGTGGCGGTAGTCGCCGGCCGGTCCTCTCTCCGCGGCGGGGCGGGCGGTGCGCGGCGACCCGGGCGCCCCGCGCGTCAGGCGACGGCGGCGCGCGGCAGGCCGAGCAGGTCGAGGAGCTCGGCTGACGTGTCGACCACGGCGACCGCGCCCTCCTGCTCCTCCACCGATCCGTAGCCCCAGGTGACGAACACCGTCGGCACCCCGTGGGCGGCGGCGCCCTCGACGTCGTGGTGCCGGTCGCCGATGAGGATCGGCGCCGAGACGTCCATGCCGCGCGCCCGGAGCCGCCGCAGCGCCTCCTCGACGACATCCGCCTTCGCGCTGCGCTTCTCGTCGTCGCTCGCGCCGGTCAGCTCGTCGAAGTAGCCGTCGAGCCCGTAGTGGCGTAGCACCAGTGCGGCCGGCGTCTCGGGCTTCGAGGTCGACAGCGACAGCGGGATGCCGGCCTCGGAGACCGCGCGCAGCACGTCGGGCACGCCCGGATACACGGTCGCGTCGTACGCGCCGCGCGCCAGGTAGCGCTCGCGGTAGATCGCCAGCGCCCGCTGCGACTCCTCGGGGTCGAAGCCGGCGAGGTCGCGCATCGAGTCGAGGATGGGCGGCCCGACCCAGGCCACCAGCTCGGCCGGCGAGGGCACCGGATGCCCGAGGCGCCGGAACATGTAGGCGAGCGTCGACGTGATGCCGGGCGCGGAGTCGACGATCGTGCCGTCCAGGTCGAACAGGACGGCCGAGTACTCCAAGCGGGGCGGCATCCCGTCCAGCCTAGGGAGCGCCGGACCCTGCCCGGTGCTGCGGCCCGGGTCCGGTCAGTCGGCGCCGACGACGGCCCATCGCCCCGACCGGGCGCGCAGCCCGAGCGTGACCAGACGGACGATCATGTAGGCCACCTGGAACACCCCCTGGACGGCGGCGACCGCAACCGCATCGCCGAGCGGGAGCACGGCCACGACCACGAGCAGCGGCACGACGACCACCAGGTTGAGGGCGCCGACGAGGGCCAGGTATCGACCGTCGCCCGCGCCGATGAGCACGCCGTCGAGCGCGAACACGGCGCCCCCGATCGGCAGACCGAGGGCGAGCACGAGCAGCCCGGCCGGGATGGCGGCGAGGATCTCGGCGTCGCCGGTGAACGCCCGACCGAGCCACGGACTGGCCACGGCGACGAGCGCGCCGAGCGCGAGCCCGCCCGACGACCGACAACTGCAGCAGCCGCCGCAGCACGGCGGCGGCGTGGTCGCGGCGTCCGGCGCCGAGCGCGTGGCCGATCATCGCTTGCCCGGCGATCGCGAGTGCGTCGAGCGCGAGCGCCAGCAGGAAGAAGATCGACGACAGCACCTGGGTGGCGGCGAGCACCGTGGTGCCGTGCACGGTCGCGACCACGACGGCGCCGACCAGGGCCACTCGCAGGCTGAGCGTGCGGAGGAAGATCCAGCCCCCGGCGCCCAGCGACGAGAGCACACCGCCCACCCCCGGACGGATGCCGACCCCGAGGGGGCGGGCCGCCCGCAGCGCGATCGCGACGCAGGCCACGGCCATCCCGGTCTGCGCGATCGCGGTGCCGGCCGCCGACCCGACCAGGCCCCAGCCGAGCCCGTAGATCAGCAGCGCGTTGAGCGCGACGTTGGCGGCGGCGCCGACCGACGCGATGACGAGCGGGGTGCGGGCGTCCTGCATCCCGCGGAACAGCCCGGTCGCGGCGATCGTGACGAGCATGCCCGGCAGACCCCAGGCCGAGACCCGCAGGTAGTCCGCGGCGGCGGCCGAGACGGCGGGCTCGGCGCCGAACAACGCCAGCACCGGTGTCGCGAACAGCCAGGCGGCCACGCCGAGGGCGATGCCGATCCCGAGCGCGAGCCACAGCCCGTCGAAGCCCGCCCGCATCGCGCCCGCGGCGTCGCCGGAGCCGAGCCGGCGCGCGACCGCCGGCGTCGTCGCGTAGGCGAGGAAGATCATCAGCCCGATCGCCGTCTGCAGGGTGGTGGCCGCGAGGCCGAGCGCGGCCAGAGGGTCGGCGCCGAGGTGCCCGATCATCGCCGTGTCGGTCGCGAGGAAGATCGGCTCGGCGACGAGCGCCCCCAGCGACGGCAGGGCGAGCCGCGCGATCTCCCGGTCGAGGGCGCGGCGGGCGGGGTCGGCGCGGCTCACGGCTCGAGCGTAGGCGCGGGGTGCGACGACGACCGCGGGCCGGAGCCGCTCAGAAAAGTTGTGGCGCTGGCAGCGGGGCGGTGATGACTTCGACGCGGGTCGTCAGGAGTTCCACGAACTGGGTGTTGATGAAGAGCCGCTCTCGTCCGAGCTTCAACGACTTGAGCAGCCCGAGGTCAACCAGTGAGTTGAGCCATGCCGCGGCGGTCTGCCGAGTGACGCCGCAGCGATCAACGACGTAGCGAATCCTGCAGTATGGCTGCTCGAAGAGCACCGCCAGGAGGTCGGCGTTGTTGGCTGAGGTATGGGCGGCCCGCACCTCACTTTGAAACCGTGCCTGCAAGGCGCCTATCTCGTCGATCTTCCGCACCGTCTCGTCTGACGTGATTCTCACCATCCGAAGCATGTAGAGGATCCATTCCTCCCAGGCTTGTTCCTGCGTGACTGCAAGGAGGAGGCGGTAGTAGTCGGCCTTGGACGCGATGATCGCCCGCGACATGTACAGGATCGGTTCGTGCAGGAGGCCGGCCTGGACGAGCAGGAGGAGATTCAGAATGCGGCCCGTACGGCCATTGCCGTCATCGAAGGGGTGAATTGCCTCGAACTGGTAGTGGGCGACCGCCATTCGCACGAGGGGGTCCATCGTCGGGTTCATGTGGATGAACCGCTCCCAGTCGGCGAGCTTCTCGCGGATCAGCGCTTCGCCTTCAGGTGGCGTGTAGATGACGCGGCCCGTTGAAGAGTTCACGACACGCGTACCAGGGAGCCGACGAACGTCCGTGTCGCGGCGCTGGATTTCTGAGCAGAGGTCAACCGCGGTCGTAACGTTCAACGGGCGCCGACGAACTGATTCGACCCCTCGCCGAAGCGCGGTTCGATATCGAAGAGTCTCCTTCACCGCCGGGTTCGCGGACGTGTCGTCATCCTGAAACCGGAAGAGCTCGTCTGCGGTGGTGACGATGTTCTCGATCTCGGAACTTGCTTGCGCCTCCAGCACGGGAAGCGTGTTGATGAGTACCGAAGGGTTCGGGATGAGCTGCGCTGCCTTGTCGAGGGTGGCGATAGCTGCACGGGCTTCGATGGTCGCCTTGAGTACTGCGCGTGTCTCCACCTCAAGAGCAGGAGGAAGCCCGGGCAGCTCGTTGTAGGGCTCAGCCGGGCTCCACGTCACATGACCATTCTACTTACCGTTTGCGACAACGCGTCAAAAAAACATCCAAAAATTGACATTTGATGCGGACGTGTTGACAAGCTCTACGTAACTCAGAACAGCCGCGAGTGCCCGGTCTCGAGGCCGCGCATGGCGTCGTAGTCGAGCACCAGGCACCGGATGCCGCGGTCCTCGGCGAGGGTGCGCGCCTGCGGGGCGATCTCCTGCGCGGCGAACACCCCGCTGACGGGCGCAAGGGCCGGGTCGCGGTTCATCAGCTCCAGGTACCGGGTGAGCTGCTCGACGCCGTCGATCCCCCCGCGGCGCTTGATCTCGACGGCGACCGCGGCACCCTCGGCGTCGCGGGCGAGGATGTCGACCGGTCCGATCGCGGTCGGGTGCTCCCGCCGCACCAGCGTGTAGCCGTCGCCGAGAAGGTCGATCTGCTCCGCGAGCAGCCGCTGCAGGTCGGACTCGACCCCGTCTTTCTGCAGCCCCGGGTCGACGCCGAGGTCGTGCTGCGAGTCGTGCAGGATCTCGTGGATCGAGATGACCAGCAGGTCCGACGTCTTCGCGTGGGTGACGCGCCAGAGCTCGGTGACGCCGGCCGCGGCGCGCTCCTCGTCCACTTCGTCGACCGTGAAGGTGCACGGCGGGCTCATCCAGTTGAGCGGCTTGTAGCTCAGCGCGTCCGAGTGCACGAGCACGCTGCCGTCGCCCTTGAGCAGCAGCAGCCGCGTGGCGACCGGAAGATGCGCCGAGAGTCGCCCGGCGTAGTCCACCGAGCAGCGGGCCACCACGAGACGCACCCGACGATCCTACGGATGGGGCGCGTCGTCCGCGGGCGCGACGGCGGGACGTTCCCGCACCACCGGGATGGCGAGCGACGCCACCGCGATGAGCGCGACGACGATCCACATCGCGGGGAGCAGTCCGGTCCCGGCGGCGACCCAGCCGATCACCGGCGGCCCGACGAGGAACGCGCAGTAGGCGATCGTCGCGACCGCGCTCACGCGCGCGGCGGCGTGCGCGGGGTCGTCGCCGGCGGCCGACATCCCGACCGGGAAGCCGAGCGAGGCGCCCAGGCCCCACAGCACGATGGCCGCCGCGGTGATCGGCGTCGCCGGGACGACGATCACGGTCGCCAGGCCCGCCATCGCCGCGAGCGAGGCCACGGTGAGCACCGTCACCCGGCCGAACCGCGCCAGCAGCGGCACACCGATGATCCGCCCCACCGTCATCGCCGCGGTGAACATCCCGAACAGCAGTGCGCCGGTGCCCTCGTCGTGTCCTCGGTCGTCGACCATCGCGAGGGTGAGCCAGTCGTTGGCGGCCCCCTCGGCGAACGCCATCCCGAGCACGAGCACCCCGATGAGCAGCGTGCGCGGCTCGACCCAGATCGCGAGGCGGCGCCGGAAGCCGAGCCGCTCCTCGCCCTCGGCGACGGTGTGCGCGGGCAGCCCCCGGGTGGCGACGAGCGCCGTGGCGGCGATGAGGGCTCCGGCGACACCGAAGTGCACGGCCACCGGCACCCCTCCGAACGCCGCGGCGGCGCCGAGCGCCGCGCCGATCACGGTCGACAGCGACCACGCCGCATGGAACCAGGGCATGATCGGTCGCCTGATCGCGTGCTCGACCGCCGCCCCCTCGACGTTCATCGCGACGTCGCACATCGAGGCCATCGCCCCGACCAGCACGATCGAGACCGTCACCGCGGCGAGCGAGGCGGACTGCGCGCCGACCCCGACGCCCGCGAACGCCGCGGCCCCGATGAGGAGGGTGAGCAGGATGGTGCGCCGGGTGCCGAGCAGATGCACGACGTGGCCCGCGGCGAGCAGGCCGGCGATCGCGCCGACGCCCATCGCGAAGATGAGCAGCCCGACGGCGTCGACCTCGATGCCGAGCGCGTCGCGGATGGCGGGCAGGCGGGCCGCCCAGGTGGAGAGGATGATGCCCGCCGCGGCGAAGATCGCGAACACGGCGGCGGTGCGGATGCCGGCGCGGGGCGCGGCGGGCGACACGAGGGGCACCGAGTGATCCTAGGCCCGGAGGGCTGCGAGTCGGCCCGCTCCGGGTGCTGCCCGGGGACCGCGGTCGGCTCCCCGGCCCCCAGCGGGCTCCGGGGACGCGAACCATAGGCTGTGCGGGTGACCGACTCCCTCGCCTCCGGCATCCAGATCGACCAGCTCGACCCGTCCGTCCGCCCGCAGGACGACCTGTTCCGTCACGTGAACGGGAAGTGGATCGCCGAGACCGAGATCCCGTCGGACAAGGCCCGGTACGGGTCGTTCTACGTGCTGGCCGAGGAGGCCGAGCAGGCGGTGCGCGCGATCGTCGAGGAGGCCCAGTCCGCCGAGCCGGGCACCGAGGAGCGCAAGATCGGCGACCTGTTCACCAGCTTCATGGACGAGGGACGCGTCGACGTGCTCGGCTGGTCGGTCGTCGAGGACGATCTCGCCGCCGTGGCCGCGGTGGCCGACATCCCGCAGTTCGTGGCGGCGCTCGGGCGGCTGGAACGGGCCGGCGTCGGCGGGTTCGTGCAGGCGTTCGTCGACAACGACCCGGGCGATCCGGAGCGCTACCTGGTGTTCCTCGAGCAGGGCGGCATCGGGCTGCCCGACGAGTCGTACTTCCGCGAGGAGCGGTTCGCCGAGGTGCGCGCCGCCTACCGCGCCCACCTGGAGCGCATGTTCCGGATGGCGGGCCTCGCCGACGCGGGCGACCGGGCCGAGCGGGTGGTCGCCCTTGAGACGGAGATCGCCGCGCAGCACTGGGACAACGTGCGCTCGCGCGACTCGCAGGCGACCTACAACCCGATGGCGTGGGACGACGCGCGCGCCCTCGCCGGCGACCGTGCGCCGCTGCTGGCGGCGTGGCTCGACGCGATGGACGTGCCGGCCGGCTCGTTCGACCACGTGGTGGTGCGGCAGCCGAGCTTCGTCGAGGGGATGTCGGCGCTGCTCGCCGAGGACCGTCTCGACGCCTGGCGCGACTGGCTCGCCTGGCAGGTCATCCGCTCGGCGTCGCCCTACGTCGGGTCGGAGGCGGTGCTCGCCAACTTCGACTTCTACGGCAAGACCCTCACCGGCACCCCGGAGCTGCGGGCGCGCTGGAAGCGCGGCGTCTCGTTCGTCGAGGGCGCGATGGGCGAGGCGATCGGTCGCATCTACGTGGAGCGCCACTTCCCGCCTGCGGCGAAGGTGGCGATGGACGCCCTCGTCGCGAACCTGGTCGGCGCGTACCGGTCGAGCATCGAGCGCCTCGAGTGGATGACCGACGAGACCCGCGCCCGCGCGCTCGACAAGCTGGCGAAGTTCACCCCCAAGATCGGCTACCCGGTCAAGTGGCGCGACTACTCGACCCTCGAGGTCGACCCCGGTGACCTGATCGGCAACGTGCGGGCCGTCGCCGAGTTCGAGTTCCAGCGCGAGCTCGGCAAGATCGGCAAGCCGATCGACCGCGACGAGTGGTTCATGACGCCGCAGACGATCAACGCGTACTACAACCCCGGGTTCAACGAGATCGTGTTCCCGGCCGCGATCCTGCAGTTCCCGTTCTTCGACGAGAACCGCGACCCGGCCGCCAACTACGGCGCGATCGGTGCGGTGATCGGGCACGAGATCGGCCACGGCTTCGACGACCAGGGCTCGCGCTACGACGGCGACGGCCGCCTGACCGACTGGTGGACCGAGGCCGACCGCACGGCCTTCGAGGAGCGCACGAGCAAGCTCATCGCGCAGTACGACGCCCTCGAGCCGGCCCAGCTGCCCGGGCACCACGTCAACGGGGCGCTCACCATCGGCGAGAACATCGGCGACCTCGGCGGGCTCGGCATCGCCTGGAAGGCCTACCTCCTGTCGCTGGGCGGCGCCGAGCCGCCGGTCGTCGACGGGCTCACCGGGGCGGAGCGGTTCTTCCTCTCCTGGGCGCAGGCGTGGCGGGCGAAGTCGCGCGACGAGGAGGCGCTGCGCCTGCTCGCCATCGACCCGCATTCGCCGACCGAGTTCCGGTGCAACCAGATCGTCCGTAACATCGAAGAGTTCTACTCAGCGTTCGGGGTGACCGAGCGTGACGCACTGTGGCTCGACCCGGAAGACCGCGTGACCATTTGGTAGACACCTCGACGACCGGCGAGCGCCGGGAGCGCCAGCGGTCGCCGCGCGCGCCCCGGCACCGTTCGCCGCGCTCGGTCGAGAACTTCACCGAGTCGTTCACCCGGCTCGGCGACCTCGGCTATCGGGGCGCCCAGGTGTCGGCGTCGGTGCTCGACCTCGACTCCGGCCGCACCCTGCTCGCCATCGACGACCGCATCGCGCTGCCGACGGCCAGCATCGGCAAGATCCTGCTGCTCATCGAGGTCTCGGCGCGGCTCACCGGTCGCGACTTCGCCGGCTACGGCATCCTCGACAAGACCCCCACGGATGCCGTGGGCGACTCGGGCGTCTGGCAGCACCTGCAGGCGCCCTCGCTGCCGGTGACCGACCTCGCGACGCTGGTCGGCTCGGCGAGCGACAACCTCGCGACCAACGTGCTGCTCCGTCACATCGGGCTGCCGGCGGTGCGCGACCGCACCGAGGCGCTCGGGCTGCAGCGCACGGCACTGCTCGACCTGGTGCGCGAGGACCGCGGCCCCGACGACGCCCCGCAGCTCTCGGTCGGCTCGGCCGCGGAGCTCACGTGGCTGTTCGCGGCGCTCGCGCGTGGTGAGGTGGTCGATCCGACGACATCGAGCCGGGTGCTGGGCTGGCTGTCGCTCGGCTGCGACCTGTCGATGGTCGCCAGCGCCTTCGGGCTCGACCCGCTCGCGCACCGCTTCCCCGACCACGGCCTGCAGCTCGTGAACAAGACGGGGACGGATGACGGGGTGCGGTCGGAGGTCGGCATCCTGCGCGGGCCGCGGGCGGCGGTCGTCTACGCCGTGACCGTCGTGTTCGACGACGAGGCGCTCGCCGGGCGCCTTCGCGTGCTCGATGCGCTGCGCGCGGTGGGCGTCGACCTGCTCGAGTACGTGCACTGACCCCGGCGGCGACCGCACGCCCGACTCCCCGGGGTGCGGAACCGCGGGCTCCGGTGAGAACGACCTCACCCTTGTCCCCCAAACGGCCGACTGCTACCTTGAACCCTGGCCTGAGGCTGACGACCCGAATCCGACGCCCCAACCCGTCGGGCCGACAACTGCACACCCCCCCACCCCCGACCCGGCTGCGCGAGCCCCCACGCGCGGCACTGCTTGCCCTTTCTGCCGCCCCACGGCGGTGCGCACGCGAGTCCGCCCGCTCCCGCGAGTCGGTCCTCTTCCCCCCGAAGGACCGAAGATGTTCAGGAAGAAGCTCCTGGCCGTCGTGAGCACGATCGCGCTCTCGCTCGGCCTGGTGGCGGTGACGGCCGGCCCGGCCCTCGCGCACCACAACACGATCAACGTCTCCGTCGCGTGTAACACCGGCGAGGGCGGCTACTGGAAGGTCACCTGGACGGTGACCAACTCCGAGGGCGACAAGACCGAGCAGATCACATCGTCGAGCGACACCTCGCTCGTGCCCGTCGGCACGACCATCGCGGCCGGTGCGACGGCCACGTTCGTCGAGTACTACAGCTCGAAGCCGTCGGCCGACAAGACGCTGACGCTCACGGCGCAGTGGTCGAACGGCGTGACTAACGTCGACTCGAAGAAGCTGAAGAAGAACGACTTCTCCGACGGCTGCATCCCCGATGACACCGACAAGAAGGTCGACATCTGTCACGCCAACAACGGGGTGAAGGAGTACGTGTCGCAGAACGTCTCGGTGAGTTCGATCATCACCGGGCCGAACGGGCACGACAGCCACGCGGATGACATCATCCCGCCGTTCACCTACACCGAGCTGGGGGTCGCCAAGAGCTACCCCGGCAAGAACTGGACGGCGTACAACCAGCTCTATTACGCCGCCGGGTGCGACGAGCCCGACGTGACTCCCGCGGCGGCGACGTTCACCGACGAGATCTGCAACCCGTCGGGCAACGGCGAGACGATCACCGGGTCGTACACGATTCCGTCGACCGCGAACGTGAGCTACCAGGTGTCGATCAACGGCGAGACGGCCACCACCAAGACGGCCGGCACCTACGCGGTCGCCGCCGGCACCCAGGTGACGGTGACCCCGGTCGCCGCGACCGGCTACACGCTGGTCGGAGACACCGGCCCGTGGAGCCACACCTTCACGAGCGCGGGGCTGTGCCCCGAGAACGTGACCCCGGCGGTCGCGACCTTCACGGATGAGATCTGCAACCCCGCCGGAACCGGCACGGTCTCCGGGTCGTACACGATTCCGTCGACCGCGAACGTGAGCTACCAGGTGTCGATCAACGGCGAGACGGCCACCACCAAGACGGCCGGCACCTACGCGGTCGCCGCCGGCACCCAGGTGACGGTGACCCC
>JBHIXX010000013.1:0-66260 GCA_041984585.1 Pseudolysinimonas sp. | reverse complement strand
GAGCTGTCCGACGGGGCGCTGTGCGCGAGCGCCACCACCCGCCGCGCGTGGGGCGACGGGCTGCATCACGTGCTCGACGCGCTCACCGGGCGCCCGGTCGACCTCTGGATCGCCACCTGGGCGATCGCCCCGACCGCGCTGGTCGCCGACGGCGCGGCGACGGCACTGTTCTTCGAACCGAATCGAGAATTCCTCTCCCGGCAGGGCGTGGAGTTCGCCAGAATGTCGCGGGACGGGCACGTGGAGTGCTCCGACCGCTTCCCCGGGGAGGTCTTCACGTGATCGAGTGGCTCGACGGTGTCGTCGGCAAGCTGACCATGTATCGGCTGGTGATCGTCTGCCTCGCCGCCTTCGGGCTGCTGGCGACGGTGTTCAGCCTGCTCGGCACGGTGCGTCCGGGCGACGCCCTGGCGATGCCGGTGTCGGCGGCGGTGCTGGTCGCGACCAGCTACCTCGCGAACCGGCTGTTCGCGCTGATCTTCCGGGTGCGACCGCATACCGACTCGACGATCATCACCGCGCTGCTGCTGTTCTTCATCCTGCCGCCGACGCTCGACCCGCTCGGCCTCGGCGCCCTGGCGCTCGCCGCACTCATCGCCGTGGCGAGCAAGTACCTGCTCGCGATCCGGGGCCGGCACATCCTCAACCCGGCGGCCGCGGGCGCCTTCTGCATCGGGCTGACCGGGCTCACCTTCGGCCAGTGGTGGGTGGGCACCGCGTGGCTGCTCCCGTTCGTCGTGCTCGGCGGGTTCCTCATCCTGTTCCGAACGAGACGCCTGCCGATGGGCGGGGTCTACCTGGGCGTCGTCGTGGCGACCGGAGTCGTCGTCTACTCCGTGCTCGGCGTCGCGATCGACCAGGCGGTCTACTTCACCCTGGTGACGTCGCCCTACCTGTTCTTCGCGGGCTTCATGCTCAGTGAGCCGCTCACCCTGCCGCCGCGACGGTGGCAGCAGCTCGTCTACGCGGCGGTCATCGCCCTGCTCACCGCCATCCCGTTCTCGCTCGGTCCGCTCTACAACTCGCCCGAGCTGGCGCTGCTGATCGGCAACGTGCTCGCGTTCCTGGTCGGGCAGCGCCGCGGCATCCGCCTCGACTTCCTCGGCCGGCGGCAGCTCAGCTCGAGCAACTGGGAGTTCGAGTTCCGCCCGCTACGCCCCGTGCGGTTCGCCGCCGGCCAGTTCGCGGAGCTGACCCTCCCGCACCCGGGAACCGACACCCGCGGGTGGCGCCGGGTGTTCTCGATCGCCTCCGGACCGGCGGATGACACGGTGCGGTTCGGCATCCGGCTGCCCGAGCGGTCGTCGAGCTTCAAGCGCGCCCTGCTCGACCTGGCGCCGGGGACGCGCGTGCACGCGACGGCCGTCGGCGGCGACTTCACCCTGCCGAGCGACCCGGCCCGACCGCTCCTGCTGGTCGCCGGGGGCATCGGCGTCACCCCGTTCGTCGCCCACCTCGCGGCGATCCGCGACGAGACGCCGACGCGCGACGTCGCGGTCGTCTACGCGGTGTCGTCGCCCGACGAGCTCGCCTACGCCGACGAGCTGCGGGCGGCGGGCTGCTCGGTGGCGATCGCCAGCACCGAGCGCCCGGCCGACCTGCCGACCGGGTGGACCTGGATCGGTCCCGACCGGCTGAGCGGCGACACCCTGCTCGCGGCGGTCCCGGATGCCGCCCGGCGCGACGCGTACGTCTCCGGTCCCCCGGCGATGGCCGCCGCGCTGCGCCGCGCGCTGCGTCGGGCCGGGGTGCGCCGCGTGCACACCGACGTGTTCGTCGGCTACTGATCCGCCGCCGGCGACCGCGCTGGCATCCCGCCGCGCGCGGCTCACCGAGCGGCGTCGGCATCCGCGTCGGATCGCGCCTGAGCAGCATCGGGCCGCCGGGCCGCGTGGCCGCCCGGCCGCGCGGGTCCGCCGCGGCCTCGTTCGCCGACGGCGGACGCCTCGGCGACCCCGAATCTGGCACTCTCGCCCCCCGAGTGCTAATCTGATCGCACGTTGAGTCGAGGTGACTCAACTCGGTTCTTTCAGGAGGTTGAGATGACCATGTTCTTCGACCCGTTCCGGGAGCTGGACCGCGTCGCCGGGCAGCTCCTCGACTCCCGTCAGGGCCCGCGGCTCATGCCGATGGACCTCTACCGCGACGGGGACCACTACGTGCTCAACGCCGACCTGCCGGGCGTCGACCCGGGCAGCGTCGACATCGACGTGGACGGCCAGGTGCTGACCATCCGCGCCGAGCGCACGCCCCGCAGCCAGGAGGGTGTGAAGTGGATCGCCCGCGAGCGCTCCGGCGGCTCGTACCTGCGCCAGCTCAACGTCGGCCAGGGCATCGACACCGAGAACATCTCGGCGTCGTACGAGAACGGCGTGCTGAGCGTGCTGATCCCGATCAGCGAGAAGGCCAAGCCGCGCAAGGTCGCCGTGCAGGCGGTCTCGCCGAAGGTCGAGGTCGAGGCGTAACCACGCTCCCCCTCGAGGGCCCGGATGCCGACAGGCTCCGGGCCCTCGTGCTGTCGGCGTCGCACGCCGCCCCTAGAGTCGGCGCATGGCGAGCTTCGACGAGAAGCCCCTGCTCCGCCTCACGGCGGAGGAGTGGGACGCGTTCCTCGCCGACGACCCTCCGGCCGCGGGCGTGCGGCTCGCCATCCGCAAGAAGACCTCGCGGCAGCCCGGGATGACGTGGGCCGAGGCCGTCGACGTGGCGCTCTGCCACGGCTGGATCGACGGGATGGTGAAGCGCCTCGACGACGACTTCACCCAGCAGGCGTTCACCCCGCGCCGCCGGCGCAGCTCGTGGTCGCAGGTGAACGTCGCCAACGTCGAGCGGCTCATCGCGGAGGGCCGGATGCGTCCCGCCGGCCTCGCCGAGGTCGAGGCGGCCAAGGCCGACGGCCGCTGGGACGCCGCGTACCGCATCGCCGGCGCCGAGCTGCCCGACGACCTGCGCGCGGCGCTCGACGCCGTCCCCGCCGCCGCGGCGTTCGTCGACGGCCTGCCCAAACAGGACCGCTTCCTGATCATCTACCGCCTGACCCGGATCACGACCCCCGCGGTCCGCGCCGCGCGGGTGGCCGACATCGTCGAGAAGGCCGCGAGAGGCGAGCGCCACTACCGCTGAGCCGAGGACCCGGCCGGGTGCGCCGCCCCGATCCACCCGCCCGGACGCGTCGCCCGGACGCACGAACGCCCCGGATGCGGGCGGCATCCGGGGCGTTCGTGGCGACTCAGGCGCCGAGCTTGGCCTGGAGGTTCTCGTCGAGGGTGGCGAGGAACTCCTCGGTGGTCTGCCACTCCTGGTCGGGGCCGACCAGCAGCGCGAGGTCCTTGGTCATCTTGCCGCTCTCGACGGTCTCGATGACGACGTCCTCGAGGCTCTGCGCGAACCCGATCAGCGCGTCGTTGCCGTCGAGCTTGCCGCGGTGCATGAGCCCCCGGGTCCAGGCGTAGATCGACGCGATCGGGTTGGTCGAGGTGGGCTTGCCCTGCTGGTGCTGGCGGTAGTGCCGGGTGACGGTGCCGTGCGCCGCCTCGGCCTCGACGATCTTGCCGTCGGGCGTGGTGAGCACCGACGTCATCAGGCCGAGCGAGCCGTAGCCCTGCGCGACGGTGTCGGACTGCACGTCGCCGTCGTAGTTCTTGGTGGCCCAGATGTAGCCGCCCTCCCACTTGAGCGCGGAGGCGACCATGTCGTCGATCAGGCGGTGCTCGTAGGTGAGCCCGGCCGCGTCGTACTGGTCCTTGAACTCGGCGTCGAACACCTCCTGGAACAGGTCCTTGAAGCGGCCGTCGTAGGCCTTGAGGATCGTGTTCTTGGTCGACAGGTAGACCGGGTACTTGCGGGCCAGGCCGTAGTTGAACGAGGCGCGCGCGAAGTCCTTGATCGAGGCGTCGAGGTTGTACATCGCCATCGCGACGCCCGAGCCCGGGGCCTGGAAGACCTCGAACGACTGGGCCTCGCCGCCGTCCTGCGGCTGGAAGCTGACGGTCAGGGTTCCGGGGCCGTCGAACTTGAAGTCGGTGGCGCGGTACTGGTCGCCGAACGCGTGCCGGCCGACGATGATCGGCTTGTTCCAGCCCGGCACCAGACGCGGGATGTTGCTGATGATGATCGGCTCGCGGAAGATGACGCCGCCGAGGATGTTGCGGATCGTGCCGTTCGGGCTGCGCCACATCTTCTTCAGGCCGAACTCCTCGACGCGGGCCTCGTCGGGGGTGATGGTCGCGCACTTGACGCCGACGCCGTGCTTCTGGATGGCGTGGGCCGCGTCGATCGTGACCTGGTCGTCGGTCGCGTCGCGGTGCTCGATGCCGAGGTCGTAGTACTCGAGATTCACGTCGAGGTACGGGTGGATGAGGCGGTCCTTGATGAACTGCCAGATGATGCGGGTCATCTCGTCGCCGTCGAGCTCGACGACCGTTCCCTCGACCTTGATCTTGTCGACCACGTTCTCCCTCTCGTCGGTCCGGGATGCCGTCCCGGCGTGCTCCGGGAACGGATCCCGGCGTGCGGCGGCCCGGGCGGGATCTGCCGCCCGCGGACCGGCGACCAGCCTACCGCCCGCGAGCGATATCTCGACATCGAGATACTTCGTCGGTCGTTCGCGTTAGCCTGACCGGTATGGCCGACCTGAGGATCGAAGAGCTGACCGCGCAGAACGCGGCGGCCGCGAACAGCCTCACCCTCAAGCCGGGGCAGGAGGCGTTCGTCAAGCCGGCGACGTACACCGACGTCGAGGAGCAGCTCGACCCGGCCGGCTCCTGGCCGCGGGTGATCGTCGACGGCGACGACGTCGTGGGGTACATCATGGGCGCGTTCGACCCGGATGCGACCGAGGAGCATCTGCGCGCCGCGCTGTGGCAGGTGAGCGTCGCCGCCGAGGCTCAGGGGCGCGGCGTCGGCCGGTTCGCGGTGCGGGCGTTCGCCGACGAGGCGCGGCGGCGCGGCTTCGACCAGGCGACCGTCGTCTGGGCGAGCGGCGAGGACGGGCCCGAGGAGTTCTTCAAGGCCGTCGGGTTCGAGGTCACCGGGGAGACGCCGTTCGGCGAGAACCTCGGCGTCCTGAAGCTCTGACGTTCGGACGAGCACGCCGCCGATGGCCGGTCGGATGCCCGGCGCGGACTTTGCCGAGGCGGTGCTCGACGTCGTCGCCGCGATCCCGCCCGGACGGGTGATGACCTACGGCGACGTCGCCGCCGCGCTGGGCTCGCGCGCCGCCCGGGCCGTGGGCCGGGTCATGGCGACCGCCGGCCACGAGGTGCCGTGGTGGCGGGTGATCCGCGCCTCCGGACTTCCGGCGATCGGCCACGAGGACCGCGCGCGTCGGCACTTCGACGCCGAGGGGACGCCGCTGGTCGAAACCGCCGACGGCGGTTACAAGATCGACCTGCGGGCGGCGCGTCACCGACCCTGAGCGGCGCGCTCGCACCTCTCGCACCGCCGAAGGCCCACGCGGCGGCGCAGTCACGCCACCTGGCGAGCGCCCTCCGCCACCGCGCGCACGAAGGCCTCGGCATCCGCGTCGTCGGCGGCCGGCTCGAGCACGACGCGGTCGGCGCCGACCGACGCCCACTCGGCGATCGTCGCGGCGACGCCGTCGGGGGTCGGCGCCTCCGGAGCGGCGAACACGGTGAACATGTGGTCGCCGCTACGACCCGCCGCCTTCCGGCCCTCGAGCACGGTGTCGCGGATCGCGGCGAACGCATCCGGTGCGGTGTCCGACACCAGCACGGTGCCGTCCCCGACCTCGCCGGAGACCCGCAGCGACTTCGGCCCGGTCGCCGCGAGGTGGATGCCCGGTACCGTCGCCGGCGGCCACTCCAGGCGCACCCGGTCGAGCCGCACGTAGTCGCCCGCGGTCGTCACCTCGTCGCCGGCGAGCAGCGCCCGCAACGCCGTCGCGTACTCGCGCTCGAGGCCGAGCGGCGAGGCGGCGCGCACCCCGGCCTGCGCCATCCAGCCCTGCACGCCGTGTCCGAACCCGGGGATGAGGCGGCCCGGGAACATGCGCTCGAGAGTCGCGACCTCCATCGCGGCGAGCGCGACCGCCCGCAGCGGGAAGGGCATCACGCCGATCCCCACCCGCATCCGCTCGGTCGCCCCGAGGATCGCCGCCGCGGGCCCGAGCCCTGACTCGGCGAAGCAGTCCTCCCACAGCCACAGCTCCGCGAGGCCGGCCTCGGAGGCCGCCCGGGCGGCGGGCAGGTACTGCTCGGGCGGGAGCTGCGGGCGGATGATCGCCCCGACGATCGGTGTCGACATCCCCTCAGCCTGGCGGGAACGACCGACCGTCAGTGGAAGAAGTGGCGCTCCCCGGTGAAATACATCGTCGCGCCCGCCTCGGCGACCGCCGCGATCGTCTCCTCGTCGCGCAGCGACCCGCCCGGCTGCACGATGGCCCGCACGCCCGCGTCGAGCAGGATCTGCGGCCCGTCGGGGAACGGGAAGAATGCGTCGGATGCCGCCACCGATCCGGCGGCGCGGTCGCCCGCCCGGTCGACCGCGAGCTTGCACGAGTCGACGCGGTTGACCTGCCCCATGCCGATGCCGACCGACGCCCCGCCCGCGGCGAGCAGGATGCCGTTCGACTTGACCGCGCGGCACGCGCGCCAGGCGAACTCCAGATCGGTCAGCGTGCCCGCGTCGACCGGCTCGCCGGCGGCGAGGGTCCAGTTGGCGGCCGGCGCGAACTGCCGGTCGACGGTCTGCACCAGGAGGCCGCCGGAGATGCGGCGGAACTCAGTGCCGCCGTCGCCGAAGCCGGCGGGAAGCTGGAGCAGTCGGAGGTTCTGCTTGTCGGCGAGCACCTCGAGCGCGCCCTCCTCGAACCCGGGCGCGGCGATCACCTCGGTGAAGATCGGCGCGATCGACTCCGCCGCCGCGCGGGTGAGCGGGCGGTTCATCGCGATCACGCCGCCGAACGCCGACACCGGGTCGCAGGCGTGGGCCGCCGCGTGCGCGGTCGCCACATCCGACGCCGTCGCGATGCCGCACGGGTTGGCGTGCTTGATGATCGCGACCGCCGGGGTGTCGAAGTCGTACGCCGCGCGCACCGCGGCATCCGTGTCGACGTAGTTGTTGTACGACATCTCCTTGCCCTGCAGCTGGCGCGCCTGGGCGAGTCCGGCCGCTCCCGAGGTCGCGTAGAGCGCCGCGGACTGGTGAGAGTTCTCGCCGTAGCGCAGCACGGCCGACCGCTCCCAGCTCGCGCCCATCCAGCCGGGGAACCCGCTGCCGTCGTCGTCGGGGGCGACGACGTTGCCGATCCACGAGGCGACGCCGATGTCGTAGGTCGCCGTGTGCCGGAACGCCTCGCGCGCCAGCTCACGGCGCTGGTCGAGGGTGGTGCCGCCCGACTGCACCGCCTGGACGATATCGGCGTAGCGCTCGGGCGAGGTGACGACGGCGACGTTGGCGTGGTTCTTCGCCGACGCGCGCACCATGGCGGGGCCGCCGATGTCGATCTGCTCGACCACGGCATCCGGAGCCGCCCCCGACGCGACCGTGGCGGCGAACGGGTAGAGGTTCACGACGACCAGCTCGAACGGCTCGATCTCGAACCTCTGCAGCTCCGCCTCGTGCGACTCGAGCCGCAGGTCGGCGAGCAGGCCGGAGTGCACCTTCGGGTGCAGGGTGCGCACGCGCCCGTCGAGGTGCTCGGGGAAGCCGGTGAGGTCGCCCACCTGGGTGACCGGGATGTCGGCCGCGGCGATCGCCGCCGACGTGCCGCCGGTGGAGACGATCTCGACCCCGGCGGCGTGCAGCGCCGTCGCCAGCTCCACCAGCCCGGTCTTGTCGCTCACCGCGACGAGCGCCCGCGAGACGGGCACGACGTCGCGCTCCCGGTAGAGGGACGGGTCGATGTTGGCGCCGCTCACCGCGGGCTCCTTCCGTTGGGGCCGCCGTGGCTCACGCGAACCGGCGGAGGTCGATCTGGCCGTTGGCGATGTCGAGCACCACCTGCACCAGCAGGTCGCGCTCGACGAGCTTGATGCGGTCGTGCAGCGTCGCCTCGGTGTCGCCGGGGCGCACCGCGACGCGCTCCTGCGCGATCACCGGACCGGTGTCCACGCCGTCGTCGACGACGATCACCGACGCCCCCGTCTCGGTCGCGCCCGCGGCGATCGCGTCGCGCACGGCGTGCGCGCCGGGGAACTCGGGCAGGTAGGCCGGGTGGGTGTTGAGCAGGTTCGGCGACAGCGCGGCGACGACGCGCGGCGGCAGCAGGCGCATGAACCCGCTGAGGATGACGAGGTCGGGCTCCCACTGGCGGATCTGGTCGAGCAGTTCGTCGCCCCACGCCTCACGGTCGGGGTAGGCGTCGAACGGAACGACGAACGACGGCAGCGAGTAGTCCTCGGCGTGCTCGAGCCCGTCGGCCTGGAGATCGGCGCCGATGGCGACGATGCGGGCGGGGAACTCGGCGTCCTCGGATGCCTCGAGCAGGGCGCGGAGGTTGGACCCGCCCCCGGAGATGAGGACGACGAGCCGCAGCACGCGGTCAGCCTAGCGGAGCGCCCCGGGACGTCCCCGGGCGTCCTCCCGCCGGACGGGACGCAGCCGGGCGGAGACCGCCAGCCCGAGTCCGGTCGCGACGGCGAACTCCGCCGCCGCCGCGAGCCCGACGGCGAGCGCGTCGGGGCCGACCTCGGCGAGCCGCCCCGGACCGGCGGCGCCCGCCGACGCGGCGGCGAGCAGGCCGAGCGCGAGACCGCCGATCGCCCCCGATCCCGCCGCGACGAGCGCGCCGACGACCGGCGGCAGGCCGCCGAACACGCGGTCGAGCGCCGGGCGCACGGCGACGCCGGCGAGGAACCCGGCCACGACCGGCACGAGCAGCCCGGCGAAGGCGAACGGCGCGTCGCCGGTGGGCAGGGCTCCCAGGACGGGCAGTGCCGGGACCGGGCCGACGGAGGTGCCGAGCGGAGAGACGAGCGACCCGGCTCCCAGCGCGAACCCGGGTCCGACCAGCCACGACCCCGCCCACACGACCAGATTCGGCAGCAACGCCGCCTGCCCGACGGTGAGGGCGATGCCACCGACGACCTCGGTGTGCAGCGCCTCGTACAACCGGATCTCCTCGGCGAAGCCGACCACGAGCAGCGCGGTGACCAGCACGGCGCTCGCCGCGAGGGTCGCGGCCGCGGCGCCGAGTCCCGCGCGGAGGGCGGCGGCGAGTCCGGCGCGCCAGTCGGCCGGGATGCGCTCGACCAGCCGGCGCGCGTCGTCGTTCCCCGGCAGCAGGCCGACGACGAGCCCCACGCCGATGACCACGGTGGGCAGCAGCACCCCCTGCCAGATCGACGGGCGGGCCAGCGGATGCACGGCGAACAGCGTCGCGCCGAGCGAGGCGCCGGCGACCGCGACGAGGGCGACCGGCGCCCCGATGCGCGGATGCCCGCCCTCCGCAATGCGCCGCCCGAGCCGGGCGCCGAGCAGCGCGCTCACCAGCGCGAAGCCGAGCAGTGCGATGGTGAGCGGCACGGGCGCCTCCGCCCCCGCGACGCCCAGAGCCGCGGCCGTCTCCGCGTCGAGCGTGAGCGTCACGTCGACCCCGTGCCCGAGGAGCCACACGTCGATCGCGGCGCGCCAGATCACGGCCCACTCGGGGTCGAAACCGAGGTGCACGGCCCAGACCAGGCTGAGCACCACCAGCGGCACGGCGATGCCCGCGGCGACGATCGCGACGGCCTCGAGCGTCGCGAACAGCACCGTCAACCGCCGCGTCACGGGGCGACCCTATCCCGCGCCTCGCCGTGATCCGGCTCGACGCCCCGGCGGGATCGGGCGGGCGCTCCGGCATCCGCTCCGAGGTCCACCCGACTCCCCGGACGGGTCAGCACATGGGATCGGCGCTCGGCACCACGTCCCTCAGCAGGTACGCGTCCACCGCGTCGTCGACGCACGCGACGCCCTGCGCGTAGATGGTGTGCCCCTCGCCCTCGTAGCTGATGAGCACGCCGCTCGAGAGCTGCGCCGCCAGCGACACGGCCTGCGCGTACGGCGTGGCCGGGTCGTTGGTGGTGCCCACGACGAGGATCGGCGGTGCGCCCTCGGCGGCGAAGCTCTCCGGCAGCTCGGCGCGCTCGTACGGCCAGTTGGAGCAGACCACGTCGAGCACCGCGTAGTCGTCGAGCGAGATGTAGCGGCCGATGCCGGGCGCCGTCTCGTCGATCACGGCGAGTCCCTCGAGCGGGCTGACGCCATCCGTGCCGAGGGTGCCCTCGTCGCAGGTGACCGCCGTGTAGATCTCGTAGCCGTTGCCGTCGTAGGACGGTCCCGGGTACCGGCCGTTGTAGTCGTCGGCCGACTCGAACGCGATGCTCGCGTCGCCCTCGGCGATGCCGGCGAGCATCTGCACCAGTCGCGACCACAGCCACTCGGCGTAGAGGTTCTGCGCCAGCCCGGTGCCGGCGGTCGCCTGGTCGAGCACACGGCCGTCGTCGGAGGTCATGCCCGCCCTGTCGATCGAGTCGAACAGCTCGCCGGTCTGCACCATCGCCTGCTCGACCGTCCCCGAGAACGGGCAGGCCGACAGGCCCAGGCAGTACTCCAGGAACGCGCGGTAGGCGCTCTCGAAGCCCGCCATCTGGGTGGCGAGCGCGTCGAGGTCCCCGACGAGCGGGTCGACGGCGCCGTCGAGCACCATCCGCCCCACCTTCTCGGGGAACAGCTCGGCGTAGACGGCGCCGAGGTAGGTGCCGTAGGAGTAGCCGAGGTAGTTGAGCGACTCGTCGCCGAGCACCGCGCGGAGCACGTCCATATCGCGGGCGACGGATGCCGCATCCAGGTTGCCGAGCAGCTCGCCGGTGTTCTGCTCGCACGCGGCGATCCAGTCGAGGCTGCGGGTCGTCAGCTCGTCGATCCAGCCCTGCGAGCCGTACGGCGCGTCGTAGGTGTCGTAGAGCAGGGCGTCCTGCTGCCGCGGGTCGGTGTAGCACTCGATCGGCGTGCTCTGCCCGACGCCGCGGGGGTCGAACCCGATCAGGTCGTAGGCGTCGAGCACGTCGGAGGTCACCACGTACTCGGCCGAGTAGGCGACGAAGTCGAAGCCCGAGCCGCCCGGTCCGCCCGGGTTCATCAGCAGCGAGCCCTTCGGGTCGCGCGCCTCGTGGCGGGCGACCGCGAGCTCGATGGTCGCGCCGGTCGGGTCGTCCCAGTCGAGCGGCACGGTCACGGTGGTCTGCTGGTACGAGCCCCAGTCGCTCCAGGTGAGCGTCTGGTGGTAGTACTGCTCCAGCTCCGGGGGCACCTCCTCGCCGGTCGACGAGTCGACGGTCTCCTCGCCGCCGCCACCGCCGTCGGGGAGCAGCCAGAACGGGAAGCATCCCGCGAGAAGGGTCGCCGCGGCGGCGAGCCCGGCGACGGCGGCGATGGGACGGCGGAGCTTCACTGGGGACCCCCTCGGATGCGGTGCGCGCTCAGTCTAGGGTCGCCGGACGGCACGACCCTGAGCGCCGCTCACACCTCTCGACGCGCGTTCCTGACTGCGCCCCTCCGGCACCCGGCACCGGAGGGCGGGCTCAGGCGTTCGCGAGCACCGCGCGGGCGGCCTGGCGAGCGGCGCGCGCACTCTCTCCTGAGAGGGCCGCCGTCGCCGCCTCCCGGCAGGCGTCGAGCGACAGCCCCGCGAGCGCGACGCCAACGACCGGAAGCGAGCGGGCCGACATCGACAGGGAGCCGACGCCGAGCCCGACGAGCACCGGCGCGAGCGCCGGATCGGCCGCTGCCTCACCGCACACCCCGACGGGGGTCCCCGACTCCAGGCCCGCCCTGCCGACCTCACCGATGAGACGCAGCACCGCCGGCTGCCACGGGTCGTTCAGGTCGGCGAGTTCGCCGAGCATCCGGTCGGCTGCCATCGTGTACTGGGTCAGGTCGTTGGTGCCGATGCTCACGAAGTCGACGGTGTCGAGCAGCTCGGGCGCGACCAGTGCGGCGGCGGGGGTCTCGATCATGACCCCGGCGGCACCCAGCCCGGCCGCACGGCAGCGTTCGACCACGTCGCGCGCTTCGTCGAGCGTGGCGACCATCGGCGCCATCACCTGCACGTCGGCCGACTCGGCCGCCGCGGCCTCGGCGATCGCGGCGAGCTGCTCGTCGAGCAACTCGGGACGGCGCCGTGCGGTGCGCAGGCCGCGCACACCGAGCGCCGGGTTCTCCTCGTGGGCGGCGGTGAGGAACGGCAGCGGCTTGTCGGCGCCCGCGTCGAGGGTGCGCACGACGACCTTGCGGCCGGGGAACGCGGCGAACACCGCCCGGTACGCGGCGACCTGCTCCGCGCGGGTCGGTGCGTCGGCGCGGTCGAGGAAGAGGAACTCGCTGCGGAACAGCCCCACCCCCTCCGCGCCGATGCCCGCCGCGGTGCGCGCATCGGCGGCAGACCCGACGTTGGCGAGCAGCGCCACCGGATGCCCGTCCCGCGTGCTCCCCGGAGCCTCGAGCACCGCCGACCGTGCGGCAGCGGCCTCGGCGGTCACCGCGGCCACGAGGGCGGCGTCCGGGTCACGGGTGAGCTCCCCGGATGCGCCGTCGACGACGAGCACCGTGCCCTCCGGGATGTCGAGGGCACCCGCCGCGGCGACCACCGCGGGAATGCCGAGGGCCCGCGCGATCACCGCGGTGTGCGAGGTCGGTCCGCCCTCCTCGGTCACCAGGGCGACGCAGCGCTCCGGGTCGAGCGTCGCGGTGTCGGCGGGCGCGAGATCGCGGGCGACGAGCACGAACGGCTCCGCGCGATCCGGGACCCCGGCGAGCGCGACGCCGGTCAGCGCGGCGACGATGCGGTCCCGCACGTCGTGCACGTCGGTCACCCGCTCGGCGGTGCGCCCCCCGAGCGCCGTCAGCGTCTCGGCGACGGTCGCCGCAGCCTCCCAGACGGCACGTGCCGGCGCGGTGCCGCGCTCGCGGACCGCGGTCGTGGCGGCATCGAGCAGCGCGGGGTCCCGGGCGATGAGCGCTGTGGCGGCGAGGATGTCGCGGGCGTCGCCCGTCGCGGCTCCCGATCGCCGCTCCAGGTCGGCCGCGACCTCGTCGGCGGCGGCGCGCAGGCGCGCTGCCGCCGCATCCCGCTCGGCCGCCGGGAGGGCGGTCGCGGTCGCGGGCGCGGGCGCGGGCGGCTCGACGATGGCGCCGAGGTGGACGACGGGGCCGACGGCGCGCCCGGGACTCACCCCCACGGGACGACTCAGGCCAACGGGCGTGCGAACCGACCCGCTCGACCCCGACGGAGCGCTCGCGGCGGCAGCCGGGCCGGGGCCGGCGTCCCCGGCCTCTCCGAAACCGTCGAGCACGAGGGCGCGGATCCGCTCGAGGGCGGCAGCGGCCTCCGGAGCGGCGGACAGCGCGATCTCCTCCCCGCCGCGCGCGCCGAGGGCGAGCAGGGCGGTGGGGCTCGCGGCCGGGGCCCGGGCGCCGGTACGGGTCAGGGTGACGGCGACGTCGGCGCCGCTCGCCGCGGTGGCGATGAGCGAGGCCGGACGGATGTGCAGGCCCAGCGGGTTGCGCAGCACGTGCCGCTCGACCGTGCGACCGGCGTCGTCCGCGGGAGTCATGGCGGGCGAGGTGTCGGTCGCCGGCGACGACGACGCGTCGGTGCCGACCTGGCCGAGCTTGGGCAGCAGCGCGGCGTCCGCCTCGGCGGCGACCTCGGCGAGGGTCCCCCCGCCCGCGGCACGGACGACGGCGGCAAGCAGCCCCTCGACGAACGGCGCCGCCGAGAGCCGCACCGGCACCGTCGAGGCGCGCAGTTCGAGGGCGAGTTCGGCGCTCAGCACGGCCGAGCCGAGGTCCAGGAGAACGAGCACGCCGTCGGTCTCGGCGAGGTCGTCGATCGCCGCGGCGACGCGGGTCGCGTCGGTGCCGATGATCGGCGTGCCGTCCGCCTCGGCGCCCGCGCCCGCGGCGACGAGCACCCGCGGTCCGCCGGCGGGCACCATCTGGAGGGCGAGCCGGGTGGCCGCCTCGGCCAGCGCGGCGCTGTGCGAGACGGCGATGATGCCGATCACGTCAGGTCCCGAGCGTGTCCGCGAGGGTGCGGATGAGGAGCGCGCTCGACGCGGCTCCGGGGTCCAGGTGGCCGGCGCTGCGCTCGCCCAGGTAGCTCGCGCGGCCCTTCCGGGCGACGAGCGGCTCGGTGGCGTCGCGCCCAGCCTCGGCGGCATCCGCCGCGGTCGCGACGGCCGTGGGGATCTCCGCGCCGGAGGCGAGCGCCGCGTCGAGGGCGTCGAGGGCGGGCGAGAGGGCGTCGAACATCGTCTTGTCGCCCGCCTCGGCCTTACCGCGCTGGACGATGCCGTCCAGCCCGGCGCGGAGGGCGGCCGCGAGCGCCGGGCCGTCGAACTCGGCGACGGCGCCCGCGGTCATGCCCATCCGGAGGAAGAAGGTCCCGTACAGCGGTCCGCTCGCCCCGCCCACCGAGGTGACCAGCGTCATCCCGACCGACTTGAACAGCTCGTCGGCGGTGGACGGCACCCCTGCGTCGAGCTTCTCCATGACGGCGGCCATGCCGCGCGCCATGTTCGCCCCGTGGTCGGCGTCGCCGATCGCGGAGTCGAGCTCGGTCAGGTACGCCCGCTGCTCGGTGACCACGGTGCGGAATGCACCGAGCCAGTCGACGAGCGAGGCGAGGGGGATGGTGCCGGTCATTGCAGTTCCTTCGTCCTTCCGGATGGTCGGTTTCGGCAGGGGTCAGGCGCCCCAGCGCAGCCCGCTCGTAGTGACGGGAGCATCCCACAGCTTCAGGATCTCGTCGTCGGCCGCGAGCAGGGTGACCGAGCAGCCCGCCATGTCGAGCGAGGTGATGTAGTTGCCCACGAGCGACCGCGCGACCTTCACGCCGGCCTTCTCGAGCAGCTTCGCGACCTCGCCGTACATCAGGTACAGCTCGATCAGCGGCGAGCCGCCCATGCCGTTGAGCATGACGATCGCCGGACCCTTCGTGAAGTCGAGGTCGTTGAGGATCGGCTCCACCAGCTGCTCGGCGATCGACGCGGCGGGAGCGAGCGGCTCACGGTGACGCCCCGGCTCCCCATGGATGCCGATCCCGATCTCCATCTGGTCGTCGGGCAGGTCGAACGTCGGCTTGCCCGCCGCGGGCACCGTGCAGCTGGTGAGCGCCATGCCCATCGACCGCCCCGACTCGTTGACCTTGGCGGCGAGGGCGGTGACGGCCGCGAGGTCGCGACCCTCCTCGGCGGCCGCGCCCACGATCTTCTCGAGGAGCACGGTCACGCCGACGCCGCGACGACCGGCTGTCCAGGTGGAGTCCTGCACCGCGACGTCGTCATTCGTCACGACCGTCGCGACCTCGACGCCGGCCTCCGCCGCGGCGAGCTCACCCGCCATGTCGAAGTTCATCACGTCGCCCGTGTAGTTCTTCACGATGTGCAGCACGCCCGCTCCGCGGTCGACGGCCTTCGTCGCCGCCTGCATCTGATCGGGCGTCGGCGAGGTGAACACCTCACCCGCGCACGCTGCGTCGAGCATCCCGGGGCCCACGAATCCGCCGTGCAGCGGTTCGTGGCCCGAGCCGCCGCCCGAGACCAGCGCGACCTTGCCGTCGGCCTTGGGGGTGGCACGGTAGATGATGCGGTTGGCGTGGTCGACCTTCAAGTCGGGATGGGCGGCTTCGACGCCCAGCAGGGCGTCCTTGAGCACGTCCTCGGGCGCGTTGATCAGCTTCTTCACGCTGCGACCTCCTCCTTCTCGGCAGCCTTCTTGTCGGCGGCGGTCTTCGAGATGACGCCGAACAGCAGACCCGCGGCGACGCCCGCGAGCAGCTCCGCGGCGATGTACACCGGGTACTGCTCCCACCGCACCTCACCGCCGAGCAGCTGCTGGATCAGCATCGGCCCGGTGGTGCGGGCGGGGTTGATCGACGCGCCGGTCGCCGGGGCGACCGGGATGATCGCGGCGAACACGACGAGGCCGATGACGAGGCCGGCGAAGCCGGCGGCGGCCTTGCGGTGGATCACGCCGAAGACGGTGATCACCAGGATGAAGGTGCCAACGAACTCTGCCGTGAACGCCTGGTACCACGGGATGTCGCCGTAGGCGGCGACGCCGAGCCCGGCGTCGCTCGCGGCCATTCCGAGCACTCCGACGATCGCGAGCGCACCGACGGTGGCGCCGAGCACCTGCGCGATGAGGTAGCCGGGTACCTCCTTCCACGGGAATTTCCCGGTGACGGCGAGTCCGATGGTCACAGCCGGGTTGATGTGGTTGCCGGAGATGTACCCGAACGTGTAGACGGTCGCGACGACGATGGTGCCGAACGCGAGCGAGATGATGCCCAGCTCGGCTCCGGTGAACGGTTCGCCTCCGCGTGCCAGCGCCAGCGCCGGCACCGAGCCGACTCCGACGAACACGAGAAACGCGGTACCGAGGAACTCCGCAGCGAGCTTCTGCCAGGTGCGGTTCTCATCCATATGTACTCCTTTGGACATGCGGGGTTGCGGGTCGATGCGGGTTCGCGGAACTTCCAACACTGGAAGGTCATTCGACAATGTCGAATATGCTCCCAGAATCCTGATGAGTCAAGCTCTGACCGGAAACACATTTCGTCGCTGTCGCAGACCACGCCGGAGCACCGCATAATGGGAGCACCCGACGAAGGGCTCCCCGAGTGATCCAGGCCATCGACCGCGCGGCGAGGGTGCTGCAGCTCCTCCAGGGAGCCCGGCACCTGAGGATCAGCGAGCTCTCGGCCGCCCTCGACCTGCCCCCGTCGACCGTCCACGGCATCGTCAAGTCGCTGCGCGAGCACGGGCTCGTCGCGAAGGAGCGCGGCTCCGACCGCTACATGCTCGGGCCGGCCCTGCTGAAGCTCAGCAACGTCTACCTCGACACCCTCGACGTCCGAGCCCGCGCGATGCGCTGGACCCGCGAGCTCGCTCGGCGCACGGGACTCGCCGTGCGACTCGGCGCCGAGCTGTTCGACGAGGTCATCGTCATCCACCACAACCGTCGCCCCGACGGGAGCCAGCAGATGCTCGAGACGGGCCTCACCATCCCGGCCCACGCGTCCGCGATGGGCAAGGTGCTGCTCGCCTACGACACCGAATACGCCGACGAGGTGCTCGGACGCACGCTCCGCAGCCTCACCGGAGACACCATCACCGACCCCGCCCAGCTCACTCTCACCCTTGCCCAGGTCTCCGCGCGCGGCCTGGGAACCGAGCAGGACGAGGCCGTGCTCGGGGAGTCGTCCGTCGCCGCCCCGGTCTCTGACTCGAGCGGCAACGTCATCGCCGCCGTCGCCGTCGTGCTGCCGACCAGCGAGTGGCCGCCGGAGGATCCCGTGCTCAACGACCTGCGCGAGACGGCGCGCACCATCTCGCGGGAACTCGGCGCCTCGTCGTGGCCGCCGCGCCCACCCGAGCGGAGTCTCGAGCCGTCCGAGGACGACGTCTGAGCCGGCGGGTGCGATCTGCTCGGCGCGAGCCGTGCGCACGAGTTCCCCTCCGCGAGATGTCGCTCGCCGCTACTCTGAGGAAATGCCCGCGGCCACCGTCGAGTCGCTCGCCCTGCGCGAGCTCCTCGACGCGCGCCGCGACGCCGTTCAGGCGGTGTTGGATCGGTTCGGCGCGACGAATCCGCGTGTCTTCGGCTCCGTCGCCCGCGGCGACGCGGGCCCGCAAAGCGACGTCGACATGATGGTCGACCTGCTGCCCGACGACCGCCACAGCGACCTGATTCGCGTGGCGGGCATCCGCGTCGGCCTCCGGGAGGCACTCGGGCGCGAGGTGGACGTGGTCGCCCCGCACCTCCTTCGCGATCGGGTGTCGCGTACGGCCCTCGAGGACGCCATCCCGCTGTGACCCGCTCGGCCCAGGAGCGGATCGCCGACGTGCTCGACGCGGTCGAGAACTGCGAACGCTACCGGCGGCGCTTCACCGACCCCGACGCCGAGGTGGTCGAGATGGCGTTCCAGGCCGCCATCGTGACGACGACTCTGGACCGCGACCTCGCGCCGCTGGCCGCTGCTCCCCGGACACACCGCGGCGACTGAAGAGCCGCTCCCAGGCGGAACTTCCCTTCAGTCGTCGGAACCGCGAGGCGGCGTCTCGCCTATGACCCACACAAGGCCAGCCGCAACGGCGAGCAACGCAGCGATCGCCAACGAGCCGGCTGGGCCCGGGAGGAGCGCCGTGTCGGGAGTGTCCTCCCGCACCAGGGCGACGAGGCCTGCAGGCATGATCGACGCCGCGACACCCGCCGCCAGCGCCAGCGCTGAGAAGACACCGACGCTCAATGGGGTGCCTCGCCGCCTCACGGGGACGAACAACGCCGCAGCGACGACCGCTGAGACCACTCCCCACACTGCAAAGGCACCGACCAGTCCTGCGACGACGCCCTCGCCTCGTGATGCTGCGATCGCCAGCGCCGACCCATTCTCCGGGTGAGGCACACCGAGCTGAGTGACCACGAGCGCCGCAAGCGGAAGGCCAACGACGACGCCATACGCGAGCCTCGCCTTTGGCGACGCAGTCCGCTCGGGGCGGTGTGCCCCCGCTGGAGTGCCGGTCACCGAGCCATCTTGACAGCAGCGCGAGGATTCGCGACGCCCGTCGTGAGCGACATGCCCGGGCTCTCAGAGGGTCTCAACCGACGACGCGCTATCCCTCGGCGCGCTCGAATGAGAGCAGCGTCGCCGTGGAGCTTCGACGGTCCTCAGCGATCTCGATGCGACACAGCCACTCGTAGGTGATCATGTCCCCTGTATCGTCCGCGATGGTGCGACCCTCGACGTCGTAGGTGAGTGAGTTCCCGGTGTCGGCCATCTCTACCCAGTCGGTGTACACCACAACATGCGACGGCGTGTGGGTACCTTCGCGGAGATCCGCGCTGGATACAGCCGGAAGGCACCCCGCGGCGATCAGGGGCTGGTCCGTCCGGTCGTGGTACTCGGGATCGCCGAAACCGGAGCATCCCGCGAGGGTGGCCAGAAGCGCGGTGGCGAGAAGCGTACAGACGAGGGACTTCATCCGCTTTCCCCCTGTCGAAGTGGACCCTGATCCGAGGGTCTTTCAGAAGATAGCGAACGGTGGGGTGCATCAGCACCCGGCGGTCAGCCGATGGGGATGACGTCGAGGTCCGCGAGTACGAGCAACTCGCCGCGGAATGGGCCGGCGGCCTCGATCCACCGCGCGGCGGGCGACGTGGCGGGAGCGAGGTGGTGCAGCGCGAGGCGGCGGACGCCGGCGCGCTCCGCGAGGGCGACCGCGTCGCGCGGCGAGGTGTGCGCCTTGCGGTGGTGGGCGAAGGCTGCCTGCTCGGCGGGGCTCCAGGTCTCCAGCGGCGGCCGTGCGGCGAGGATGCCGTCGAAATCGAGCGCCTCGTGCAGCAGCAGGTCGGCGCCCTGCGCCAGCCGCACGAGGTTGTCGGTCGGGGCGGTGTCGCCCGAGACGACGACCGAGCCGTCGGCGGCGTCGACGCGGAACGCGAACGCGGGCGCCATCGGCGGGTGCTTCACCAGGATCGCCGATACGGTGGCGCGGTCGTCGCAGTGCACGACGAACGGCTCCATGACGGGCGGGTCGTCGGCATCCGGGTCGAAGGGCACCGGGATCTCGATGTCGACCGGGCCGAAGTAGGCCGTCGGCCGCGGCTTGAGGGTGTCGCGGATGCGGTCATTGAGGTCGGCGGCGAACGCTCGCTCCAGGTGGTCGAACAGCCCCGAGACGCCGGGCGTCGGGTTCTCGGGGGCGATCACCTCGGGCTCGCGGTCGGCAAGCGGGGTGAGCGGCGGCAGCTTGCCGCGATCCCCCGGACCGTAGACCGGGATGGGCCGCTCCGGGGCGGCGCCGATCGCCCACGGGCCGAGGAGCGCGAACGACGGCAGCTCGACGACGTGGTCGGAGTGCAGGTGGGTGATGAACACGCCCGCGAGCGCACTCGCCTCGTACCCGGCGCGCAGCAGCTGCGATCCGGCACCGTGCCCGGCGTCGATCAGGTAGACCGCGTCATCCACCACCACCGCGGTGGCGATGCCGTGCGGCACGGTCCCGTCGTCGGCGCGGTTCCAGCGCGGCCCGCCCGCGGTGCCGAGGGGGATCACCTGCATGCTCACGCCCCGACGGTAGCCAGGCGGCCGACGCGAGTCGCGAGCGGAGTCCGTCGGGTGGGACGCGCCGAGAGGTGGTCCGGGAACGACGGAGGGCCCCGGCGAACCGGGACCCTCCGCGTCACGCTCCCGGGGGAGCGCCGGATGCTCAGAGCGCCGAGATGATCTCGCGCATGAGCGCTGCGGTCTCGGACGGCGTCTTGCCGACCTTGACCCCGGCGGCCTCGAGGGCCTCCTTCTTCGCCTGCGCGGTGCCCGCCGAGCCGGAGACGATGGCGCCGGCGTGGCCCATCGTCTTGCCCTCGGGGGCGGTGAAGCCGGCGACGTAGCCGACGACCGGCTTGGTCACGTTGGCCTTGATGAAGTCGGCGGCCCGCTCCTCGGCGTCGCCGCCGATCTCGCCGATCATGACGATCGCCTTGGTCTCGGGGTCGGCCTCGAACGCGGCGAGCGCGTCGATGTGGGTGGTGCCGATCACCGGGTCACCGCCGATGCCGATGCCGGTGGAGAAGCCGATGTCGCGCAGCTCGAACATCATCTGGTAGGTCAGGGTGCCCGACTTCGACACCAGGCCGATCGGGCCCTTGCCGGTGATGTTGTTCGGGGTGATGCCGACGAGCGACTCGCCCGGGGTGATGATGCCGGGGCAGTTCGGGCCGATGATGCGGGTCGTGCCCTTGGCCTTGGCGTGCGCCCAGGCCTCGGCCGAGTCCTGCACCGGGATGCCCTCGGTGATCACGACGAGCAGCGGGATCTCGGCGTCGATGGCCTCGATCATCGCGTCCTTCGCGAAGGCCGGCGGCACGAAGGCGATCGACACGTCGGCGCCGGTCTCGGCCATCGCCTCCGCGACGGTGCCGAACACGGGCAGCTCGACGGCCGAGCCGTCGGCCGCGGTGTGCGAGACGGTGGTGCCGGCCTTGCGCGCGTTGACGCCGCCGACGACCTGGGTGCCCGCCTTGAGCATGAGCGCCGTGTGCTTGGTGCCCTCGCCGCCGGTGATGCCCTGGACGATGACCTTGGAGTCCTTGGTCAGGAAGATCGACATTCTGGTTCGTTCCTCAGTTCGCGTTCGGCGGTCAGGCGGCGGCCAGCTCGGCGGCCTTGTCGGCGCCCTGGTCCATGTTCTCGGCGAGGGTGACGAGCGGGTGGGCGGCGGCCGCGATGATGGCGCGACCCTCCTCCACCTGGTTGCCGTCGAGGCGCACGACGAGCGGCTTGGTGGCGCCGTCGCCCAGGATCTCGAGGGCCTTGACGATGCCCTCCGCGACGGCGACGCACGAGGTGATGCCGCCGAAGACGTTGACGAACACGCTCTTGACCTGCGGGTCGCCGAGGATGACGTCGAGACCGGCGGCCATGATCGTCGCGGAGGCGCCGCCGCCGATGTCGAGGAAGTTGGCCGGCTTCTGCCCGCCGTGCTTCTCGCCCGCGTAGGCGACCACGTCGAGGGTGCTCATCACGAGCCCCGCGCCGTTGCCGATGATGCCGACGGTGCCGTCGAGCTTCACGTAGTTGAGGTCGTGCTCCTTGGCCTTCGCCTCGAGCGGGTCGGCCGCGGCCTTGTCCTCGAGCTCCTCGTGCTCGGGGTGACGGAACGCGGCGTTCTCGTCGAGGGTCACCTTGCCGTCGATGGCGAGGATGTCGCCCGACCCGGTCAGCACCAGCGGGTTCACCTCGACCAGGGTCGCGTCCTCGCCGGTGTAGACCTCGTAGAGCTTCACGAACACCGGAGCGACCTTGTCGACCAGCTCGGCGGGGAACTTGGCAGCGACGGCGATCGCCTTCGCCTTCTCAAGGTCGAGGCCCTCGCCCGGGTCGACCTCGATGCGCGCGAGCGCCTCGGGACGCTCGACGGCGAGCTCCTCGATCTCCATGCCGCCCTCGTAGGAGCAGAGCGAGAGGTAAGAGCGGTTGGCCCGGTCGAGCAGCACCGAGAAGTAGTACTCCTCCTTGATGTCCGCGCCGGCCGCCACCATCACGCGGTGGACGGTGTGGCCCTTGATGTCGAGGCCGAGGATGGCCTGCCCGGCCGCCTCGGCGTCATCCGCGGTCTTGGCGACCTTGACGCCGCCGGCCTTGCCGCGGCCGCCGGTCTTCACCTGCGCCTTGACGACGGTGACGCCGCCGAGCTTCTCGGCCGCGGCGCGCACCTCCTCGGGGGTGTCCGCGACGATGCCCGGGAGCACCGGGACCCCGTACTTCTCGAACAAATCGCGGGCCTGGTACTCGTAGAGATCCACGCTGCAGCTTTCTTCCGTGTGGTCGGTCGGGAGCGGTGGCATCCGGGCTGCGAGCCCGGGCGGCGGATGTCTCGACGTCGAGAGAGCACTCGCGGCGGGAGATCGGCCACCCGGTAGCCTACCCCCGCTGCGCGACCGCCCCGGACGGCCGCCGGCCGCTGCGGTTCGGCATAGGTTGCCGGGTGCGACGGGCGGCACCGCGCCGAGCACGGGGGTCGGGCACTAGCCTGACCCGGTGAAGTTCCCCGCCCTCCGGGCGCCCTGGTACAAGGGCTACCTCTCGGGCGGCACCTTCCTCATGGCCGGCGACAACGCCGAGCACGCCATCACCTACCTCGTGATGTGGCAGCTGTTCGAGTCGCCCTGGCTCGCCGGTTTCGCCACCGTGAGCCACTGGCTGCCGCACCTGCTGTTCTCGATGGGGTTCGGCACGCTCGCCGACCGGTTCGACTGCCGCCGCATCATCCAGACCTCGCTCGGACTGTTCATCGTCGCGTCGCTCGCCTGGGCGTGGCTCATCGCCACCGACTCCCTGCAGCCGTGGCACTGCGTCATCCTGCTGCTGGTGCACGGGTTCGCGAGCGCGCTGTGGCATCCGGCGAACCAGGTGATGCTCTACGACCTGGTCGGCCCCGAGACGCTGCCGAGCGCGGTGCGCCTGATGGCGACCGGCCTGAGCGTCGGCCAGCTGGTCGGTCCCGCGCTCGGCGCGGCGCTGCTGTTCACCATCGGACCGGCGTGGGGGATGCTGCTGAACGTCGCGCTGTACCTGCCGTTCCTGATCTACCTGACCGTGTCGCCGTTCGACGGCCACGGGCGGCACCGCACCCCGCCGTCGCGCGTGCGGCTGCGCGATCTCGGCTCGGTGCTGGCGGAGCTGCCGGCGCATCCGCGCATCCTCACCGTCGTGGCCCTGCACGCCGCGGTCGCCCTGCTCGTCGGCGTCGCGCTCATGCCGCTGCTGCCGGAGTTCGGCGTGATCCTCGACCAGGACACCTCGGGCCTGGGCTACGGGCTGCTGCTCATCGCGATGAGCGTCGGGGCGATCTCGGGCGGGCTCGCACTGGAGGCGTTCGGGCGGCTGCGCGCCACCCCGCTCGTGTCGGTGGTGAGCGAGCTGATCTTCGCCGTCGCGATCGTCGTCTTCGCGCTGTCGACCGTCTACCCGCTCAGCCTCGCGGCACTCGTGGTGGCGGGGGCGACCTCCATCGTGTCGCTCTCCACCGCCCAGACGGTCGTGCAGCTCGACGCGCCGGCCGACCGGCGCGGCCGCTACATGGGGGTCTTCGGCACGACGCACCAGGGGTTCCGGGTGGGCAGCGGGCTCATCGTCGCGGCCCTCGCCGGCGTCTTCGGCGTCCCGGTCGGCGTTGCGCTCGCGGCCGGCGCGCTCGGGGTCATCTGCCTGGCACTGCTCGTGGCCCTCCGCGTCTGGCGGCTGCGCGCCGCCGCGCGAACGGTCTGAGCCGCCGAGCCGTCAGAGCTTCTCGATCGGCGCGATCTTGATCAGCAGCCGCTTCTTGCCCACCTCGGTGAACTGCACCTCGGCGACGCTCTTCGGCCCGACCCCGGTGACCGCGGTCACCTGACCCTCACCGAAGTCGGTGTGCCGGATGCGGTCCCCCGCCGCGAGCGTCAGGTCGCCGTTGTCGCGCACCTTGCCGGTGATCGGCGAGGTCCACTCGGTCTTCTTCTTCGGCGCCGGGGGCAGCTGGCGCTCCGTGGAATAGGAGAACCCGCGCCCGCCGCCGCCTGCGTAGCCGCGCGCGTTGAGCGCCCGAGGTCGGGTGCCGCCGCGGGAGGTGGCGTCGCCCGGCGACTGCCGCCAGTCGATCAGCCCCGGCGGGATCTCCTGCAGGTAGCGGCTCGGCATCGCCACGCTGGTCTCGCCGAACGCATTGCGGGTCATCGCCAGCGACAGGAACAGCCGCTTGCGGGCGCGGGTGATGCCGACGTAGAACAGCCGACGCTCCTCCGCGAGGCCGCCCGGCTCGCCGGACGACATCCGGTGCGGCAGCAGGTCCTCCTCGACGCCCGCGATGAACACCGCGTCGTACTCGAGCCCCTTCGCGGTGTGCAGCGTCATCAGCGACACCGACCCCGACTCGTCATCGATCTCGTCCGCGGCGGCGACCAGCGCCACCTCGGTGAGGAAGTCGATCAGCCCGCCCTCGGGGTTGTTCCGCCGGAACTCCCGCGCCACCGAGACCAGTTCCTCGACGTTCTCGAGCCGCGCCTCGTCCTGCGGGTCCCGGGTCGCCTTCAGCGCCTCGGCGTAGCCGGAGGCGTCGATCAGGTGCCGCAGGATGTCGCCGGGCGACGCGTTCTCCTGCAGCATCCGCTCCGCCTCGGCGAACACCTCGCCGAGCTCGACGATCGCGGCCGTCACCTTCGGGCCGAGGCCGAGCTCCCCGGCCGCGGTCAGCACCTCGCGCACGGGGACGCCCTGGGCATCCGCCTTGGCCTGCAGCGCCGCCTCGGTCGCCGGGCCGATGCCGCGCTTCGGGGTGTTCAGGATGCGGCGCAGCGCCAGATCGTCGGCCGGGTTGGCGACCTGGATGAGGTACGCCATCGCGTCCTTGATCTCGGCGCGCTCGTAGAACTTCGTGCCGCCGACCACCTTGTAGGGCAGGCCGGAGCGGATGAACACGTCTTCCAGCGGACGGGTCTGCGAGTTGGTGCGGTAGAACACCGCGATCTGCGAGTAGGGCATCCCGTCGTCGTGCAGCGCGGTGATCTCGTCGGCCACGAACTGCGCCTCGTCGTGGCCGGAGTAGCCCGTGTAGCCGAGGATCGGCGTGCCCGCCCCGACGTCGGTGAACAGGTTCTTCTCGCGCCGGTCGAAGTTGTTCGCGATGACGGCGTTGGCGGCGTCGAGGATCGTCTGCGTCGACCGGTAGTTCTGCTCGAGCAGCACGACCGTCGCGTCGGGGAAGTCGCGCTCGAACTCGACGATGTTGCGGATGTCGGCGCCGCGGAACGCGTAGATCGACTGGTCGGAGTCGCCCACCACCGTGAGCGACCCGCCGGGGAGGCCGCCGGCGGCATCCGTCGCCATGCGGGTGTCGGCGGGCATATGCTGCGGCGCGATCGGCGCGGTCAGCTCGCGGATGAGGGCGTACTGCGCGTGGTTGGTGTCCTGGTACTCGTCGACGAGCACGTGCCGGAACCGGCGGCGGTAGAGCGCCGCGACCTCGGGGAAGGCGCGGAACAGGTAGACGGTCTCGCAGATCAGGTCGTCGAAGTCGAGCGCGTTCGCCCGGCGCAGCCCCTCGGTGTAGCGGCGGTAGATCTCGAGGAACGCGAGCTGCGCCGGATCGTTGGAGTCGATCGTGCGGGCGTAGGCGTCGAGGTCGGTCAGCTCGCTCTTCAGCTTCGAGATGCGCCCCGCAACGTTGCCCGGCGTGAGCCCCCAGGTGTCGGCGTCGAGGTCGCGGATGATGCGCTTCAGCAGCGCGCGCGAGTCGGCCGAGTCGTAGATGGTGAAGCCCTGCTTCATGCCCATCACCTCGGCCTGACGCCGCAGGATGCGCACGCAGGCGGAGTGGAACGTCGAGATCCACATGCCGTCGGCGACCCCGCCGATGAGGGAGTGCACGCGCTCGCGCATCTCGCCGGCGGCCTTGTTGGTGAAGGTGATGGCGAGGATCTGCACCGGGCTCGCCTCACCCGTCTTCAGCAGGCCCGCGATGCGCCGGGTCAGCACGCTGGTCTTGCCCGAACCGGCGCCCGCGACGATGAGCAGCGCGGGCCCCCGGTAGAGCACCGCCTCGCGCTGGCGCGGGTTGAGTCCGTCGAGGATCGGGTCGTCGGGCTCGAGAGTGCTCATGGCGTGCACGAGTCTAGGTCGGCGGTGCGACCCCGGCGCGAGCGATCAGCGGGTGCGACCGGGATGCGGATGCCGTCCCGCGGCGCGGCGGGTCGGCTCGGGATGGTCGACCAGCTCGCGACCCAGGTCGGGGTGGTCGAGGAAGACGCCGTCGAGCCCGGTCTCGAGCAGGGTGGTGAACTCGCGCCGCCAGTCGCCCCAGTCGCCCGGCTCGCCCTCGCCGCGGTGCCCCCGGGCGAGGAACCTGTTCTCGGGGCGGAGGGTCCAGGCGAACACCGCGAGCCCCGCGGCGTGCGCGCGGTCGACGAGGTCGGTGGGCCGGGTGCCGCCCGCCCCGCCGAGCAGCAGCGACTTGTCGACGCTCACCCCGTCGACGAGCCCGGCCGACTCGGCGAGCCCTGCGTCGCTGAGCTGCTCGGCGTAGCTGGGGGCGCTCGACCCGAAGCGCGCCGTCAGGTCGGCGGCGGCACCGCGCGACTCGTGCAGGTAGACGTAGCGGCCGGGGGTGCCGCCCCGCATCCGCTCGAGCACCCCTCGCTCGAAGCACTCCACGACGACGCGGCCGCCGTCGTCCCAGCCGCGCAGCTCGTCCGCCAGCAGGTCGCCGAGCGGCAGCCCGGCGGCGGCGAAGTGGGTCGGATGCTTCACCTCGGCGACGAGCGACACCGGGCGGCCGCGGTCGGCGGCCTCGTCGAGCAGATCGAGCAGGTCGCGCAGGCGCAGGATCGGCATCCGGCCGTCGAATGTCGCGGAGTGCTGACGCAGCTCCGGCAATCGCTCGCGCACGCGCAGGGTGCGCAGCTCGTCCCAGGTGAAGTCCTCGGTGAACCAGCCCGTCATCCGCTCGCCGTCGACCTCGCGGGTGGTGCGGCGGTCGGCGAACTCGGGACGGTCGGCGACGTCGGTCGTCCCCGAGATCTCGTTCTCGTGCCGCAGCACGAGCACGCCGTCGCGGGTGGCGACGATGTCGGGCTCGATCGCGTCGGCGCCGAGGGCGATCGCGAGCTCGTAGGCGGCCCGGCTGTGCTCGGGCCGGTAGCCGCTGGCACCCCGATGGGCGATGACGACGGGCGGGCTCACGCGATCACGATAATCTGAGCGCCGATGGCGGACTGTGCGAACTGCGGGCGGGAGCTGCGCGCCGAGTGGAAGTTCTGCGTCCGCTGCGGCACCGCGGTCGCCGTCGCCCCGGGCACCGGCGTGATCCCCACCGAGCTGCCGGCCGTCGTCCGCGAGACCGAGCAGCCGGATGAGGGTCGCCGGGTCAACCCGCTGGCGATCGTCGCGCTCGCCCTCGGCATCCTGCTCAGCCCCGTCGCCGCGCTGTTCGGCCACCTCGCCGTCGCGCAGATCCGCCAGTCGGGCGAGCGGGGTGTCATCGCGGCGTGGGCGGGCGTCGCGCTCGGCTGGCTCTGGCTGGTCGGCCTCGTCGTCGTGATGGTCGGCTTCCTCACCGCGAATGTCTGAGCCCCGCTGGAGCTGGGTGGAACCCACCGCCCGCCTCCCGCTGCGCTGGGGCGCCTACCGCACCCGCTGGGCGGCCGGCCTGCTGCTCATCGTCGCCGGCGCGGCGGGACTCGCCGGGGGCACCAGCGCGACGGCGCTCACCGTGCTGTACCCGGGGTGGATCGCGCACTTCGTCGGCTGGACGATCCTCCCGGCGGCCGGCTGGCGGCGCGCGATCGCCGCCGTGTCGTCGAGCGTCGTGCTCGTCTTCCTGCTCTCCGGGCCGGCGTTCTTCTGGCTGCTCACCCTCGGCTACGCGATGTGGCTCCTCGTGCGCCACCGCCCGGTGCTGTCGTACACGACGGTGAGCCTGGTGCTGGCGGCCGGCATCCTGATCGCCCGCATCATCCCCGACGACCGGCCGTGGGGCTTCGGGCTCGGCGTCGCCGCGATGGTCGTGTCGGCGTGGGTCGCGCGGGGCATCCACGCCGCCCAGAACCGCCGCCGCGCACTGTTCCGTCGACGGCGTTCCGTCCTGGGCGAACCCCCAGCCCCGGCGGCCTGAGCTTTCCTACAATCGGAGGGACGGCATCCGCCGTCGTCGCCCCGACCCGATCGAGGACCCATGGCCAACCCGGCATTCAGCAACTCCCCCGCCTTCTCGGTGAGGGCGGCCCAGCGCGCGGCGCAGCGCGGTGACGCGCCCACCGTTCCCACCTCGGGCCAGCTGCAGGAGCACTTCTCGCTGCCCTCGGCCACCGAGGCGCAGATGGAGCGGATGTCGTACGAGGACACCATCTTCAAGACCTTCGCCGGCTTCGCGGTGCTGCTCGTCGGCGCGGCGATCGGCTGGTTCCTGCCCTTCCTCGCCATCGTCGGCGGCATCGCCGGCTTCGTGCTGGCGATGGTCAACATCTTCAAGAAGAAGCCGTCGCCGGCCCTGGTGGTGCTCTACGCGTTCGCCGAGGGTCTGCTCGTCGGCGGTGTCTCCAGCTTCTACGCCACGCTGTGGGATGGCATCATCCCCATCGCGCTGCTCGGCACGCTCGGAGTGGTCGGCGTGACGCTCGCCCTGTTCGCGAGCGGCAAGGTGCGCGCCTCGAAGCGCGCGACGCAGATCTTCCTGGTCGCCATCATCGGCTACGCCGCGTTCTCGCTCATCAACGTCGGTCTGATGCTGTTCGGGGTGACCGACTCGATGTTCGGTCTGCGCGACATGGAGATCTTCGGCATCCCGCTGGGCATCCCGCTCGGCATCCTCGTGGTGCTGCTCGGCGCCTACTCGCTCGTGCTCGACTTCGAGCAGGTCAAGCGCGGCGTCGAGACCGGTCAGCCGCGCATCTACGGCTGGACCGCCGCGTTCGGGATCATGGTGACCGTCGTCTGGCTTTATCTCGAGATCCTGCGTCTCGTGTCGTACTTCCTGCCGCGCAACTAGCCGCACGCTCCCGCGTCACGAGGGCGGTCCCGGATGCCGGGGTCGCCCTCGTCGCGTTTCCGGCGCCCGACCCTCAGTCGTCGGCGCCCGGGTCCTCGGGCTTCGGCTTCTTCGGGGCCCGCGTGCGCGGCTTCGAGGCCGGCGGCTTGCCCGCGGAGGGCTTCGCGGAGCGCGTCGACGGACGGCTCGATGACGGCTTCGACGTCCGCGGCTTGGTGATCGGCGTCGCGGGCGCGGAATCGTCGTCGACCTTCTCGACCGGCTCCGCATCCGCCGGCTCGGTGTCACCGGCCTCCTCGGGCGTGACGTCGGGCTTCTGGTCCGTCGGCTCGGTGGACTCCTCGGTCTCCGTCGTCTCGGCGGCGTCGGCGTCGGCGTCGGCCGGGTCGTCGCCGCGCGGGCGGCGCAGCGAGGGGAGCACGAGCGCCGCGACGATCACCAGCAGCAGCACCACGACGACGCCGATCGCGAGCCCGAGTCCGGTGTTCGGGTCGCTCGCGGCGACGGGCGGCGCGGTCGACGGCGCCGCGAGCGCCACGTCGTCGAGCGGCACCGGGGTCGAGAGGCCGGTCGAGCCGGGGACGAGCGGGGTGAGCAGGCCGTCGCCGTCGAGGGCCAGCCAGGCGCGGCTGACGTCGTCGCGCACGAGCGCCGCCCCGTCGGGGACATCGGACAGCGCGACCGCGAGGTCGGGATCCGCCGTGAACTCGGCGAGCTCCGGCAGCACGGTCTGCGGGTTGATCCAGACCAGCGCGACCCCGACCGGCTCCTCCTCGATGCTGATCGGCACGATCCACTCGTTGTGCATCTGCACCGGGTGCTCGGTCTCCTCACCGGCGAGCAGCGCGTCGGTCCAGCCGAACACGCGCACGATGTCGCCGGTCTCGGTGTCCTCGCCGAACTCGATGCCGTCGCCGTCGGCGTCGAGGCCGTAGACGTCGTCCAGGCGCTCGACCAGAGCGCCGTCCTCGACGTACTCGCGCACCTCGGCGGGCACCGACCCGTCGGGCGCGGCGGTGACGGACGGGGCGGCGTCGGACAGCGGGGCGGCGGCCGCCGGCGCGGCGAGCGCGACGAGCAGCGCGACGGAGATCGCGGCGGGCAGGGTTCGGGTCATGAGGGCGCAGACTCCCGGGTCGAGTGCGGCGCCCCCATGCTCTCACCCCCCGTCGGACTCGCCCGGCAGGCGGAGCGGGAGTCGCACGGTGAGTCGGGTGTCGCCCGGCGCGCTCTCCACGCCGACCTCGCCGTGGTGGGCGGCGACGACGGCCGCCACGATCGCGAGTCCCAGTCCGGTGCTGCCGGTGTGCCGCGAACGCGAGCCGTCGCCGCGGGCGAACCGCTCGAACAGCACCGGCAGCACCTCGTCGGGGATGCCGGGGCCGTCATCCGCGACCTCGATCAGCGCGTCGTCGCCGTCGACCGTCACCGACGCCGTCACGGAGGTTCCGGCGGGGGTGTGCACACGGGAGTTCGCCAGCAGGTTGGCCACCACCTGGTGGAGGCGATGCGGGTCGCCGGCGACGACGACGGGCTCGTCGGGCACCTGGAGGTTCCAGTCGTGGTCGGGCGAGGCGGCGTGCGCGTCGGAGACGGCGTCGGCGACGAGGCGTCCGAGGTCGACCTCCGACATCACCAGCTCGCGACCCTCGTCGAGGCGGGCCAGCAGCAGCAGGTCCTCGACCAGCGACGTCATCCGCACCGACTCCGACTCGATGCGGCCGAGCGCGTAGACGATGTCGTCGGGCAGCTCGTGCGGCCCCCGGCGGGTGAGCTCCGAGTAGCCGCGGATCGAGGCGAGCGGCGTGCGCAGCTCGTGGCTCGCGTCGGCGACGAACTGACGCACCTTCGTCTCGCTCGCCTGCCGGGCGGTGAGCGCATCCTCGACGTGGCGCAGCAGCGTGTTGAGCGCGGAGCCGACCTGGCCGACCTCGGTGCGCGGGTCGGTGTCGGACTCCGGAACGCGGTCGGCGAGCGCCACCTCGCCGCGGTCGAGCGGGATGGCGGCCACCCGCCGCGCGGTGGCGGCGACGCGGTCGAGCGGGCGCAGCGCGACCCGCACCACCGAGGTGCCCGCGACCGCGGCGACGATGAGTCCGGCCAGCGCGACGAGACCGAAGATGCCGGCCAACGCCAGGGTGGTGCGGTCGACCTCGCGCAGCGACATCCCGGCGACCACGATCGTGTCGCCCGGGCCGTCGGCGTCGATCATCACGCGGAACGCGCCGAGCCCGTCGAACTCGACCGTCACCGGCGAGGAGGTCTCGCCGAGAGAGAGGAGCGTCGCGACCTGGGTGGTGGTGAGCTGTGTCACCTCGCCGTCGTCGTCGACGAACTCGGCGCGCACGACGACGCGGTCGACCACCTGCACGATCAGCACCCCGAACCGGCTGCCGGGCACGTCGGGCCCCTCGTCGTCGGGGATGAGGGAGCCGTCGGCGGGCAGCTGCCCGGGACGCGCCGCCTGCAGGGCGATGATGCGCACCTGATCGTCGAGCCGGGTCAGCAGGTTGGCCCGCAGCGCGAGCACCGAGATCGCGCCGATCACGAGCGAGAGCACGGCGAGCAGCGCGACGATGCCGACCACCAGTCGGCGCCGCAGCGACCAGGTGCCGCGCGTGAGGGCCACGATCAGCCCGCGGGCTTGATCGTGTAGCCGACGCCCCGCACGGTGTGGATCATCGGGGCGCCGAGCGCATCGACCTTCTTGCGCAGGTAGGAGATGTAGATCTCGACGATGCTCGACCGGCCGCCGAAGTCGTAGCTCCACACCCGGTCGAGGATCTGCGCCTTGCTGAGCACGCGCTTCGGGTTGCGCATGAGAAAGCGCAGCAGTTCGAACTCGGTCGCGGTGAGCGAGATCGCGGTGTCGCCGCGCGCCACCTCGTAGGTCTCCTCGTTGAGCTCGAGGTCGCCGACCCGCAGCACCGGGTCGACCGCGTCACTGACCACCCGCGAGCTGCGGCGCAGCAGGCCCCGCAGGCGGGCCATCACCTCGTCGAGGCTGAACGGCTTGGTCACGTAGTCGTCGCCGCCGGCGGTGAGCCCCGCGATGCGGTCGTCGACCGCATCCTTCGCCGTGAGGAACAGCACCGGGATGTCCTCGCCGTTGGCCCGGAGCCGCTGCAGCACGGCGAGCCCGTCGAGGTCGGGCAGCATGATGTCGAGCACGACCACGTCGGGTCGGAACGTGCGCGCCTCGGCGAGCGCCTGCTGCCCCGTCTCGGCGGTGCGCACCTCCCAGCCCTCGTAGCGCAGCGCCATCTTGAGCAGGTCGCCGAGCGAGGCCTCGTCGTCGACGACGAGCGCCCGCACGGGCGAGCCGTCGGGGCGGGTGAGCTGGGCGGTGGGCGAAGTGGTCACCACCTCAGTCTGCCGCCGCGCCTTGGAGGAAGCTATGAGCGCGACCAGAGCCGCATGGGTGTCACCCTGGGCGGCCCGGGGCCGTCGGCGCGGCCCTCCGGCGGCTCAGCGGCGCGCGGAACGGTGGGCGCCGCGGCCGGAGCGTCCGGCGCCCGCGACGTAGGCGATCGTCGCGCTCAGCGCGAGCAGCCCCCCGAGCACCAGCGTCGGGATGAGCTCCCCCGAGCCGAACAGCGCGCCGGAGTCGCCCGCGAGCTTCCCCACGCTGTCGTCGAACGGCAGCATCTCGTCCTCCCCCAACGGCACCCCCCGGTGCCACTCCCCACGCTACGTCGGCCCGGGTCGCCGTGTCACCACCCCGGCCGGGGGGCAGGGGCACCCCACTGCGAGGGACGGTCCCGGGCGAGGCGGACCGCGGATGCCGGAGGCGCGGTCCAGACTGGAAGGGTGACGATCGTGCAGCCGACGCTCCCCCTGTGGGACGAGCCGCCGACGTCGTACCGGGAGCGGGTCGTCGCCGACGCCCGCGACCGGGTCGCCTGGCTCAAGGCGCGCGCCCGCGGCGTGACCGCCACCGACGTCGCACGGCTCACCTCGACCGACGCCGTGCGCGCCGTGGCGATGGAGAAGCTGCTCGGCTCGCGGTTCTCGGGCAACCGCTACACCGAGCACGGCCGCCTGCGCGAGCCGGCGATCGCCCGCTGGGCCGCGACCGTCTACGGGATGCGGCACTCCACCGAGCTGTTCCACGCCGACGGGCGCCCCGAGCACCTCGCCACCCCCGACGGCCTGCGCGAGCGCGACGGAGCCCTCGAGCTCTGCGAGATCAAGACGACGACGCACCGGTGGCGCAGCATCCCGCGGTCGTATCTTCGGCAGGTGTGGTGGCAGCAGTACGTGCTCGGCGCCGACCGCACGCTGGTCGTGTGGGAGCACCACGACGAGTTCGTGCCCACCGCGGAGCCGGAGTGCCGCTGGGTCGATCGCGACGAGGCCGAGATCGCCCGGCTACGCGCCCTCGCCGACGAGCTTCTCGTCGCCCTGCGTCGCTGACCCGCCTCGCGTCGCTGCTCCGCCCGGCGTCGCCGAGTCGCGCGCGGCCGCCGGTTCGCGCGGGCCGAACGCGACGACCGTGCCGAACACCGCCATCCAGGCCAGGCCGATGCCCGTCGCCACCCACTCGAGGCGGCTCCCCTCGTTCGCGTAGAAGCCGAACAGCGACATCAGCCCCCCGGTCGCGCTGGTGACCGCCACGGCGATCGCCGAGCCGAGCGAGATGCCGCGCAGCACCCGGTGGCCCACGGCGAACGCGCACTGCAGCATCGCCCAGCACGCCGCCACGAACGCGAGCGTCGCCGCGGTCGTGTGGGTGAAGTCCTGCCAGGTGAACAGCGGACCGTACGGCACCGGGCATCCGGGGCTGCACGGTACCTGCGCGGCGACGAGGAACAGTGCGCTCGACGCGGCGAGCGTCACCGACGGCGGCCACCAGCGCAGCACCGCCGGGCGGGAGCGGATGCCGCGCCCGGCGACGGCGACGGCGGCGCCGCCCGCCACGACCAGGAGCAGCGCGACGCGGAACGCGCCCGCCCTCGGCTCACCGTCGGCGCCGAGCTCGCTCACGTAGGCGTCGCGCGGCACCGACAGGCGCATCCCGGCGAGGATCGCGAGGGCGGCGATCACCGCGAGCACACCCGCGGCCGCGACGACGCGGGAGATCACGTCGAGCGCAGCGGCCAGCGCCCGCGCCGGCTCACCCAGATCGCGGCGGCCGCCACCCCGATGATGATCGCCGCGATGAGGATCACGTAGAACGCGACCGACAGGTAGCCGTTCGCCGACAAGTTGGGGTTGAGGAACGGATACGGGTACCAGAACGGGTTGCCGGTGGTCGGGTCGAGCACGAGCGGGCCGCGGATCAGCGTGTACGCGGCCCAGACGATCGGGAAGATCACCGCGACCCACACCGCCTTCCACTCCAGCCGGCGCCGGCCCGGCGCGAACAGCCAGTCGATCACCAGATACGCGGGAGCGATGACGTGCAGCACCTCGTTCGACCAGGGCACCGTCAGCCCCTGGGGCAGCTCCACGTTGCGCAGCAGCAGGTTGTAGACCACGCCGGTGACCGTCATGTAGGTGGTCACCGACATCCGGAGCAGGGCGAACCAGCGCGGATCCTCGCCGCGGCCCACCAGCAGCACCACCGCGCCGATGAGCAGGGTCACCGCCGAGCCCAGGTTGGAGTCGATAGTGAAGAAGGAGAAGAAGTTGAGCACGAAGTAGCCGGGCGCGTCGACCCCCTGCTGCGGCCAGTAGGCCAACGTCTGCCCGAGCTGCACGAACGCCGCCACGGCGATACCGACCGCCGCGACCACGCGCAGCACGACGAACACGATCCTCATCTCCACCCCGATCTCCCCGCGGATCCGCACCGCGCCGGGCCGATGCTATCGGCAGCGGCGGTCCCCGGGGCACCGCCGCGGTGCGACCGGTTTTCCCGGGCCGTGACATCGCCGTAACATCGATGACTCACGCGCCCCCTTTACTGGTTCCGGAAGCAGTAGGGGAAACACACGATGACCACGATGCGGGCCATGACGATGGCGCAGCCCGGGGGACCGGAGGTGCTCGCGCGCGCCGACGTCGAGCGGCCGGTGCGGGTCAACGCCGAGTTCGTGATCCAGGTCGTCGCCGCGGGGGTCAACCCGATCGACGCGAAGACCCGGGCAGGCAAGGGCGCGTTCCCCGGCATCACCACACTGCCCGCGATCCTGGGCAACGACTTCAGCGGCGTCGTCGTCGAGGCGCCCTACGAGTCCCACCCGCTGCAGCCCGGCACCGAGGTCTACGGCATGGGCATGGTGCCGCGGATGAGCGGCGCCTACGCCGAGTACCTCACCGTGCCCGCGCTGAGCGTCGTGAAGAAGCCCGCCACGCTCTCCCACGTGGAGGCGTCGGCCGTGCCGCTCGCCGCGCTCACCGCCTGGGGCATGGTCGTCGAGACCGCCAAGGCGCACGAGGGCCAGCGGATGCTGATCCACGCCGGTGCCGGGGGCGTCGGCCATTTCGCCGTGCAGTTCGCCGCCTACTTCGGCGCGCACGTCATCGCCACCGGCTCCGCCCGCAACGCGTCGTGGCTGCGCGAGATGGGCGCCGCCGAGGTGGTCGACTACACCGCGGAGCGCTTCGACGAGGTGCTCGACCCGGTCGACGCGGTCATCGACCTGATCGGCAACGTGAAGGACGACACCGGCAGCCGCTCGCTGCGGGTGCTGCGCCCCGGCGGGATCATCGTCAACGGCCCCACCGGCAGCTGGCCCACCATGGCGGAGGAGGCGGCGACCGCGGGCGTGCGGGCCACCGGCTACCGCGTATCACCCGACGGCGCCACCCTCGCGATCATCTCCCGCCTGCTCGAGTCGGGCGACGTGAAGGTCTACGTCGACCGCGTGTTCGACCTCGAGGAGGCCGCGGAGGCGCACCGCGTGCTCGAAGAGGGGCACACGCGCGGCAAGCTCGTGCTGAGCATCGCCGCCGGCTGAGCCGCGCTTCCCCCGGTCCGCGCGGACGGCGGTCGCCGGGCGCCATGGCCGCGCGCCGACCCGCGCGGGACGGTCGGCTCAGAGCACCCGCTCGCGCACGAAGTCGTCTTCGAACCGGTCGCCGACGAGGAACCGCTTCGTGCCGACGAGCGCGAAGCCGTGCTTCTCGTAGAAGCGATTGGCACGCGCGTTCTCCTGGTTGACGCCGAGCCACATCGCGGACACCCCGAGCTCGCGCGCCGCGTCGATGCTCGCCGCCATCAGCGCGGCGGCGACTCCCCCGCCGTGCACGTCGGGGTGGGTGTAGACCTTGCTCAGCTCGATCGTCGGCCGGGTCGTGATCGCGGCGGCGACGTCGGCATCCGCGGGCTCGCCGACGACGAGCATCGTGTAGCCGACGACGCGCCCGTCGCCGTCCTCCGCGACGAACAGCAGGCGGTCGGGGTCGGCGAGGTAGCCGCGGAACGACTCGGGTCCGAGATGCTCGGCGATGTGCGCCGCCTTCGCCTCGTCGGTGGTGTGCGGCGGGCAGGCGAGCGGGAACGTGAGCGCCGCCAGCTCGGCGAGGGCGTCGACGTCGACGGGCGCGGCCGAACGCACCCGCGGCTCGCCGGTCACGATCCGTCCCGCCCGTCCTCGGCCGCGTCGATCTCGGCCCGGCGCAGGGTGATGACCCGGTCGATCACCTCGGGCGCGAGCGGCTCCGCGGCCGAGAACCGGATGGTGCCCTTCGACGTGGCGGTGGGCCCCACCTCGGCGGCCACCGCGGCCACGACCTCGGGGCTGAACGGGTAGAGCGCCAGGTGGCGGGCGGCGACGCGCAGGCTCAGCAGCGGCCGGCCGCGGTAGCGCAGCGCGCCCATCCCGTAGCTGACGCCCTCGGTCGCGTCGGGCACCAGCTCGACGGCGCGCTGCCGGATGGCGTCGAGCACCGCGCGGTCGGACTCGGCGAGCCCCGCCAGGTAGTCGGACAGTTCTCCCACGCGCCCCATCCTCCCCCATCGCGCGACGGCGGCGACATCCGGGAACGACGAAGGGCCCGCCGGATCGGCGGGCCCTTCGTCGTGATGCGGAACGCGTCCGGTCAGAGGACTCGTCGCTCGCAGGGCGGGGTCAGAGGACTCGTCGCTCGCAGAGCGAGGTCAGAGAACGCTGACGTCGAGCGGCACACCCGGGCCGAACGTCGTCGAGACGCTCGCCTTCTGGATGTAGCGGCCCTTCGCCGAGCTGGGCTTGGCGCGGTTGATCTCGTCGAGCGCGGCGCTCAGGTTCGCCGACAGCTGGTCGGCGCTGAAGCCGGCCTTGCCGATGACGAAGTGCACGTTGGCGTGCTTGTCGACGCGGAACTCGATCTTGCCGCCCTTGATGTCCTCGACCGCCTTGGCCGGGTTCGGGGTGACGGTGCCGGTCTTCGGGTTGGGCATGAGGCCGCGCGGGCCGAGCACCTTGCCGAGACGCCCGACCTGACCCATGAGCTCCGGGGTCGAGACGGCCGCGTCGAAGTCGGTGTACCCGGCGGCGACCTTCTCGATCAGCTCCGCGCCGCCGACCTCGTCGGCGCCGGCGGCCTGGGCCGCCTCGGCGGCGGGGCCGGTCGCGAACACGATGACGCGGGCGGTCTTGCCGGTGCCGTGCGGGAGGATGACGGTGCCGCGCACCATCTGGTCCGCCTTGCGCGGGTCGACGCCGAGCTTGAGCGCCACCTCGACGGTGGAGTCCATCTTGGTCGAGCCGGTCTCGCGGGCGACCGCGACGGCCTCGGCGGGGGCGTAGAACTTGCCGGCCTCGATCTTCTCGAGCGCGGCGCGGTAGGCCTTCGACTTCTGAGCCATGATTACGCCTCCACCGTGATCCCCATCGACCGGGCGGTGCCCGCGATGATCTTCATGGCCGCGTCGACGTCGTTCGCGTTGAGGTCGGCCTGCTTCTGCTCGGCGATCGCGCGCACCTGGTCCTTGGTGAGCTTCGCGACCTTGACGGTGTGCGGGGTCGACGACCCCTTCTGCACGCCGGCGGCCTTCTTGATGAGCTCCGCGGCCGGGGGCGTCTTGAGGATGAAGGTGAACGACCGGTCCTCGTAGACGGTGATCTCCACCGGGATGACGTTGCCGCGCTGCGACTCCGTGGCCTCGTTGTAGGCCTTGCAGAACTCCATGATGTTGACGCCGTGCTGACCCAGCGCCGGCCCGATGGGCGGGGCGGGGTTGGCGGCGCCGGCCTGGATCTGGAGCTTGATCAGCCCCGTCACCTTCTTCTTGGGTGCCATGTTTCTCTTCCTGGTCGTGCGTCCTCACGGACGCGCTGCCACGAACCGGGCTTCTCCCGGCAGTGGTGGGTGGATGTGTCGGTCGCGAGGCAACCGACGGATCAGGATACCCGATCCGGGGCGGTGTCGTCATCCCCGAGCGCGTCGTCGCCCGCGGCGAGCGGACCCTCGGCGGCCCGACCGCGCGCCGCACGCTCGACGACGAGCAGCACGACCACGACGACGGCGCCCGCGAGGGCGAGCAGCACGGCGAGGCCGAGGTCGGATCCGGGCGCCTCGACCGCGCCGTCCTCCGACTGCCACGGCCACAGGGCGCGCAGCGATCCGGCGAGCAGGCCCGTCATGATCGCGAGCGTGATGCGGCGACGGTGCTCGAGCAGCCACTGCAGAGTGGGGACGAACGCCGCCAGCCCGGCGATCGCGCCGAGCAGGAAGACGCCGAGGTAGACGAGGTCGCGGTCGTTGACCGCGTCGAGGGTCGGCGCGTAGAGGCCGATGGTGAGCAGCAGGAACGACCCCGAGACGCCCGGCAGCACGAGCGCGCACACCGCCACCGCGGCGGCGAGCGCGACGACCGGGAGCACCGGCTCGGCGTCGCCCGCGGCCGGCAGCCCGACCAGCACGACGGCGACCACCGCCGCGGCGAGGGCGAGCAGCACCTCGCGCAGGCCCCAGCGGCCGACGATCCGGATGGGGACGGCGAGCGAGGCGACGATCAGGCCGGTGAACACGGCCCGGGTCTCGACCGGGTGGTCCTCGACCAACGGGGCGATCACGGCGGCACCGGCCACGACGGCCGCGACCATGCCGACGGCGACCGGGATGACGACCCCCCAGCGCACCTCGGCGAAGTGCGCCCGTGTCCGGGCGGCGCCGCGCCCGCGCACGCCGTCGACGATCGCCGCGGCGATTCCGCGCAGAAAGTGGCCGGCCGAGCCGATGACGTCGTCGTAGACCCCGACGATGAGCGCGACGGTGCCGCCGCTGACGCCGGGGACCACCTCGGCGGCGCCGATGAGGGCGCCGCGCACCACGTCGAGCGGCACCCGCAGGGCCGCGCGCGGCTCGATCAGAGCTTCGTCACCTGGTCGAACGACAGCTCGACCGGCGTCTCGCGCTCGAACAGCGAGACCAGCACGGTGAGCTTGCCGCTCTCCGGCTTGATCTCGTTGATCGTGCCCGGGAGGCCCGCGAACGAGCCCTCCTTGATGGTGATCGTCTCGCCGACCTCGAAGTCGACCTCGGCGGGGATGACGCGCGCGGCGGCCGCGCCGGAGGTGCTCTTGCCCGAGCCACCCGACTTGGTCGGCGCCTCGACCACCTGCACGAGGCTCTTCAGCATCGAGAACGCCTCTTCGAAGCGCAGCGGGGTGGGGTTGTGCGAGTTGCCGACGAACCCGGTGACGCCCGGGGTGTGGCGCACGACCGACCACGAGTCCTCGTTGAGGTCCATGCGCACCAGCACGTAGCCGGGGATGCGCACGCGGTTGACCAGCTTGCGCTGCCCGTTCTTGATCTCGACGACGTCCTCCATCGGCACCTGCACCTCGAAGACGTAGTCCTCCATCGCCATCGACGTGCGGCGGGACTCGATGTTCTGCTTCACCCGCTTCTCGAAGCCGGCGTAGGAGTGGATGACGTACCACTTGCCCGGCTTCATGCGCAGCTCGGTGCGGAACGCCTCATAGGGGTCGGCCGCGGCGTCTTCTTCCTCGACAGCCTGCTCGTCGTCGGTCGCCGCGACCGAGGCGTCGGCCTCCTGCGCGGAGTCGATGTCGAGGGCGTCGTCGACGACGGCGTCGGCCTCCGGGTCGGCGGCCGAGTCGAGGGCCTCGAGCAGGCTGTCGATGTCGCCGTCGCCGTCCGCGTCGTCCTCGACGACGTGGACCGCGGTGTGCTCGGCGGCGTCCGCCGAGTGGATCTGCTCGGCGAGCACGTTGCCCTCCTGGGCCTCGTCCTCCTCGGACGACTGCTCGGCGGCGGTCGCGAGGTCGATGTCGCGGCGCTCGTGTGCGGTCACAGCTGTTTCCTCAATTCGCGAGTTTGCGGTCGGCTCAGCCGACGAACGATCCGTCACCGAACACGAACGAGACGCCCCAGCCGAACAGGAAGTCCATGCCGTAGACGATGCCCATCATGATCACGACGAACACGAGGACGACGAGCGTGTAGGTGATGAGCTCTCGACGCGTCGGCGTGACGACCTTCGAGAGCTCGGTGAAGACCTGGCGGATGAACAGGGCGATGCGCGCGAACGGATTGCGCCGCTCGGCACGGTCGCGCTTGGCGTTGGCGACGAGATCCTCGCTGGGCTCGTCCATCACCTTGCGTGCCACTGTTTCCAACCTTTCCCGATCCCCGGAGACCGGGGATTCGCAGGGCGGACAGGACTCGAACCTGCAACCTGCGGTTTTGGAGACCGCTGCTCTACCAATTGAGCCACCGCCCTAGGGGCCGATCACGCCATCCGCCGCCGCCCCTCGCGGGGCGCGACCCGCTCGCGGGCACGACGAAGCATGGCCGATCCGACCACCGCGCACCAGTGTACGTCATCCACCGTGTGCCCCGAACGGGGGGGGGCGGTGGCCCGGAAAAAACTTCCGCGACCGGCGTCATACCCCGTCGGGGGCCCGGTCTCTCCCTGTGACGGATCTCACCAGTCCGTCCCTCCCGGCACCACCGGGGGGACACAACCGAATACGGGCGTAGGAACGCTGCGATCAGGCAGAAGACAAGAAGCATCCGCCGCCCCGCCCGCCCCCCGGCGGGCTGACCGAGAGGTCGTTGGGGACGAATTCGCAGCCTCCTGCATCCGTTGGGATCAGGAAGGCGAAGTGTCGTGAACACTCTCGAGACGGACCGCACCGGCGGCGCCCGTCGCATCACTCAGCGGGGACGCCGCGTCGGCGCCGTCCTCACCACCCTGGCGCTGGGGGCCGGGTTCGCACTCGCCTCCCCCGCCGTCGCATCCGCCGAGGAGTCGGCCGAGTCCTACGCCGAGGGGCAGTTCCTCTCCGGCGTGCTGCTCGGCATCGACCTCGACGACATCGCGGAGATCCAGTCCGCCGAGGCCCGCAACGACGGGACCCAGCCGACGCAGACCTCGAAGGACCCGCTCAACGCCACCGTGCTCAACACGGTGACCGTGGCGGCCGAGCCGGCGCCGCAGATCGACCTGGGCGGCGTGCTGCAGCTCGGGCCGATCTCGCAGTACGCCCAGGCGAACAGCGACGGCACCTCGCTCGGCGCGAGCGGCGCGGTCTCCGACGACGGTGCCATCGGTGTCGGCGCCGACTCGTCGGCGCCGCCGACCAGCGCCACGCTCGACCTCTCCGCCCTGCTCGGCGACGAGTTCGCGTCGACCCTGCTCGACCTGAAGCTCGAGCTCGAAGCCATCGCGGCGCAGGCGCAGGGCGACCTGGAGGCCGCGTCCGGCGACTACGCGCTGGCCGGCGCCAAGCTGCAGTTCAGCAGCCCCGCCATCGCGAACCTCACCAAGAAGGTCGACTCGGCCCTCGTGGTCGTGCAGAACGAGCTCGACCGCCTGGTCGCCTCGAACGGTCCGCTCGTGGTGGAGTTGAACCAGCTGCTGCAGAGCCTCGACCCGACGCTCAACCTGCTCGGGGCGAACGCCAACGTGCGCATCTCGATCGACACGGGCGACCTGACCTCGATCGTGCACCGCATCCTCACCGACCAGTTCGGCGACTCGGGTGTGGCGTTCAACCTCGAGACCGGGCTCGTCACGGTCGACCTCGAGGCGCTGCTCGGCGGGTCGCTGAACGACCTGCCGGTCGGCACCGAGCTGCTCACCGACGTGGTGATCGACCAGATCCTCACCGGCATCACCACCACGGTCGCGACCATCGCCGACCAGGTGGTCGACATCGTCGAGGACGCCCTGCACGATGCGACGGTCAGCATCCACGCCGACCTGTCGCTGAACGTCGCCCAGGCGCCGCTCGTCGACGAGGTCTGCAAGACCCTGTCGGAGGACATCCTGGAGCCGGTGCTCGGCGACGCCCCCCTGACCGCGGTGCTCGAGGCCCTCGGCCTCGGCAAGGTCGGGAGCCTCGTCGACAACATCACCGACAAGGTCGGCGACCTGGTCTACGACGAGAACGGCAACGTCAAGAAGATCGTCGGGTTCGTGACCCGCACGGTCGAGACCGTCGTCTGCGACACCGTGGTCACCGCGGTGGAGCCGCTCACCACGAGCGTCGTGCTCGACATCCGGGCGACCGTCGACCAGCTGCTCTCCGGCGTCGCCGCTCAGGCGACGGCGAACGCCAAGGTGCTCGGCATCCCGGTGAACGTCAACCTCAACCTGGTGCTCGACGACCTCGGCGCGGTGCTCACCGACGCCCTGTTCGACGGCGACGGCGCGATCACCGAGCTGGTCGAGGCGCTGCAGAACGGACTCGTCCGTCCCGCGGAGACCGCCCTGCTCGGTACCGACGCCAACGCGATCGGAATCGCGCTGAGCGACCTGGTGTCGATCAAGGTCAACCTGCAGGAGACCCGCGCCGCGGAGACCGGGGGCGGCATGGCCGCCACCGCCGCGATCGGCTCGATCTTCACCCAGACGGCAGTGCGCGTGAGCGTGCTCCCCAGCCTCGGCGGAGCGAGCGTCGCCACGGTCAACCTCGCCCAGGCGAGCGTCGGCCCGAACGTGACCACGATCGTCGACGACCCGGGCGACCCGGACGGCCCCGGCGACCCGGGCTGCACGGTCAACTGCGGCAACGGCGGCACGCCGACCAGCACGGGCAGCCTCGCGATGACCGGCGTCGGCATCGGCACCCTCGTCGCGGTGATCCTGGCCCTGCTCGCGGCCGGCGCCTACCTGGTGTGGGAGAGCCACCGCCGCAGCCGCGCGACCGGCACCGAGGCGGTCTAGCGGCGCACCCAGCCGAGGTTGAGCCCGGGTCGTGAGGCCCCCCAACCCAGACGACTCGGGCTCACCCTCCGTCGCGCGGGGGCGCGACGGGGGCGGAAGCGGTGACCGGGGGGTTCCGCTTCCGCCCCATCCCTCACGTGGCCCGGGCCGTTCGGCCCGGGCCACGTCTCCCTGTCCGGCACGGTCGGCTCCCGGCCGGGCCTCAGTACGATGGAGCCTCGTGGGACGCATCTCTCAGCGGGTCGGCGCGATCGCGGAATCCGCGACGCTCAAGGTGGACGCGAAGGCGAAGTCGCTCATCGCATCCGGACGGCCCGTCATCGGGTTCGCCGCCGGCGAGCCCGACTTCCCCACCCCCGAGCACGTGGTCGAGGCGGCCGTCGTCGCCGCCCGCGACCCGCGCAACCACCGCTACACCCCGGCGGCCGGCCTGCCGGAGCTGCGCGAGGCGATCGCGGCGAAGACGCTGCGCGACTCGGGACTCGAGGTGAGCCCCGGCCAGGTGCTCGTCACCAACGGCGGCAAGCAGGCCGTCTATCAGGCGTTCGCCACCCTCATCGACCCGGGCGACGAGGTCATCGTGCCCACCCCGTACTGGACCACCTACCCCGAGGCGATCAAGCTCGCCGGCGGGGTGCAGGTCGACGTCTTCGCCGGCGCCGACGCCGGGTACCGGGTCACCGTCGAGCAGCTCGAGGCGGCGCGCACGCCGCGCACGAAGGTGCTGCTGTTCGTGTCGCCGTCGAACCCGACCGGCGCCGTCTACCGGCCCGACGAGGTCGCGGCGATCGGCGCCTGGGCCGAGGAGCACGGGCTCTGGGTGATCACCGACGAGATCTACCAGAACCTCGTCTACGACGACGCCCGCGCCGTGTCGATCGTGGAGGCGGTGCCGGCGCTCGCCGACCGCACGATCCTGGTCAACGGGGTGGCGAAGAGCTACGCGATGACCGGATGGCGACTCGGCTGGATGGTCGGACCCGCCGACGCGATCGGCGCGGCCGCCAACCTGCAGTCGCACCTGACCTCGAACGTCAACAACATCGCGCAGCGCGCGGCGATCGCGGCGCTCACCGGGCCGCAGGACGCGGTGGTGGCGATGCGCGCGGCGTTCGACCGCCGCCGGCACGCGATGGTCGACGGGCTCAACGCCATCCCGGGCGTCGTCACCCCGATGCCGGAGGGGGCGTTCTACGCGTACCCCGACGTCACCGGGCTGCTCGGCCGCGACTGGGGCGGCGTCACCCCGACGACGACGCTCGAACTGGCCGACCTCATCCTGGAGCGCGCCGAGGTGGCTCCGGTGCCGGGCGAGGCGTTCGGCCCCAGCGGGTACCTGCGTTTCAGCTACGCGCTCGCCGACGACAAGCTGGCCGAGGGTATCGAGCGGCTGCAGAAGCTGTTCGGCTGACTCGACGCCCGGGCCGGGAGCGGATCCCGCGACCGCGTGCCGACCGCGGGCGCGAGCCGGCGCGGGCGGCTCAGAGCGCGACGCCGACCAGCACGGGTTCGGGCTGCAGGCGCACCCCGAACTCGGCGAGCACCCGCGTCTGCACGAACGAGGCGAGCTGCGCCACGTCGGCCGCCGTCCCGCCCTCGCGGCTGACGATCGCGAGCGTGTGCTTCGACGAGATTGCGGCGGTCGAGCCGGGCAGCGAGAAGCCGCGGCGGATGCCGGCCCGCTCGATCAGCCACGCGGCGCTGAGCTTCACCAGGTACTCGCCCGACGCCGGGGCGGCGGGCACCGGCGCCCCGAGCGGCAGCACGCGATCCGGCTCCTCCGGCGCCGTCGGCCAGCGCGGCGCGTCCGCCGGCAGGGCGCGGGCGAAGCCCTCCGAGACGACCGGGTTGGTGAAGAACGACCCCGCGCTGCGCGCGTCGGGGTCGGCGGGGTCCCACAGCATCCCCTTGCCGCGGCGCAGCTCGAGCACGGCGGAGCGCACCGTCTCGACCGGCACGCGGTCGCCGAGTCGCACGCCCAGGGCCTGCGCGAGCTGCGCGTAGGCGATCGGCTGCGACTCCGGCGAGTCGACGAGCGCCAGCTCGAGTGCGACGACGAGCCCCAGTCGGCCGCGCTTGAGCGCGCTCGTGCGGTACCCGAGGCCGAGTTCCGCGGCGCTCAGCCGCGTGAGCTCGCCGGTCTCGAAGTCGAGGAAGTCGACCGCGACCAGGCTGGAGGCGAGCTCCTGCCCGTAGGCGCCGATGTTCTGCACCGGCGCGGCGCCGGCCGACCCGGGGATGCCGCTGAGCGCCTCGATGCCCGCCCATCCGGAGGCGACGGCGTGCTCCACGACGGCATCCCACGGCTCGCCCGCCTCGACCCGCAGGCGCACGGTGCGCTCCCGCGGCGCCGGGTCGGGGGCGCCGTCGGCCGGGTCGGGCCGGTGCGGTTCGGCATCCGGAAGCCGCTCGATGCCGCGGGTCGCGACGCGGATCACCGTGCCGTCGAAGCCGTCGTCGGCCACCACCAGGTTGGAGCCGCCGCCGAGCAGCAGCCAGTCCTCCGGCTCGCCCCACGCGGCGAGTGTCGCCTCGACCAGCTCGTCGCGGGACGCGGGTTCGACCAGACGGTGCGCCTCCCCGCCGACGCCGAGGGTGGTGAGGTCGGCGAGCCGTGCCGACGTCGTCACGGCGCGGCGACCCGCACCTGGGCCTTGCCGAGCACGGTCTGCTCGCCCGCCGACACGGTGAGGTCGATGCGCAGCACGCCGTCCTCGACGGCGCCGACCTTCGCGACGACAGTCACCGTCGCCCCGGCCTGCGGATCGACGACGACGGGCCGCGTGAACTTGGACTGGTAGTCGAGCACCTTCGCCGGGTCGCCGATCCAGTCGACCACCGGCTGCACCGCCAGGCCCATGGTGAGCATGCCGTGGGCGAGCACGCCCGGCAGGCCGACCGACGCGGCGACGTCGTCGCGGTAGTGGATGGGGTTGAAGTCGCCGGAGGCGCCCGCGTAGCGCACGAGCGAGTCGCGGGTCAGCTCGAACGTGCGCTCGGCGACGACGTCGCCCACTGCGGCGCTCACTCGTCACCCCGCACGACGAGGGTCGACGTGGCCGTCACGACGTGGGCGCCGTCGGCGTCGACCACCTCCGACTCGGTGGTGACCATGCTGTGCCCGCCGATCGACTTGACGCTCGCCACCGTGAGGGTGGTCGTGAGCAGGTCGCCGGCCACGATCGGCCGGCTGAAGGTGAACCGCTGGTCGCCGTGCACCACGCGGGAGAAGTCGACGCCCGCCTCAGGATCGTCGAGCAGCCGGTCGAGCGGGGTGACGGCGATCGCGAACGTCGGCGGGGCCACCACATCCGCATGCCCCGCGGCGCGGGCGGCCTCGGGGTCGAGGCTGATCGGGCTGGTCGCGAACACGGCGCGGGCGAACTCGCGCACCTTCTCGCGGCCGACCAGATAAGGCTCGGCGGGAGGGTATGTCCTCCCCTGGATCTCGGGGTTCACCGCCACCCGTCGACCCTATCCGACGGCGGACGCCACCCCCGGGGCGCCGCGATCGCGGGCGCCGGACTCCGGGAGGTGCGTCCGGGCAAAGCTCGAGGCCCCGGCGTGCGATCAGCCGGGGCCTCGAAAATCGGGTGTCTGCCTACTGGCAGCTCTCGCACTGCAGGTCGTCCATCGGGTCGACCGGGACGGAGTAGCCGCCCACGTTGTCGGTCTCGTTCATGGGGTCCTCCTCGAAGTCTGATGTGTCCCCGGCGCCGGCTCGGGGCCTGCGTGGGTCACCACTATATAGCGGGAACTACACGGATGTCATTCCCCTAGATGTTGTGTCGTCGGCGTGTCGCGCGGATCCGAGGATACGACCCGCCACCGACGCAGCGAGAGGGCTCCGAGAGCCCGGATCCGGGTCAGATCACCGCGCCGGAGGGCAGGCTCGTGGGGAGGTTGGCGAAGACCTCGATGACGATGATCACCGACAGCAGCACGCTGAGCAGGATCGACCCCACGAACACCCCCACGGTCGCCCACAGCACGTTCAGGCCCCGGCCGGTGCGGGAGTTGACGACCACCGCGCGGCCGATCGGATAGACGTAGTACGACAAGAACGCGAAGGCCCAGTGGAACGGCCGCGGCACCCCGCGCCGACCCAGCTCGCGGTGGTCGAGCACCGCGAACACGATGCCGAGCACGTAGCAGACGAGCGACGCCACGATCGTCAGCAGGTAGGCCGGCGAGAGGAACGGGGCGAGCATCGCCTCATAGGCCGACCGCGGGTCGTCGTAGTCGAAGCGCACCATCGCGCCGTAGTCGATGAAGAAGATGGGGATCAACGGCACGACATAGGTGACGAGCACCAGCCAGATCCACGGGGTGTTCCCGTCGGTGCCCTCGGGGGCGCGGAGCTTCGGCGGCGCCGCCGTGGTGCGTCGGTGCTCGGTCCAGCGCGAGCCGTCCCACCAGCGCACGCCCCCGGCGGGGTCCGGGTACCAGCCCGGCTGCGGGGCGGGATCGCGACGGGACTCGCTCGACGGCGGGGGCAGCTGGCTCACGCGGCCACGCTATCCGAGCGCCGCTCCGAAACGAACGACAGGCGCCCGCTCGGCGGCGCAGCGGGCCTCGCCCGCCTCCTGACACGTCAAAAGCCCCCGCTCTCGCGAGGGCTTTCGTCGTGTAGCGAGGGCGGGACTCGAACCCGCGACACCACGATTATGAGCCGTGTGCTCTAACCACCTGAGCTACCCCGCCGGGTCGGCTCCCCCCGCCGCTTGGTGCACCGACGAGAACCGAGAGCCCCGAGTCAGGATTGAACTGACGACCCCTTCCTTACCATGGAAGTGCTCTACCACTGAGCTATCGGGGCGCGACCGCACGCAGGCGGCACGAGGAAAGACTTTAGCACCCGCTCGAGGCCCGTCGAACCCCGCTCAGGCATCCCACGCGGGCAGCACGACCCCGGGCAGCGCCCACGCCGCGAACGCGGGTCCGTCGGTGGTGACGACCCCGTCGACCACCGTCGCGGCGCCCTCGAGCGGCACGGCGGCATCCGGCAGTTCCGCCCCGAGGTCGAGCGTCGTGGCGGACCGGGCCGCGACGACCAGCACCGACGACGACTCCGTCTCGCGCACGAACGCCACCGCCTCGGGCTCGGCGGCGAGCCAGCGGATGCCGCCCCCGGTCAGCGCCGGCTGGGAGCGCCGCAGGGCGATGAGTCGCCGGTACAGGTCGAGGGTCTCGGCGTGCTCGGCCTCGCGCCCCCACGGCATCGGCTCGCGGGAGTGCTCGCCGTCGACGGCGGTCATGCCGAACTCGTCGCCCATCCACACCACCGGGATGCCGGGCAGCGTGACGGCGAGCCCGAACGCCACGGGGAGCACGCCGTCGCGCGCCTCGGTGAGGAAGCGCGGGGTGTCGTGGGTGTCGAGCGCGTTCATGGTCTGCAGCCGGGTGCGCCACGGGAACATGGCCGCGAAGGTGCGGTGCTGCGCGTAGAACTCCGCGCCGTCGTAGTCGACGGTGCGGCCGAGGGTCATGCCGAGTCCGCCGCCCGCGGGGCGACCCGGCACCGAGAGCCAGTTCCACAGCGGGCGGGTGAAGTTGGCGTAGGTCATCGCGCCGTGGAAGGCGTCGCCGGGGAAGTCGGGGGCGGCGTCGTTGGTCGACTCGCCGAGCAGCAGCGTGTCGGGGTCGATCGCCTCCATGGTGCGCCGGATGGTGGTGCGCACCTCGGCGTTCAGGTCCTGGTCGCGGTAGCGGCCGGTCATGTTGGCGACGTCAATGCGCCATCCGTCGAGCGAGTAGGGCGGGCGCAGCCAGCGGCCCACCACCGAGTCGGGTCCGTCGATGAACCGGCGGCGCAGCTCGTCCGAGCTCCAGTCGAACTTCGGCAGGCTCGGCACGCCGAGCCACGACACGTAGGTCTGCTGCGCGTCGTCGAGCCAGAGGTAGAAGGCGCTCTCCGGCGCGGCGGGGTTGCCGTGCGAGGCCCGGAACCACTCGTGCGCGTCACCGGAGTGGTTGGAGGTGAGGTCGCCGATCACCCGGATGCCGCGGGCGTGCGCCGCCTCGACGAGCGCGATGAGCGCCGCGTCGCCGCCGAGCAGCGGGTCGACCTCGTCGAACGAGAGCGCGTCGTAGCGGTGGTTCGACCGCGCAGGGAACACGGGGGTCAGGTAGAGCAGGTCGACGCCGAGGTCGACCAGGTGGTCGAGGTGCTCGGCGACGCCGGCGAGGTCGCCGCCGTAGAACTGGCGCGGCGTCGACGGGCCCACGTGCACGACCGGGTCGTCCCACGCGGCCGGCTCCGCCCACTCGGGGAGCTCGCGGTCGTCGGCCGCGGCGGAGCGCGCGAACCGGTCGGGGAACACCTGGTAGAGCACGCTGGCCGCCGCCCACTCCGGCGCGGGGGCGTAGGTCACCATCCGGAAGTCGTCGACGTCGCGGGTCTCGACGCTCGACAGTCCCGCCGAGTTGAGCCACCAGGTGACGCCATCCGGCTGCTCCAGCAGGAACCGGTAGCCGTGCACCGGGTTCTCGACCACGACGTCGGCCTGCCACCAGACGGCATCCGGCGCCTCGTGCACCACGCGCCCCTCCTGCCAGCGCGGCTCGCGGTCGGGGTTGGAGCGCGTGCGCACGCGCGACACCTCGCCGAACGACCGCGGCACCCGCAGGCGCACCGCGACGGTGTCGCCGAGCGCCGGGGTCGCGGTCGCGACGTAGAGCGGCGAACCGTCGTGGTGGGGGTGGTCGGCCGGCGCCATGCCGCGAGGCTAGCGGGCGCGTGTTGCGGACGGATGACGCCCGCGTGACCGTCGACGCCGAGCGCGCCGCCGACGCACGCGGCACCCCGGGTCATCCGTAGGGTTATGGGTATGCCCGGAGCCGACTGGTGGCGCCACGCCGTGATCTATCAGGTCTACCCCCGTTCCTTCGCGGACGGCGACGGGGACGGGATCGGCGACCTGCCGGGCATCACCGCCCGGCTCGACGCGATCGCCGACCTGGGGGCGGATGCCGTCTGGCTGTCGCCGTTCATGCGCTCGCCGCAGCGCGACGCGGGGTACGACGTCGCCGACTACTGCGACGTCGACCCGATCTTCGGCACCCTGGCCGACTTCGACCGGATGCAGTCCCGCGCCCGCGAGCTCGGCCTGCGGGTGATCGTCGACCTGGTGCCCAACCATTCGTCGTCGGACCACGTCTGGTTCCAGGAGGCCCTCGCCGCGGGCCCCGGCTCGGCTGAGCGCGCCCGGTACATGTTCCGCCCGGGATCCGGCCCCGACGGGTCGCTGCCGCCCAACGACTGGCAGTCGGTGTTCGGTGGACCGGCGTGGACCCGGGTGACCGAGGCCGACGGCAGCCCGGGCGAGTGGTACCTGCACCTGTTCGACACGTCGCAGCCCGACTTCGACTGGTCGAACCCGTGGGTGCACGAGCGGTTCCGCGAGATTTTGCGGTTCTGGCTCGACCGCGGCGTCGACGGCTTCCGCGTCGACGTGGCGCACGGCCTCATCAAGGCCGACGGACTGCCCGACTGGCAGGCGCCCGAGGAGGGCGGCAGCATGGGCGGCGATGCGCCGCCCTCGCCCTACTGGGCGCAGGAGGGCGTGCACGAGATCTACCGCGACTGGCACCGGGTGCTCGCCGAGTACGGCCCCGACCGGGTGCTCATCGCCGAGGCCTGGGTCACCCCGCTCACCAAGCTGGCCGACTGGGTGCGGCCCGACGAGATGCACCAGGCGTTCAACTTCGCCTACCTCGAGACCCCGTGGCAGGCCGACGCGCTGCGCGACCTGATCGACGGGTCGCTCGAGGCGTTCGGCGCGGTGGGAGCACCCAGCACCTGGGTGCTCTCCAACCATGACGTCATTCGGCATCCGTCCCGCCTGGCGCTGACCCCGCCCCCGCCGCAGGGGGTCGGCATCGGGCCCGACTCCCCCGTGCTGCCGGATGAGGCGGTCGGACTGCGCCGGGGACGCGCGGCGACCGCGCTGATGCTCGCGCTGCCGGGGTCGGCGTACCTGTACCAGGGCGAGGAGCTCGGGCTGCCCGAGGTCGTCGACCTGCCCGCCGACTCGCGGCAGGACCCGACGTTCGCGCGCACCGCCGGGGCGTCGTACGGGCGCGACGGATGCCGCGTGCCGATCCCGTGGGAGTCCGGCTCGCCGGCGAGCGGGTTCAACACGACCGGAGAGAGCTGGCTCCCCCAGCCCGACGGCTGGGGCGCCTACGCCCGCGACGCGCAGTCCGGTGTGGCCGACTCGACCCTCGAGATGTACCGCGAGGCGCTCGCTCTGCGCCGCGAGCACGGGCTCGGCGTCGCCGACCTGGCGTGGAACCTGTCGGCCGAGGGCGTGCTCGACGCGCGCATCGGCGACGTGCGGGTCATCGCGAACACCGGCGGCGCGGCGATCGACCTTCCCCCGGGCGAGGTGCTGCTCGCGAGCGGCGGGCTCGCCGACGGTGCGATCCCGGGCGACACGACGGTCTGGCTGCGGGCCTGACCGCCCGCTCCGGCGCCGTCGGCTGATCGATCAGGGCCCTGCCCCGCACCCGCCGGCACGTTCACGGCTCGCGGCGGCCCGTCTTGCCGCCTCGGCGGCGAGCGCGGCTCGCGGAGAGCGGGTGGGTCAGCTCGCGTAGTGCGTGAGGTAGGTGAACGGGTCGACGTGCACGCCGTCGACGGTCACCTCGAAGTGCAGGTGCGGTCCGGTGGCCGTACCGGTCGACCCGACCAGGCCGACGAAGTCGCCGACCGAGACCTGATCGCCGACGCTGAGCGGGGTCGAGCCGGACTGCATGTGCGCGTAGGTGCTGGTGACCGTGCGGCCGTCGATCTGGTGCTGGATGATGACGTGCGTGCCGAAGCCCCACTGGTCGTCTTGCGAGACGGTGACCACGCCATCCGCCATCGCGAAGATCGCCGCGCCGACGCCCGGGTCGAAGTCGACACCCATGTGCAGGCTCGAGCAGCCGCGACACGGCGCGACGCGCTCGCCGTAGCCGCTCGAGATGCCCACGGCCACGGGGAACGGCCAGCGCACCGGGCCGCTCCATCCGCCGACGCCGTAGTTGAAGTCGCGGGTGCCGTAGCGCTGCTTGAGCACCTCGGCCCACGAGAGCACCGTCCACTCGTCGCGACCGGTCGACTCGGCGGCCGCCTCGGCGAGCTCCGCGGTCGCCTCGTCCGACATCTCGACTGACTGCGCCTGACCGACCGAGACGCTCGCGAGCGACGGGTCGGCGAGGGCCGCGTCGGCCTGCGCCGACGACGTGGAGAAGACGGTGGCGGGAATCGACATTCCCACGACGAGGGCCGCGGCGAAGATCATGGCGCCGAGCGACAGCAGGCGCGCGCCGATGCTCGGGCCGCTGCGCGGGGCGCGCGCGGGCCGACGAGAGTCGGAGCGCGGCGGGGTGCCGCGGCCGGAACGGGACGAGGCGGTCGGCGCGGGGCGCGAGGTGTCGCGCGGCGACTCGGCGCGGCCGGAGCGCGGACCCGAGGCGGCGGCGCGCTCGCGCTCGCGCAGCTCACGCCGGGTGAGCGCCGGCTCGTCGACCGGGACGACGGCGCTGCTCGGCGCCGCGGTCGCCGCGGGCGTGAGGGCGGAGCCGGGCTCCGGAGTCGGGGCCGGGCTGCTCACGGGCGCGACGCTGCTCGCGGGCACGACCGCCGACGGCGCCTCGCGGGGCGCCGGCATCGTCCACGCGGGCGAGGAGGTGACGAGTCCGGCGGAGGGCTCGATCGCGGCGGGCGCCTGCACGGGCTCGACGGCCCGCTCAGCGGGCTTCTCGGCCGGGTCCGACGCGGCCTGCGCCGGCTCGGCGTCCGTGAAGCCGAGGATCTCCAGCATCCCGGCGTCGGACTCGTCCCAGCGCGACTCGCTCACCTCAGCGGACCCCCGGGTCGGTCGCGAGGTCGCCGCGCGCGGCGATCAGCGAGCCGGGTGTCATGCGGGTGGTACTCCTCGTCGGGCGGTCACAGCGACCGGGATCGGATTCGCGTCCGGGGGGGTGGGGGAAGCGGGCGACCTGTCCGATGTTAACGAAACGGCAACGACGCGGCCACTGCGCGCGGCTGGGAATCCGCCGCATTCCGCGAAACTCAGGACATTCCCAGTTCGTCGAGCGCTGCCCGTAACGCGACGGCGACATCGGGGGTCGCCGCGAACACGAGGTCGCGCGACGGCCACGGGTCGCGCCAGCCGCTGACCACGGCGCCCGCCTCGCGCGCGATGAGCCCGCCGGCCGCGTGGTCCCACGGATGCAGCAGCGCCTCGAAGTAGGCGTCGAGGCGTCCGCAGGCGACGCCGCACAGGTCGAGCGACGCGGCGCCCATCCGGCGGATGTCGCGCACGCGCGGCAGCAGCGCCCCGATCAGCGCCCCCTGCTCGGCCCGCTTCTCCTTGGAGTAGCTGAAGCCCGTGCCGATGAGCGCCTGGTCGAGCGGTGTCGACGGGTTGATGTGGATCTCCCGATCGCCGAGCCGCGCGCCGCGCCCCGCGATGGCGTGGAACATCTCGCCGGTGGCCGGGTTGTGCACGACGCCGACCTGCTGCCGCCAGGTCTCGGGGTCGGGGTCGCCCTCGACCAGCCCGATGCTCACCGCGTACTGCGGGACGCCGTACAGGTAGTTGACGGTGCCGTCGATCGGGTCGACCACCCAGGTGAGGCCGCTGGTGCCCGTGGTGGCGGTGCCCTCTTCGCCGAGGATGCCGTCATCCGGTCGCGCGTCCTGCAGCCGACCGAGGATGAACCGCTCGACCTCGCGGTCGGCCTCGGTGACGACGTCGAGGATGGTCGACTTGGTCGCCGCGACGGTCACCCCCTCCGCTCGGCGGCGGACGGCGAGCTCGCCCGCCTCGGTGGCGATCGTTCGGGCGAGTGCGAGGAGGTCGTCCATGTCGCTCCGACACTATCCGGATGCCGCGCGGCCGCTGTCGGGAAGCGCCGCGTCCGCCTAGCGTGGCGGCATGCGCGCCCGTCGGATCGTCTCGCTGTTCGCGGCGACGACCCTGCTCGCGGGCGTCGCGGGGTGCGCGGTTCCGCTTGACGAGCGGCCGGTGCGCGCCGCCCTCGACACCGCGCTCGACCGCCGGGTGTTCGCGAGCGAGGAGGCGCTGGCGACCCTCGTCGATCCTCAGATGCCGGGCTGCTCGGCCGCGGTCGGGGTGCACGGCGAGATCGCCTGGGCCGGGGCCGCCGGGCTCGCCGACCTCAGCGACGACACTCCGGTCACGGTCGACACCCGGTTCGACATGGCATCCGTCGCGAAGCAGTTCACGGCCACGGTCGTCCTGCAGCTGCAGCGCGAGGGTGAGCTCTCGCTCTCCGACACGGTGGCGCAGCACGTTCCCGGCATGCCCGCCTGGGCGCAGTCGACCACGCTGGAGCAGCTGCTGCACCACACCAGCCACATCCGCGACTACTACCAGTCGATCCAGTTCCAGTGGGGGCTCGGCTTCGGCGACCACGTGAGCCACGCCGATATGCTGCGGGCGATCGCCGCGCTGCCGACCCTGGAGCCCGGCACCGGCTACCTCTACTCCAACTCGAACTACGTGCTGCTGGCCGAGGTGATCCAGCGGGTCACCGGTCAGTCCTACCCCGACGCGCTCGACGAGCGCATCTTCGCCCCGCTCGGTCTCGAGATGGTGGCGAGCCCCAACCTGAAGGCCGACGACATCGCGATCTCGTACACCGACCAGCTGGTGCGCCAGGACTCCGGATGGTCGGGCTACGGCGCGGTCGGCATCTTCAGCACCCCGAGCCAGCTCGCGATCTGGGGCGATCAGTACCGCGCCGGCGACGTCGTGCAGGACGACGCGTACGCGGGGGCCGTCGACGAGGGCGACGACGGCATCGTCTACGGCGCGGGCATCGACATCCACCCCGACGGGTCGATCGGGCACCTCGGCCGGTTCGGCGGTCACATCACCGCGTTCCGGGTGTCGCCCGACAAGAACACCACCGTGGTCGTGATGTGCAACGGACACGCCTCCGACCGGTCCGGCGTCTTCGCCGCGCTCTGGGAGGCGTGGGTCGCGCCCGCCGAGCCCGCCGAGGAGGCGTCGAAGGTCGACTGACCCGCGTGCGGAGGAGCGACCCCGGAGACGACTGAAGCGCCCCGCGGGGCGCTTCAGGAGAGTGGCGAGTGAGGGATTCGAACCCCCGAAGTCGTAGACAGCTGATTTACAGTCAGATCCCTTTGGCCGCTTGGGTAACTCGCCGCAGGCGCTCCGTCGTCGGAAGCGCCCGACATAGGGTACCCGATCAGGAACCGCCGTACCGCACTGCGAGATCCGCCACCCGCAGCAGGTACGACTCGCCCCCGTTGTACGACGCGATGCCCGCGCGCCAGCCGTCCTCGGTGGTGAAGTCGAGGCCCATGCCGCCGACGGCGCGGCACAGGTAGTTCGCCGCGGCGAGCGCCGCGTCGTCGATGTTCTGCGGGTCTTCGACCCCGTCGCCGCCGCCGTCGACGTGCCAGTTGCGCCAGGTCTGCGGGATGAGCTGCATCGGACCCATCGCGCGGTCGTGCTCGGCGTCGCCGTCGAGCTCTCCGCCGTCGGAGTCGGGGATGGCGACGGTGCCGTCACCGTCGAGCGCGACGCCGTAGATGGGCGGGCTGACGGTGCCGTCGGGGCCGACCGTCGAGCCGTCGTGGCGCCCGTGGTCGCTCTCCACCGCCCCGATCGCGGCGAGGGTCGCCCACGAGAGCCCGCAGTGGGGCATCTCCTGCGCCTTCGCGAGCGCGGCGCCGGCGTAAGCGGCGAGCGCCCGCTCCGGGATGCCGGTGCGCGCCGCCGTCTCGGCGAGCCAGTCGGCGTCGACCCGGCCCGCGATCCCGCGGCCGGGCTCCTCGGCCGGCGTCGGCGGCTCGGCGGGCGACGCCCAGGTCGGCGCCTCCCCGGCCGGGATGCCGGGCCGCTGGGGTACGGGTATTCCGCCGCGGGGCCCGAGGAATACGGTGACCGCGACGACGACACCGGCCAGCCCGAGGGCGACGGCGGCGATCACGATCACGGGGCGGGGCATCCCGAGGTGTCTACCATGGCGGCATGGCCGATTCCTCGTTCGACGTCGTGAGCAAGGTGGACCCGATGGAGGCGCAGAACGCGCTCCACCAGGCCCAGAAGGAGATCGCGCAGCGCTACGACTTCAAGAACGTCGGCGCCTCGCTCGAGGAGAGCGGCGACGGCGTGCTGATGAAGGCGTCGTCAGAGGAGCGGGTCAAGGCGGTGCTCGACGTGTTCGAGCAGAAGCTGATCAAGCGCGGCATCTCGCTGCGCTCGCTCGACGCGGGCGACCCGTTCCCGAGCGGCAAGGAGTACCGCATCGCCGCGAAGTACAAGCAGGGCATCGCGAGCGACGACGCCAAGAAGATCGCGAAGATCATCCGCGACGAGGCGCCCAAGAGCGTGAAGAGCCAGATCCAGGGCGACGAGCTGCGGGTGCAGTCGAAGAGCCGCGACGACCTGCAGGCGACCATCGCGCTGCTCAAGGGCAAGGACCTCGACGTGGCGCTGCAGTTCATCAACTTCCGCTAGCCGCGATCCCGCGGGCGACGGATCGTCCGCACTCCCGCCTCGGCGGCGCCGGTTCCGTCAGACTGGGCGCGTGGAGATCGACACCGACGTGCTGACGCTCATCGTCGTCGGCGTGGTGCTCCTCGCCGATATCGCGCTGCGTGTCGTGTCGCTCATCGTCGTGCCGCGCAACCGCCGCCCGCAGACGGCGATCGCCTGGCTCATGGCGATCTTCTTCATCCCGCTCATCGGCCTGCCGCTCTTCCTGCTGATCGGGCGGGCCCGGCTGCCGCGCGGCCACCGGCGCAAGCAGCGCGAGGTCAACGAGTACATCCGCGACTCGACCGAGGGGTTCGACCGGGTGCGGCGCGACGTGCCGTGGCCGCCGTGGCTCGAACCGATCGTCGAGTTGAACCGCACCCTCGGGGCGATGCCGCTCGTCGGCGGCAACGCGGCGCGGATGTGGGCCGACGACGACGAGTCGCTCGACGCGATGATCGCCGACATCCGGGCCGCGCGGCACACCGTGCACGTCGAGTTCTACATCCTGTCGCTCGACGACACGACCGCGCCGTTCTTCGACGCGCTCGCCGACGCCTGCGCCCGCGGCGTGACCGTGCGGGTGCTGCTCGACCACCTCGGCAACGCGCAGTACCCCGGGTTCCGGCGCACCAAGCGGCGCCTCACCGAGATGGGCGCCGAGTGGCGGCTCATGCTCCCGTTCCAGCCGTGGCGGGGCAAGATCCAGCGCCCCGACCTGCGCAACCACCGCAAGCTGCTCGTCGTCGACGGGACCGTGGCCTACACCGGCTCGCAGAACGTCATCGACCCGGGCTACCAGCGCGCGAAGAACGCGAGACGCGGACTGCGCTGGAAGGACTACATGGCGCGGTTCGAGGGTCCGGTGGTGGCGGGCATCGACGCGGTGTTCGTCACCGACTGGTACGTCGAGACCGACGAGCTGCTCGACCGCGAGGCGGCCCCCGCCCGGGCGCTCGGCGACGGGCCGCTCGACTGCCAGGTGGTGCCGAGCGGTCCCGGCTTCTCGGTCGAGAACAACCTGCGGATGTTCAACTCGCTGGTCTACGCGGCGCAGAAGAAGGTCATCCTGACGAGCCCCTACTTCGTGCCCGACGACTCGATGCTCTACGCGGTGACGACGGCCGCCCAGTCGGGGCTCGACGTGCAGCTCTTCGTGTCGGAGATCGGCGACCAGTTCCTGGTGTTCCACGCGCAGCGCAGCTACTACGAGGTGCTGCTCGAGGCGGGGGTGCGCATCTTCCTCTACCAGTCGCCGACGATCCTGCACTCGAAGCACATGACCATCGACGACGAGGTCGCGGTGATCGGCTCGAGCAACATGGACATGCGCTCGTTCACGCTCGACCTGGAGATCTCGGTGATGGTGCGGGGCGGCACCTTCCTCGACGAGCTGCGCGCCATCGAGGACGACTACCGCGCGCACAGCCGGGAGATCACGCTCGACGAGTGGCGCACCCGCCCCACCCGGCTGCAGGTGTTCGACAACCTCGCCCGCCTGACCGCCGCGGTGCAGTAGTCGGCGCGGGCCTCGGCGGCGATCAGGGGGCCGGCGGGCGAGCGCCGCGGCGACGGACCGCCTCGAGGCCCCCGGTCGCCTCGAGCAGGGCGACCAGCGCCGCGCGGGCCGCATCCACGTCGACCCCGGATGCCGCGACCCCCGCCTCCAGCTCGGCGCGGCGGGCGCGGTGCGCGTCGACCATCGCGCGGCCCCGGGGACTGAGCCGGATGCGGCGCACCCGCCGGTCCGCCGCGTCGTCGACGCGCTCCACCAGTCCGAGGTCGAGCAGCTCGACGGTCCACTTCGACGCCGCCTGCTGGGTCACCCCGAGCGCCTCGGCGAATTCGCCGATCGTCGGCTCCCCCACCAGCAGCCGCTGCACGAGGTAGCCGTGGGCGACGCGCACGCCGTCGTAGCCGGCGTCGCGCAGCGCGCGCACCGCATCCGCCGAGACGGCGTCGGCGGCGAGCACGGCGAGGGTGGGCAGGTCGAGGGCGAGCGGATCGACCGCGGGCTCGGACGTGCTCATGGCGGCAGGCTACCGGTTGCTCCACCTCTGTTGCACAACTATGGTTGTGCATATGACGAGCCCCCTCGACGCCCTGCTGCGACTCCACCGCGCCATCGAGGCGCGCCCCGGCGACGACGGCCTGCGCGCCTGCTTCACCGACGACGCGGTGGTCGTGGAGCAGCCCAACGCCCTGCGGCCCAGCGGCGGCGAGTCCGACCTCGACGCCGTCGTCGCGGGGGCCCGGGCGGGGGCCGCGCTGCTGGCCTGGGAGCGCTACGACCTCGACGCCGGATACTCGGTCGGCGACACGGCGATCGCGCGGGTCGACTACGAGGCCGAGATCGGCGTCGACCGGCCCCCGTTCCGCGCCGGGCAGCGCATCCGCGGGCGCATCGCGCAGTTCGCCGACATCCGCGACGGCCGCGTCGCCCGCCTCGTCACCTACGACTGCATCGAACCGATCGCCTGACCCGCCTCGCTCGCCGAACGAGCCATCCCGCTGGGCCGGCCGGGCCGATCAGTCCGCGGCGACCGGCTCGCTGCGCGAGATCGCGACCATCTCGTCGCGGGGGACCACCTTGATGCGCGCCCGCCCCTCGGCTTCGCCGAGGGCCATCTCGTGGGCGTCGAGGGCCTGCCAGCCGCCGAGGTCGGTCCACGCCACGCCACGCTCGGCCAGCAGCGCCGGGATGGCCTCCTCGCCCGGCTCCGACGGGGTCCACCACGACGCCTGGTCGTCGACCAGGTGCTGGATGGTCTCCATCGCGTCGGACTTGGTGTGGCCGATCAGCCCGACCGGTCCGCGCTTGATCCAGCCGGTGGCGTAGACGCCGGGCATGATCTCGTTGTCGTCGGCGAGCACCTGACCCTCGTGGTTGGGGATCACGCCGCGCTCGTCGTCGAACGGGATGCCGTCCAGCGGCGAGCCAAAGTAGCCGACCGCGCGATACACGGCCTGCACCTCGACTTCGCGGATCTCGCCGGTGCCGCGCACCCCGCCCTTGCCGTCGGGTTCGGTGCGCTCGTAGCGGAACGCTGCCACCGTGCCGTCGGGACCCGCGACGACCTCGGTCGGCCGGGCGTAGAAGTGCAGGTGCAGCCGGCGCGACGCCTGGCCGGTCTCGCGCTGGCGCCACTGGGTGAAGATGCGGTCGATGACCGTGATCTGCTTGTTCGTCTCGATCGCGGTCTTCGACGCCTCGTCGTAGTCGAAGTCCTCCTCGGCGACCATCATGTCGACGTCGCGCAGCTCACCGAGCTCGCGCAGCTCGAGCGGGGTGAACTTGACCTGCATCGGTCCGCGGCGGCCGAACACGTGCACGTCGGTGATCGGCGACGCCTTGAGCCCGGCTTCGACGTTCGCCGGGATCTCGGTGGGCATGAGGTCTTCGGGGTGCTTGATCAGCATCCGCGCGACATCGAGGGCGACGTTGCCGTTGCCGACCACTGCGGCGCTCTGCGCCTCGAGCGGCCACTCGCGCGGCACGTCGGGGTGGCCGTCGAACCACGACACGAAGTCCGCCGCGCCGTAGCTGCCGGGCAGCTCGATGCCGGGGATCTCGAGGTCGGCGTCGCGCACCGCCCCGGTCGCGAAGATCACCGCGTGGTAGTGCTTCTGCAGGTCGTCGAGGGTGATGTCGCGCCCGAACTGCACGTTGCCGAAGATGCGGATGTCGCCCGTGTCGAGAACCCCCCGCAGCGCCGTGATGATGCCCTTGATGCGCGGGTGGTCGGGCGCGACGCCGTAGCGCACCAGCCCGTAGGGCGCGGGCAGCCCCTCGAACAGGTCGATCGAGACGTCGAAGGGACGCTCGTGCTTGAGCAGGATGTCGGCGGCGTAGATACCGGCGGGGCCGGCGCCCACGATGGCGAGACGGAGCTTCACACTGACCTCTCGGGATGGTGCTGGTCGGGGAGGCGCTAGCCGGAACGCTCGACGACGGCCGACGCGAAGGTCGTGAGGGCCGTCTTCACGGGCCCGTCGGGCAGGGGCGCGATGGCCTCGACGGCCGTCGCGGCCCACCGCTGCGCCTCCGCGAGTGTAGCGTCCGTGACCGGGTGCGCCCGGAGCTCGGCGACGGCCGCCGCGAAGTCGGGGCCCACCTCGCCGCTCTCGGCGTCGACGTCGGCCTCGATCCGGGCCAGCAGCGCGGCGGCATCCGCATCGTCGAGCGCGGCGGCGCGCAGGTTGAGCAGCGGCAGCGTCGGCACCCCGGCGCGCAGGTCGGTTCCGGCCTGTTTGCCGGTCTGCTCGGTCTCGGCCGACAGGTCGATGATGTCGTCGACCAGCTGGAAGGCGACGCCGATGCGCTCGCCGAACAGGGCCACCGGCCGGCGGTACTCCTCGGGGGCCCGCGAGAAGATGACCCCCGCCTCGGCGGCGAGCGAGATGAGCGAGCCGGTCTTGTCGGCGAGCACCTGCAGGTAGTGCGCGATCGGCTCGTCGCCCTCGCGCGGGCCGATCGTCTCGTGCAGCTGACCGAGGCAGAGCCGCTCGAACACCTCCGCCTGCAGCTGCAGGGCGCTCTCGCCGAGCCCCGAGAACAGCTTGCTGGCGCGGGCGAACAGCAGGTCGCCGGTCAGGATGGCGACCGAGTTGCCCCACACCGTCTGGGCGCTCGGAACGCCGCGGCGCATCTCGGCCTCGTCCATGACGTCGTCGTGGTAGAGCGAGGCGAGGTGCGTGATCTCGACCGCCTGAGCGGCGGTGACGACATCCGGGGTCACCCCGTCGCCCAGCTGCGCGGTGAGCAGCGTCAGCGTCGGACGGATGCGCTTGCCGCCCGCGTCGAGCAGGTAGCGGCTGGTGACGTCGGCGATCTCGTCGGCGAAGGCGACCTGCTCCGGGAGCGCGGCCTCGACCTCGTCGAGCCCCGCCTCGATCGCGGCGGCGAACCGGCGCTCCTCGCTCGACGCGAAGAGCTTCTCGCCCAGGCCGAGCGACGAGCTCAGGGTCTTGCTGCGGCGGGCGAGGGGCGGGCTCGGGTTCACGAGGCCGGCTTCTTCGGAGCGGGCTTCTTCGGAGCGGGCTTCTTCGCGGCGGGATTCGTGGCGCTCGACTTCGTCGCGGCAGCCGACTTCGTCGCGCTGGCGGACTTCGTGGCGGTGGTCTTCTTCGCCGCCGGCTTCTTCGCCGCCGGGGTCGCGTCGGTCGCCGCCGACGCACGGCTGACGCGCCGGGCGTGCGCGTCGCGCACCGCCTGGTCGACCGGCTTGCGGCCGCGGTGCAGGGCGACGACGCCCGCGGTGAGGTTGCGGTACGCGACGCGGGCGAACCCGACCCCGCGGATCCACTGGCTCAGCGTCGGCTGATCGGGCCAGGCCTGGATCGTCTCCCACAGGTAGCGGTAGGCGTCGGGGTTCGAACTGGTGACCGTCGCCACGACGGGCGCGACCAGCCGCATCCACGCGATGTAGCCGAGACGCAGCACGGCCTGCGGCGGTCGGGAGAACTCGCAGATGAGCAGGCGTCCGCCCGGCTTCAGCACGCGGTACATCTCGGCGAGCGCGAGCTTCGGGTCCTCGGTGTTGCGCAGCCCGAAGCTGATCGTCACCGCGTCGAACTCGTCGTCGCCGAACGGCAGCGCCAGCGCGTCGCCCTGCACGAATTGCACCTTGCGGTGCTTCGCCCGCGCGAGGTCGAGCATGCGCGGCGAGAAGTCGAGCCCGACGACGGTGGCGCCGCTGCGGGCGAGCCCCGCCGAGGAGGTGCCCGTGCCGCACGCGATGTCGAGGATGCGCTCCCCCGGCTTCGGGTCGAGCGCGCGCACCGTGGCGATGCGCCACAGCGCCGAGTTGCCCACGCTCAGCACGGCGTTGGTGCGGTCGTAGCCGTGAGCGACCTCGTCGAACATGCCGGAGACCTCGTCCGGCTTACGGTCCTTGTCGGCGACGCCCACGCTTCCCCATCCTACGTGGCCCGGATGCCGTGTTTCCGGCCCGTCGGAGCCGCGGCGGCGGGCGGGCGCGGCGGGTCTCGCCCCGCACCGGCCCGCGGGCGCACCCGGGGAGGCGCGGGTACGCTGACACCGTGGACGAAGCGGGGGGCGCACTGCCGCGACTCTCCGTCGTGAGCCGCCGGGTTGAGCCGTTCGGCGCACTCGTCCCACTGGCCGAACCGACCCGCCCGCTGCTGTTCCAGCGGCGCGGAGACGGCATCGTCGGCCGCGGCGTCGCGCTCCGCCTCGAGTTCCGCGGCCCCGACCGCATCCGCGAGGCCGCGTCCACCTGGCGCGCGCTCACCGCGCGGGCGACGGTCGACGACGACGTGCGCGTGAATGGATCGGGCTTGGTCGCGTTCGGCGCATTCGCCTTCGACGACGCCTCGGAACAGGCGAGCGTGCTCGTGGTGCCACGGGTGGTCGCGGGCCGCCGCAACGGGGAGCACTGGGTGACCCGGGTCGACGGCGCGGACGACGAGATCATCGCCCCGCCGCCCGGCGCGGAGTACCGGCTGCGGCTCAAGCCCGGCGCGCTCGACGACGACGGCTACCGCACACTCGTCGCCGACGCGGTGGAGCGCATCGGGCGCCGCGAGCTGGAGAAGGTGGTGCTCGCCCGCGACCTCGTCGGTCACCTGCCGGTCGGCGCCGACCTGCGTCGCGTGCTGACCCAGCTCTCGCTCGGCTACCCCGACACCTGGACGTTCGCCGTCGACGGACTCGTCGGCTCCAGCCCCGAGACGCTGGTGCGGGTCGACGAGGGCGCGGTCACGGCCCGAGTGCTCGCCGGCAGCCACGCCCGCGGTGCGGACGCCGACGGCGACCACGCCGCCGCGGTCGAGCTCGCGACGAGCACCAAGGACCTCGACGAGCACCGGTTCGCGGTGGAGAGCGTGCTCGCGGCGATGCGCGGGCACGTGCGCGGCCTCGCGGCCAGCGAGCTGCCCTACGCGCTCAAGCTGCCCAACCTCTGGCACCTGGCGAGCGACGTCTCGGGCACCCTCTCCGACGGATCGGGATCGCTCGACCTCGCCGCCGAGCTGCACCCGACCGCCGCCGTGGCCGGGACTCCGACGACGGCCGCGCTCGCCGCGATCCGCGACCTCGAACCGTTCGACCGTCGGCGCTACGGCGGCCCGGTCGGCTGGATCGACGCCGACGGCGACGGCAAGTGGGCGATCGGCCTGCGCTCGGCCGAGGTCGACGCCGACGGCGCGATCACCGCCTACGCGGGCGCCGGGATCGTCGCCGACTCCGATCCCGATCGCGAGCTGGCCGAGACGAAGCTGAAGTTCCGCCCCGTGGTCGAGGCGTTCGGCTGACCCCGGCGCCGTCGCCCGGAGAGTTCGACACGCAGCGACGCCGGACCGGTCAGGTGGCGGCGAGCCGTCGCTTCTCGGCCTCGACGTCGAAGTCGGCGGGCGGCCAGTCCTGGTCGAGGTCGCGCAGGGCGTCGACGACGAGCCGCTGCACCGCGAGCCGCGCGTACCACTTCCGGTCGGCCGGCACGACGAACCAGGGCGCCTCGTCGGTGCTCGTGCGCGCGATCGCGATGCGGTACGACTCCATGTAGTCGTCCCACAGCGCCCGCTCGTCGACATCCCCGGGGTTGTACTTCCAGTGCTTGTCGGGCCGCTCGAGGCGCTCGGCGAGGCGCTCCTTCTGCTCGTCGGGCGAGATGTGCAGCATCACCTTCACCATCCGGATGCCGTCGGCGGCCAGCTCGCGCTCGAACGTGGCGATGAGGTCGTAGCGCTGCTCGATCACCTCGGGCGACGAGAACCCGCGGACGCGGTGGATGAGCACGTCCTCGTAGTGCGAGCGGTCGAACACCCCGAGCATCCCGGGGCCGGGGATCCGCTTGCGGATGCGCCAGAGGAAGTCGTGCTCCAACTCCTCCGGAGTGGGGGCCTTGAACGACGCGATGGCGACGCCCTGCGGGTCGACCGCGCCGACGACGTGCTTGACGATGCCGCCCTTGCCCGCCGAATCCATCGCCTGCAGCACGAGCAGCACGCGGCGCCGGTCGGCGCCGTCGCGTCCGTTGGCGAACAGCAGCTCCTGCAGGTCGGCGAACTCCGGCACCCCCGCAGCGAGCGCCGCCGCGCCGTCGGCCTTGTCCCCGTCGAAGCCGGGGGTGGCGCGGGGGTCGATCGCGCCAAGGTCCACATCGGGCCCGGCTCGGAGCAGGTCGCGCAGCTCGTCCATCCGGCCACGCTATCGGCCGCCGTCGGCGACGCCCCGGACGGAGCGGACGGGGCGAACCCCGCGTGGCGCACCCCGACGGTCAGCGGGGCAGCGGGACGCGGATCAGGGTGCGGCCGACCGCCGAGAGCGCGTCCTCCAGATCGCCGCGGGTCGTGGCCTCGACGAACGCCCAGCCGTAGGCGGCGGCCAGCGCCGCGAGGTCGACCCGCTGCGGGGTGTAGAGCACGCGGTCGACCAGGTCGGGCTCGGCGGTCCCCGACACCTCGAGCCGGTCGAAGATCGTGCCGCCGCCGTCGTCGCCGACGATCACCTGCATCCGCGGGCGCGGCTCCCCCTCCCCGGCGAGCAGCGACCCGGCGTCGTGCAGCAGCGCCAGGTCGCCGAGCAGCACCCGGGTCACCCCCGGCGCGCGACCCGCGTCGACCGCATCCGCCTCGGCGGCGAGCGCGATGCCGGTGGCGGTCGCGATGGTCCCGTCGATGCCGGCCAGCCCGCGGTTGGCGTGCACCGGGATGCGCTTGCCCGGTGCCACGCGGTCGAGCTCGCGGATGAGGCGGGACGCCCCGACGACGAGCCGGTCGTGCGGCCAGGTCGCCGTCCAGACCGCCTCGACGAGCATCCGGCGGTCGACCGGTTCGCGCACCCGGTCGAGCTGGCGCCGGGCGAAGCGGGCGCGCTCGACGGGGTCGTCGTCGAGCGACGCGGCCTCGACGTCGTCCACCTCGAGCAGGGCGCGCGACGCGGCCACCCACGGTCCCACCCAGGAGCGCAGCGCGCGCACGGCATCCGCATCGTCGGCCACCTCGACGACGTCCACGTGCCGCGCCGAGCGGCCGAGCACCGGCAGTCCCGGGTCGTAGGCGTCGCGACCCGGGCCGCGCACGACCATCGTCTCCACGTCGTCCCGGGCGAGGAGCGCCGGGATCTCGCGGCTGAGGGTCGGATGCCCGAGCACCACCGCGCGGGTGACCGCGTCGCCGAACCCGGGCTCGGCGAGCAGCTCGCGGTAGGCGGCGACCAGGTTCGGGCCGAAGCGCGCGCCCGACGAGACCTCGGCCAGCAGCGGAGCGCCGAGCCGGTGCGCCAGCTCCTCCGCCCACGGGCCGGCGCCGGTTCCGGCGATCACGACCGTGCCGTGCTCCGGGGCGAGGCGGGCCCGCTCGGCGAGCGCGAGCGGCGACGGCGCCCATTCGCCCGCCTCGACCTCGGGCAGGGGGTGGGGCGCCGACAGCGGCTCGCGGAACTGCAGGTTGAGGTGCACCGGACCGCGGATGCCCTCCAGCGCCTCCGCCACGAGCGCGCGGGCGCGCGCGGGGTCGTCGCCCGGCGCCGGCGCCTCGACATCGCGGTGCCGCGCGACCGCCGCGGGGCGGCGGCGCTGCTCGGGGTCGCCCCCGAGGCCAGCGAGCGCGACGTCGAGCGCGCCTACCGGGACCAGGTCGCCCGCTGCCACCCGGACCGGGTGGCCGAGATGCACC
>JBHIXX010000012.1:0-66781 GCA_041984585.1 Pseudolysinimonas sp. | reverse complement strand
GTGAGCACCGCGGCGATCGGACCCGCGGCGGTGACCCGGCCGCCAGACATCAGCATCGCGTGGCCGAACCCGGGCGGGATCTCCTCGACGTGGTGGGTGACCATCGCCATCGCGGGCGACTCGGGGTCGGCCGCGTAGGCGCCGAGCAGCGCGAGCAGCTCCTCCCGCGACCCGAGGTCGAGGCTCGCCGCCGGCTCGTCCAGCAGCAGCAGTTCGGGATCGGTCATCACGGCGCGCGCGATCTGCACGCGCTTCTGCTCGCCGTCGCTCAGGGTGCGGTACTGGCGGTCGGCGAACCCGTCGACCCGCCACGCGGCGAGCACGGTGCGCGCGCGCTCCTCGTCGGTCGCGTCGTACTCCTCGGTCCAGCGGCCGGTGACGCCGTACGCGGCGGTCATCACGACGTCGAGAACCCGCTCGTCACCCGGGATGCGGCGCGAGAACGCCGTCGAGGCGAGACCGATGCGGGGCTTCAGGTCGAACACGTCGGCCTTGCCGATCCGCTCGCCGAGCGCGTGCGCCTTGCCGGATGTCGGGTGCAGGTTCGCGGAGGCGATCTGCAGCAGGGTGGTCTTGCCGGCGCCGTTGGGGCCGAGGATCACCCAGCGCTCGTCGTCGGCGACGCTCCAGCTCACCGAGTCGAGGATGCGGGAGCCTCCGCGGACGACGCTGACATCGGACAGTTCGAGCACCGCGGACATGATGCCTCCAGCCTAGGGCGTGCGCGGGTGCGCCGCCGACGGGACGATCCGACTGCCGAGGTGCCGCCGGGCCGTCGGGCCGGCAGGCCCGCGGGGTCAGGCGAGCAGTTCGTCGTAGATCGCCCGAGTGCGGTCGGCGATGGCGCCCCAGGAGAACTCCGCCTCCACCCGGGCGCGTCCGGCCTCGCCCATCCGCCGCGCGGTCGCAGGGTCGGCGACCACTTCGGTCAGGGCGGCGGCGAGGTCGGCGACGAAACGCTCGGGGTCGAGCGGGGTCCCGGTGCCGTCGGAGACCTGCTCGATCGGCACCAGTCGGCCGGTCACGCCGTTGCCAACCACCTCCGGGATCCCGCCGGTGGCGGTGCCGACGACGGGGGCGCCGCAGGCCATCGCCTCGAGGTTGACGATGCCGAGCGGCTCGTACACCGACGGGCAGACGAACGTCGTCGCGGTCGACAGCAGCGTCGCCACCTCGTGCTGACCGAGCAGGCGCTCGATCCACACCACGCCGGAGCGCTCCTCCTGCAGCGCGGCGACCCCGCGCTGCACCTCGGCCAGGATCTCCGGGGTGTCGGGCGCGCCGGCGCACAGCACGATCTGCACATCAGGCGGGAGACGGCGCGCCGCTTCGAGCAGATACGGCAGGCCCTTCTGCCGGGTGATGCGGCCGACGAACACGACGCTCGGCCGGTCCGGGTCGACGCCGAGCGACCGCGCCAGGTCGGGCTCGTCGACGCGCTGCCAGCGCACCGGGTCGATGCCGTTGTGCACCACCCGTACGCGCTCCTCCGGGATGGCCGGGTAGCTGCGCAGGATGTCGGCCCGCATGCCGTGCGAGACGGCGATCACGGCATCCGCCGCCTCGAACGCGGTCTTCTCGATCCACGACGACACCGCGTAGCCGCCGCCGAGCTGCTCGGCCTTCCACGGCCGCAGGGGCTCGAGGCTGTGCGCGGTGACGACGTGCGGGATGCCGTGCAGCCGCGCCGCCAAGTGCCCGGCCATGTTGGCGTACCAGGTGTGCGAGTGCACGATCTCGGCGCCCTGCACGTCCTGCGCGATCTGCAGGTCGACGCCGAGCGTGGCGAGCGCCGGGTTGGCGTCGCCCAGCTGCGGGGGCACGAGGTACGAGTACACGCCGGGCTCGTCGCGCGGCGCGCCGAAGCAGCGCACGACCGCGTCGACGTCGCGCCGGAGCGCGGCCACCAGCTCGGCGACGTGCACGCCCGCGCCCCCGTAGACCTCGGGCGGGTACTCGCGGCTCAGCACGTCGACTCTCACCGTCGGCACGCTAGTACATCCGGCCCGGAGTGCATCAGGGCGCGCACGGCGGATTGGCGGCGTCGACCCCTGCCGCTCGGACGGGCCGTCGCGTAGCGTGGAGCCATGGTGGCGAAGAAGGTGTTCGGCATCGTCCTCGCGGGCGGTGAGGGGAAGCGCCTGATGCCGCTGACCGTGGACCGCGCCAAGCCCGCCGTGCCGTTCGGCGGCGGCTACCGCCTCATCGACTTCGCCCTGTCGAACCTGATCAACTCGGGTCTGCGTCAGGTGGTCGTGCTCACCCAGTACAAGTCGCACTCGCTCGACCGTCACGTGTCGCAGACCTGGCGGCTCTCCGGGCTGCTCGGCTCCTACGTCGCGTCGGTGCCGGCGCAGCAGCGGCTCGGCAAGCGGTGGTTCAGCGGATCGGCCGACGCCATCCTGCAGTCGCTCAACCTGCTGCTCGACGAGCAGCCCGACATCGTCGTCGTGGTCGGCGCCGACCACGTCTACCGCATGGACTTCGCGCAGATGATCGAGGCGCACGAGGCCTCCGGAGCCGGAGTGACCGTGGCCGCCATCCGGCAGCCGATCGCGATGGCCGACCAGTTCGGGGTCATCGAGGTGGACGCCGCCCGTCCCGACCGCATCGCGGCGTTCCGCGAGAAGCCGACGGACGCGATCGGGCTGCCCGACTCCCCCGGCGAGATCCTCGCGTCGATGGGCAACTACGTGTTCGACGCCGACGTGCTCATCGACGCCGTGCAACGCGACGGCGACAAGACCGATTCGAATCACGACATGGGCGGCGACCTCATCCCCGACTTCGTCGCGCGGGACGACGCGGCCGTCTACGACCTGCAGCGCAACGACGTTCCCGGGTCGACGGAGCGCGACCGCTACTACTGGCGCGACGTGGGGACGATCGAGTCGTACTTCGAGGCCCACCAGGACCTGATCGCCACCCTGCCGGTGTTCAACCTCTACAACACCGCGTGGCCGATCTTCAGCCAGCAGCTCAACTCGCCGCCCGCCAAGTTCGTGCGCGACGAGAAGGGGGCGCTCGGGAACGTCATCGACTCGATCGTCGGCCTGGGTTGCGTCGTCTCCGGCGGGCACGTCGAGCGCTCGGTGCTGAGCCCCTGGGTGACGGTCGGGTCCGCCGCGACGGTGACGGATGCCGTGGTGTTCGACCGCGTCGCCATCGGCGAGGGCGCCGTCGTGCAGCGCGCTATCCTCGACAAGAACGTCGTCCTCGACCCGGGAGCGGTCGTCGGGGTCGACCACGACGCCGATCGGGCCCGCGGTTTCACCGTCACCGACTCGGGGATCACCGTGGTCGGCAAGGGCGTGCACGTCGCCGCCTGAGCGGCATCCGCCTCACCCGCGTCCCGCGCGGTCCGACCCCCTGGAGCACCCGTGGCCCGGTTCCTCGTCGTGCTCGATGTCGACTCGACCCTGATCGAGGACGAGGTCATCGAGCTGCTCGCCGAGGAGGCCGGCTCCGAGGAGGCGGTGCGCGACATCACGTTCCGGGCGATGAACGGCGAGCTGGACTTCGAGGAGAGCCTGCGCGAGCGCGTCGCCACCCTCGCCGGACTCGACGAGGACGCCGTGCAGCGCGTGCGCGACCGGGTGCGGGTGACGCGCGGGGTGCCCGAGATGATCGACGGCGTGCACGCCGCGGGCGGACGAGTCGCCGTCGTCTCGGGCGGATTCCACGAGATCATCGACCCGCTCGCCCGCGAGCTCGGGCTCGACCACTGGCGGGCCAACCGGCTCGAGGTCGCCGACGGCCGGCTCACCGGCGGCCTCATTCCGCCCATCGTCGATGCCGAGGCGAAGGCGTCGGCGCTGCGCGAGTGGGCGGCGGATGCCGACCTGCCGTTGCGTCAGACGGTGGCCGTCGGCGACGGGGCGAACGACCTGCCGATGATGGCGATCTGCGGGCTCGCCATCGGCTTCGACGCGAAGGCGCCCGTGCGCGACAAGGCGCACACCCTGCTCGACGAGCGGGACCTGTCGATGGTGCTCCCCGCGTTGGGGCTGCCCCGCGGCTGACCGCCGGGCCCCTGGTCGCCGCGCCGCTGAGCGCCGAGGCGCGGATCCGCGCGCTCTCGCGACCCGCGCGGAGGGTCGGTGCTAGTGGCCCATCCCGAGGCCGCCGTCGACCGGGATGACCGCGCCCGAGATGTACGCCGCGTCGTCGGAGGCGAGCCAGGTGACGACCTTCGCGACCTCGTCCGGCGTCGCGAACCGGCCCGCCGGGATCGACTTCTTGTACTCCGCCTGCGTCGCCTCGGGCAGCTCGGCGGTCATCTCGGTCTCGATGAACCCCGGCGCCACGACGTTCGCGGTGATGCCGCGCGAGCCGAGCTCGCGGGTGAGCGAGCGGGCGATGCCGATGAGACCGGACTTCGAGGCGGCGTAGTTGATCTGCCCGGCGCTGCCGAGCAGGCCGACGACGCTGGAGATGAGGATGACGCGGCCGAACTTCGCCTTCAGCATCCCCTTCGAGGCCCGCTTGACGACCTTGAACGCGCCGCCCAGGTTGGTGTCGACGACCTCGTCGAACTCGGCATCGGTCATCCGCAACAGCAGGGTGTCGCGGGTGATGCCGGCGTTGGCGACGACCACCTCGACCGGACCCAGCTCCTTCTCCACCTCGGCGAACGCGGCGTCCAGCGCCTCGGCGTCGGTGACGTCGGCGCGCACCGCGAGGGTGCCCTCCGGGCCCTCCCCCGAGCGCGCGGTCACCGCGACGCGGTGACCCTGGGCGACGAACTCCGCGGCGATCGCGCGGCCGATGCCGCGGTTGCCTCCGGTGACGAGGACGGTCCTGCTGGTCATCCGGCCAGCCTATCGGCGCACCCCGCGGCGACCGGCACGGCGACGTAGGCTGGAGGCGACCATGCGCCGTCCGCCCGCCGTCATCACCGACCTCCCGCCCTCGCCGGAGCAGGAGCAGCGCGCCCGCCTCATCCGCTACGCGATCATGATGGCCATCCGCGTCGCCTGCCTCGGGCTGTGCTTCGTCGTGCCCGGCTGGTGGGTCATCCTCCCCATCCTCGGCGCCGTCTTCATCCCCTACTTCGCGGTCGTCGTCGGCAACGCGACCCTCCGCCCGCGCGGTGGCGCCTCCGAGCGCCCGGGCGGCGTGCTGGAGCGCCGTCAGGACGACGCGTGAGGTCGCGGCCGGGAGCACGCCTCCGACGGCCGGTGCGGGTCGGAGCGCGCCGATGATCGGCCGGCTCGGCGGCGCCGCCGGACCCGACCCGCAGTGCTCGTCCTCCGGGTGCACCGCCGACGCCGTCTGGCGGGTCAACTGGCGCAACCCCCGCATCCACACCGCCGACCGGGTGAAGGTCTGGCTCGCCTGCGACGCCCACCGCGGCACGCTCGCCGACTATCTCGGCACCCGCGGCTTCCCGGTGCTGGTCTCCGCGCTGGACTCCCCCGTCGACGCCGTCCCCGACGGCGGCGGGGGGCGCGGACGATGAGCTGGCTGCGACGCTGGGGCGGCTATCTGGCGCTCGTGGTGGTGTTCGCCACCGTCTGCGGGCTGCTCTCCTGGTGGCAGTGGGCGCGGCGCGAGGAGGCGCTCGATCGAATCGCCGTGATCGAGGCGAACTACGACGCGGCGCCGGTGCCGGTCGCCGAGGTGCTCCCCGATCCGGATGCCGAGGACGAGGCGGCGCAGTGGACCCCGGTGACGCTCGTCGGCGAGTACCTGCCCGAGCAGCAGCTCGTCGTGCGCAACCGGCCGTACGGCGCGGCGGCCGGCTTCGAGGTGCTCGTCCCGCTGCGCACCGCCGACGGCACGTTGTGGATCGTCGACCGCGGCTGGGTTCCTGTGGGCAGCACCCCCGACGCCCCGGATGCCGTGCCCGCCCCGCCCTCCGGCGAGGTGACCGTGGTGGTCCGGCTGCGCACCGGCGAGGCGACGATCGCCGGCCGCGGCGCCCCGGCCGGTCAGGTCGCGACGATCAACCTGCCGACGATCGCCGACCTGCTCGGCGACGAGGTGGCGATCGGGATGTACGGGCAGCTCGTCTCCGAGGACCCCGCTCCGGCGTCGGCTCCGCTGCCGGCCGTGCCGCCGGAGGTCGACGAGGGTCCCCACCTCTCCTACGCCCTGCAGTGGATCGCGTTCGGCCTGCTCGCCGTCGTCGCCCTCATCTGGGCGGTGCGGCGGGAGCGGCGGATCGCGCGCGAGGACGCCGGCGAGATCCCGGCCCGCCCGGCCCGGACCCGGGTCACCGACGCGGACATCGAGGACGCCCTGCTCGACGCGGCCGAGGGCGAGTCGGCCGGTCGGGTCGAAACGTCGGCGGATCAGGCCAGGGCGACGAGACCCGCGTAGTCCCGGTTCCAGTGGTCCTCGACCCCGTCCGGCAGGATCAGCACCCGCTCCGGGTTGAGCGCCTCGACGGCGCCCTCGTCGTGTGACACGAGCACGACGGCGCCCGTGTACCCCGCGAGAGCGCCGAGGATCTCCTCACGGCTCGCCGGGTCGAGGTTGTTGGTCGGCTCGTCGAGCAGCAGCACGTTCGCGCCCGAGACCACGATCATCGCCAGGGCGAGGCGGGTCTTCTCGCCGCCGGAGAGCACCCCGGCGGGCTTGTGCACGTCGTCGCCGGTGAACAGGAACGAGCCGAGCACCTTGCGCGCCTCGGTCTCGGTGAGGTTCGGTGACGCGCTCACCATGTTCTGCAGCACCGATCGCGCCACGTCGATGGTCTCGTGCTCCTGGGCGTAGTACCCGATCCGCAGGCCGTGGCCGGGCTCCACGCGCCCCGTGTCGGGGCGGTCCACCCCGGCGAGGATGCGCAGCAGCGTCGTCTTGCCGGCGCCGTTGAGGCCGAGCACCACGACCTTCGATCCGCGGTCGATGGCGAGGTCGACGGCGGTGAAGATCTCCAGCGACCCGTAGCTCTTCGACAGATCGGATGCGGCGAGCGGCGTGCGCCCGCAGGCGGCCGGCTCGGGGAAGCGCAGTTTCGCGACGCGATCGACGGCCCGCACCTCCTCGAGACCGGAGAGCAGCTTCTCGGCGCGCGCGACCATCTGGTGCGCCGCCGCCGCCTTCGACGCCTTCGCCCCGAACCTCGCGGCCTGCTGCTGCAGGGCAGTCGCCTTCTTCTCGGCGTTGGCGCGCTCCTTCTTGCGGCGCTCCTCGTCGGCCTCGCGCTGACGCAGGTAGTGCTTCCAGCCCATGTTGTAGACGTCGAGCTGCTGGCGGTTGGCGTCGAGGTAGAAGACCTTGTTCACGGTCTCCTCGACCAGGTCGACGTCGTGGCTGATCACGATGACGCCGCCGGAGTAGGCCTTGAGGAACTCGCGCAGCCAGACCACCGAATCGGCGTCGAGGTGGTTGGTCGGCTCGTCGAGGATCATCGTGTCGGCGCCCGAGAACAGGATGCGCGCCAGCTCGATGCGGCGCCGCTGACCGCCCGACAGGGTCTTCAGCTGCTGGTCGAGGATGCGGTCGGGCAGCGCGAGGTTGGAGGCGATCGACGCGGCCTCGGCCTCGGCCGCGTAGCCGCCCAGCGCGAGGAAGCGGTCCTCGAGCTTCGCGTACCGGCTCATCGCCGCCTCGCTCTCGGCCGGGTCGCTGCTGGCCATCGCCTCGGTCGCCTCGCGCATCCCGAGCACCAGGCGGCCGAGTCCCCGGGCGTCGAGGATGCGGGTGCGCGCCGTGTCATCCGGGTCGCCGGAGCGCGGGTCCTGCGGCAGGTAGCCGATCTCACCGGTCCGGTCGATCCGACCGGCAGTCGGCTGGGTCTCCCCGGCGAGGGTCTTGGTGAGCGTGGTCTTGCCGGCGCCGTTGCGCCCGACGAGCCCCACCTTGTCGCCGGCGTCGACCCGGAACGCGACGTCCTCCATCAGGAGGCGCGCGCCGACGCGGATCTCGAGGCCTTGCACGGCGAGCACGATGAACGTCCGTTTCTTCGGTGGGGAGTCGACTAAGGAGCGGCAGTCGCAGCCCGCTAGTCTAGCCGGAGCGCCACCCCGCGACCGGGCCCCGGATCGCGCGCTACGACCTCCCCGCACCGAAGGGAAACCGGATGTCCGCTCTCGCCCCGTCCGCCGGCCGCACTGTCCTCGTCGACCGCGTGCTCCCCCGCAGCCTCGGCCTCGACGCGCTTCTGGTCGTCGCCGGCGCGGCGCTCACCGCGGGCCTCGCGCAGGTCGCGATCCCGCTCTGGCCGGTGCCGATCACCGGGCAGACGCTCGCCGTGCTCCTGGTCGGTGCGAGCCTCGGCATGGTGCGCGGCGGACTGGCGCTCGCGCTCTACGCCGTCGTCGGCGGTCTCGGCGCCCCGATCTTCAGCGACGGCGCGAACGGCTGGGCGGTCATCCTCGGCCCCACCGGCGGCTACATCGTCGGCTTCGTCGTGTCGGCCGCGCTCGTCGGCTGGCTCTCCGAGCGCGCCTGGGAGCGCAAGTTCCTCAAGGCGCTGGCGACCTTCGCCGTCGGCACGCTCGTCGTGTTCGCGATCGGCCTGCCCTGGCTCGCGGCGTGGCTCGGCGCGGCCGGACTCCCGAACGACCTCGGCTCGGTGCTGAACGCCGGCCTGTGGCCGTTCCTGATCGGCGGAGCGGTCAAGGCGCTCATCGCCGCGGGGCTGCTCCCGCTCGCCTGGGTCGGCGCCGACCGCCTCGCGGCGCGGCGCGCCCGGGACGCCGACGCGGAGTGACCCGCGCCGCCCGATAAAGTCGTGGGCATGGAGGTGCCCGGGGACCGCCGCGTGGCGGTGATCATCGAAGACGACGATGACATCCGCCACCTCCTCGAGACGGTGCTCACCCAGGCCGGCTTCGCGGTCGAGGCGTGCGCCGACGGATACGCCGGCGTGGATGCCGTCCGCCGGGTCGAGCCCACCGTGATCACTCTCGACGTCAACATGCCGGGCATGGACGGGTTCGAGACGGCGAAGCGCATCCGCGCCTTCAGCGACGCCTACATCGTCATGCTCACCGCGCTCGGCGAGGAGATCGACACCCTGCAGGGGCTCGAGGCGGGCGCCGACGACTACATCACCAAGCCGTTCCGGCCCCGGGTGCTGCGGGCGCGGATCGAGGCCATGCTGCGTCGTCCGCGTGCGGGCGAGGCCGCGCCGCCGCAGGCTCCCGCCGCCGGACGGCACGCCGCCCCCGCCGTCGACGGGTCCGGCGCGCCCGTGTCGCCCGGGTCTGTCCCGCCCGCGGCGATGCCCGGCGGGCCCGACGCCGCGCCGACACCGCCCGCGACGGCGCTGCCGCCGACCGGCGCCCCGCTCGTGCACAACGGCATCCAGCTCGACGCGGCCGCGCGCATCGTGACGGTCGACGGCGCCGAGGTCGCACTGACGCGCAGCGAGTTCGACCTGCTGCAGACCCTGCTCGAGTCGGGACGCCGGGTCCGCACCAAGAGCGAACTCGCGCTCGTCCTGCGCGGCGAGACCTGGGTCACCACCGCGTTCGTGTCGGATGCCGACCAGCGCGGCATCGAGGTGCACATGGGCAACCTGCGCAAGAAGCTCGGCGAGAGCCCTGTCACTCCGCGGTGGATCGCGACGGTCCGCGGCGTCGGCTACCGGCTGACCGCGCCCGCCTGATCGTCCGGCGGCGCCGACCCCTCGGTCTGCCCGGCACCCGGCGAGGTCGCGCTCGTCGCGGCACCCGGCGGTGTCGAAGCCTCGGTCGGTGCGCCAGGAGATGCGGCCGTCGCGATCGCCAGACGCTCCAACTCCCCGCGGGCCCGCTGCGAGATGCCGGCGAGCCAGTCCCCCGCCCCGGGTGGCACGCGCGTGCCGTCGGCGACCGCGGCGATCACGTGACGGCTCGCGTGGGCGAGCTCACTGGCTCCGACCATGTCGGCGGTGGTCGCCATGCCGCGCAGCGCCGCGAGGGCGTCCGCCGCGCCGGGGTGGGCCTCGGCCGCGCGCACCCGGTCGACCCGGTCGTCGAGCGAGTCGAGGAAGATGTCGAGGAAGCGCAGGCAGGCGTCGGCGTCGTCGGACATCGATCCGATCAGTCCGCGGAACACCCCGACATCGACGGCGGGAGCGCTGGAGGAGGTCATCGTGCGGGGACGCTCCCCCGCACCGGTCCGGTCTCGCGGCGTTCCAGATCGGCCACCGCGGCGTCGAGCAGCGAGCCGTAGCGGGCCCCCGCGGTGCGCGATCCGGCGATCCCGTAACGGACCGAGCCGCGGAACCGGTCGGCGTCGTCGATGGTGGTGTCGAGCACCGCGATCGAGATGCGCTCCGCGACCGACTCGACGTCGGCATCCGCGATCACCGGCAGCAGCACCGCGTACCGGCCCCGGGCCAGGTGTCCGACGAGGGCGGCCGTGGGCGCTTCGACGACGGCGGAGCGACCGAGCAGCCGCACCGCGTTGTCCGCCGTCTCACGCCCGAAGGCGACGTCGACCTCTTCGAGGTTGGCCAGGTCGGCGACGAGCAGCACGAGCGGCGTACGGTCGCGTACCGAGCGCAGCAGCCACGACTCCGCCGCCGACCGGAAGGTGCGCGGGCCGAGCACCCCGTCGACCTCGGCGTAGGCGCTGCCGGACCCGGGAACGTCGTCGCCGTCCTCCGGGTCGCGGAACAGCTCGAGCTGCAGGTTGCTGAGGGCCACCGTCGCCACGACGAGGGCGCCGACGGTGATGAGCGTGGTCGGGAAGGTGCCGAGCGCCGTCAGGAACAGCGGGTCGTCGTAGCCGAGGATGAGCGCTCCGACGGTGCGCGCCGCGTAGAACACGGCGAGCCAGACGTAGACGACCGTCATGATGCGCGCGTTCAGGTCGCGTCGCAGGCGGCCGCGCAGCGTCTCCGCGGCGGCGAGCCCGGCGAGCACCGACGTCGCCGCGAACAGCTCGACTGAGCCGGCCCAGTACCCGTCGGCCGGATGCAGGGGCACGGTGGCGGCCACGGCGATCCCCACCAGGGGCGGCAGCCACGCCCACGCGGCGCGCCGGTTCGCCCGACGCGTTCCCGACCAGAGCATGCCGAGTGCGATCGCCAGGGAGCCGTTGCCCACCGCGAGAGCCCACCGGGCGTCGGGCGCGACGCCGTAGACGAGGTAGGCGAGCGCCTCGAGGATGCCGAAGACGAACGCGATGCTCCACAGCCGCGCGGCCGCGTGGCCGCGGCGCAGCACCGTGTTGAAGACGAAGACCACGCCGCAGAGCGTGACGATGAGTCCCGACAGCAGGGTCATGGTGAGGGCGTCGAGCAGGATCATGCGCCGACCTCCGCATGCTCGTCGGTGGCTTCGGCGGGCGTCGCCGACACCGGGATCGTGAACCGGAACTCGGTGCCGAGGCCCAGCTCGCTCGACACCGTCAGGTCACCGCCGTGGCGCTGCACGATGTCGCGGGTGATGCTCAGCCCGAGTCCGGTGCCCACCGTCTCCGAGCCGCGCGCGGCCTCGGTGCGGTAGAACCGGTCGAACACGCGCACCAGGTCGGCCTCGGCCATGCCCTGTCCGGTGTCGCGCACGATCACCTCGACCGCGCCGCCCGCGAGATGCACCGAGACCTCGACCTCGCCCCACTCGCGGTTGTATTTGATGGCGTTGGAGACGAGGTTGTCGAGCACCTGGCGCATGCGCACCGGGTCGGCGACGACCGACGCCTCCTCCACGCCGCTGAGCCGCAGCTCGACGTCGGCCTCGTCCGCGGTGACCTGGTTGGCCTCGACCGCCTCCGCCGCGATCCGCGCGATGTCGCACGGCACGAACGACATCGCCAGCGCCTGGTCGGCGTCGCTCGCGGCGCGCAGCAGGTCGGTGACGATCACGAGCAGACGCTCGGAGTTCGAGTACGCGACGTCGAGCATGCGCCGGGTGGCCGGGTCGAGCTCCTCGTCGTCGCGTGCGAGGTCGATGTAGCCGAGCACCGAGGTGAGCGGCGAACGCAGTTCGTGCGAGACCGAGCCGACGAGGTCGTCGCGCGCGCGCACCGCCTCGACCTCCTTGGTGACGTCGACGATCACGAGAACCCCGCCCTCGTAGGCGCCGTCGGGACCGTACTCCGCGCGGGAACTGGCCGAGTAGGCGGCGCGGCGCGCGCCGGGCTCCCCCACCCAGAACACCAGGTCGGTGAACGACTGCCCTGCGCGGGCGCGGGCGAACGGCCGGTCGTTCGCGCCGTACGGCGTCACCCCGTCCGGCTGGAAGACGACCGGGTGGATGACGGCGTCCGCCGCCGTGCCGAAGTCGGCGAGCGTCTGCCGGTGGGCGCGGTTCACGAACGTCACCGACCGGTTGCGGTCGAATGCGACCACCCCGAACGGCACCGTGTTGAGCACCGTGTCGAGCACCGCCTGCTGTGCCCGGGCGGAGGCGAGCGCCTCCTCGATGAGCACCGAGTGCTGGCGCAGCAGCACCGCCTGCGCGCGCGACCGGCGCGCGCCGACGAATGTGCTGGCGGCGACGACCACGAAGACGAGCGGAAGCAGGATGTACGTGGCGAAGTCGATGTCGGCCGTCGCGCGACCGGAGAGTGCCTGTGCGCCCATCAGCGCTCCCGCGGCGAACGCGGTGAACCCGACCACGATCGCGCCGGGGAAGGTGCGGGCCACCCAGAGCAGCGGGAGCAGCAGCAGGATGCCGACGCCGAACGACGGCAGCGCGTCGCGGATCACGACGATGGCGATGACGTCGAGTACCGGGAGTGCGAGGCCGGTCCAGCGCGGGATGCGGTCCCACGGCACGCCGGCGGCGATGGCGGTGATCGCGAACATCATCACGAACCCGACGAACAGTCCGGGCGACTGGAAGACCTCGGGACGCAGTACGAACGCGGCGACGGCGAGGGCCAGGACGCAGACCGAGATGAGCATCTGGGCAGCGAGGATCGCCGCAGCGACCCTCCCACGGGTGCGCTTCGGCGTCGAGATGTCCCCGCCCCCCGGCACGGTGTCAGGCTACCGCCCGGGCGCTCCCCGGGTCGCGACCCCGTAGGGGTGCCGTCCGTTCGGGGGGTGACAGCGCGATGAGAGGGAGATGAGAGGCGTGTGCCCCGATGGCGCGACTCGCACCTCGTCGGTGAGCGGGCTCCGCCCTGCGTGTCGCTCTCGTCGATCAGATCGAGAAGCCGATGGCGCGCATCATGTCGCGGCCGTCCTCGGTGATGCGCTCCGGGCCCCACGGCGGCATCCACACCCAGTTGATGCGGAAGCGCTCCACGATGCCGTCGAGCGCCTGACCGACCTGCTCCTCGATCACATCCGTGAGCGGGCAGCCGGCCGAGGTGAGCGTCATCGAGATGACCAGCGCGTCGTTCTCGTCGTCCCAGGTGAGGTCGTAGATCAGTCCCAGGTCGACGATGTTGACCCCGAGCTCGGGGTCGATCACGTCCTTGAGCCCCTCGTGCACCTGATCGAACAGGGCGGGCTCGAGTGCCGTGGTCATGCGCCTGCCGCCATCATGCGTTCCAGGGTACGGGTCGTGCGGCGCGGACGCCGGGTCACGCGCTGGCGGCGGTGACGTAGCGGTCGTAGCCCTCGTCCTCGAGCCGCTCGGCGAGCTCGGGGCCGCCCTCCTCCGCCACGCGGCCGTCGACGAACACGTGCACGAAGTCCGGCTTGATGTAGCGCAGGATCCGCGTGTAGTGGGTGATCAGCAGCACACCGAGGCCGGTCGCCTCGTGCGCGCGGTTGACGCCCTCGGAGACGATCTTGAGCGCGTCGACGTCGAGCCCGGAGTCGGTCTCGTCGAGCACCGCGAACTTCGGCTTCAGCAGCTCGAGCTGCACGATCTCGTGCCGCTTCTTCTCGCCGCCCGAGAAGCCCTCGTTGACGTTCCGCTGCGCGAACGACGGGTCCATCTTGAGGCCCTCCATCGTCGACTTCAGCGTAGGACCCCAGGTGCGGATGGCCGGCGCCTCGCCGTCGATCGCGGTCTTCGCGGTGCGCAGGAAGTTCGCGACGGTCACACCGGGGATCTCGACCGGGTACTGCATCGCGAGGAAGAGCCCGGCACGGGCGCGCTCGTCGACGCTCATCTCGAGCACGTCCTCGCCGTCGAACGTGATCGAACCACCGTCGACCTGGTACCGGGGGTGCCCGGCGATCGTGTAGGCGAGGGTCGACTTGCCCGACCCGTTGGGCCCCATGACGGCGTGGATCTCACCCTCCTTGATCGTGAGGTCCACCCCCTTGAGGATGGGCTTGACGCCCTGCTCCGTCTCGATGGAGACCTGCAGGTCGCGGATCTCGAGGGTGCTCATTCGGCACTCACCTTCGTCTCGATGTCGATGTACACGTCGCCGTCGGTGATCTCGACGGCGAAGACCGGGACCGGCTCGTAGGCCGGCAGGGTGAGCGGCTTGCCGCTCGTCAGGGAGAACTTCGAGCCGTGGGCCCAGCACTCCAGGGTGTCGTCCTCGACGAACCCCTCGCTCAGCGAGATGTCGCCGTGGGTGCAGGTGTCGCCGAGGGCGTGCACCGCGCCGGCGGAGTCCATCACGACCGCGACCGCGACGCCGTCGACGACGACCTTCTTCGCGGTCGACGGAGACAGCTCGTCGACGCCGCAGACACGCACGCCGCTCATCGGGCGGCCTCCAGCTCCTGCTCGAGCGCGTCGAGCAGCCGGTCGCGCAGCTGGGGCTCCGCGATGCGCTGCACGATCTCGCCGAGGAAGCCGAGCACGACGAGCCGACGCGCCTCGTCCTCGGGGATCCCGCGCGCCTGCAGGTAGAAGAGCTGCTCGTCGTCGAACCGGCCGGTCGCGCTGGCGTGACCGGCGCCGGCGATGTCGCCGGTCTCGATCTCGAGGTTCGGGATGCTGTCGGCGCGGGTGCCGTCGGAGAGAACGAGGTTGCGGTTCTGCTCGTAGCTGTCGGTGCCGATCGCGTCGCGCCCGATGAGCACGTCGCCGACCCACACGCTGCGCGCGCCCTCGCCGTTGAGCGCGCCCTTGTAGGTCACGCGGCTGCGGGTGTGCGGCGCGTCGTGGTGCACGTAGACGCGCTGCTCGAGGTGCTGACCGGCGTCGGAGAAGTAGACGCCGAGCATCTCGGCCTCGGCCCCCTCGCCGGCGAGGTGCGCTGACGGGTTGACCCGCACGATGGCGCCGCCGAGCGAGACCAGGATGTGGGTGAGCTTGCCGTCCTTGCCGACCTCGGCGAAGTGGCTGGCCAGGTGACGGGAGTCGTCATCCCACTCCTGCACCGACACGACGGTCAGGTTGGCGCCCTCGCCGACGACGATCTCGACGTTCTCGCTCAGCGCCGCGGGGCCCTGGGAGTCGAGCACGACGAGTCCGGTCGACCCGGGTGCCGCCTCGATCAGCACGTGGGCGGCCCGCGGGGAGTCGCCGATGCCCGACCGGGTCACGACGAGGGGCTCGGCGTCGCCGACGACGGCGATGCGGAGCGCCTCCTCGAACCGGGTCCAGCCGTTGGCGGCGGCGCGGTCCTCGGGGATGCCGGCCGAGCCGATCCGCGCGTCGGAGCGGTCGATCCACTCGACGACCGTGTCGGCAACCTCGGGGTACAGCACCGGGTACGGGCCGCCATCGAGCACGTCGTCGATCAGGTCGCGCACCTTGTCGACGGGCGTGAGCTTCCACTCCGCCTCGTGGCCCTCGACCGCCGGGAAGTCGTCGTGCACGGTGGAGCGGAACCACTCCGACCGGGTCTGCACGGGGACCACGGGGCCGTCGCTGTGCGCGCGGATGCCGAGCCGCTCGGCCGCGGAATCCGCGGGGGCGGCGGTGGGGGTCGTCGTCATCTAGCCGACGCTGCCTTCCATGCTCATCTCGATGAGCTTGTTCAACTCGAGTGCGTACTCCATCGGGAGCTCGCGGGCGATCGGCTCGATGAAGCCGCGGACGATCATCGCCATCGCCTCGTCCTCCTCGAGCCCGCGGGACATCAGGTAGAAGAGCTGCTCCTCGCTCACCCGCGAGACGGTCGCCTCGTGGCCGAGCTGCACGTCGTCCACCCGGATGTCGATCGCCGGGTAGGTGTCGGAGCGCGAGATCGTGTCGACCAGCAGCGCGTCGCAGCGCACGGTGTTCGCCGCGTGGTGCGCGTTCTCCGCGACCCGCACCTCGCCGCGGTAGCCGGCCCGGCCGCCGCCACGGGCGATCGACTTCGAGACGATCGACGACGTCGTGTACGGCGCCATGTGGATCATCTTCGCGCCGGCGTCCTGGTGCTGTCCGGGACCGGCGAAGGCCACCGACAGGGTCTCGCCCTTGGCGTGCTCCCCCACCAGGAAGATCGACGGGTACTTCATCGTCACCTTGGAGCCGATGTTGCCGTCGATCCACTCCATGGTGGCGCCCTCTTCGGCACGGGCGCGCTTGGTCACCAGGTTGTAGACGTTGTTCGACCAGTTCTGGATCGTCGTGTAGCGCACGCGGGCGTTCTTCTTCACGATGATCTCGACCACCGCCGAGTGCAGCGAGTCGGAGCTGTAGATCGGGGCGGTGCAGCCCTCGATGTAGTGCACGTACGAGCCCTCGTCGGCGATGATCAGCGTCCGCTCGAACTGGCCCATGTTCTCGGTGTTGATCCGGAAGTAGGCCTGCAGCGGGATCTCCACGTGCACGCCGGGCGGCACGTAGACGAACGACCCGCCCGACCAGACCGCCGTGTTGAGAGCGGCGAACTTGTTGTCGCCGGCCGGGATGACGGTGCCGAAGTACTCCTCGAAGAACTCCGGGTGCTCCTTGAGCGCGGTGTCGGTGTCCATGAAGATGACGCCCTGCGCCTCCAGGTCCTCGCGGATCTGGTGGTAGACGACCTCGGACTCGTACTGGGCCGCGACACCGGCGACGAGGCGCTGGCGCTCCGCCTCGGGGATGCCGAGGCGTTCGTAGGTGTTCTTGATGTCCTCGGGCAGCTCCTCCCAGGAGCTGGCCTGCTTCTCCGTGGAGCGGACGAAGTACTTGATGTTGTCGAAGTCGATGCCCGAGAGGTCGGCGCCCCAGGTCGGCATCGGCTTCATGCCGAAGATCTTCAGCGCCTTCTGGCGGAGCTTCGCCATCCACTCGGGCTCGCTCTTGAGCTTCGAGATCTCGGCGACCACCTCGGGCGAGAGACCGCGCTTCGCGGTCGCCCCGGCCGTGTCGGTGTCGGACCAGCCGAACTCGTACGTGCCGAGGTCGTTGAGTTCCGGACGGTCGATGAGCACGTCGGACATGCGTAAGCCTCTTTCCTGCCGAAGCGAGCCATTCCGCTCGTGTCAGCACGCGCGCCGATCCGCGGGGATCGCATCGCGGCGCCGCGGACCCCGGAGATCGGGGACGCTCCAGTCTAACGGGGAGCTGCGCCCGCTGCCGAGGGTCGGGCCGGGCGCGTCACCGCCGGGCTCGGACGTCGGGCGGGCGCGCAGGACGGCCGACCTAGACTGACTCCGCTATGGCCCTGCTCCCGACCTCGCCGTCCGACGCGCGGGTCCGCGTTCTCGCGTGGCTCTCGCTCGCCGTCAACATCCTCATCGTCGGCACCGGCGGTCTCGTGCGGCTCACCGCATCCGGGCTCGGCTGCCCGACCTGGCCGCGCTGCACGGCCGACTCCTTCGTCTCGACGCCCGAGATGGGCATCCACGGCGCGATCGAGTTCGGCAACCGCCTGCTCACCTTCGTGCTCATCGTCGTCGCGCTGCTCGCCTTCCTGTCCGTCGTGCGGATGTGGCGCACCCGCCGCGATCTGGTGCTGCTGACCCTGGCGATCGGCTTCGGCATCCCGCTGCAGGGGGTGATCGGCGGCATCACGGTGCTCACCGGGCTCAACCCCTACGTCGTCGGCCTGCACTTCGTGCTGTCGATGGTGCTCATCGTGCTGGCGACGGTGTACGTACGCCGGGTGCACCGCGGTCGGCCGGGGCCGCTCGCGGTCCCCCGCCCTGTCGCCGCGCTGGGCGGGGTCCTCGGCGGCCTGGTCGCGCTCACCGTGCTGGCGGGCATCCTGACGACCGGCTCCGGGCCGCACGCCGGCGACTCCGGCGCGGCGCGCAACGGGCTCGACTCCGAGCTGCTGCAGCACGTGCACAGCTGGCCCGCGTACGCGACCCTCGCGCTCACGGTCGCGCTGCTGCTCGTGGCGCTCGTCCGCCGCCTCCCGACGCGCGGCTGGCTCGCGGCGCTGCTCGCGGTCGAGGGCGCGCAGATCGCGGTGGGACTCATCCAGTCGTGGACGGGCCTGCCGCCGATGCTCGTGGGGCTGCACATGGTGCTCGCGAGCATCCTCGTCGCGGCGACGACCGCCGTGGTCCTCGCGCAGCGGCAGCCGTAGCGCGCGCCCCGCTCGGCTCGGCTGCCGAGGCGCTGCGGCTCAGCCGAGCGGCAGGTGCAGCAGCGGGTCGACGCCGACGGCGATGAAGACGAGCGTGAGGTAGCTGATGCTCGCGTGGAAGACCCGCATCGGACGCACCTCCTCGTCGCGGATCGCCGCGGCGTACAGCCGGTGCGACTCGACGACGAACCAGGCGCCGCTCAGCGCCGCGACGGCCGTGTAGATCCAGCCCATCCCGGCGATCGGTACGAGCAGCAGCGAGCAGGCCACGGTCGCCCACGCGTACAGCACCACCTGCAGGCCGACGGCGGATCGCGTGCGCACCACCGCGAGCATCGGCACCTCGGCGGCGGCGTAGTCGTCGCGGTACTTCATCGACAACGGCCAGTAGTGCGCCGGCGTCCAGAGGAAGACGATGCCGAACAGCACGAGCGGCGCCCAGTCGAGCGAGCCGGTCACCGCGGCCCAGCCGATCAGCACCGGCATGCAGCCCGCGATCCCGCCCCAGACGATGTTCTGCGGGGTGCGTCGCTTGAGCACCAGGGTGTAGACGAGCACGTAGAAGAGGATCGCGACGAACGACAGCACGGCGGCGAGCCAAGTAGTGAAGACCGCCAGCACCGCGATCGAGACGACCCCGATGACCGTCGCGAACACCAGCGCTTCGCGGTCGGAGAGCTCCCCCGTGACCAGCGGCCGGTTCTTCGTGCGGTTCATGACCCGGTCGATGTCGCGGTCGAGGTAGCAGTTGAAGGCGTTGGCCGAACCGGCGGAGAGCGAGCCCCCGACGAGCGTCGCGATCAGCACGCCCAGGAAGGGAAGGTCGAGGCGACCTTCGGCCGCCAGGATCATCACCGGAGCGGTGGTGACGAGCAGCAGCTCGACGACCCGCGGCTTGGTCAGCGCGAGGTAGGCGAGCGCCTTGGCCCGGATGCCGACCCGGGAGCCGTCCGGGGTGTCCTCGACGGGAGCGCCCGCGGGCGCGACGGCTCGATGCATGGCTCCTCGGATCGATTGGCTCCCGCCAGTCTAGGCGAGGGATCCACGTCCGCTGCGCCGTCGCCGGGGCGTCGGACGGACGTCACCGCCCGCGACGATGCGAGCGTTCCTCGGGGGTCGGGCGCCGCCCCGGAGGGCCCGCGGCCGCGTCGCTATGATCGGGGGTGGCCCGCGCCACCACACGGGTCTCCTCCCCTGCGAAAGGCTGCTCCATCGTGCCGGAACTCTCCTGGGAAGCCCTCGACGACCGAGCCGTGGACACCGTCCGCGTCCTGGCCGCCGACGCCGTCGAGAAGGTCGGCAACGGCCATCCCGGAACGGCGATGAGCCTGGCTCCCGCCGCGTACCTGCTCTTCCAGAAGATGATGCGCCGGGATCCCTCCGACGACCGCTGGCTCGGCCGCGATCGTTTCATCCTCTCGGCCGGGCACAGCTCGCTCACCCAGTACATCCAGCTCTACCTGGCGGGCGACGGCCTCGAGCTCGACGACCTGAAGGCGCTGCGCACCTGGGGGTCGAAGACGCCGGGCCACCCCGAGTACGGGCACACCCGCGGGGTCGAGATCACCACCGGTCCGCTCGGCCAGGGGCTCGCCTCCGCCGTGGGCTTCGCCTACGCGCAGCGCTTCGAGCGCGGGCTGTTCGACCCGGACGCCGCGCCCGGCGAGAGCCCGTTCGACCACCATATCTACGTCATCGCCTCCGACGGCGACATCCAGGAGGGCGTGACGGCCGAGGCGTCGTCGCTCGCCGGCCACCAGGAGCTGGGCAACCTCGTCGTCATCTACGACGCGAACCAGATCTCCATCGAGGACGACACCGACGTCGCGTTCACCGAGGATGTCGCCGCCCGCTACGCGGCGTACGACTGGCACGTGCAGACCGTCGACTGGAAGAAGACCGGCGACTACGTCGAGGACGTGGCCGAGCTGCACCGCGCGGTCGAGGCCGCCAAGGCCGAGACCGGCAAGCCGTCGCTGATCATCCTCAAGACGATCATCGGATGGCCGTCGCCCACCAAGCAGGACACCGGCAAGATCCACGGATCGGCGCTCGGCGCCGACGAGGTGGCCGGCCTGAAGAAGGTGCTCGGCTTCGACCCGGAGCAGACCTTCCAGGTCGCCGACGACGTCATCGCCCACACCCGTGGCGCTCTCGAGCGCGGTGCCGCGCAGCGTGCCGAGTGGCAGACCGCGTTCGACGCGTGGGCGGCCGCCAACCCGGAGCGCAAGGCGCTGCTCGACCGCCTCCTCGCCGGCGAGCTGCCCGCCGAGCTCGTCGACGCGCTGCCGGTGTTCGAGCCGGGCAAGGACGTCTCCACCCGCGCCGCGAGCGGCAAGGTGCTCGGCGCCCTCGGTTCCGTGCTGCCGGAGCTGTGGGGCGGGTCGGCCGACCTCGCCGAGTCGAACAACACGACGATCGAGGGCGCGCCGTCGTTCATCCCGGTCGAGCGCTCCACCGAGATGTGGACCGGAAACCCGTACGGGCGCGTCCTGCACTTCGGCATCCGCGAGCACGCGATGGGCTCGATCCTCAACGGCATCGTGCTGCACGGCCCCACCCGGGCCTTCGGCGGCACGTTCCTGATCTTCAGCGACTACATGCGCCCGGCCGTGCGTCTGGCGGCCCTCATGCAGATCCCCTCGATCTTCGTCTGGACGCACGACTCGGTGGCGCTCGGCGAAGACGGCCCCACGCACCAGCCGGTGGAGCAGCTCACGGCGCTGCGCGCCATCCCCGGCCTCGACGTGGTGCGCCCCGCCGACGCCAACGAGGTCGCCTGGGCCTGGAAGACGATGCTCGAGCGCCGCACCGGCCCCGCCGGCATCGCGCTGAGCCGGCAGAACCTGCCCGTGTTCGACCGTTCCGTGCTCGCCCCGGCGGACGGCGTCGCGCGGGGCGGATACGTGCTGGCCGACGCCGAGGGCGGCGCCCCGGACGTGATCCTGCTCGGCTCCGGCTCGGAGGTGCAGTTCCTGCTCACCGCCCGCGAGCAGCTCGCCGCCGAGGGTGTGAAGGCGCGCGTCGTGTCGATGCCCTGCCAGGAGTGGTTCGACGAGCAGGACGCCGCGTACCGCGAGTCGGTACTGCCGGCGTCGGTCACGGCCCGCGTGTCGATGGAGGCGGGGCTGTCCCTGACCTGGGCGCCCTACCTCGGCTCCGCCGGCCGCTCGGTCTCGCTCGAGCACTTCGGCGCCTCCGCCGACTACGCGACCCTCTACCGCGAGTTCGGCCTCACCCCCGAGGCCGTCGTCGCGGCGGCCCGCGAGTCCATCGCGGCCGCCTCCTGATCCACCCCCGAACGCGAAGGAACGGGACCCCAATGACCAGCATCACCCAGGAGCTCTCCGACATCGGCGTGAGCATCTGGCTCGACGACCTCTCCCGCGAGCGGATCCGCAGCGGCGACCTCGCTCGGCTCATCGCCGAGCGCAACGTCGTCGGCGTGACCACCAACCCGACGATCTTCGCCGGCGCGCTCGCCTCGGGCGAGGCGTACGACGACCAGGTCGCCGAGCTGGCGAAGTCCGGCACCTCGGTCACCGACGCCGTGTTCACCATCACCACCGACGACGTCCGTGCCGCGGCGGAGATCTTCGACCCGGTGTACTCCGCGACCGACGGCATGGACGGCCGCGTGTCGATCGAGGTCGAGCCCGGCCTCGCCCACGACGCCGCGGCGACGATCGCCCAGGCCCACCAGCTGTGGGATGCCGTGGGCAAGCCGAACGCCATGATCAAGATCCCGGCGACCGTCGAGGGCCTCGAGGCGATCACCGAGGTGATCGGCGCGGGCATCAGCGTCAACGTCACCCTCATCTTCAGCCTGGAGCGCCACCGCGCCGTCATCCGCGCCTACCTCGCCGGGCTCGAGAAGGCGCAGGCCGCGGGCATCGACCTGTCGACGATCCGGTCGGTGGCGTCGTTCTTCGTCTCCCGCGTCGACAGCGAGATCGACAAGCGGCTCGACGCCCTGGGCGGCGACGCGCTCGAGCTCAAGGGCAAGGCCGGCGTGGCCAACGCCCAGCTCGCCTACCAGCTGTTCCAGAACGAGTTCGCGACCGAGCGCGCCCAGGCACTGCTCGATGCCGGCGCCCACGTGCAGCGCCCGCTCTGGGCCTCCACCGGCGTCAAGGACCCGGCCTACCCCGACACCCTCTACGTCACCGAGCTGGCCGTCGACGGTGTCGTCAACACGATGCCCGAGAAGACCCTCGAGGCGACCGCAGACCACGCCGACCTGCACGGCGACGCGGTGACCGGCGCGTCCGAGGACGCGCAGGCGGTCATGGCCGCCCTCGCGGCGGCGGGCATCGACTACGACGAGGTCACCGCGCTGCTCGAGAAGGAGGGCGTGGAGAAGTTCATCGTCTCCTGGAACGAGCTGCTCGACACGGTCACCGCGGCGCTGGAGGCGGCCAAGTGACAGTCACCGTGCACGCCACCGGCGCGGCGGCCGAGGCGGTCGCCCGCGTCGTGCCGCAGCTGGTGTCCGACGGCGTGGCCGGCGGCATCACCTCGCAGGACGCCGGCCTGTGGGGCGCCGAGGCGCGCTCCGAGGCCGCCATCCGTCTCGGCTGGACCGAGGCCGTCGCCATCTCGCGCAGCCTGGTCGACGACATCGTCGCGCTGCGCGAGCGGCTGCACGGCCAGGGCGTCGACCGCATCGTGCTGAGCGGCATGGGCGGCTCGTCGCTGGCGCCGGAGGTCATCGCGGCGACCTATTCGGTCGACCTCGTCGTGCTCGACTCCACCCACCCGAAGCAGGTGATGGGGGCGATCCAGGAGCTCGAGCGCACCGCCGTCGTCGTCTCGTCGAAGTCGGGCTCCACGGTCGAGACCGACAGCCACAAGCGCGCCTTCGAGGCCGCCTTCCGCGAGGCCGGCATCGACCCGATCGACCGCATCGTCGTGGTGACCGACCCCGGCTCGCCGCTCGACGCCGCGGCCCGCGCGGACGGCTACCGCGTCTTCAACGCCGACCCCAATGTCGGCGGCCGCTACTCGGCGCTCACCGCATTCGGTCTGGTGCCGAGCGGACTGGCGGGCGTCGACATCGACCACCTCCTCGACGAGGCCGAGTCGATCGCGCTCGAACTCGCCATCGACGACGACGACAATCCGGGCCTGGTGCTCGGCGCCGTCATGGCGGGCACGCACCCGCTGCGCGACAAGATCGGCATCGTCGCGGACGGCACCCACATCGTCGGCTTCGGGGACTGGGCGGAGCAGCTGATCGCGGAGTCGACCGGCAAGGAGGGCCGCGGCCTGCTCCCCGTCGTGCTCGAACTCGACGCGCCGGAGCTCGCGTCGCCGCCGAGCGACCTGCAGGTGATCCGCATCGTCGCCGACTCGCGCGCGACCGAGGAGGTCGTCGAGGGCGAGGTCGAGGTGACCGGAACGCTCGGCGCGCTGTTCCTCGTCTTCGAGTACGCGACCGCCGTCGCCGGGCGTCTGCTCGGCATCAACCCGTTCGACCAGCCCGACGTCGAGGCCGCCAAGGCCGCCGCTCGCGCCCTCATCGACGACCCGGCGCCGCAGAGCGACCCGTTGTTCACCGACGGCACCGTCGACGTGCGCGCCGCGGGCCTCGACCTCGCCGGCGTCTCGACGGTCGAGGCGGCGCTCTCGGCGCTGCTGGACCAGGTGGACGACGCGGGGTACGTCTCCGTGCAGGTGTATCTCGATCGGCTCGCGCACCCAGAGCTCGCGCAGCTGCGCGCCCTGCTCGCCGCCCGCACCGGCCGACCGGTGACGTTCGGATGGGGCCCGCGCTTCCTGCACTCCACCGGCCAGTACCACAAGGGCGGACCCGCGAACGGCGTCTTCCTGCAGGTCGTCGGGGCGGGCAAGAGCGACCTCGAGATCCCGGACCGTCCGTTCACCTTCGGGCAGCTCATCCGCGCGCAGGCGGCCGGCGACGCATCGGTGCTCGCCGACCACGGTCGTCCCGTGCTCACCCTGACCCTGGGCGACATCCGCGGCGACGGAGCCGGACTGCTCGAACTCGCCGGACGATGACCGCCGAGATCGGACCGGGCGTCAACCCGCTCCGCGTCCCGAACGACCGCCGACTCAACCGGATCGCCGGTCCGAGCGGCCTGATCATCTTCGGCGTGACCGGCGACCTGTCGCGCAAGAAGCTGATGCCGGCCGTCTACGACCTGGCGAACCGCGGACTCCTCCCGCCCGGCTTCGCCCTCGTCGGCTTCGCCCGCCGGGACTGGGCCGACCAGGACTTCGAGCAGGTGGTGCACGACGCGGTCAAGCAGTACGCGCGCACCCCGTTCGACGAGGCCGTCTGGCGCCAGCTGCGTCAGGGCATCCGGTTCGTCCCCGGCCAGTTCGACGACGACGCAGCGTTCGACCGACTGCGCGCGACGATCGACGAGCTCGACCGCTCCCGCGGCACGATGGGCAACCACGCCTTCTACCTGTCGATCCCGCCGAAGTCGTTCCCGCTGGTCACCGAGCAGCTGCGGCGCTCGGGGCTGGCCGACCCGGTCGAGGGACAGTGGCGGCGCGTCGTCATCGAGAAGCCGTTCGGCTCCGACCTGCGCACCGCGCGCGAGCTGAACGACGTGGTCGAGAGCGTGTTCCCGCCCGACAGCGTGTTCCGCATCGACCACTACCTCGGCAAGGAGACCGTCCAGAACATCCTGGCGCTCCGCTTCGCGAACATGCTCTACGAGCCCATCTGGAACGCGAACTACGTCGACCACGTGCAGATCACCATGGCCGAGGACATCGGCGTCGGCGGCCGCGCGGGCTACTACGACGGGATCGGCGCCGCTCGCGACGTCATCCAGAACCACCTGCTGCAGCTGCTCGCCCTCACCGCGATGGAGGAGCCGGTGTCGTTCGGCGCCGCCGACCTGCGCGCCGAGAAGGAGAAGGTGCTCTCCGCCGTCCGGCTCCCCGCCGACCTCGGCACGGCGACGGCCCGCGGCCAGTACTCCTCCGGCTGGCAGGGCGGCGAGCGGGTGCTCGGCTTCCTCGAGGAGGACGGGATGAACCCCGCCTCGCAGACCGAGACCTACGCCGCGATGCGGCTCGACATCGACACCCGGCGCTGGTCGGGGGTGCCGTTCTACCTGCGCGCGGGCAAGCGTCTCGGCCGTCGGGTGACCGAGATCGCCGTGGTCTTCAAGCGCGCCCCGCAGTACCTGTTCGAGGCGAGCCAGACCCGCGCGCTCGGCGAGAACGCGCTGGTCATCCGGGTGCAGCCGGATGAGGGGGTCACCATCCGCTTCGGCTCCAAGGTGCCGGGCGCGGGCATGCAGGTGCGCGACGTGACGATGGACTTCGGCTACGGTCACGCCTTCACCGAGGCGAGCCCCGAGGCCTACGAGCGACTGATCCTCGACGTGCTGCTCGGCGACCCGCCGCTGTTCCCGCGGCACCAGGAGGTCGAGCTGTCGTGGAAGATCCTCGACCCGATCGAGGAGTACTGGGCGGGGCTCTCCGGACCGCTCGAGCAGTACCGTCCGGGCACCTGGGGGCCGGCATCCGCCGACGAGCTCCTCGCCCGTGACGGACGGATGTGGAGGCGCCCGTGATCGTCGACCTGCCCGCCACGACGACGAGCGCCATCTCCAAGGCGCTCGTCAGCATCCGCGACGAGGGGGGCGCGGTCGCGCTCGGCCGCGTGCTCACCCTGGTGATCGTCGGCGCGGACGGCAGCGAAGAGGTCATCGAGGCCGCCAACGACGCCTCGCGCGAGCACCCGATGCGGGTGATCGTGCTGCGCAGCGCGCCCGGCGACGAGTCCCGTCTCGACGCCGAGATCCGGGTGGGCGGCGACGCGGGCGCGAGCGAGGTCATCGTGCTGCACGCCCACGGCGAGGTCTGCTCCGACGAGGAGGGACTGGTCACCGGACTGCTCCTTCCCGACGCGCCCGTCGTGGTCTGGTGGCCGCTCGCCGCGCCCGACTCCCCCAGCGAGCATCCGCTGGGCCGCATCGCACAGCGCCGCATCACCGACGCGGCTGGCGAGGCCGACCCGGTGCAGGCCCTCATCGGCCGCGGCGACCACTACGCGCCCGGCGACACGGACTTCGCCTGGACCCGGCTCACGCTGTGGCGGGCCCAGCTCGCCGCGGTGCTCGACCAGCCGCCGTACGAGCCGATCACCGGGGGCGTCGTCACCGGGGCGGCCGACTCGCCGTCGACGGAACTGCTCGCGGCGTGGCTGCAGCATCAGCTCGGCGCCCCGATCGAGGTCGCGAACGTCCCGCGCGAATCGGGTCACGGCGGCATCCACGGGGTCCGCCTGCACCGCGCCTCCGGCTCGATCGAGCTGAGCCGCGACGAGTCCGACATCGCGACGCTGTCGCAGCCCGGCCAGCCGGACCACGATCTCGCCCTGCCCCGCCGGTCGCTGCGCGACTGCCTCGCCGAGGAGCTGCGCCGCCTCGACCCCGACGAGTTGTACGGTGAAGTGGTGCGGGACGGACTTCACGAGCTCTTGGGGACGGACCGATGACCACGTCCGAGCGGCGGGTGCTGGTGCATCCGGATGCCACCACCATGACCGCGAGCGTCGCCGCCCGGTTCATCACCAAGGTCGTCGACCTGCTCGCCGAGCGTCCCGACCACCTGCCGGTCGACGTCTGCCTGACCGGCGGAGGGACGGGCATCGGGGTGCTCGCCGACATCGCGGCCACCCCGGCGCGCGACAGCGTCGACTGGAGCCGACTCCGGTTCTGGTGGGGCGACGAGCGCTACCTGCCGCGCGGCGACGCCGACCGCAACGAGACCCAGGCGCGCTCCGCCCTGCTCGACCTGCTCCCCCTCGACGAGAGCCAGCTGCATCCGATGCCGGCTCCCGGCGAGCACGCCGACCTCGAGACCGCGGCCGCCGCGTACGCCGCGGAGCTCGCCGCGGCGGCACCGGAGGGCGCCGAGTTCCCGTCATTCGACATCACGTTCCTCGGCGTCGGCCCCGACGGCCACATCGCCTCGCTCTTCCCCGACCACCCGTCGGTGCTCGAGACCGAGCGCAGCGTCATCGCCGAGCCGTCGTCGCCGAAGCCGCCGCCGGAGCGGGTGAGCCTGACGCTCCCCGTCATCAACGCGTCGGAGCGCGTCTGGCTGGTGCTCGCCGGGCAGGACAAGGCCGGCGCACTCGGACTCGCGCTCGCCGACGCCAACGTCGCGTCGGTCCCCGTCGCGGGGGTGCTCGGGCGCAAGCGCACGCTGTTCTACGTCGACCAGGATGCCGCCGGCGAGGTGCCCGAGAACCTCATCGCCCGCGAGCAGTACTGGACCGCCCAGGACGGCTGACCAGCGCCGGACTGCTGAGCGGCACAGGACGGCTGAGCGGCACAGGACGGCTGACCGTCACGCCGCGTTCAGCGTCGAGGCGGTCAGGCGGTGCCGCGGCGCTCGCGCAACTGGGCGAGCGCGTCGTCGAGGATCTGCTCCGCCTCCGAGTCGCTGCGGCGCTCCTTCACGTAGGCGAGGTGCGTCTTGTAGGGCTCGTTCTTGGGCAGGTTCGGCGGGTTTTCCTTGTCACGGCCCGCCGGCAGTCCCGTCGTCGGGCTGTCGATGACCTCGGGGATCTCCTCGTCGGGCAGGTTCGCCGCGAAGTAGCGCACCGTCTCGTTGCCGAGCGCGTCCCAGTACGAGACGGCGACGCGGTCCGCGTGGTACCCGCGGTCCTGCTCGCCCATCGGGCCCGAACCGACCCGCGACCCGCGGATCGCACTTCCTCCGGATGCCATGCTCGTCTCCCTCGTCGGCTCAGCTGAACTTGATGATGAGGCCCAGCGTGATGATGCTGCCCACCCAGAGGAGGGCGAGGATCACGGTGAACCGGTTGAGGTTGCGCTCGGCCACCCCGGAGGCCCCGAGGTTCGACGTGACGCCGCCCCCGAACATGTCGGACAGTCCGCCGCCGCGTCCGCGGTGCAGGAGGATCAGGAGGGTCAGCAGCAGGCTCGTGATCCCGAGGATCACCTGCACGACCACGGAGAGGATCTCCACGCGTTTCCCTTCGTTCCGGCGTGACGCCGGTCATCCATCGTAGCCGAGCCGCGCCCGCCGACCGGTCCGCTCGGCGGACCCGGATCGCGGGCGACGGACTCAGGTGCCGACGTGCTTCTGGTAGCGGACGATGCTCGCGAACTCGTCGATCTGCAGCGCGGCGCCGCCGACGAGAGCGCCGTCGACATCCGCCTCGCGCATGAAGCCGGCGATGTTCGCCGCCTTCACCGAGCCGCCGTAGAGCACGCGGGTCGCCGCGGCCACGTCGTCGCCCAGCTTCGACGCGACCTCCGCGCGGAGCGCCGCGCACACCTGCTGCGCCTGCTCCGACGTGGCGGCCTGCCCCGACCCGATCGCCCAGACCGGCTCATAGGCGACGACGATCTCGGAGCCCTTCTTCACGCCCTCGAGCGCGACGGCGAGCTGCGCGACCGGCACGGCGCTCGGGCCGTGGGCCTCGAGGTCCTCGGCGGTCTCGCCGACGCAGATGATGGGCACCAGGCCGTGACGGTGCGCGGCGGCCACCTTGGCGCCGACGATCTCGTCGGTCTCGCCGTGGTACTGCCGGCGCTCGGAGTGGCCGATCACGACGTACGACGTGTCGAGCGCCGCGAGGAACGCGCCCGAGACCTCGCCGGTGTAGGCGCCGGAGTCGTGGGCCGAGATGTCCTGACCGCCGAACTTGATCGGCAGGTCGTCGGCGTTGACCAGGGTCTGCACGCTGCGCAGGTCGGTGAACGGCGGGAACACGGCGACCTCGACGGAGCCGAAGTCGTGGTTGGCGTCGTTCAGCGTCCAGGCGAGCTTCTGCACGAAGGCGATCGCCTGGAGGTGGTCGAGGTTCATCTTCCAGTTGCCCGCGATGAGGGGCGTGCGGGTGGTGCTCATCGGGCCTCCCAGCCGAGCGCGGTCAGTCCGGGCAGCGCGGTGCCCTCGAGGAATTCGAGGCTCGCGCCGCCGCCGGTCGACACGTGGCCGAAGTCGGCGTCGGCGAAGCCGAGCTTGCGGATGGCGGCGGCGGAGTCGCCGCCGCCCACGACGCCGAGCCCGTCGACGTCCTTCAGCGCGGCCGCGACGGCGCGCGTCCCGGCGGCGAACGCCTCGAACTCGAAGACGCCCATCGGGCCGTTCCAGAAGACGGTCTTCGACCCGCGGACGGCGTCCGCGAACGCCGCCGCGGTGTCGGGGCCGATGTCGAGCCCGATGCCGTCGGACCCGAACGCGGTGCCCTCGATCGCGTCCGCCGGGGTCACCTCGTGCGCGGCGTCGGCGGCGAAGCCGGACGCGACCACGACATCCGTGGGCAGCACGATCTCGACGCCGCGCTTCTGCGCCTCGTCGAGGTAGCGCAGCACGGTCGGGATCTGGTCCTGCTCGAGCAGGCTCTTGCCGATCGCGTGACCCTGGGCGGCGAGGAAGGTGAACAGCATCCCGCCGCCGATGAGCAGCCGGTCGACCTTCGGCAGCAGGGCGTCGATGACGCCCAGCTTGTCGGAGACCTTCGAGCCGCCGAGCACGACCGTGTACGGCCGGGCCGGATCGTGGGTCAGACGGTCGAGCACGCCGAGTTCCGCGGCCACCAGACGCCCGGCCGCGCTCGGCAGCAGGGCGGGCAGCTCGAACACGCTCGCCTGCTTGCGGTGCACGACGCCGAATCCGTCGCCGACGTAGACGTCGCCGAGGGCGGCGAGCTGCGTGGCGAACGCCTGCCGCTCCTCCGCATCCTTCGACGTCTCCGCGCCCTGGAACCGCAGGTTCTCGAGCAGCACGACACCGCCCGGCTGCAGGCCGGCGACGGCCGCCTGAGCGGACTCGCCGACCGTGTCGGTCGCGAAGACCACCTCGCGCCCGAGCAGTTCCGCCATCCGGGTGGCGACCGGGGCGAGCGAGTACTTCGCGTCGGGGGCGCCGTCGGGGCGGCCCAGGTGGGACATCGCGATCACCGAGGCGCCGGCGTCGAGCAGCTCGCGGAGCGTGCCGAGTGACGCGCGGATCCGTCCGTCGTCGGTGATCGTCGAGCCGTCGAGCGGCACGTTCAGGTCGCAGCGCACGAGGACGCGCCGACCGGCGACGTCCCCGAGCGACTCCAGGGTGCGGAGCGTCATGCGGGCTGCGGGATCAGAGGCGGGCGGCGACGTACTCGGTGAGGTCGACCAGGCGGTTCGAGTAGCCCCACTCGTTGTCGTACCAGCTCGAGAGCTTCACCTGGTCGCCGATGACGCGCAGCAGACCCGCGTCGAAGATCGACGAGTGCGGATCGGTCACGATGTCGCTCGAGACGATCTCGTCCTCGGTGTACTTGAGGATGCCCTTCAGCTTGCCCTCGGCGGCCTCCTTGTAGGCGGCCTTCACCTCGTCGACGGTGACCGCGCGCGACGCCTGCACGGTGAGGTCGGTGATCGAGCCGGTCGGCACCGGCACGCGCAGCGCGAACCCGTCGAGCTTGCCCTTCAGCTCCGGCAGCACCAGGCCGATCGCCTTCGCGGCGCCGGTCGAGGTGGGGACGATGTTCACCGCGGCGGCGCGCGCACGACGGAGGTCGCTGTGCGGGCCGTCCTGCAGGTTCTGGTCGGCGGTGTACGCATGCACCGTCGTCATCAGGCCGCGCTCGAGGCCGAAGGTGTCGTTGAACACCTTGGCGAGCGGGGCGAGGCAGTTCGTGGTGCACGACGCGTTCGACAGGATGTGCATCGTCGCCGGGTCGTAGGTCTCCTCGTTGACGCCCATGACGAAGGTGCCGTCCTCGTCGGTCGCCGGCGCGGAGATGAGCACCTTCTTGGCGCCCCCGCCGTCGATGTGCTTGCGGGCGTCGGCGGCCTTCGTGAAGCGGCCGGTCGACTCGATGACGATGTCGACGCCGTAGTCCGACCACGGCAGGGCCGCCGGGTCGCGCTCCTCGAAGACGCGGATCGCCTTGCCGTTGACGACGATCTGCTCGCCGTCGTAGTCGACGGTGGCGTCGAGGCGCCCGGTGATCGAGTCGTACTTCAGCAGATGCGCGAGCGACTTGTTGTCGGTGAGGTCGTTGACCGCGACGATCTCGAGGTCGCTGCCCTTGGCGAGCGCGGCGCGGAAGTAGTTGCGGCCGATACGGCCGAAGCCGTTGATGCCGATCTTGACCGACACGGGTTCTCCTTGCTGAGGGTGTCCGCCGCGATCGCGACGGGCGTCGACGTGGTGGTTGAGACGTGGGTCGGGGCCCGGTCCCGGAGGACGCGGGCCCCGACGTCAGCGTCGGTTACGACAGTAGCAGCAGCCCCGCGGCGCCCTCGCGCGCGGCCTCGAAGCGCGCACCGGCATCCGCCCAGTTGGCGATGCTCCAGAACGCCTTCACGTAGTCCGCCTTGACATTGACGTAGTCGAGGTAGAACGCGTGCTCCCACATGTCGAGCTGCAGGATCGGGGTGACGCCGAGCGGCGTGTTGTTCTGCTGGTCGTAGAGCTGGTGGATCACCAGGCGCGCCCCCACCGGGTCCCACGCGAGAACGGCCCAGCCCGAGCCCTGCAGGCTCATCGCGGCGGCGGTGAAGTGGCCGACGAACTTGTCGAAGGAGCCGAAGAACTCGTCGATCGCGGCAGCCAGCTCGCCGACCGGCTTGTCGCCCCCGTCCGGCGAGAGGTTCTTCCAGAAGATCGAGTGGTTGATGTGGCCGCCGAGGTGGAACGCGAGGTCCTTCTCGAGCTTCGGAACGTTGCCGAAGTTGCCCGACTCGCGGGCCTCGGCGAGCTGCTCGAGGGCGGTGTTGGCGCCGGCCACGTAAGCGGCGTGGTGCTTGTCGTGGTGCAGCTCCATGATCCTGGCGCTGATGTGCGGCTCCAGAGCCGCGTAGTCGTAGGGCAGATCCGGAAGCGTGTAGTCAGCCATGCCGCCAGTCTAGGAGCGTCGCGGCGCGCTCGGCAGGCTCGGATCGACGTGTATCCGACCCGATCAGTCGAGCTCGGGAACGTTCGCCTCGGTGCCGGGCACACCCGTGTCGACGGCCACCTTGTCGGCCATCGCGAGGAGCCGGCGGATGCGGCCCGCGACCGCGTCCTTCGTCATCGGCGGGTCGGCGTGGTGACCGAGCTCGTCGAGGCTCGCGTCGCGGTGCGCCAGTCGCAGCTCCCCCGCGTAGCGCAGGTGGTCGGGGACCTCGTCACCGAGGATCTCGAGCGCCCGCTCGACGCGCGCGCAGGCGGCGACGGCGGCCTGGGCCGAACGCCGCAGGTTCGCGTCGTCGAAGTTGACGAGGCGGTTGGCGGTGGCGCGCACCTCGCGGCGCTGGCGCATCTCCTCCCACGCCGCGACGGTGCGGTCGGCGCCCATCAGTCGCAGCAGCCCGCTGATCGCCTCACCGTCGCGCACGAGCACGCGGTGCATGCCGCGCACCTCGCGCGCCTTCGCGGCGATCTTGAGCCTGCCGGCAGCGCCGACGAGCGCCATCGCGGACTCGTTGCCGGGGCAGGCGACCTCCAGCGCCGCCGAGCGGCCCGGATCGGTGAGACTACCGGCGGCGAGGAACGCGCCGCGCCACACGGCCGCGAGCTCATCCCGCGCACCGGTGGTGAGCCGGTTCGGCAGCCCGCGCACGGCGCGTCCCCGCGCGTCGAGCAGGCCCGTCTGACGGGCGAGCGTGTCGCCGCCCTCGATGACCCGCACCAGGTACGAGCCGGTGCGCTTCGACTGCCCGCCCGAGATGACCGACACCTCGCTGCGCACGCCGTAGACCTCGGCCAGATCCTTGCGCACCCGGCGCGCGATCTTCGGCGAGTCCAGCTCCGCCTCGACGGCGATGCGGTTCGAGATGACGTGCAGTCCCGACGAGAACCGCAGGATCGACGCCAGCTCGGCGGCGCGCACCGAGGTGCGTCCGACCTCGACGTCGGCCAGTTCTTCCTTGACGTCCGCGATCAATGCCACGCGATCCGTCCCTTCTTCCACGGGGTCACGTCACTCGCGCCCGAGATCCCGGTGTCGCACGCTGACGTCCACTCCCGGCATCCCCCGCAGGCGACGCGCCAGCTCCTCGGCGACGGCCACCGAGCGGTGCTTGCCGCCGGTACACCCGACAGCGATCGTAGCGCGGCGCTTGTTCTCCCGACCGTACCCCTCCAGCACGGGGAGCAGCGCCGCGGAGTACCCGTCGACGAACTCCATCGCCCCGGGGCGGCTGAGCACGAAGTCGCGCACGTCCTCGTCGAGACCGGTGCCGCCGCGCAGCTTCGGATCCCAATACGGGTTGGGCAGGAACCGGCAGTCGGCCACCAGGTCGGCATCCGACGGCAGTCCGTACTTGTAGCCGAAGCTGAGCACCGTGAGTCGCATGGCCGGCTCGCCGTCGGCGGCGAACTGGTCGTGCACCCGGGTGGAGAGCTGGTGCACGTTGAGGCCGCTGGTGTCGATGATCAGGTCGGCCCGCGCGCGCAGCTCCGCGGTCTGCCGCCGTTCGGCCGCGATGCCGTCGAGGATCGTGCCGTCGCCCTGCAGCGGGTGCGGACGCCGCACCTGCTCGTAGCGCCGCACGAGCACGTCGTCGGAGGCGTCGAGGAAGAGGATCTGCACCGGCACATCGGCGTCGCTCAGGGCCGCGAGCTCCTGCTCGACGTCGGCGAACAGGCGGCCGCCGCGGATGTCGACGATCGCCGCCACGCGCGGGACCGACTCGCCGGACCGCTGCGCCAGGTCGATCAGCGTGCTCAGCATCGCCGGCGGGAGGTTGTCGACGACGTACCAGCCGACGTCCTCGAGCGCGTTCGCGACGGTCGACCGACCCGCCCCGGACATGCCGGTCACCACCAGGGTCTCGCGGCGGACATCCGGGGTCATGAGGGGGTCGCGCGCTCCTCGTCGGCGGGCGGCGCCCCGGCCGGGTCGTGCGGAGCGTCCCCGGCCAGCCTAGACGCGATGGTCGCCGCGAGGGCCGGGCCGATGCCCGGAACCTCGGCGATCGCCGCCGCATCCGCCGCTCGGACCCGGGTGGCGGAGCCGAAGTGCTTGAGCAGAGCGGTCACCCGGGCCGGTCCGAGTCCGGGGATGTCGGCGAGCTCCGACGCGATCCCCGCGCGGCGCCGCGCGCGCTGGAAGGTGATCGCGAACCGGTGCGCCTCGTCGCGGATGCGCTGCAGCAGGAACAGCGCCTCACTCGATCGCGGCAGGATGACGGGGAACGGATCGCCCGGCAGCCAGACCTCCTCGAGCCGCTTCGCGATGCCCACCACCGGGATGTCGTCGATCCCGAGTTCGCGCATCACCTCGGCGGCCGCGTTCACCTGCGGCTCGCCGCCGTCGACGACGATCAGCCCGGGCCGATAGGCGAACCGCGTGCCCCGCGCGGTCGTGCTCGCCGACTCCTCGACGCCGTCGTCGGCAGAGGTGTCGCCGGATCTGTCGCCCGAGTCGTCGCCTGGCTCCGGCGCCACGGCTGCCGGGTCGTCGACTGCGGGATCGTCGGCTGCGGGATCCTCGGCGAGACGGGCGAGCCGCCGTCGCAGCACCTGACGGATCGACTCGAGGTCGTCGGCCGGACCGGCGACCTTGAACTTGCGGTATCCGCTCTTCTTCGGCAGACCGTCCTCGAACACGACCATCGACGCGACGATGTCGGTGCCGCCCAGGTGGGAGACGTCGTAGCACTCGATCCGCAGCGGCGCCTCCTCGAGCCCGAGCGCCCTCTGGATGTCGGTGAGCGCCTGCGTGCGGGCCACATAGTCGGCCGTGCGCCGCAGCTTGTACGACCCCAGCGCCTGTCGCGCGTTCGCGGTCGCCGTGTCGAGCAACGCCGCTTTGTCGCCCCGCTTGGCCGCGCGCAGCGTCACCGCGCCGCGCTCGCGACGCTCCCCCAGCCACGTCTCCAGCGCGGGCGCGTCGTCGGGCAGCGCCGGCACGACGATCTCGCGCGGCGGCTCGGCCGTCTCGTAGGCGGTCTCCAGCACCGACTCGACCAGGTCGCCGAGGCTCACGTCCATCTCGGTGTCGACGACCCAGTTGCGCGTTCCGCGGATGCGGCCGCCGCGGACGATGAACTGCTGCACGGCGGCCGCGAGCTCGTCGTGCTCGATCCCGAAGACGTCGGTGTCCACGCTGTCGGGGAGCACGACGGCGCTCTTCTCCAGCACGTTCTCGAGCGCCTGGATGCGGTCGCGCAGCTCGGCGGCCACCTCGTACTCGTACGCGGCCGCGGCCTCGCGCATCTCGCGCTGCAGGTGGGCGATCACCGACCGGTCGTGGCTGGCCATGAACGCGACGAACTGGTCGACGATCTCCCGGTGCTCCGCGATGGTGACGCGGCCGGAGCACGGCCCGCCGCACCGCCCGATCTGTCCGGGGAAGCACGGTCGCCCGGTGGCCATCGCCCGCGCGTAACTGGAGTCGGAGCAGGTGCGGATCGGGAAGGCCCGCGTCATCAGGTCGATCGTCTCGCGCACCGCCCAGATCTTCGGGTAGGGCCCGAAGTAGCGCGCGCCCGGGATGCGGTGGTTGCGGGTGACCATCACCCGCGGCGCCTCGTCGGCGAGGGTCACCGCCATGTACGGGTAGGTCTTGTCGTCGCGGAACTTGACGTTGTACGGCGGACTGAACTCCTTGATCCATGTGTACTCCAGCTGGAGCGCCTCGAAGTCGGAGCCGACGACCGTCCACTCGACCCCGGACGCCGAGAGCACCATGTGCCGGGTGCGCTCGTGCAGGCTGCGCAGCGGCTGGAAGTAGTTGCTCAGCCGCGCGCGCAGGTTGATCGCCTTGCCGACGTAGAGCACCCGTCCGGAGGCGTCGCGGAACCGGTACACGCCCGGCTCGGTCGGGATCTCGCCCGGCTTCGGGCGCCACGGGATGGCGTCGGGCCGGGTGCGCGCCGTCGCCACCGGCTAGCTCGCCTTGCGGGTCTCGGCGCCGTCGAGGATCTCGCGCAGGAAGACGCCCGTGTGGCTGTCGGGGTCGGCCGCGACCTGCTCCGGCGTGCCGACGGCCACCACCTGGCCGCCCCCGGCTCCGCCCTCCGGCCCGAGGTCGATCAGCCAGTCGGCGCTCTTGATCACGTCGAGGTTGTGCTCGATCACGATCACCGTGTTGCCCTTGTCGACGAGTCCGCCGAGCACGAGCAGGAGCTTCCGCACGTCCTCGAAGTGCAGGCCCGTGGTCGGCTCGTCGAGCACGTAGACGCTGCGGCCGTTCGACCGCTTCTGCAGCTCGGTCGCGAGCTTCACGCGCTGCGCCTCGCCGCCGGAGAGCGTCGTCGCGCTCTGCCCCAGTCGCACGTAGCCGAGACCGACGTCGACCAGCGTCTTCAGGTAGCGATGGATCGCCGTGATCGGCTCGAAGAACTCGGCCGCCTCGGCGATCGGCATGTCGAGCACCTCGGCGATGTTCTTGCCCTTGTAGTGCACCTGCAGGGTGTCGCGGTTGTACCGCGCCCCGCCGCACACCTCGCAGGTGACGTACACATCGGGGAGGAAGTTCATCTCGATCTTGATGGTGCCGTCGCCCTGGCAGTTCTCGCAGCGCCCGCCCTTGACGTTGAACGAGAACCGCCCCGGCTGGTAGCCGCGGGCCTTCGCCTCGTAGGTCTCCGAGAAGAGCGTGCGGATGCGGTCGAAGACGCCGGTGTAGGTGGCCGGGTTCGAACGCGGGGTGCGTCCGATCGGCGCCTGGTCGACGTGCACGACCTTGTCGAGGTTCTCCAGTCCCGTGACGCGGCGGTGCTTGCCCGGCACCTGGCGGGCGCCGTTCAGCTGGTTCGCGAGCACCTTGTAGAGGATGTCGTTCACCAGGCTCGACTTGCCCGACCCGCTGACCCCGGTGACCGCGACGAACATGCCGAGCGGGAACTCGACGGTGACATCCCGCAGGTTGTTCGCTTTGGCGCCCTCGACGGTGATCATCCGATCCCGGTCCACCGGCCGGCGCGACTCCGGCATCGGGATGCTGCGCCGCCCGGCCAGGTAGTCGCCGGTCACCGACTCGCGCTCCGCGAGCAGGGCCCGGAAGTCGCCCGAGTGCACGACCCGCCCGCCGTGCTCGCCCGCGCCCGGGCCGATGTCGACGAGCCAGTCCGCCGTGCGGATGGTGTCTTCGTCGTGCTCCACCACGATCAGCGTGTTGCCGAGGTTCTTCAGCTTCACGAGGGTGTCGATCAGTCGGCGGTTGTCGCGCTGGTGCAGGCCGATGCTCGGCTCGTCGAGCACGTAGAGCACGCCGGTGAGACCCGACCCGATCTGGGTGGCGAGCCGGATGCGCTGCGCCTCGCCACCGGAGAGCGTCGCCGCCGCGCGCGCCATCGTGAGGTAGCCGAGCCCCACCTCGAGCAGGAACTCGAGGCGCAGCCGGATCTCGCGCAGCACCTGCGCCGCGATCTTCGCCTGGCGCGGGGTGAGCTCCAGCTCCTGCATGAACGTGTACGCCTCGGTGAGGCTCAGGTCGGCCACCGCCGAGATGCTCTCCCCGGCGACGAGCACCGCGAGCACCTCCGGCTTGAGCCGCGCGCCGTGGCAGACCGGGCACGGGATCTCGCGCAGGTACTCCCCGTACTTGTTCTGCGACCACTCGCTCTCGGCCTCGTGGTACTTGCGCTCGATGTAGGGCATGACGCCCTCGAAGCCGGTCGAGTACCGCATGTTGCGGCCGTACCGGTTGCGCCACTGCACGGTGACCTCGAAATCGTTGCCGTGCAGGATGGCCTGCCGCACCTGCTCGCCGAGCTCCTCCCACGGGGTGTCGAGGTCGAAGTCGAGGTCGCGCCCCAGGCCCTCGAGCAGCCGGGAGAAGTAGTTGTAGAGGCCCTTACCACCCTGGTTCCACGGCAGGATGACGCCCTCCGCCAGCGTGAGCGACGGGTCGCCCACCACGAGGTCGGGGTCGACCGCCATCTTGGTGCCGAGCCCGGAGCACTCCGGGCAGGCGCCGAAGGGGGCGTTGAACGAGAAGGTGCGCGGCTCCACCTCGGTGAGGGTGATGGCGTGGCCGTTCGGGCACGACATCTTCTCGCTGAAGCTGCGCTGCCGGGCCGCGGCATCCGGCTCCTCGTCGACGAAGTCGACCGTCACCACGCCGTTCGCGAGCCCGAGCGCCGTCTCCAGCGAGTCGGTGAGCCGGGTCAGCAGGTCGTCGGCCGACACCAGCCGGTCGACGACGACCGAGATGTCGTGCTTGTACGACTTCTTCAGCTTCGGCGGGTCGGTCAGCTGCACCGTCTCGCCGTCGACCATCGCGCGCGAGTAGCCGCCGGTGCTCAGCTCCTGGAAGAGGTCGACGAACTCGCCCTTCTTCTGCGACACGATCGGGGCCAGCACCTGGTACCGCGTGCCGGACGGCAGCTCCATGAGCTGGTCGGCGATCTGCTGCACCGTCTGGCGCTGGATCGGCTCACCGCACTCGGGGCAGTGCGGCTCCCCCACCCGCGCCCAGAGCAGACGCATGTAGTCGTAGATCTCGGTGATCGTGCCCACCGTCGACCGCGGGTTGCGGTTGGTCGACTTCTGGTCGATCGAGACCGCGGGGCTGAGACCCTCGATGAAGTCGACATCCGGGCGGTCCACCTGGCCCAGGAACTGACGCGCGTACGCCGACAGCGACTCGACGTAGCGCCGCTGGCCCTCGGCGAAGATCGTGTCGAAGGCGAGGCTCGACTTGCCCGAGCCGGACAGCCCCGTGAACACCACCAGTGCGTCGCGCGGGATCTCGAGATCGACGTCGCGGAGGTTGTGCACCCGCGCCCCGCGGACACTCAGCTTCTGCGTTCCGGGGACAGGCGAGACGGACACCCCGGGAGTCTACGGTCCGCATCCGACATCCCGCCGGGAGGGTCGCTCAGGGCGAACGCCGAACCGTCCGCCGACCAACCGGCCCCGACGCCGGCGAGAAACGCAGCGCGCCGACCGCATCCGCGAGCCGCGCGAGAGCGCCCTCGTCGTCGACGAACTCGGCGCCGAGCAGGCGCTCGCCGAGCACCTTGGCGATCCGCGGGTTCGCCGCCTGGTACTCGCGCAGCAGGTCCAACCGCTCGGCCGGGTCCAGCTCGTGCACCCGGGGGTCGCGCAGCCGCCGGAGCCCTGTGTCGATGAGTCGGGGCGGATGGGCCAGCGCGTTGCGGTACCAGTCCGACGAGCGCCCCCACCCGGCGACCACCCAGTACTCGTCGGAGTCGCGGTCGGCCTTGGCGACCTCGATCACGGTCCGCCGCGTCGAACCGGATTTCCGGCCGACCGTCTCGAGCAGCAGCAGTCGCCCGCCGAACAGCCATCCCATCCGGATGCGGAACAGCCCGATCGGAGCCCTCAGCAGCAGGCGGGCGAGCGGGTTCGTGGGACCGGCCATGGCTCCACGCTACGGCCCCGCCGGGTGGCGGCCCAGGTCGAATGGCCTACCGTGCCGGCGGTACCGGCGACCGCTCAGCGGACGTGACTGGCGGCTCAGTCGGTCCACTCGTGGTAGCCCTCACGCAGCCGACGGGCTGGGCTCAACCGCTCCCCGGGCGACGTGCGGAACATCCGCCGGATGCGCAGGCCCCGTCGCACGAGCGCGGGGTGGTGGAGGGCCCACCGCTCGCGCCTCCGCAGGATGCGCGAGCGCCGTCCGCGGAACAGTTCGTCGATCGTCGACGCCACCTGCCGCGCCTCGTCGTCGGCGCCGCGGCGGAGCGCCGCCAGGTACTCCCCCAGCGCCGAACGCACCATACGCGGCAGCAGGATGTCCGACGCGTAGTAGCGTGCCAGGCCCGGGTCGTCGGGGAGCGCCTCCGCCGTCTTGCGGAAGAAGCGCACCCGGCTCTCCCGGAACGTCGAGCGACGCGAGGAGCTCTCGGCGTGCACCCGGAACATCGCCACCGACTCCTCGACGAACCGGCCGTCCCAGCCGGCACGGAACAGCCGGATCCAGAGATCGTCGTCTTCGTACCCGATCAGCTCGGGATCGAATCCGCCGACCTCGAGGTACGCGGACCGACGGACGACCGTCGCGGTGGGGATCACCATCGTGTCGGACTCGATCCACTCGACGACCGTCGACCGCGGGTGCTCCACTCCGTGCGCCCGGATGTAGCGTCGCGCGACGACGTGGCCGTCCCCGTCGATCTCGTCGAAGTCCCCGTAGCAGAACCCCAGCCCGGGCGCGTCGACGAACGCCTCAGCGAGCACGGCGATGTGCGCGGGATGCCAGAGATCGTCCTGGTCGAGGAACGCGAGGAGATCCCCGCGCGCCTCGCGGGCGGCACGGTTGCGCGCATGCGACTGCCCGGCGTTCGGCTGCGACATCACTCGGACGTCGACGCGGGGCGCCGCGGCGGCGGCCTCCGAGATGGCCGATGCCGAGTCGTCGGTCGACCCGTCGTCGATCACGATGACCTCGAGGGGTGGAACCGTCTGACGGGCCACTGAGTCGAGCGCGCGACGGATGTGGGCGGCGCCGTTGTACACCGGGATGATGACGGTCACCGAGGGCAGGTCGGTCATTCCTTCGCCTCCGGGATGATGCCGTCGAGGGGGTAGCGCTCCGCCGTCTCACGACCCGACTCCGGATCGTAGGGCCACGTCACGTCGACGGCGGCATCCCCCACCCTGCGCACGACGATCCACGAGAACGCGCCCGAGGCGAGAGTGGGCATCGCGCCGTGGTGACCGCGCCAGTCGCCCAGGGGCACGACCGCGGCCGGGCTGTGCCGACCCGCCGCCACGACGTCCACCCCGAACTCCGCGGGATGCAGTTCGCGGAGCCCCTCGGGCGAGATGCGCCAGAAATCGTTGGGCGACGAGTGGGTCGGCCACACCCAGGGGACCTGATGCACCGCGACCCCGCCGACGGGCAGCACGTCGACGACCTCGCGACAGACCGTCCACGGCTGCGCGACGTGCTCGAGCAGGCTCGCCGACACGACGACTGGGAACGCCCCGCGGTCGAGGACCTCGCTGAGGCGGTGCGCGTCGGCGACGATGTCCACACCGTTTCCGGGGTGGATGTCGAGTCCGACCACCTCCCGGTCTCCGATCAGGTCGCGCACACCGGGATGGATGTCGGTCCCCGAACGGCGAGCGCCGAGCAGGAGGACGGGGCCCTCCGGCGCCGCGGCCACCGCGGTCCGCACCGGCTGCAGGTCGTCGTCATCGGGGACGCTCTCGGGACGCCGCGAGGCGGGGAGACGCAGGCGGTGCGCGAGGCGTCCCTCGCTCGTGGTCAGCCGCACCTCGACATCGCGCACCGGCGGACCCGGGAGGAGCACCTCGAAGCCGCTGTCGGCCACATCGGGCGCATCGGGCCAGCGCGCGGCCAGGTCGTCACGACGGGTGCGCCGTGCCGGCGTCTCACGGCCGTGCATCCGCACCGCGAGAGCCGTCCCCGGGTCGCCCCCGCGGTGCACCCAGCCGGCCAGGAACGTGCCGTCGGAGTCGCACCAGTAGGAGTCGAGACCGAGGTCGAGCTCCGTCTCGACCGCCGGCTCGTCGTCCGCCAGCAGGCCCATCGCCCGCAGGCAGATCGCGGCGTCGGCGCGCGCACGTCCGAGCTCGCCGTCGTCGTCGCCGACCGTCGCGTCGAGGATCCGCTCGACCTCCGGGACGAGCGGGCGCGCCGCGTCGTGCGCGCCGCGCGCGGCGAGCTCGACGAAGACACGGAGCGCCCAGACGCGTCGGCGTGTCGGCGCGACCCCCTCCGCCTGCGCATCGGTCAGGAACTCGGCGCAGTCCCGGGCCGTCGCGTCGGGTCGGACCCGTGCCAGCGCGAGCAGCCGGTGGTAGCGGGACTGAAGCGCGACATCCGCGAGGTCCGAATCCACGGGGCGGTCGTCGGCGCGCACGGGGCCCCCGTCGGCGGCCCGACCGGCCGCGATGGCCTCGTCGAATCGTCCGAGTGCGGCCTCGGCGCTCCCGTCGAGCAGCTCCATCATCCCCAGCGCGAACGGCGCCCCCGCCAGAGCCGCCGGCCAGTGCGCGGTACCCGGACGGCGCACGTCGGCGCCGAACACCTGGTCCATCCCGCGCCGGACCGATCGTTCCGCCCGCCGCGCCTCCCGGAATCGCCCTTCGGCCACCAGCTGCCGAAGGGCGCGGACCGCCATGGCAAGTCCCGGGACCGAGCCCGCGAGCGCGCGACCGCGCTCGGTGAAGTACGCGTCGAGCCTGAGGTCCGGCCCGGGATCCGACAGCGCGGGCAGGTCGCCCGGGCTCGGCCGTGCGACCACCAGATGCGACACGCGCGAGCGACCGAGCCGCACGGACTCGAACCCCGCGCGTCGCAGCAGCCCGTCCAGCCCCGAACGACTCGGGAGCACGACGTGGTACCCCGGGCTGAGCGCCGACACGACGTCGCCGTCGGGGCTGTCGGGGTTCACGACGGCGGCGTCCGGCGTGGTCAGGACCAGGATTCCGTCGTCGCGGACCCTCGCCCGCAACTGGGCCAGGAGGGCGGACGGATCGGTGACGTGCTCGAGCACCTCACTGCAGAACACCACGTCGAAGGGATCGCCCAGGTCGAGGTCGGGCGTGAGCGGGCCGTGATGGATGTCGACCCCGAGTTCGCGCGCCCCCCGCACGGCGGCATACGACGGATCGACGCCGCGCACGCTCCACCCGCGCGCCCAGCGGGCGTAGTCGAGAGCGAGTCCGTACCCGCAGCCCACGTCGAGCATGCGTGCACCCGGACGAGCGGGAAGGCACGCGATGAGGTCCGCGAACTCGCCCACCCCGGCTCCGCTCCACAGGTAGTCGTCCACCGAGGCGTCGTCCGGCGTCGACGCGAGGATCTCGTCGAGCAGCTGGAGCGACCCGCAGTCCGGGCAGCGCGTCGCCGTCGCCGGGCCGGACTCCGTGTCGAAGCCCAGCTCGTCGGTGCCCCGTCCCGAGTACCCGCAGACGCGGCACTCGAGCGCGACCGACCGCGCCATCCACTCCAGCCGCGTCACTGATCCCTCCGAGGCCACCTCGCCCCGTCGGCGTCGAACCCGGTGAGGATCCCGACACGGGCTCGCTACGACTCTAGAGGCCTCGCTCAGCGCACGTGACCGGCGGCCTCCATGGAGCGGAGTTCCTTCTTCAGATCCCCCAGCTCGTCGCGCAGCCGCGCCGCGAGCTCGAACTTCAGCTCCGCGGCCGCATCGAGCATCTGGCGGTTCAGGTCGGCGATCACCGACTCCAGCTCGGCCGCGCCCTGGGCACCCACGCCCTCACGGCGCAGGTTCGGGGTGGCCGAGCGACGCCGCGAGCCGTCGGGGGTCGAGCGGCCGGCGAGCAGCTTCGCGGTGTCGGCCCCCTCGCGGGCGAGCACCTCGGTGATGTCGGCGATGCGCTTGCGCAGCGGCTGCGGGTCGATGCCGTGCTCGGCGTTGTAGGCGACCTGCTTCTCGCGGCGGCGCGTGGTCTCCTCGATCGCGTTCCGCATCCCGTCGGTCATCTGGTCGGCGTACATGTGCACCTCGCCGTTGACGTTGCGCGCCGCGCGGCCGATGGTCTGGATGAGGGACGTTCCCGAGCGTAGGAACCCCTCCTTGTCGGCGTCGAGGATCGCGACCAGCGACACCTCGGGCAGGTCGAGACCCTCGCGCAGCAGGTTGATGCCGACGAGCACGTCGTAGACGCCGGCGCGCAGCTCGGTGAGCAGCTCCACGCGGCGCAGGGTGTCGACATCCGAGTGCAGGTAGCGCACGTTCACGCCGTGCTCGGCGAGGAACGCGGTCAGCTCCTCCGCCATCTTCTTGGTCAGGGTGGTGACCAGCACGCGCTCGTCGCGCTCCACGCGCAGCCGGATCTGCTCGAGCAGGTCGTCGATCTGCCCCTTGCTCGGCTTGACGACGATCTCCGGATCGACGAGACCGGTGGGCCGGATGATCTGCTCGACGACCCCGTCCGACATGCCCAGCTCGTACTTGCCGGGGGTCGCCGACAGATAGACCTTCTGGCCGACCCGCTCGAGGAACTCCTCCCAGGTCAGCGGCCGGTTGTCGAGCGCGCTCGGCAGCCGGAAGCCGTGCTCGACCAGCGTGCGCTTGCGGCTCGCGTCGCCCTCGTACATCGCGCCGATCTGCGGCACCGTCACGTGCGACTCGTCGATGACGATGAGGAAGTCGTCGGGGAAGTAGTCGAGCAGCGTGTTCGGCGGCTCGCCCGGGGCGCGGCCGTCGATGTGCCGGGAGTAGTTCTCGATGCCGTTGCAGAACCCGATCTGCTCCATCATCTCCAGGTCGAACGACGTGCGCATCCGCAGTCGCTGCGCCTCGAGCAGCTTCCCCTGCTTCTCCAGCTCGGGCAGCCGCTCGGCCAGCTCCGCCTTGATCGAACGGATCGCGCGCTGCATCGACTCGGGGCTCGCCGCGTAGTGCGTCGCCGGGAACACCGAGACGGCATCCATCGTGCGCAGCACCTCGCCGGTGAGCGGGTGCAGCGAGTAGAGCGCCTCGATTTCGTCGCCGAACATCTCGATGCGCACCGCGTGCTCCTCGTACACGGGGATGATCTCGATCGTGTCGCCGCGGACGCGGAACTTGCCGCGCGAGAAGTCGACGTCGTTGCGGTCGTACTGCATGTTGAGGAACCGCCGGATGAGGGCGTCGCGCGAGATGCGCTCCCCCACCTGCAGCGGCGTCATCGCCCCGAGGTACTCCTCCGCCGCGCCGAGACCGTAGATGCACGACACGGTGGAGACGACGACCACGTCGCGCCGGCTGAGCAGCGAATTGGTGGTGGAGTGCCGCAGCCGCTCCACCTCCGCGTTGATCGACGAGTCCTTCTCGATGAAGGTGTCCGTCTGGGGCACGTACGCCTCGGGCTGGTAGTAGTCGTAGTACGACACGAAGTACTCGACCGCGTTGTTCGGCATCAGCTCGCGGAACTCGTTGGCGAGCTGCGCCGCGAGGGTCTTGTTGTGCGCGAGGACGAGCGTCGGGCGCTGCACCTGCTCGACCAGCCACGCGGTCGTCGCCGACTTGCCGGTTCCGGTCGCTCCGAGCAGCACGACGTCGGTCTCACCCGCGTTGATGCGCTGGGCCAGCTCGCGGATCGCCTGCGGCTGGTCGCCCGAGGGCGCGTACTCGCTGACCACCTCGAAGGGGCGCACCGATCGGGTGGGAAGCATGGTGTCAGGCTAGGCGCTGCTCCCGACACGCGTCCGCAGGTTCTCCCACAGCGCATCCGTCTGCGCGAGCGTCCCGTCCAGGGTGCCGTTCGCGTCGATCACGACGTCGGCGATCGCCCGCCGGTCGTCGTCGCTCGCCTGCGCCGCGATGCGCCGCGTCGCCTCCTCGGCGGTCATGCCGCGCAGGGTCGTCATCCTCCCGATCCGGGTCTCGATGCCCGCCTCGACGGCGACGACGACGTCGAACTCCTCGTGCCGACCCGCCTCGACCAGCAGCGGGATGTCGTAGACCACGATCGCGTCGGGGTCGGCGTCGCGGGCCGCGCGGAAGCGCCGGTGCGACTCCTCGAGCACCGCCGGATGCGTGATCGCGTTGAGCACGGCGCGCTTCTCGGGGTCGGCGAACACGATCTCGCCGACCCGCGCGCGGTCGAGCGCTCCGTCGGAGGTGAGCACATCCGGGCCGAACTCCTCGGCGATGCGGGCGAGCGCCGGGGCGCCCGGCGCGACGACGTCGCGCGCCACCTGGTCGGCGTCGACGACGACCGCGCCGTGTTCGGCGAGGCGCGCGGCGACGGCGGACTTGCCGGACGCGATCCCCCCGGTCACGGCGACGAGCAGCATGCGGCCATGCTAGCCGCGCCGCCGCCGCCCTCCCGCTCGGGAGGCGTTCGCCGCCGTCGGCACGGCCCGGGTTGCGACGTGCCCGGGTGCTAGCCTCCCGGCATGCTGGAGTTCCTCACCGGAGCGGGCCTCGCGACGGCCGCCGGCCTCAACGCCTACATCCCGATGCTCATCCTCGGGCTCTCCAGCCGTTTCCTCGACTTCGTCAACCTGCCGCCCGCCTGGGCGTGGCTCGAGAACGAGTGGGTGCTCGGCATCCTCGCCGTTCTGCTGGTGGTCGAGATCGTCGCCGACAAGATCCCCGCCGTCGACACCGTCAACGACTGGATCCAGACCATCGTCCGGCCGACCGCGGGCGGCATCCTGTTCGGGTCCGGCTCCGCCACCGAGACCGCGCTGGTCACCGATCCCGCCGCGTTCTTCAGCAGCGACGCCTGGGTGCCGGTGGTGATCGGCGTCGTGCTCGCGCTCACCGTGCACGTCGGCAAGATGGCCGTGCGGCCCGCCGCCAACGCGATGACCGCCGGCGTCGCCGCCCCGGTGCTGAGCACCGTCGAGGACGTCTCGAGCGTCGTGCTGGCCGCGCTGGCCCTGCTCATCCCCGTGCTCGTCGTGGTGGCGATCATCGGGCTGGTGGTCGGCTTCGTCGTCATCCGCCGTCGCCGGCGTCACCGGGATCAGCCCCCCGCGGTGCCGACGCCCGCGCCCTCGACGGCTCCGCGCCGTCCGCCGTCGTGAGCCGCGCCACCGGCCGTCCTCAGCGCCGCCGCCCGTCCTGAGCCCGGCCGCTGGCCGGGCCTGAGCAGCGTGGCCGGATCCGTGCCGTGAAACGCCGATGGGCGCCGACCCCGGAGGATCGACGCCCATCGCGCGGATGATGCGGGTCAGCTGCCGCTGGTGAGCTTCTCGCGCAGCGCCGCGAGCGACTCGTCGTCGGCGAGGGTGCCGCCGCCGGCGCTGTCGCTCGAGAACGAGCTGCCGCCGCCCGACGCCGGAGCCTCCGGCACCTCGCGCTCGCGCCCCTCGGCGGCGAGCACGGTGGCCTTGTGCTGCTCCCAGCGGGCCTGCGCGGCCGCGTACTCCTGCTCCCACGCGTCGCGCTGGGCCTCGAAGCCCTCGAGCCACTCGCCCGAGGTCGGGTCGAAGCCCTCCGGGAACTTGTAGTTGCCCTGCTCGTCGTACTCGGTGACCATGCCGTACAGCGCGGCGAGGCCGGAGTCGAACTCCGAGCTGTTCGGGTCGACCGCCTCGTTGGCCTGCTTGAGGCTCAGCGAGATGCGGCGACGGTCGAGGTCGATGTCGATGATCTTGACGAAGACGTCCTCACCGACCGACACGACCTGCTCCGCCAGCTCGACGTGGCGGCCCGAGAGCTCCGAGATGTGCACGAGGCCCTCGATGCCGTCCGCGACGCGCACGAACGCGCCGAACGGGACGAGCTTGGTGACCTTCCCGGGCGCGATCTGGCCGATCGCGTGGGTGCGGGCGAAGGCCTGCCACGGGTCCTCCTGGGTCGCCTTGAGCGACAGCGAGACGCGCTCGCGGTCCAGGTCGACCTCGAGGATCTCGACGGTGACCTCCTGGCCGACCTCGACGACCTCGCTGGCGTGCTCGATGTGCTTCCACGACAGCTCGGAGACGTGCACCAGGCCGTCCACGCCGCCGAGGTCGACGAACGCGCCGAAGTTGACGATCGACGAGACGACGCCCTTGCGGACCTGGCCCTTCTGCAGGGCGTTGAGGAACGTCGAGCGGGTCTCGCTCTGGGTCTGCTCGAGCAGCGCGCGGCGGCTGAGCACGACGTTGTTGCGGTTCTTGTCGAGCTCGAGGATCTTCGCCTCGAGCTCCTGGCCGAGGTACGGCGTCAGGTCGCGCACGCGGCGCAGCTCGATGAGCGAGGCCGGCAGGAAGCCGCGGAGGCCGATGTCGACGATCAGACCGCCCTTGACGACCTCGATCACCTGACCGGTGACGACGCCGTCGTCCTCCTTGATCTTCTCCACGTCGCCCCAGGCGCGCTCGTACTGGGCGCGCTTCTTCGACAGGATGAGCCGACCCTCCTTGTCCTCCTTCTGGAGAACGAGGGCCTCGACGGTGTCGCCGACCTCGACGACCTCGTTGGGGTCGACGTCGTGCTTGATGGAGAGCTCGCGGGAGGGGATGACACCCTCCGTCTTGTAGCCGACGTCGAGGAGCACCTCGTCGCGGTCGATCTTCACCACGGTGCCCTCGATGAGGTCGCCGTCGTTGAAGAACTTGAGAGTCTGCTCGACCGCGGCCAGGAAGTCGTCAGCGGATCCGATGTCGTTGATCGCGACCTGCTTGGTGGCCGTGGCGGTCGTGGAAGGGGTCATGTAGTGGGTACTCCGGGGATGGACATGATCGGGCCTCGAACGGATGATGCAGGATGGTCGCCCGAGGCGGGCGGATGATGGTGTCGGGGTCCGGGCCGTGACAGCTCAGACTCCGACCCCCCAGCCTACCCGATCCGGAACCGGCTCGCATCCACCCGCGCCCGCCTCCACCGCCGCTCGCTCCCGTCGCCGCTCACACGCCTCGGCGGTCGCTCCCCTCCGCTGGGACGCGGCCGGTCGGCTGAACGTCACCGGGGAGCGGGACGCGAGTCAGCCGGCGAGCGCGCGCTGGAGGGTGTCGAGCCGCACGCCGCCGAGGTCGAGGGCGCTGCGATGGAACTCCTTGAACGAGAACGCCGCGCCCTCCCGCTCCTGCGCCGCCGCCCGCACCTGCTCCCAGATGCGCTGGCCGACCTTGTAGGACGGCGCCTGACCGGGCCAGCCGAGGTAGCGGTTCACCTCGAACCGGATGAACGAGTCGTCCATGTTGACGTTGTCGCGCATGAAGGCGAGAGCGGTGTCGGCGTCCCACACCCCGCCGCCGTCGAGGCGCGGCTTGCCGAGGTGCACGCCGATGTCGAGCACCACCCGCGCCGCGCGCATCCGCTGGCCGTCGAGCATCCCCAGGCGGTCGCCCGGGTCGTCGAGGTAGCCGAGCTCCTCCATCAGCCGTTCCGCGTAGAGCGCCCAGCCCTCGGCGTGCCCCGAGGTGCCGGCCAGCTGCCGTCGCCACGTGTTGAGCACCGCCCGGTTGTAGACCGCCTGGCCGATCTGCAGGTGATGCCCGGGCACGCCCTCGTGGTACACCGTGGTCGTCTCGCGCCAGGTGTCGAACTCGGTGACGCCCTCGGGCACGCTCCACCACATCCGTCCGGGGCGCGAGAAGTCGTCGGCCGGGCCGGTGTAGTAGATCCCGCCGTCCTGCGTCGGCGCGATCATGCACTCGAGCTCCCGCACCGGCTCCGGGATGTGGAAGTGGTCCCGCGCCAGCTCCGCCACCGCCCGGTCGCTGAGCTGCTGCATCCAGTCGCGCAGGGCGGCCGTACCGCGCAACTTCCGGCTCTCGTCGCGGTCGAGGGCGGCGATCGCATCCGCCACGGATCCGCCCGGCACGATCTCGCCGGCGATGCGGGTCTGTTCGTCGACCATGCGCGCGAGCTCGTCGACTCCCCACGCATAGGTCTCGTCGAGGTCGATGCGCGCGCCCACGAAGTGCTCCGACCGCAATTCGTAGAGGTCGCGGCCGACTCCGTCGCGCTCCCCCGCCACCGGGGCCAGCTCCGTCTCGAGGAACGTGGCGAGCCGGTCGTACGCCTCCGCCGACGCCTCCGCCCCGCGACGCAGTCCGGCCGCCAGCGGCTCCGGAACAGTCGCGCCGTCGGCGAGCTTCGCCGTACCGGTGAAGTCGAAGAAGAATCCGAGCGGGTCGCCGTGGCGGCGGGCCTGCGCCGCCACCTCGACGACCTGGCGCCGCGCCGGCACGAGCCCGCGCGACATCCCCTCGCGCAGGGTGGTGATGTAGCCGTCGACCGCACCCGGGACGTTGCCGAGTCGGATGGCGACGCGCTCCCAGTCGTCGGCAGTCGCGGTCGCCATCAGGTCGAAGACCTCGCGGATCTCCTGGGCGGGCGACGCGATCACGTTCAGGTCGCGGAACGGGTAGCCCGCCTCGTGCGCCGCGAGCTCGAGCTCCAGCTCGGCCGACAGGTCGGCGCGCGTCACCTCGTCGACCGCGTCGACGGGCGTGGCCGCGCGCAGAGCGTCGAGCACCCGACGCGCCTCCTCGGCGTGCCGGTCGAGCCCCGCCGGCGAGTGGTCGCCGATCTCCCCGATCCGCCCGTCGACCCCCATGTAGACGGCGGTGTCGGGATCGAGGTCGATGAGGGTCGCCACCCACCCCTCGGCGATCGCGTCGATGGCGCTGGGAGTGCGGACGGGCGGCGTGCTCTCGGTCACCCGCCGAGCCTACGACGGGCGCGCAACAGGTCAGTGCGCGGCGGCGTCCCAGTCGGCGCCCGAGCCCAGCTGCACATCGAGCGGAACGCTCAGGTCGGCCGCGCCCGCCATCCGGTCGCGGACGATCTGGGTGAGGCGGTCCAGCTCGCCGGGCGCCACCTCGAGCACCAGTTCGTCGTGCACCTGCAGCAGCATCCGAGAGTTCAGGCCCTCGTCGCGGATGTCGCGGTCGACGTCGATCATCGCGCGCTTGATGATGTCGGCCGCCGAGCCCTGGATCGGCGAGTTGAGCGCCTGCCGCTCCGCGTTCTCGCGGAGCACCCGATTGGTGGATCCGAGGTCGGCGAACGGGCGGCGCCGTCCGAAGATCGTGGTCGTGTAGCCGTCGACCCGCGCCTGCTCGACCACGCCGCGCAGGTAGTCGCGCACGCCGCCGAAGCGGGCGAAGTAGTCGGCCATCAGCTCCTTGGCCTCCGCCACCTCGATGCGCAGCTGCTTGCTGAGCCCGAACGCCGACAGCCCGTAGGCGAGCCCGTACGACATCGCCTTCACCTTGGTGCGCATCTGCGGGGTGACGTCGGCCGGGTCCACCCCGAACACACGCGCGCCGACGAACCGGTGCAGGTCCTCCCCCGAGTTGAACGCCTCGATCAGCCCGGCGTCCTCGGACAGGTGCGCCATGATGCGCATCTCGATCTGCGAGTAGTCGGCGGTGAGCAGCGTCTCGAACCCGTCGCCGGGCCGGAACGCGGTGCGCACCTCGCGCCCCACCTCGGTCTTCACCGGGATGTTCTGCAGGTTCGGGTCGTTCGACGCGAGACGGCCCGTGGCCGACCCGGTCTGCTCGTAGTTGGTGCGGATGCGCCCGTCGGCGCCGATCGCCGAGCGCAGTGTCTCGACGATCTGCCGGATCTTTGTCGCATCCCGGTGAGCGAGCAGCAGTTCGAGGAACGGATGCGGGTGCTGCTCCTGCAGGTCGGCGAGCGCCTGCGCGTCGGTCGAGTAGCCGGTCTTGTTGGATCGGGTCTTCGGCATCTGCAGCTGGTCGAACAGCACCTCCTGCAGCTGCTTGGGCGAGCCGAGGTTCACCTCGCGCCCGATCTCGGCGTAGGCCTTCTGCGCGATGTCGGTCACCTGCGCCCCGAGCCGCTCGTCGAGCCCGGTGAGCACCTCGCGCGAGACGGTGATGCCCTGCCGCTCCATGCGGCCGAGCACCGGCTGCAGCGGGATCTCGATGCTGCGGAGCACGCCCAGCGACCCGGCGTCGAGACGGTCGGCCAGCTCCGTGCAGAGCCGCGTGATGTACCAGGCCTCGGTCGCCGGGCTCAGCGCTTCGGTCTCGGGCACGAGCTGGTTGGGGTCGGGCTCAGGCAGGTGCTCGCCCAGGTAGTAGTAGACGAGGGCGGGCAGCGCCTCGGCGCGCTGTCCCGGGCGCAGCAGCCAGGCCGCGAGCGAGGCATCGAGCTCGACGCCGCCGACCTCGATGCCGGATGCCGCCAGCAGCTTCACCTGTCGCTTGCCGTCGAACAGCCGCTTCGGGCTGTCGCCGGCGAACCAGGCGACGAGATCGTCCGACGGACCGGACGCCGGCCACGGCATCCAGGCGCTCGCGGTCTCGGTGGAGAAGCCCACGCCCTCGACGACGCCGTTGAGGTGCGCGACCCGCACGCCCACGGGGCCCGTCGCCTGCGCCAGCCACGCGGCCACGTCGTCCGGGGTCTGCACCTCGGGGGCGTCGCCGGCCGCCGCGCCGCCGTCGACCAGCTGTCCCTCGTCGGTGACGCCCTCGACCTTGAGCAGACGCTCGAGCAGCGCCTTGAACTGCAGGCGGCCGAAGATGTCGCGCACCGCGGCGACGTCCATCGCCCGCCGCTCGAGGTCGGCGGGAGCGAGCTCGAGCTCGAGGTCGGTGACGAGGCGGTTCAACTTGCGGTTCCGCACCGCGCGCTCCTGCTGCTCGCGCAGGTTGCCGCCGACGACGCCGGTGATCTCGTCGGCATGGGCGAGCAGGTTGTCGACGGTGCCGTACTTCTGGATCCACTTGACGGCGGTCTTCTCGCCGACCTTGTCGATGCCGATCAGGTTGTCGCTCGTCTCCCCGACGAGGGCGGCGACCTCGGGGTACTGCTCCGGCTCGACGCCGTAGCGCTCCACCACCGCGTCGCGGTCGTAGCGCTTCAGCTCCGAGACCCCGCGCGCGTTCGGGTAGAGCAGCGTCACCGACGGCGACACGAGCTGGATGGTGTCGCGGTCGCCGCTGGTGACCAGCACGTCGAACCCGTCGGCGGCGCCCCGGGACGCGAGCGTGGCGATGATGTCGTCGGCCTCGTAGTCCTCCTTGGTGAGCACCGGGATGCTCATGGCCGCGAGCGCCTCCTGCAGCAACGGGATCTGCCCGGAGAACTCGGGCGGCGTCTCGCCCCGCGTGCCCTTGTACTCGGGGTACTCGTCGGTGCGGAACGACTTGCGCGAGAGGTCGAAGGCGACGGCGACGTGGGTCGGCTTCTCGTTCTGCAGCAGCAGGTTGAGCATCGACAGGAAGCCGTGGATCGCGTTGGTGTGCTGGCCGTCGCGGGTGACGAAACTGTCGACCGGCAGGGCGTAGAACGCCCGGAATGCGAGCGAATGGCCGTCGATGAGCAGGAGGATAGGCTTCTTCGCGGCGGGCACGGCGTTCAGCCTATCCGCCGCCCCGACCCTCCCCGGAGCCGCCCGCACCATGAAGCTGCCTGCCGATCTGCATCCCGACCTGGTCGCCCGATTCGCCAACGGCGGCGGCGCGCTCGCGCAGAAGATGGGCATCGAGGTGCTCGAGCTGAGCGCCGACTACTCGGTCGCCCGGATGCCGGTGGAGGGCAACACCCAGGTGGTCGGCATCCTGCACGGCGGGGCCCACGTCGTGCTCGGCGAGTCGCTCGGGTCGCTGTCGTCCGCGATCCACGGCGGACCCGACCGCATCGCGGTGGGCATCGAGATCAACGCCACCCACTCGCGTTCCGTCGACTCGGGCTGGGTCACCGGGACCTGCCGGGCGATCTCGCTGGGCAACACGCTGTGCACGCACGAGATCGTCATGACCGACGACGACGGCAACCGCCTGTCGACGGTGCGGATGACGAACTTCCTCAAACGGAAGCGCTGACCCGCCTACTTCTTGGGGGCGAGCTGCTCGATGATCGCCTGCGCGACGTCGTGCATGGTGAGGCGTCGGTCCATCGACGCCTTCTGGATCCAGCGGAACGCGTCGGGCTCGCTGAGGCCCATCTTCTCGTTGAGCAGGCCCTTCGCGCGGTCGACCAGCTTGCGCGTCTCGAAGCGCTGGGTCATGTCGGAGATCTCCGACTCGAGCGCGATGATCTGCTGGTAGCGGCTCAGCGCGATCTCGATCGCGGGGAGCAGGTCGTTCGGGGTGAACGGCTTCACCACGTAGGCCATGGCGCCCGCGTCGCTCGCCCGCTCCACCAGTTCCTTCTGGCTGAACGCGGTCAGCAGCACGACGGGGGCGATGTGGTTCTTGGCGAGACGCTCCGCCGCCGAGATGCCGTCGAGCTGCGGCATCTTGACGTCCATCACGACGAGGTCGGGGCGCAGGTCGGTGGCCAGCTTCACGGCGGTCTCGCCATCGCCGGCCTCGCCGACCACGTCGAATCCGTTGTCGCGCAGGATCTCGACGATGTCGAGGCGGATGAGGGACTCGTCCTCCGCGACGACGACGCGGCGGCGCTCCGGGGTGGCGTCTGGGGCATCACTCACGGAATGAGCCTACGGTATCGTTCCGACCGGACGCGGCCCGACGACGCCGGGTGGCGGACGCCGGATTGGCGGAATGGCAGACGCGACCGACTCAAAATCGGTTGTCCGAGAGGACGTGAGGGTTCGACCCCCTCATCCGGCACCGACGACCGCTCGGCGCAGCCGGGCGGGCGGCGGTGCCCCATGACGGGTGAGAAGCCATCGCCGGGGTCCCCGCCGCGCCGGTTCCGGCTCGCCGCCTCGCGGCGTGACGGCCGTGCCGGTGGGGCGGGTTCGACCCCCTCATCCGGCACGGCCGGACGGCCCGCACCGCGGGGCGTCCTAGACTTCCCGCAACGCACCGCCCCGACGTTTCCTCAGGCGCGCCCGTCGCGCCGCGAACGATCAAGGAGTCGACGATGACCCGTCGCGTGCTGCCCGGCCTGCTCGTCGCCGCGTCCCTCGCGGTCGCCCTCGCGGGCTGCGGGTCGTCTCCGGAGCCTCAGGAGACCGTCTCCGCGACGCCCGCCGAGAGCGCAACCACGACACCGCCGGCCGAGCCGACGCCCGATCCGGTGGTGCTGCCGACGAGCTGCGACCAGCTCGGCACCGCCGCCACTCGCGCGGCGACCGTCGACACCCTCACTCTGCAGGGCGACGGCGTCGGGTTCGTTCGCCCGGCTCCCCCGTCGGCGCAACTGGTGCTCGGCTGCGACTGGTTCGCGGGCGACGCCACCGGCATCCTGATCCTCATCTCGACCGTGCCCGACGACGACACCGTGGCCTACGCCGAGTCGACGCTCCCGGCCGACGGCTGGACCTGCACCGTCGGCGACACCGGCAACTACATCTGCTCGAAGGTCACCCCGAACTCGCAGTACCCGGTCGACACCACCGAGGTGGTCATCGCGCGCGACGACGTCTGGATCTACGAGTCGTACTCGAACATCGACGGCGACCTGCTGCTCGCCGACCTCACCGCGTCGCTCTGGGGAACCGGCGGCAACTGACCCGCACGATCAGTCGGCGTGCCGGCCGCTCTCCCACGACGGCGCGTACTGCTCGAGCGCGGTGCCGATGCGGTGCACCCGCATGTCGTTGGTCGAGCCGGGCTTGCCGGGAGGGGATCCGGAGATCACGACGACCTTGTCGCCGACCGCCGCCATCCCGGCGTCGAGCAGCGCGGTGTCGACCTGCTTGTACATCGCGTCGGTGTGGTCGACACGGTCGACCAGGAACGACTGGATGCCCCAGGTGAGCGCCATCCGGCGTCGGATGGCCTCATCCGTCGCGAAGGCGAGCATCGGGATGCGGAAGCGCAGCCGCGACATCCGGCGCGCCGAGTCGCCCGACTCGGTGAAGACGCAGACGAACTTCGCGTCGACGAAGTCGGCGACCTCCGCGGCGGCGAGGGTGATCGCGCCACCCTGGGTGCGCGGCTTCGTGCCGAGCGGGGCGATGCGCTCGAGCCCGTGGTCCTCGGTCGACTCGACGATGCGCGCCATGGTCTGCACCGTGATCACCGGGTACTTGCCCACGCTGGTCTCCCCCGACAGCATCACGGCGTCGGCGCCGTCGAGCACCGCGTTCGCGACGTCGGACGCCTCCGCGCGCGTCGGGACCGGGTTGTCGGTCATCGACTCGAGCATCTGGGTCGCCACGATCACCGGCTTCGCCATCCGCCGACAGAGCTCGACGGTGCGCTTCTGCACGATCGGCACCGCCTCAAGCGGCAGCTCCACGGCGAGGTCGCCGCGGGCGACCATCACGCCGTCGAACGCGTCGATGATCTCGTCGAGCGCGTCGACGGCCTGCGGCTTCTCGATCTTGGCGATCACCGGCACGCGACGGCCGACCTCGTCCATGATCTCGTGCACCCGCGTGACGTCGGCGGCGTTCCGCACGAACGAGAGCGCGATGTAGTCCGCGCCGAGCTTCATGCCCCAGCGCAGGTCGTCCTCGTCCTTCTCCGACAGCGCGGGCACGTTGACGGCGACCCCGGGCAGGTTGATGCCCTTGTTGTTCGACACGGTTCCCGCGACGACCACCTCGGTGCGCACGCGCGGACCGTCGACGCCGGTGACCTTGACCTTCACCTTGCCGTCGTCGATGAGCAGGAAGTCGCCCTCCTTCACGTCGTCGGGCAGGCCCGCGAAGGTGGTGCCGACGAGCTCCTTGGTGCCCTCGACGTCCTCCGTCGTGATGGTGAAGACGTCACCGACCGCGAGCTCGTGCGGACCGTCGGCGAACTTGCCGAGTCGGATCTTCGGCCCCTGCAGGTCGATGAGCACGGCGATCGGCGCGCCGGCATCCGCGGCGGCCCGCCGGATGTTGGCGTAGACCTCCTCGTGCACCTCGTGGCTGCCGTGGCTGAGGTTCATCCGGGCGACGTTCAGCCCGGCGTCGATGAGTGACCTCAACGCCTCGTAGCTCGAGGTGGCGGGGCCCAGGGTTGCGACGATCTTCGCGCGTCTCATGACTTCCTTCGGTGGTGGTGGCGGTGGCGGTGAAGGTCGGGACGTGGAGCCGGGTCAGACGGTGATGGCCCGATCCGTGGCGCGCACCGGAGCCGGCAGCTCGGTGTCGCCCTCAAGGTAGCGGTCGACCGCGGCGGCCGCGGCGCGACCCTCGGCGATGGCCCACACGATGAGCGACTGACCGCGACCGGCGTCGCCGGCCACGAAGATGCCCGGTTCGCTCGTGCGGTAGGCGGCGTCGCGCTCGACGTTGCCGCGGTCGTCGAACGGCAGCGTCAGCTGGTCCTCGATCGCGTCGCGCTCCGGGCCGGTGAAGCCCATCGCGATGAGCACCAGGTCGGCGGGGATCTCACGCTCGGTGCCCGACTTCGGCACGCGGCGGCCGTCGAGGTACTCGGTCTCGGCGACGCGGAGCGCCCGCACCTCACCGGCATCGTTCGCGAGGAACTCCACCGTCGACGCGAGGTAGACGCGGTCGCCGCCCTCCTCGTGCGCGCTGGAGACCTCGAAGATGGTCGGGGTCATCGGCCACGGCTGGTTCTCGGGCCGCTCCTCCGGAGGACGACGGCCGATCGCGAGGTTGGTGACGCTGAGCGCGCCCTGACGGTGGGCGGTGCCGATGCAGTCCGCGCCGGTGTCGCCGCCGCCGATGACGACGACGTGGCGCCCCTCGGCGGTGATCTGACCGGGCACGTCGTCGCCGGCCGACGCCTTGTTCTGCTGCACCAGGTAGTCCATGGCGAAGTGCACGCCGAGCAGGTCGCGCCCCGGGATGGGCAGGTCGCGCGGCACCGTCGACCCGGTGGCGATGACGACCGCGTCGTAGCGGGCGCGCAGGTCGCTCCACGAGATGTCGACGCCGATCTCGACGCCCGCGCGGAAACGGGTGCCCTCTGCCTGCATCTGGGCGAGGCGCGTCTCGAGGCGGCGCTTCTCCATCTTGAAGTCGGGGATGCCGTAGCGCAGCAGACCGCCGATGCGGTCGTCGCGCTCGAACACCGCGACGGTGTGGCCCGCGCGGGTCAGCTGCTGCGCGGCCGCGAGCCCGGCCGGCCCGGAGCCGACCACGGCGACCGTCTTGCCGGTGAGACGCTCCGGCGGCTGCGGCTGCACCCATCCGTTCGACCAGGCCTGGTCGATGATCGAGATCTCGACCTGCTTGATGGTGACCGCGGGCTGGTTGATCCCGAGCACGCACGACGACTCGCACGGCGCCGGGCACAGCGTTCCGGTGAACTCGGGGAAGTTGTTGGTCGCGTGCAGGCGCTCGATCGCCTGGCGGCCCTCGCCCCGCCACATGAGGTCGTTCCACTCGGGGATCAGGTTGCCGAGCGGGCAGCCCTGGTGGCAGAACGGGATGCCGCAGTCCATGCAGCGTCCGGCCTGCCGGCGCAGCTGGCCCGGGTCCTGGTTCTCGTAGACCTCCTTCCAGTCCATGATGCGGACCGGAACGGGGCGGCGCGGCGGGAGCTCCCGCTCGCGGGTGGTCAGGAATCCCTTCGGATCGGCCATGGGTCAGCCTCCCGTCACTTCGAGGATGCGGGACCACACCTCGTCGCCGTCGGGGTCGAGACCCTCGTCGACGGCGGCCTGGCGGGTCTGGAGTACGGCGGCGTAGTCGCGCGGGAGCACCTTGACGAACTCCCCCGCGACGCCGTCGAGGTTGTCGAGCATCGACGCCGCCACCGGCGACTCGGTCTCGGCGAGGTGCCGACGCAGCAGGTCGGCGAGGATCTCGACGTCGGCGCTCTCGAGCGGGAGCAGCTCCAGCTCGCCGGACTCGAGCGAGTCGCGGTTGACCGCCTCCCGGCGCAGCTTGTGGATGTAGGCGGTGCCGCCCGACATGCCCGCGCCGAGGTTGCGGCCGGTGGTCCCGAGGATGACGGCGAGACCGCCGGTCATGTACTCGAGCGCGTGGTCGCCCACGCCCTCGACCACCGCGGTGGCGCCGGAGTTGCGCACCAGGAAGCGCTCGCCCACGACGCCGCGCAGGAACATGCTGCCCTGGGTCGCGCCGTAGCCGATGACGTTGCCGGCGATGACGTTGCGCTCGGCCGGGAACACGGCGCCGCGCGGCGGGCGCAGCACGATCTCCCCGCCGGAGAGGCCCTTGCCGACGTAGTCGTTCGAGTCGCCCTCGAGCCGCAGGCGGATGCCGTTGGGCACGAACGCGCCGAACGACTGCCCCGCCGAGCCGTGCAGCACGACCTCGATGGTGCCCGCGGGGAGCCCGTGCTCGCCGTGACGCTTGGTGACCTCGTGGCCGAGCATGGTGCCGACCGCGCGCTCGGTGTTGCGGATCGGCATCTCGATGCGCACCGGCGTGCCGTGTTCGAGCGCCTCCCGGCTCTCGGCGATCAGCGTCTGGTCGAAGTGCTCGGCGATCTCGTGGTGCTGGGGCCGGGCGTTGCGACGCGGCTCCGCCTCGTCGAACTCCGGGCCGTTCAGCACCGGACCGAGGTCGAGGCCGTCGGCCTTCCAGTGCCGGATGGCGCGGTCGACGTCGAGCATCTCGGCGTGGCCGATCGCCTCGTCGAGCGACCGGAAGCCGAGCTCGGCGAGGTACTCGCGCACCTCCTCGGCGATGTACTCGAAGAAGGTCTCCACGAACTCGGGCTTGCCGCTGAACCGGGCCCGCAGCTCCGGGTTTTGGGTGGCGACGCCGACCGGGCAGGTATCGAGGTGGCAGACGCGCATCATGATGCAGCCCGACACGATCAGCGGAGCCGTCGCGAAGCCGTACTCCTCGGCGCCGAGCAGCGCCGCCACGACGACGTCGCGGCCGGTCTTCATCTGCCCGTCGACCTGGACGACCACGCGGTCGCGCATCCCGTTGAGCATCAGGGTCTGCTGGGTCTCGGCCAGGCCGATCTCCCACGGCGTGCCCGCGTGCTTGAGCGAGTTGAGCGGGCTCGCGCCGGTGCCGCCGTCGTGGCCGGAGACGAGCACGACGTCGGCGAGGGCCTTGGTGACTCCCGCCGCGACCGCGCCGATGCCCGACTGCGACACCAGCTTCACGTGCACCCGAGCCTCGGGGTTGGCGCGCTTCAGGTCGAAGATCAGCTGCTTGAGGTCTTCGATCGAGTAGATGTCGTGGTGCGGCGGCGGCGAGATGAGTCCGACGCCCGGGGTCGCGTGACGCGTGCTCGCCACCCACGGGTAGACCTTGCCCGGGGGCAGCTGGCCGCCCTCGCCGGGCTTGGCGCCCTGCGCCATCTTGATCTGGATGTCGGTCGCGTGCGTGAGGTACATGCTCGTCACGCCGAACCGGCCGCTCGCCACCTGCTTGATGGCGCTGCGGCGTTCGGGGTCGAGCAGTCGGTCGACGTCCTCGCCGCCCTCGCCCGTGTTGGAGCGCCCGCCGAGGCGGTTCATGGCGATGGCGAGCGTCTCGTGCGCCTCGCGCGAGATGGAGCCGTAGCTCATCGCGCCCGTGTTGAACCGGGCGAGGATGGCGCTCGCCGGCTCGACCTCGTCGAGCGGCACCGCGGGCCGGTCGCCGGTCTTGAGCCGGAACATGCCGCGCAGCGTCATCAGCTGCTCGGCCTGGTCGTCGATGGCCTGCGTGTACTCGCGGAACACGTCGAACCGCTTGGTGCGGGTCGAGTGCTGCAGCTTGAACACCGTCTCCGGGTTGAACAGGTGCGGCGGCCCTTCGCGGCGCCACTGGTACTCGCCGCCGATCTGCAGCCGCTCGTGGGCGTGGGTGGCCACGTCCTCCGGGTACGCGGCGCGGTGGCGCGCGGCGTTCTCGGCCGCGACCACCTCGAGCCCGACGCCGCCGAGCAGGCTGGTCGTGCCGGTGAAGTACTCGTCGACGAACTCCTGGCTGAGGCCGACCGCCTCGAACACCTGGGCACCGGCGTACGACCCGACGACCGAGATGCCCATCTTGGACATGATCTTGAGCACGCCCTTGCCGAGGCCCTTGATCAGGTTCTTGACCGCCTTCTCGGGCGTGACGCTCGAGATCATGCCCGAGAGCACGAGCTGCTCGACCGTCTCCATCGCGAGGTACGGGTTCACCGCCGACGCGCCGTAGCCGATGATGAGGGCCACGTGGTGCACCTCGCGCACGTCGCCGGCCTCGACGACGAGCCCGACCTTCATCCGGTTCTCGCGACGGATGAGGTGGTGGTGCACCGCCGACAGCATGAGCAGCGACGGGATCGGGGCGTACTCCGCGTTCGAGTCGCGGTCGCTCAGCACCAGGAACTCGGCGCCGTCGGCGATCGCGTCGTCGGCCTCGCGGCACATCTCCTCGAGCCGGCGGGCGAGACCGTCGGGCCCGTCGCCGATCCGGTACAGGCCGCGGATGGTGTGCGACAGCGGCGTGCCGTGCGCGTCCTCGATGTGCTGGATCTTCGCCAGCTCGTCGTTGTCGATCACCGGGAAGTCGAGCATGACCTGCCGCGCGTGCTCCGGCGTCGCGCCGAGCAGGTTGCGCTCCGGGCCGAGGCCGAGGCGCATCGAGGTCACGACCTCTTCGCGGATGCTGTCCAGCGGCGGGTTGGTCACCTGCGCGAACTGCTGGGTGAAGTAGTCGAACAGCAGGCGCGGCCGGTCGCTGAGCACCGCGATCGGGGTGTCTGACCCCATCGCGCCGACCGGCTCCATCCCCTTCTCCGCCATCGGCATGAGAAGGATGCGCACCTCCTCCTCGGTGTAGCCGAAGACGCGCTGGCGGCGCACGACGGAGGCGGGGGTGTGCGAGACGTGCTCGCGCTCGGGGAGCTTGGAGAGCTCGATGCGCGACGCGTCGAGCCACTGCTGCCACGGCTGCGAGGCCGCGAGCTCGGCCTTGATCTCCTCGTCCTCGACGATGCGGCCGGCGGCCGTGTCGGCGAGGAACATCCGCCCGGGACGGAGGCGCCCCTTGCGCACCACCCGGTCGGCGGGGAAGTCGAGCACGCCGATCTCGCTGGCGAGCACGACGAGTCCGTCGTCGGTCACCAGGTAGCGCCCGGGGCGCAGGCCGTTGCGGTCGAGCGTCGCGCCGACCAGGTCGCCGTCGGTGAACACCAGCGCGGCGGGGCCATCCCACGGCTCCATCAGCATGGAGTGGAACTCGTAGAACGCGCGGCGGGCCGGGTCCATGTCGGTCTGGTTCTCGAACGCCTCGGGAACCATCATCATCATCGCGTGCGGCAGCGGCCGCCCTGCGAGGTTGAGCAGCTCGACGACCTCGTCGAACGACGTCGAGTCGCTCACGCCGTCGGAGACGATCGGGAACAGCGGGCTCAGCTCGCCGAGCTCCTCGGAGACCATCTGGCTCTGGCGCGCGCGCATCCAGTTGCGGTTGCCCTGCACGGTGTTGATCTCGCCATTGTGCGCGATCATCCGCAGCGGCTGCGCGAGCGGCCACGACGGGAACGTGTTCGTCGAGTAGCGCGAGTGCACAAGCGCGAGCTTCGACTCGAACGCCTCGTCGCTCAGGTCGGGGTAGAACGGCTCCAGCTGGAGCGTGGTGACCATGCCCTTGTAGACGAGGGTGCGCGCCGACAGCGACGGGAAGTACGCCCCGAGCTCCCGTTCGGCGCGCTTGCGCAGACGGAACGTGAGCCGGTCGATGCCGATGCCCGACCGCGGCGAGCCGTCGGCCTCGGTGCGGTCGGTGGCGAGGAACAGCTGCTCGAACACCGGGGCGGCCTCGCGCGCGAGGTTGCCGAGGTGCTCGGGGTCGGTCGGCACGGGACGCCAGCCGAGGACGTGCAGGCCCTCCTCGGCGGCGAGGTCGCCGACGCGGGCCTTCAGCTCGGCGCGCTCGTCGTCGTCGGTGGGGAGGAACGACATCCCGACCGCGTAGCGGCCGACCGGCGGCAGCTCGAAGTCGACCGCGCCGCGCAGGAAGCGGTCGGGGATCTGCGTGATGATGCCCGCGCCGTCGCCGGTGCCCGCGTCGGAGCCGATGGCGCCGCGGTGCTCGAGGTGCCGCAGCGCGTCGAGCGCCTGCACGATGATGTCGTGTCCGGCGGTGCCTCGCAGGGTCGCCACCATGGCGAGCCCGCAGGCGTCCTTCTCACGCCGCGGGTCGTACGCGCCGACGGCGTCGGGCACGGTGCTGAACCGGCGGAAGGGGTTCGGAACGCCCTGGGTGGCGTTGAGCTCAGTGGCCATGGGTGACCGTCCTCACGATGGTGCTGGTGATGGGACGTCGCTGGCCCAACGATGGAGTGCCGGGCCGCTCTCGGGTTCGCGGTCCGACTCTAACGGCGGGCCGTGTCGCTCGTGGCGGGGGCTCCGTCTCGCGGTGAGTCTCCGGTGGCGTCCTCCGGCTCATCCGGGAACACGTCTTCGGAGTCTACCGCAGCGGGTGCCGACCGCCCGGGACGGTACACGCCGGGCTCGACGCCCGGATGCCGGCGCGACTGGACGGCGATGATGACGATGCCCAGAACGACGGCGGCGAGGGCACCCCAGACGTTGTAGCGGATGCCCAGGAACGTGTCGAGCGGATCGAGTCGGATGGACTCGAACCACGTGCGACCGATCCCGTACCAGATGGCCCACAGCCCGACCATCTTGCCCCAGTGCCAGGCGTCGCGGCGATGGAAGGTGACCGAGAACGGCAGGATTCCGCCGGATCCCGGCAGCTTCCGGGTGACCTCGACGCGGTTCTCGATGAGGATCAGCACGACGAAGCCGGCGACGTTCCAGATGATCTCGTAGAGGAAGGTCGGGTGGAACAGCGCGTCGTCGGGGATGCCGGCCGGGATGGCGGCGTTCGGCCGGTCGATCTCGAGACCCCACGGCAGGTCAGTGGGGAGCCCGAACAGCTCCTGGTTGAAGTAGTTGCCGATGCGGCCGAAGGCCTGGGCGAGCAGCAGGGTCGGGGCGATCGCGTCGGCGACGGCGCCGAAGCGCAGGCCGGCGATGCGGGAGGCGATCCACACGCCGAGCGCCCCACCGAGGATGGCGCCGAAGATGGCGACGCCGCCCTCCCAGACGTAGAAGACGCGCAGCGGGTCGAGGCCGGGCCCGAAGAAGTCGGCGGGGTGGGTGACCACGTGCCACGCGCGGGAGCCGACGATGCCGAACACCACGGCCCAGAGCGCGAGGTCGATGACCACCCACGGCTCCGCGCCGCGCGCCGTGAGGCGACGGTTCGAGATCAGCACGGCGGCGACGATGCCGGTCATGATCGCGAGGGCGTAGACGTGGATCGCGAGCGTCCACTCGGCGGGCCAGATCGGCAGCCAGGAGTGGATCCACGTCCCCAGCTCGAAGACGGACCAGTCCGACGGCGGGCTCGGGATGCTCAGCGGGATCACCCGGCGAGTCTACCCATCCGCCCGCGCGCCCCGACGCGCCCTCCGACGCACCGTTCCGCGACTGCTCGGGAGCCGCCGAGCCGACGCCCGCGGCCGACCGGAGGCACGGTCAGCGACGCAGGCCGGTGGCGAGTTCGGCGGCCTTCGCACCCACCCCGGCGACCCCGCCGCCGGCGAGGGCGGTGACCAGCGCGGACCCGACGATGGCGCCCTCGGCGTACTCGAGCACTTCGGCGACCTGGGCTCCGGTCGAGATGCCGATGCCGACGCACGCCGACTCGGCTCCCGCGTCGTGCAGGCGCCTGACGAGGCTGCGGGCGGCCGCGTCGACGTCCTGGCGGGCGCCGGTGATTCCCATCGTCGAGACGGCGTAGACGAAACCACGACTCGCCTCGACGGTGGTGCGCAGCCGCGCCTCCGTCGACGAGGGCGCCGCGAGGAACACCCGGTCGAGTCCGGTGCGGTCGCTCGTCGCGATCCAGTCGGCCGCGGCATCCGGCGTGATGTCCGGAGTGATGAGTCCCGCGCCCCCGGCGTCGCGCAGGTCGTCGGCGAATCGGTCGACGCCCCACTGCAGCACGGGGTTCCAGTAGGTCATCACCAGCACGGGCGCGTCGACGCGGGAGCGCACCGCCTCGACCGCGGTGAACACGTCGCGCACGCGGAAGCCGGCCTGCAGGGCGGACTCGGTGGCCTTCTGGATGGCGAGCCCGTCCATCACCGGGTCGGAGTAGGGCAGACCCAGTTCGAGCACGTCGACGCCGTTCTCGACGAGCGCGACGGCGGCGTCGATGCTGGTGTCGAGATCGGGGAACCCGACCGGCAGGTAGCCGACGAGCACACCGCGGCCCTCGGCCTTGCGCTCGGCGATGCGGGTCGCCACCGACAGCGGCTGCGGGCTCACGCGGCGCCTCCCTCGGGGCCGACGTCGTCGTGGTCGAACAGATCGAACCACCGCCCGGCGGTCGCCACGTCCTTGTCCCCGCGCCCGGAGAGGTTGACCAGGATGATCGGCGCCTCGCCGTCGGACCGGGCGGGCATCTCCCGTCCGAGGCGCAGCGCGCCGGCGAGGGCGTGCGCCGACTCGATCGCCGGGATGATGCCCTCGGTGCGGCTCAGCAGACGCAGGGCCTCCATCGCCTCGGTGTCGGTCGCCGGCAGGTACTGCGCGCGATGCGCGTCGGCGAGGGCGGCGTGCTCCGGGCCGACGCCCGGGTAGTCGAGACCGGCGGAGATCGAGTGCGACTCGATGGTCTGTCCGTCGTCGTCCTGCAGCACGTAGCTGCGGGCGCCGTGCAGCACGCCGGGGCGCCCGCGCTCGATCGACGCCGCGTGCTTCTCGGTGTCGACGCCGTCGCCGGCCGCTTCGAAGCCGTAGAGCGCCACGTCGGCGTCGTCGAGGAAGGCGTGGAAGATGCCGATCGCGTTCGATCCGCCGCCGACGCAGGCCGCGACGGCATCCGGCAGCCGCCCGATCCCGTCGAGCATCTGGGCACGCGCCTCGTCGCCGATGATCTTCTGGAAGTCGCGCACCATCGCCGGGAACGGATGCGGCCCCGCCGCCGTGCCAAAGATGTAGTTGGTGGTCTCGACGCTCGTGACCCACTCGCGGTAGGCCTCGTTGATGGCGTCCTTGAGCGTGCGCGAGCCGGTGGTGACCGGCACCACCTCGGCGCCGAGCAGCCGCATCCGGGCCACGTTCAGGGCCTGGCGCTGGGTGTCGACCTCGCCCATGTAGATCGTGCACTCCAGGCCGAACAGCGCCGCCGCGGTCGCCGTGGCGACGCCGTGCTGACCGGCGCCGGTCTCGGCGATCACCCGCGTCTTGCCGATGCGCCGGGTGAGCAGCGCCTGGCCGAGCACGTTGTTGATCTTGTGCGACCCGGTGTGGTTGAGGTCCTCGCGCTTGAGGATGACCCGCGCCCCGCCGGCGTGCTCGGCGAACCGCGGCACCTCGGTGATCGGCGACGGCCGCCCGGTGTAGCTGCGGTGCAGCTCCGCCAGCTCCGCGTGGAACGCGGGGTCGGCCTTGGCGTCCTCGTAGGCCGCGGCGAGCTCGTCGATCGCGGCGACGAGCGACTCGGGCATGAACCGCCCGCCGTACTCGCCGAAGAACGGGCCCGGTCGGTCCCGCAGGCTCTCCACCGTCATCGGTCGATCCTCCCGTCCACGGGCAGCCGCCCGCTCATCGCAGCGACTCCGCCGCCGCGCGGAACTCGACGATCCGCGCCGCCGGGTCGCCGTCGGTGACCAGCGCCTCGCCGACCAGCACGGCATCCGCCCCCGCGTCGCGATAGCGCCGCACGTCGTCGGGGGTCTTCACGGCCGACTCGGCCACCCGGACGGCGTCGGCCGGGAACCGGTCGACCAGGCGGCCGAACAACTCGGGGTCGGTCTCGAAGGTGTCGAGGTCGCGGGCGTTGACGCCGATCACCCGCGCGCCGAGGTCGATCGCGCGGTCCAGCTCGTCGGCGCTGTGCGTCTCGACCAGTGCGGTCATTCCCAGGTCGGCGATGAGCGCGTGCAGCTCGACCAGCAGCGGCTGCGGCAGCGCGGCGACGATGAGCAGCACGAGGTCGGCGCCCGCGGCCCGCGCCTCGAGCACCTGGTACGGCTCGGCGATGAAGTCCTTGCGCAGCACCGGGATGGTGACCGCGGCGCGCACCGCGCGCAGGTCGTCGAGCGAGCCGCCGAACCGGCGCTCCTCGGTGAGCACGCTGATCGCGCTCGCTCCCCCGGACTGGTAGGCGGAGGCGAGCGCGGCGGGGTCGACGATCTCGGCCATCGGGCCGCGCGACGGGCTGGCGCGCTTGATCTCGGCGATCACGTGCACCTGCTCGGCCCGCGCGAGGGCGCCGGCGGCGTCGATCGCCGCCGGCGCGGCGAGTGCGGCCGCCTCGGCCTCCGCGTAGGGCACGACCTCGCGACGGCGCGCGGCATCCTCGACGGCGCCCGCCGTCAGATCGGCGAGCAGCACGTCAGGCCTTCGTGATGCGGCCCTTGGCGCCGAGTCCGGCCGCCGCCAGCACCGCGCCGACGATCGGGCCGAGCACGACGACGCCGGCCGAGATGCCCACCAGCAGCGGCTGCGCGAACCAGTAGGCGAGGGTGCCGGCGGCGAAGCCGACCAGACTGATCACCACGGCCGTCCAC
>JBHIXX010000011.1:0-67377 GCA_041984585.1 Pseudolysinimonas sp. | reverse complement strand
TCTTCCCTTCGCTGGCTCGTCCTCTTGCTCGCCCTGACCCTCGTCGCGGCGGGGTGTCCCACCCGAACCTCCGGCCGCGGCAACGACAGCGGACAGGGGGGCGATGACGACGACGACGACTCCGCGAGCACCGACGACGACGGGCCGATGATCACGTCGACGCCCTTGTCGATGAGCTCGGCGAGCGACTTCTCCGCCTTCTCCGACCCCGCGTCGGCGGAGTCCCGGTGGATGACCTCGACCGGCTCGCCGTTCACGCCGCCGGCCTCGTTGATGGCGCGCACCGCGGCGTCAACGCCGGCGATCTGGCTGGCGCCGAGGAACGATGTGGTGCCGGAGGTGGGGAACAGGGTGCCGATGCGCAGCACGCCGTCGCCGAGCGGCGTCGGGCTGGGGGTCGGCGTCGGCGTCGGCATGGGAGCGCTCGAACACCCGGCGAGGGCGAGCACGGTGACGGCGACGACCGTCAGGATGCGGGCGCGCGGCATCCGGGATCCTCTCCGACCGGGCGGGTTGGGGGGGCACCCGCGGTCGCGACGACACTACCCCGGCGTCAGCGGGGCTCCAGGGAGGCGCGGCGCGGTCCCCGACCGGCGCGCACCATGTCCACGGTGAGCACGACGAGGGCGAGCCAGACCAGGCCGAACCCGATCCAGCGCTCCACCGGCATGGGCTCGCCGAGCACGACCGCGCCGAGCAGGAACTGGATCACCGGGGTGATGTACTGCGCGAGCCCCATCAGCACGAGCGGGAGCCTGCGCGCGGCGGCGGCGAACAGCAGCAGCGGGATCGCCGTCACCGCCCCGGCGGTCAGCATCAGCGCGGCGTGCAGCAGGCCGGCGGTTCCGAAGACGATCCCGGATGTGGTCGCGACGACGATCAGCAGAACCGTCGCGATCGGCGCCGACCACGCCGTCTCGAGCGTGAGACCGCTCACCGCGTCGACGCGCGGGCCCGCGGTCTTCTTGACGAAGCCGTACAGGCCGAACGACAGCGCCAGGACGAGCGAGATCCAGGGAATCGTGCCGTAGCCCACCGCGAGCACGACGAGGGCGACCAGGGTGAGCCCGAGCGCCACCCACTGCGCCGGACGCAGCCGCTCGCGCAGCACGAACACCCCGAGGAGCACCGTCATGAGCGGGTTGATGAAGTAGCCGAGGGAGGCCTCGACGACGTGGCCGGTCACGGCCGCGACGACGTACACCAGCCAGTTGATGAAGATGAGCAGCGCGGCGAGGCCCATCAGCAGCACGGCGCGGCGGTCGCGCAGCAGGGCGCGGAACCGCGGCCAGCCGCGCATCACCGTCAGCAGGACGAGGCAGAACGCGAGCGAGAGCAGCACCCGGAAGGCGACGATCTCGAGCGGCCCGGCGGGCTGGAGCAGCAGGAAGTAGACGGGGAACGCGCCCCAGAGCCCGTAGGCGCCGACGGCGAAGAGCAGCCCGCGTCCGGGACCCTCTCCCGGTACGGACGACGAGGGCCCCGGCGCAGTGCCGGGGCCCTCGTCTGCAGCGGATGCGGTCAGGAGACCACGACCGCGAGCACGTCGCGCGCGGAGAGCACGAGCATGTCCTCGCCGCCGACCTTGACCTCGGTGCCGCCGTACTTCGAGTAGATGACCTTGTCGCCGACCGCGACGTCGAGCGGGACGCGGTTGCCGTTGTCGTCGATCCGGCCCGGACCGACGGCCACGACCTCGCCCTCCTGGGGCTTCTCCTTGGCGGTGTCCGGGATCACGAGACCCGACGCCGTGACCTGCTCGGCGTCGACCTGGCGGATGACGATGCGATCCTCGAGCGGCTTGATGGAGACCGACACGTGTGACCTCTTTCTGGGAAACTCCGGTTGGCACACTCCGTCTGAGAGTGCCAGAGACCACCATAGCGTCCGGCTGGCAGTCGATCAACGCGAGTGCCAATCCGATCACGCGGATGGGCGACGACCCGGTGGCCCCGCCCACTCGACCGGGCAGGGCGACCCGTACGGCGGGCTAGCGTGGGGACATGGACGCGACCGCGCTCCGCGCCCTGCTGACGCCCGAGGGCCTCCGCCTGCTCGACGAGGTCGGCCCGATCGACGCGAGCGCCGACGTGGTGCGCCAGGTGTCGCGACTGCGCGCCGACGGGCACCCGCCCGACCGGGTCGCGGCGGTGCTCGAACAGGCGCGACTGCGCACCCGCGCCCGCGCCAAGTTCGGCGACTTCGCCGACCGCATGCTGTTCACCCGCGACGGGCTCGAGCAGGCCACGCGACTGTCGGTCGCCGCCCGGCACGCCGGCCGGTTCGCGGATGCCGGCGTCGACGTCGTCGCCGACCTCGGATGCGGGATCGGGGCCGACGCGATGGCCCTGGCGGCGCTCGACCTCGGCGTCGTGGCCGTCGAGCGCGACGAGGTGACCGCCGCCCTCGCCTCGTACAACCTCGCCCCGTTCCCGTCCGCCCGCGTCGAACTCGGCGACGCCGTGACGAGCGACCTCGCAGGGGTCGGCGGCGCGTGGGTGGACCCCGCGCGACGGGACGCCTCCGGACGGCTCGCCGACCCCGACGCATGGTCGCCGCCCCTCGACTGGGCGCTCGCACTCGGGGAACGGATGCCGACCGGCGTGAAACTCGGTCCGGGGCTCGACCGGGACCTGATCCCCGACGACGCCGAGGCGCAGTGGGTGTCGGCCGGCGGCGAGGTGGTCGAGCTGGTGGTCTGGCGCGGCGGGCTGGAGCGCGAAGGGGTCCGTCGCGCGGCGCTGCTGCTCGGCTCCGACGGCGCCCGGGAGATGACCGCGGACGCCGACGCCGAGGACGCGCCCGCCGGCGACCCGGGCCGATACCTGGTCGAGCCGGACGGCGCCGTCATCCGCGCCCGGCTGATCGGCGACCTGGCGCGCACGATCGGGGGGCGGATGCTCGACCCGACCATCGCCTGGGTCACCACCGACGAGCAGCCGACGACGCCGTTCGGCGCGGTGTTCCGCGTCGTCGAGCGCTTCCCGCTGGACGTGAAGACGCTGAAGCGCGAGCTCGCCGCGCGCGACATCGGCACGCTGGAGATCAAGAAGCGCGGGGTCGACGTCGATCCGGCGGCCTTCCGCACCCGGCTCGGGCTGCGCGGCGACGCGAGCGCCACGCTCGTGCTCACCCGGGTCGGCGGCTCCCGCGCCGCGTTCCTCGCCGAGCGTCTCGACGGCTAACGCCGCGGGGCGGCCGACGCGGGCGGGTCCGCCCGCCGACACGGGCGAGGCGCCACCGACGGCGATGTGATGACGCCCGTGGGGCGTCGCGACGACCTCGGCCCTGGAGACGACGAAGGGCGGGGCGCCGAAGCGGCCCGCCCTCCATCCTATGGCGGCTCAGTAGTAGTAGCCCGAGGTACCGATCAGGATGAACGGCAGGATCGCGCTGACCAGGACGATCAGTCCGACGATCACGCTGAGGATCGCACCGATGATGCCGAAGACGAGACCCAGGGTCTTCATCCAGTCGGGTGCATCCGGTTCCGACTTCTTCGCCTTGTTCGACAGGATGATCGCGACGATTCCGGCGGCGAGACCGATGATGCCCAGGCCGCAGAAGACGATGCTCCCGATACCGACGATGAAGGAGACGAGGCTCAGGGTCTGCTTGGGGCCGGCCGGGGCGGGCGGAGTCGCGGGCGCAGCGGGCGGCGGCGTCGGGGTGTCGGTCATGAGAACTCCTCGAATGGTCGTGGGCTGGACGTCAGCTCGGCCAGACTGGCAGCGCCCCGGGGCGGTGTCAACGAGGTCGGCGGTGTGTCCGAGCGGGTCTCAGCACTGAACCTCGGTGACCGGCAGCGTCGAGTCGGCGCCGAAGCCGGGCTCCGACGGCGGGCGCCCGGCCGCCACGAGCTGCGCCCCGAGTGCCGCGATCATGGCGCCGTTGTCGGTGCAGAGCGACAGCGGCGGGATGCGCAGCTCGACCCCGGCCGCGGCGGCCCGCTCAACGGCGAGCGCGCGCACCCGGGCGTTCGCCGCCACTCCGCCGCCGAGCAGCAGCCGGGGCACGCCGAGGTCGATGCACGCCGCGATCGCCTTCGCCGTGAGCACATCGGCGACCGACTCGCGGAAGCCGGCCGCGACCTCCGCCACATCGACCTCCTCGCCCCGGGAACGCGCCCCTTCGACGTGGCGGGCGACGGCCGTCTTCAGCCCCGAGAACGAGAAGTCGTACCGATGGCGGGCCATGTCCTTCGCCGCCGTGAGCCCGCGCGGGAAGCGGATGGCATCCGGATCGGCGCCCTCGGCGGCCTGATCGATGCGCGGACCGCCGGGGTACGGCAGGCCGAGCAGCCGGGCCACCTTGTCGAACGCCTCGCCCGCGGCGTCGTCGATCGTCTCGCCGAGCAGCTCCACGTCGTCGACCAGGTCGCGCACCAGCAGCAGCGACGTGTGCCCGCCCGAGACGAGCAGGGCGACGGTCGGCAGCTCGAGCGCGCCGCCCTCGGGGCGCAGCAGGTCGACGCCGACATGGCCGACGAGGTGGTTGACGCCGTAGAGCGGCAGGCCGGTCGCCTGGGCGAGTCCCTTCGCCGCGCCGACCCCGACCATCAGCGCGCCGGCGAGTCCGGGACCGGCGGTGACCGCGATCGCGTCGAGGTCGTCGAGAGCGACCCCCGCCTCCGCCAGTGCCGCGTCGAGCGTCGCCTCGAACGCCTCCAGGTGCGCCCGCGCCGCCACCTCCGGCACCACGCCGCCATAGCGGGCGTGCTCCTCCATCGACGAGGCGACGGCGTTGGCGAGCAGCTCGGTGCCGCGCACGATCCCGACGCCGGTCTCGTCGCAGCTGGTCTCGATCCCGAGCACGAGGGGTCCGCTCATGCCGGCGCCACCTCCCCCTCGGGGATGTCGAGCCGCATCACCAGGGCGTCGACGTCATCGGGCTGGTAGTAGCGCGCGCGGCGGCCGACCTGCTCGAAGCCCAGCGCCGCGTAGAGCGCCTGCGCGGCCGGGTTGTCGGCGCGCACCTCGAGGAAGAGCTCCCGCGCCCCGCGCCGCCCCGCCTCGGCGACGAGGGCGAGGACGAGCGCCCGGCCCAGCCCGCGGCGGCGCGCGCGATCGGCGACGGCCACGGTCTGCACGTCGGCCTGCTCGGCGCCGCGGGGTGCGAGCAGACCGCCGTAGCCGTCGAGCACGCCGTCGGACGTGCGGGCCACCAGGTAGTAGCCGTGCGGCCCGCGCAGCTCGGCGCGCATCCCCTCGCGCGACCAGGCGTCGCTCGGGAAGGTCGCCGTCTCGAGGGCCATCACGTCGTCGAGGTCGTCGAGGCCGGCCCGACGGATCTCCCACCCTCCGGCTTCGTGGGTCGCGGTCTCGGGACGGATCATCGCGCCACCACCGTGACGTCGGGCGGGCGCAGGTAGAGCGGACGGTCGGGTCCGGGCTCCGCACCGGCCGCGCGGCGGAACACCGCGATCCGGCCCAGGGCGCCCGCGGGGATGAGCGCGGCGTCGACCCGCACCGCTCCCGGGGCGGCGGACGCGAGCAGGGCGTCGAGGTCGGCCGCGGGCGCGAGTTCGGGCCCGCGGAGCCGCACCGGCATCCCCGCCTCGGCCGCGGCGTACTGCGACCAGGCGAGTTCGCGGCGGCGGGCGTCGGTGACGACGACGATCGGCCCGGCATGCTCCGCCGCGACCGCGTCGTGGGAGACGACGGCGAGCAGCGGGACCGAGCGGCCGCGGGCGAAGGCGCGCGCCGCGGCGATGCCGACCCGCAGGCCGGTGAACGGTCCCGGCCCCATCCCGACCGCCACGGCGGTGACGTCGGCCGCCGAGGCGCCGGCGTCGGCGAGCGCGCCGGCGATCAGCGAGCCGATCGCCTCGGCGTGACGCCGGGTGTCGGGCTCGGTGCGCTCGGCGTGCACGACGCCGTCGTCCCCGACGGCCGCGACGGCCGATCCGGTCGACGTGTCGATGGCGAGCAGCACGCTGCGAGCCTAGGCGAGCCGCGCGTCGAGGTCGGCCCAGCGGGGGCCGTGCCCGGCGATGCGCACGATCCGCGGCTGGTCGTCGTCGCCGTCGGCCTCGTCCCCGGCGGGGCGGTCGATGCCGATCTCGATCCAGGAGTCGACGACGTCGCCGACCTTGCCGTCCGCCCACTCGACCACGGTGATCGAGCGGTCCCAGTCGAGGTCGAGGTCGTCGAGTTCGAGCGCCGAGTTCAGCCGGTAGGCGTCGACGTGCACCAGCGGCGGGCCGGCCGTCGTCGGATGCTCCCGCGAGAGCACGAACGTCGGCGACGTCACCGCGCCGCGGGCGCCGAGTGCGCGCCCGAGCCCCCGGGTGAACGTGGTCTTGCCCGCGCCGAGCGGACCGTCGAGACGGATGAGGTCGCCCGCGGCCAGCAGCCCGGCCATCCGCTCGCCGAGGTCCTCCATCGCGGCGGACGTCGGCACGACCAGCTCGATCACGTCGCCGCCGTCCGCGCCACGCGCGGCCCGAGCCGGGTGACGATCTCGTAGCCGATGGTGCCCGCCCAGCCGGCCCACTCCTCCGCCGACGGGGCGCCGGCGGCCGGATCGCCCCAGAGCACGGCCCGGTCGCCCACCGCCACCGCGGCGTCGCCCGCGTCGACCACGAGCTGGTCCATCGCGATCCGGCCGACGACCGGGTGGCGGGATCCGGCGACGAGCACCTCGGCCCCCGCGCCGGACGCCGCGCGGGGCACGCCGTCCGCGTAGCCGAGCGGGACGAGGGCGAGGGTGGTGGGGCGCTCGGTGCGGTGCGTGGAGCCGTAGGAGACGCCCGTCCCCGCGGGGACCCGCCGTACGGCGACGACCGGTGCGGCCAGCTCCATCGCGGGGCGCAGACCCAGCGCCGCAGGATCGATCCCGCCGCCGGGCGTGAGCCCGTACGCCCCGATCCCGATCCGCACCATGTCGTAGCGCGCGGCGGGGGTGCTGATCGCCGCCTGCGTCGCGGCGAGGTGCCGGATGCCCGGCTCGACCCCGGCATCCCGGGCGGCGGCGAGCGCACTCTCGAACGCGGCGATCTGCCGCGCGTCCTCGTCGGGCGAGGTGTTCGCGAGGTGCGAGAACACCCCGCCCACGCGGGTTCCCCGGGCCGCCGCGCGGGCGAACGCCGCGGGCGCGTCGTCGGGGGCGAAGCCGTTGCGGCTGAGCCCGGTGTCGACCTTGAGGTGCACGCCGGCCCCGGCCGTCGTCGCGGCGTCGAGCTGGGCGAGGCTGCTGACGCCCACCTCGACGTCGGCCGCGGCGGCGCGCGCGAAGTCGGCGTCGGGTCCGTGCAGCCACGCGAGGAGGGGGGCGTCGACGCCCGCGGCGCGCAGCCGGAGCGCCTCGTCGATGTCGGCGACGCCCAGCCGGGCGGCGCCCCCGGCCAGCGCGGCGCGCGCCGCGATCTCGGCGCCGTGCCCGTATCCGTCGGCCTTGACGACCACCATCACGTCGGCGGGCGCGACGAGGGCGCGCAGCGCGGCCACGTTCGCGGTGATCGCGGCGACGTCGATGCGGGCCTCGCGCAGCGGCGACGCCATCAGGCGATCTCCGCGATGACCTGGGCGATCGCGATGCCGGCGTCGTGCGACATGGTGAGGTGCAGGTGGGTGATGCCGCGACGCTCGACGGCGGCGGCGACCGCTCCGGAGACGCGGAACGACGGGTTGCCCTCGCCGTCGCGGACGACCTCCATGTCGTGCCAGGTCACCCCGGTCGCGTCGCCGAGCGCCTTCATCAGCGCCTCTTTTGCGGCGAATCTCCCGGCGAGCGAGCGCAGCGGCAGGTCGCGTTCGCTCTCGGCGAACAGGCGCTCGCGCAGGCGCGGCGTCCGTCCGACGGCGCGTTCGAAGCGCCCCAGGTCGACGACGTCGATCCCGATGCCCGCGATGCTCACCGGGCCATTCTCTCCGACCTCGACGCCGACGGCTCCCGACGCGGGTCGTCCGCACGCCGCCGCACCCGCCGCGGGCGGGGCGGGACGGCGTTCACTCGACCGTGACCGACTTGGCCAGGTTGCGCGGCTGGTCGACGTCGAGACCCTTCGCCGACGCGAGCTCGAGCGCGAACACGTGCAACGGCACCACGGCCAGCAGGGGCTCGAACAGCGGGGCGGCGAGGGGGATGCGGATCGCCTCGTCGACGAACGGCAGCACCTCGACGTCGCCCAGTTCGGCGATCGCGATCACGCGGGCGCCGCGGGCGCGGATCTCCTGGATGTTGGAGATGACCTTCGCGTGCAGCGAGCGCGGATCGCGCGGCGACGGCACGACCACGATCACCAGCTGGCCGGGCTCGATCAGCGCGATCGGGCCGTGCTTGAGCTCGCCGGCGGCGAAGCCCTCGGCGTGGATGTAGGCGAGCTCCTTGAGCTTCAGCGCCCCCTCGAGGGCGATCGGGTAGCCGGCGTGGCGACCGAGGAAGAGCACCGACTGCACGTCGCCCATCCAGCGGGCGAACTCGCCGATGCGGCCCGTGCTCGACTCGACCACCTGATCGAGCTTCGCCGGCAGGTTCTGCAGCTCCTCGACGAGACCGGCGGTGCGCTCCGCGTCGAGGGTGCCGCGACGACCCGCCAGGTCGAGGCCGAGCAGGTAGAGCGCCGCGACCTGCGCCACGAACGCCTTCGTCGATGCGACCGCCACCTCCGGTCCGGCGTGGGTGTAGAGCACGGCGTCCGACTCGCGCGGAATGGTCGAGCCCTGGGTGTTGCAGATCGACAGCGTGCGCGCACCCTGCTCCCGGGCGTACTTCACCGCCATCAGGGTGTCCATGGTCTCGCCCGACTGGCTGACCGAGACGACGAGGGTGCGGGCGTCGAGCACCGGGTCGCGGTAGCGGAACTCGTGCGAGAGCTCCACCTCGACCGGGATGCGCGCCCACTGCTCGATCGCGTACTTGCCGAGCATCCCCGCGTACGCCGCGGTGCCGCAGGCGATCACGATGATCCGGTCGATGTCGGCCAGGGCCTCCGCCAGCGGCTCCAGCTCGCCCAGGCGCACCGCACCGTCGTGCACCCGACCGAGCAGCGTGTTCGCGACGGCCTCGGGCTCCTCGCTGATCTCCTTCTTCATGAAGGTCGGCCAGCCGCCCTTCTCGGCGGCGGACGCGTCCCAGGCCACCTCGAACTCGCGCGTCGCCACCGGATTGCCGGCGAAGTCGGTCACCTCGACCGAGTCGGGGCGGATGGTGACGATCTCGTCCTGCCCGATCTCCATCGCGCGGCGGGTGTGCTCCACGAACGCGGCGACGTCGGAGCCGAGGAAGTTCTCCCCGTCGCCGAGACCGATCACCAGCGGCGAGTTGCGGCGGGCCCCGACCACGACGCCGGGGACCTCCTCGTGCATGACGAGCAGGGTGAAGGCTCCCTCGAGACGGGCGACGGCGCGCCGCATGGCCTGCGTCAGGTCGCCCGTCTCGCGATACAGCCGGCCCACCAGCAGTGCCGCGACCTCGGTGTCGGTCTCGCTCTCGAACCGCTCGCCGTCGGCGGTCAGCTCGGCCTTGAGCGCCGCGAAGTTCTCGATGATGCCGTTGTGGATGAGCGCCAGCCTGCCGCCGTCGCCGAGGTGCGGATGCGCGTTGCCGTCGGTCGGGCCGCCGTGCGTCGCCCAGCGGGTGTGCCCGATGCCGGTGTGGCCGTCGGCGATCGGCGCGGCCGCGAGCTCGTCGGCGAGTACGCCGAGCTTCCCGGCGCGCTTGCGGGTGCCGAGGCGCCCGTCGTCGTCGAGCACGGCGATGCCCGCGGAGTCGTATCCGCGGTACTCGAGGCGCCGCAGACCGCCGACGAGAACGTCTACGCTGCTGCCCGGGCCGACGTAGCCGACGATGCCGCACATGCGCTCGATCCTATGCTGGGTGACGATGTCCGATCCCGGTGCGCCCTCCGGCGGGCATTCGCCGTTCCTCGAGATCCCCCGCGCGGAGTGGGCGGAGCTCGCACCCCACACGACCCTCGGTCTCACCGAGGAGGATCTGACGCGCGTCCGCGGCGTCGGCGACACCACCGACCTCACCGAGGCGCGCGAGGTCTACCTGCCCCTCAGCCGCCTCATCAAGCTCTACATCGCGGCCGCGCGGGAGCTCGGATCGTCGACCAACGCGTTCCTGCGGCACGCCGACGAGCCGACGCCGTTCGTGATCGGCATCGCCGGGTCGGTCGCCGTGGGCAAGTCGACGACGGCGCGCGTGCTGGCGGAGCTGCTGGCGCAGGGCGACGAGACCCCGCACGTGCAGCTGGTCACCACCGACGGGTTCCTGCACCCGAACGCCGAGCTCGAGCGCCGCGGGCTCATGCAGCGCAAGGGGTTCCCGGAGAGCTACGACCGCCGCGCCCTGCTCGGCTTCGTCAGCCGGATCAAGAGCGGCGATCCCGAGGTGGCGGCCCCGGTGTACTCCCACCTGGTCTACGACATCGTGCCGGGCGAGCACGTCATGGTCCGCCGCCCCGACGTGCTCATCGTGGAGGGGCTCAACGTGCTGCAGCCGCCGACGAGCGGCCGGCTCGCGGTCAGCGACCTGTTCGACTTCACGATCTACGTCGACGCGCGCACCGCCGACATCGAGGAGTGGTACGTGCAGCGGTTCCTGCGCCTCCAGCGCGGCGCGTTCGCCGACCCGCAGTCGTACTTCCACCGCTACTCGCACCTCAGCGAGCCGGAGGCGGTCGCGCGGGCGCGCTCGATCTGGAACGAGATCAACGGGCCCAACCTCGAGCAGAACATCCTGCCGACCCGCGCGCGGGCGTCGCTGGTGCTGCGCAAGGCGAGCGACCACACCGTGTCGACGGTGCTGCTCCGCCGCGTCTGACCCCCGCCGTCGTGACCGACGCGGGAGCTCGCGTCAGTCGCGCTCGAGCACGAAGACCGGGATGATGCGGTCGGTCTTCTCCTGGTAGTTCGCGTAGTCGGGCCAGGCCGCCACGGCGCGCTCCCACCAGACCGCCCGCTCGTCGCCGGACACCTCGCGCGCGACGTAGTCGTGCTTGGCGTCGCCGTCCTGCAGTTCGACCTGCGGATGGGCGACCAGGTTCCAGTACCACTGCGGGTGGGTCGGCGCCCCGCCGCGCGAGGCGACGACCGCGTAGGCGCCGTCGTGCTCGACGCGCATGAGCGCCGTCTTGCGCAGCTTCCCCGACTTCGCGCCGAGCGTGGTCAGCACGATGATCGGCTTGCCGCGCAGCTCCGCCGACTCGGATCCGCCACTGGCCTCGTAGGCCTCGGCCTGGGTGCGCGCCCACTCGGACGTGCTCGGCGCGTACTCCCCCTGCAAGGGCATGTCTGGTCCTCCTCCGCCGCGGACCCGACCGCGGCCGGTCCCACGCTAGGGCAGGCGGACCCGAGCGCGCTGGCTCGTGCTGCGGCCGACCGGGGTCAGAGGGCGAGCCGGGCGCGCACGACGCCCGCGAGCCGCTCGGCGATCGCCTGCGCGGTCTCGGCGGTCTCGGCCTCGACCATCACCCGCACGACCGGTTCGGTGCCGGAGGGGCGCAGCAGCACCCGTCCGGAGTCGCCCAGTTCGGCCTCCGCGGCGCGCACGGCATCCGCGACGCCGGCGTCGCCGCCGAGGCGGGTGCGGTCCACCCCCGCGACGTTGATGAGCACCTGCGGGTAGACCGTCATCGCCGCGGCGAGGGTCGCGAGCGGCAGCCCGGTGCGGGCGACCTCAGAGGCCAGCTGCAGGCCGGTGAGGATGCCGTCTCCGGTGGTCGCGAGTCCGCGGAAGACGATGTGCCCCGACTGCTCGCCGCCCAGCGTGTAGCCGCCGGCCTCCAGCGCCTCGAGCACGTAGCGGTCGCCGACGGCGGTCTCGATCACCGAGATGCCGCGGTCGGCCATCGCGCGGCGCAGCCCGAGGTTGCTCATCACGGTGGCGACGAGGGTGTCGTCGACGAGACGACCGCGGTCGTGCAGCGACGACGCCAGGATCGCCATGATCATGTCGCCGTCGACGATCGTGCCGTCGGCCGCCACCGCGAGGCAGCGGTCGGCGTCGCCGTCGTGGGCGATGCCGAGGTCGGCGGCGTGCTCGAGCACGGCCGCGCGCAGCACCTCGAGGTGGGTCGACCCGACGCCGTCGTTGATGTTGACGCCGTCGGGGTCGGCGCCGATCAGCGTCACCCGGGCGCCGGCATCCGTGAACACCTGGGGGGAGACGCCGGATGCGGCCCCGTTCGCGCAGTCCAGCACGACGTGCAGCCCGTCGAGGCGGGTCTCCACCGTGCCGAGCAGGTGCACGACGTAGCGGTCCTCCGCGTCGGCGAACCGGCGGATGCGGCCCACGTCGACGCCGGTCGGACGGGGCGGCGGGTCGGCGAGCGCGGCCTCGATGCGGTCCTCGACCTCATCGGGCAGCTTCGCCCCGCCGTAGGCGAAGAACTTGATGCCGTTGTCTTCGGCGGGGTTGTGCGAGGCCGAGATGACGACGCCGAAGTCGGCGTCGATGTCGCGCACCAGGAACGCCGCGGCCGGCGTCGGGATGACGCCCGCGTCGAGCACGTCGACCCCCGACCCGGCGAGCCCGGCCGCGACCGCGGCGGAGATGAACTCCCCCGAGATGCGCGGGTCCCGCGCGATCACCGCGGTGGGCCGGCGCCCCTCGGCGCGCCGGCGGTCGGCGTGTCGGCCCTGCGTGAGGACCCACGCCGCCGCCTGCGCGAGGCCGAGGGCGAGGTCGGCGGTCACGACGTCGCCGTTGGCCAGGCCGCGGACGCCGTCGGTGCCGAAGAGGCGGGGCATCAGCCGCGCTCCTGCGAGCCGATTACCGCTTCGAGAACTGCGAGGCCTTGCGGGCCTTCTTGAGACCGGCCTTCTTGCGCTCGATCACCCGGGCGTCGCGCGTCAGGAAGCCGGCCTTCTTGAGGGCCGGGCGGTTGTTCTCGCGGTCGATCTCGTTCAGCGCACGGGCGATGGCGAGGCGCAGCGCGCCGGCCTGGCCCGAGGGGCCGCCGCCGGTGATGCGCGCGACCACGTCGTACGCACCGCCGAGCTCGAGCACCGTGAACGGGTCGGTGATCAGCTGCTGGTGCAGCTTGTTCGGGAAGTAGTCCTCGAGGCTGCGACCGTTCACCGTGAACGCGCCCGAGCCGGGGACGAGGCGCACGCGCGCGATCGCCTCCTTGCGGCGGCCGACGGCGGCGCCGGGGACGGTGAGCACGCGCGGCGTGCTCGGCGTCTCGGCGGCACCCGCGGGCGTCTCGGTCGAGTAGTTGGTCAGGACGTCGGTCGACTCGTCGATCTGGGCCATGTCTGGATTCCTCTCAGGTCGCCGGGCGCTTACTGGGCGACCTGGGTCAGGGTGTACGGCGTGGGCTGCTGAGCGGCGTGCGGGTGCTCGGCACCGGCGTAGACCTTCAGCTTGCGGAACTGGGCGCGGCCCAGCGAGTTCTTCGGCAGCATCCCGCGGATCGCCTTCTCGACGGCGCGGGTGGGGTGACGCTCCAGCATCTCGGCGTAGTTCTGAGCCGAGAGACCGCCCGGGTAGCCCGAGTGGCGGTAGGCCATCTTCTTCTCGAGCTTCTGGCCGGTGAGGGCCACCTTGTCGGCGTTGACGATGATGACGAAGTCACCCATGTCGACGTGCGGGGCGAAGGTGGGCTTGTGCTTGCCGCGGAGCAGCGCGGCGGCGTGGCTGGCCAGACGGCCGAGCACGATGTCGGTGGCGTCGATGACGACCCAGTCGCGCTGGACCTCGGCCGGCTTGGGGCTGTACGTGCGCACAGGTGTTCCTCTCGAGGTGATCGTGAATCCCGCTCCGGTGCGCGTTTCCGGCCGGATCGGCCGGGAACCCGCGGGTGGAGGGCTCGGATTGCCGCCTCCGGTGCGGAGGCAACCTGGACAGGTTAGTCGATCGGCTCGATCCGGTCAATCGGAGTCGGCGCACCCCCGGGGGCGGCCCGGTCATCCGTCGCCCGGTCGGTCCGCTGCCGGTCGAGCGCGGGCCGGCGTGCCCGCGTCAGCTCCACCCGCGCGGCCAGCTCGTCGTCCGGCGGGTAGCCGACCTCGACGAGCGTCAGGCCGAGCGCCGGGACCACCGCGAACTCGGAGCCGCGGACGGATGACGCCAGCAGCTCCCCCGGGCGGGCGGGCGTCATCCGTCCGCTCCCCACCGCGATCGCGGCGCCGACCAGAGCCCGCACCATCGAGTGGCAGAACGCGTCGGCGCGCACCCGCGCCACCAGCACCCCGTCGGCGTCGCGCTCCCACGCGTACTCCTGCAGCGTGCGGATGGTCGTGGCCCCCTCGCGCGGCTTGCAGTACGCCGCGAAGTCGTGCAGACCGAGCAGCTCGCGCGCCGCGGCGTTCATCGCGTCGACGTCGAGCGGACGCGGATGCCACAGCGTGTGCCCGCGCCGGCGCGGGTCGTGCAGCGCGCCGGCGTCGGCGATGCGGTACTCGTATCGCCGCCACAGCGCCGCGAACCGCGCGTCGAACCCCGTCGGCGCGACCTCGGCGGAGTGCACCCGCACGTCGTCCCCCGCGATCCCGTTCAGGCGCCGCACCAGGGCCGTCACGCCCGTCGGCCCGTGGGCGTCGCGGTGCGGACGCTCGAGCAGGCGGGACTGCTCCGGCGCGAGGTCGATGTGCGCGACCTGCCCGGTCGCGTGCACGCCCACGTCGGTGCGGCCCGCCACGGTGATGAGCGGCGGGGGCGCGTCACCGGCCTTCGCGAACACGGTCGCGAGGGCCGACTCGAGCTCGCCCTGCACGGTGCGCAGGCCGGGCTGCCGGGCCCACCCGGTGAAGCCCGCGCCGTCGTACCCGATGTTCATCCGGATGCGGGTCGGGCTCTCCTGCACGCGGATTACGCTAGTCGGCGGAGTCCGCCCGATGAGCACCGCGACGCGCACCGAACCGGGGACGCCGACGACGGCGTCCGGCCCCGGGGGATCGTCCGCGCCCCGGATCGCCGGGCTCGACGGGGCGCGGGCGATCGCCGTGACCGTCGTCGTGCTCTTCCACCTCGCCCCCGAGGGCGTGCTGCCGGGCGGGTACCTCGGCGTCGACGTGTTCTTCGTGGTGAGCGGGTTCCTCATCACGACTCTGCTGCTGCGCGAACGCGCGCAGACCGGGCGGGTGCGGCTGCGCGCATTCTGGGTGCGCCGCGCCCGGCGGCTGCTCCCCGCACTGTTCCTGCTCTTGCTGGTCTGCGCGGGCGCCGCATCGCTGATCGGCGGAGACGTGCTCGTCGGGCTCGGCACGCAGATCCTCGGGGCGCTCACCTTCAGCAGCAACTGGGTGCTGCTCGCCACCGGCTCCGCCTACTTCGACGCGACCACCCCGGAGCTGTTCCGCAACCTGTGGTCCCTCGCGGTCGAGGAGCAGTTCTACGTCGTCTGGCCGCTCCTGCTCGTCGCGCTCCTGCTGCGCATCCCGCGCTGGGCGAGGCTGGTGCTCGTCGGCGCGGTCGCCGTCGGCTCCGCCGCCCTGATGGCGGTCACCTGGACCGCGGAGGACGCTACCCGCGCCTACTACGGCACCGACACGCACGCCTTCGGGCTCGCCGCGGGCGCCTTCCTCGCGCTGCTGGTCGGCGAGGCGGCGGCGCTGCGGGTCGGCCGTGCCGGACGGGTGCTCGCGGCCTCCGCGGGCGTCGCGGGCCTGGTCGGGCTGCTCGCGCTGTCGCTCCTGCTGCCCGAGGGCTCGGCGGAGGCGTTCCGCGGCGGGCTCGCCCTCGTGTCGCTGCTCACGGTCGCCGTGCTGGTCGCCCTGCTGGTGCCCGGATCCCCGATCGCGCGGCTGCTCGACGTCGCGCCGCTGCGCTGGGTGGGGGTGCGCAGCTACGGCATCTACCTCTGGCACTGGCCGGTGGTCGTGCTGCTCGCCGCCGCGCTCCCCTGGCCCCGCGAGGGCGGCCCCGCGTGGGCGCTCGGCGGCATCGCGCTGGTCGTCACGGTCGTCGCGGCCGCCCTCTCCTACCGGTTCGTCGAGCGCCCCATCCGTCGCGACGGCTACCGGGCCGTCGCGCGGCGCGTGCTGGACCTCCCGCGACGCTCGATTCCGGCGCTCACCGCCGCGGCCGCGATGGTGATCGCCGGCGCGCTCGCCGCCACCGCCCTGCTGGGGGTCGCCCGCGATCCGGGACGCACCGAAGTGGAGGCGCTCGTCGCCGCCGGCCAGGACGCGCTGAGCACACCGCCCCCGGAGCCCCCCGGGTCGACCGCGGCACCCGGGCCGGCGGCGGAGCCCGACGCGCCGCCGCCGATCGCCGCGGGCAGCCAGATCACCGCCATCGGCGACTCCGTGATGCTCGCCGCCGCGCCGACCCTGCAGCAGGAGTTCCCGGGCATCGCCATCGACGCCGCCGTCTCGCGGTCGATGTACGCGGCCCCGGCCATCATCCAGGCGCAGCTGCGGGCGGGCACCCTCCGCCCCGTGGTCGTCATCGCGCTGGGCACGAACGGTCCGGTGAGTCGCGACACCCTCGAGCAGCTGCGGCGGATGATCGGACCCGACCGCGCGCTCGTGCTCGTCAACGCGCAGGCGCCGCGCGGCTGGATCCCGGGGGTCAACGCCGAGCTGTCGTCGTTCGCGCAGTACTACCGCACGGTCGAGCTGGCGAACTGGCACGCCGCGATCCAGTCGCAGCTGGGCCTGCTGGCCGGCGACCAGATCCACTTCGGATCGAGCGGAGCGGTCGTCTTCGCGGGCACCATCCGCGACGCGCTGCAGCGGCTCGCGGAGCTGCCACCGCTCCGCGACGAGGCCGACGACCTGTCGCTGCCACGGCCGTTCTGAACCCCGCCGCAGGGCGCGCCGTCGCGCCGTGCGCCGTGCGCTGTGGTCCGGGTGCGGCCGTTCAGAACTCGAGCGAGTACGCCATCCCGCGACTCGACTCGACGAACCCCAGCCCGGTGTAGAGGCCGAGAGCGCCCGTCGGGTTCTCGGCATCGACGTCGAGCTTCACCTTCTCGAGTCCGTCCGCGCGACAGCGCCGCAGCACCTCGGCGATGAGCGCCGGCGCCACCCCGCGTCGACGGTGATCACGCACCACCCCGATGAGCGGGATGTAGGCCCCCGCGTAGCCCTGCCGCTCGAAGTCCTCGGGCGTCACCTGGGTGAGCACGAACCCGCCGACCGTGCCGCGCGCGTCCACGGCCGCGACGGACAGGTCGCGGCGCAGGGTCGGCATCCGCCAGAACGAGCGCCACTCCTCGGCCGAGGTCGGCTGGCTGCCCCAGTGATCGCGGAAGGCGGAGTCCCGTGCGGCGAGGATCGGGTCGGCGAGCGCGTCGTCCGGGGTCACCGCGGTGAGATCGTCCGGCAGGGCCGGCTGCGGGATGGGGTCGGCCAGGTCGCGCACCATCTGCAGGAAGTAGCGCGCCAGCCCGAACCCCGACCGGTCGAGCAGGTGCTGATGCGCGACGTTCCGCGATTCGGCATAGACGAGCACCCACGCCGGGATGGTGTCCGTGACGGTCGCGAGCATCTCCAGCGCGCGGCGACGCTGCCAGTCGAGCAGTCGCCGGCCGACCCCGCGCCCTCGCTCGTCGGGGTGGACTCCCCCGTTCAGGAACACCCGCAGCACCGAGTCGTAGCCGTCGGGGAGGTTGACGTGACCGAAGGCGACGATGCGGCCGCCCGTCTCCGCGACCAGGGTGTCGCGGTCGAGGTCGACCCAGGAATGCTCGAGGGCCTCCGCGATCTCCTCCCGGGTCTCCGCCCAGTCGGGGTGATCGACGCCGGCCATCGCCGCGTGCAGGTCGGTGATCGCCTCGACGTCGGCGGCGGTCGCCGGTCGCCAGGCGACCCCGTCGGGTCCCGTCGGCGGGATCGGGGGCTCGGAGGCGGGAACGCGGTCGGCGACGGCGGTCATGGGCTCAGCGTAGGCGGCGGACATGCGAGAGGGCCCCCGTCATGACGACGGGGGCCCTCTCGGCGGGAGTCAGCCGATCACTTCTCGGCGTCGGCCTCGGTGCTCTCCTCGGCGGCAGCCTCGTCGGCCGGGGCATCCTCGGTGGGAGCCTCCTCGACCGGGGTCTCCTCGGTGGGAGCCTCCTCGGCCGGCGCCTCCTCGACCTTCTCGACCTTCGGGGTCTCGGCACGGGCCGCCGACTTCTTCGACGACGCCGGCTTCTTCGACACCGGCTCGAGCACGAGCTCGATCACCGCCATCGGGGCGTTGTCGCCCTTGCGGAAGCCGGTCTTCGTGATGCGGGTGTAGCCGCCCTCACGCTCCGCGACGAGCGGAGCGATCTCGGTGAACAGCTCGTGCACCACGCCCTTGTCGGAGATGACCGCGAGCACCCGGCGACGCGAGTGCAGGTCGCCGCGCTTGGCGAAGGTGATGAGGCGCTCCGCCAGCGGACGCAGGCGCTTGGCCTTCGTCTCGGTGGTCTGGATGCTCTTGTGGGTGAACAGGGCCGCGGCGAGGTTCGCGAGCAGCAGGCGCTCGTGCGCCGGACCGCCGCCGAGACGGGGACCCTTGGTGGGCTTGGGCATGATTCTCAGTTCTCCAGGTGGTCCGGTCGGTTAGACGTTCTGGTCGTCGTCGTAGCCGCCGTAGAAGTGGGCGCCGTCGAAGCCGGGGACGCTGTCCTTCAGCGACAGACCCATCTCGACGAGCTTGTCCTTGACCTCGTCGACCGACTTCTGCCCGAAGTTGCGGATGTTCATGAGCTGCGTCTCGGACAGGGCCACGAGCTCGCTCACGGTGTTGATGCCCTCGCGCTTGAGGCAGTTGTAGCTGCGCACCGACAGGTCGAGGTCCTCGATCGGCATGCTCAGCTCGGTGGAGAGCACCTGGTCGACCGGCGCCGGGCCGATCTCGATGCCCTCGGCCGCCGAGTTGAGCTCGCGCGCCAGGCCGAACAGCTCGGTGAGCGTGCGGCCCGCCGAGGCGATCGCGTCGCGCGGCGAGATCGCCGGCTTCGTCTCGACGTCGACCACGAGGCGGTCGAAGTCGGTGCGCTCGCCGGCGCGGGTGGCCTCGACGCGGTAGGTGACCTTGAGCACCGGCGAGTAGATCGAGTCGATCGGGATCTGGCCCGCCTCGCTGAACTCGCTGCGGTTCTGGGTGGCCGACACGTAGCCGCGGCCGCGCTCGATGGTCATCTCGAGCTCGAACTTCGCCTTGTCGTTGAGGGTCGCGATGACGAGGTCCGGGTTGTGGATCTCGACACCGGCCGGGGCCGAGATGTCAGCCGCCGTGACCTGACCGGCGCCCTGCTTGCGCAGGTAGGCGGTGATCGGCTCGTCGTGCTCGCTCGAGACGACGAGGTTCTTCACGTTGAGGACGATCTCGACGACGTCCTCCTTGACCCCGGGGATCGTGGAGAACTCGTGCTGGATGCCGTCGATGCGGATGCTGGTGACCGCGGCGCCCGGGATGGACGAGAGCAGGGTGCGGCGGAGCGAGTTGCCGAGGGTGTAGCCGAAGCCCGGCTCGAGCGGCTCGATGACGAACCGCGAGCGGAACTCGGCGAGGTTCTCCTCGGAGAGAGTGGGTCGCTGTGCGATGAGCACGGATGGATTCCTTTCGCAGGAGCGTCCGCTATATGACGCTCACGGGAGGGTGTGTGTGGAGTTGTGGGAAGTCGTGCGCGCCGGAGTCCGTGGGTTGCGCTCCGGCGCCGGGCCCGAGACGGGCCCGGGAGTCCGGCCGGCGGAGGTCCGAAAGGACCTCCGCATCCAGCCGGGCTCCTCGTGGGTGCTAGACGCGACGACGCTTGGGCGGCCGAACTCCATTGTGCGCCTGGGGCGTCACGTCCTGGATCGACCCGACCTCGAGGCCCGCCGACTGCAGCGAGCGGATCGCGGTCTCGCGACCGGAGCCGGGGCCCTTGACGAACACGTCGACCTTCTTCATGCCGTTCTCCTGCGCCTTGCGCGCGGCGGCCTCGGCGGCCATGCCCGCGGCGTAGGGGGTCGACTTGCGCGAGCCCTTGAAGCCGACGTCGCCGCCGGAGGCCCAGGCGATGACCGCACCCGACGGGTCGGTGATCGAGACGATCGTGTTGTTGAACGTCGACTTGATGTGGGCCTGGCCCACGGCGATGTTCTTCTTCTCCTTGCGGCGCGGCTTGCGGCCGGCGGAAGCCTTCGGAGCGGCCATTACTTCTTGCCTGCCTTCTTCTTGCCCGCGACGGTGCGCTTCGGTCCCTTGCGGGTGCGGGCGTTGGTCTTGGTGCGCTGACCGCGGACGGGGAGGCCGCGACGGTGGCGGAGGCCCTCGTACGAGCCGATCTCGACCTTGCGGCGGATGTCGGCCTGCACCTCGCGGCGCAGATCGCCCTCGACCTTGAAGGTGCCCTCGATGTGGTCGCGGAGCGCCACGAGCTGGTCGTCGGTCAGGTCCTTGACCCGGATCTCGCCCGAGATCCCGGTCTCCTTGAGGGTGCTGAGCGCACGCGTGCGCCCGACCCCGTAGATGTACGTCAGTGCGACTTCCACGCGCTTCTCGCGCGGGATGTCCACGCCGGCGATACGTGCCATGTGGCGTTCTCCTGCTGGATGGTCTGGAGGTCGTCGCGCCACCGGTGCCCGGGCCTCCAGACCCGGGGTGTCACCCGGCCGGAGCCGGGGTCGTGGTGGTGCTCTGTCTGTTCAGTTGTATGTCTGTGGTTGCGGTAGTTCGCGGGTCAGCCCCCGGGCGACCGGGACGGTCGCCCGCGTCAGGGCGCGCGGAGGTCAGAAATGACCTCCGCCGTGCTAGCCCTGACGCTGCTTGTGACGCGGGTTGGACTTGCAGATGACCATCACGCGGCCGTTGCGGCGGATGACCTTGCAGTGGTCGCAGATGGGCTTGACGCTGGGGTTGACCTTCATGGGAGTTCTCTTCTTCTCGCCGTCCTCGCCCTCCCGGGGTGCCGGGGGGCGTTACTTCTCAGAGATCAGCGGTAGCGGTAGACGATCCGGCCGCGGGTCAGGTCGTACGGGCTGAGCTCGACGACGACCCGGTCCTCGGGGAGGATGCGGATGTAGTTCTTGCGCATCTTGCCGGAGATGTGCGCGAGCACCTTGTGCCCGTTCGTCAGCTCGACGCGGAACATCGCGTTGGGCAGAGCCTCCAGCACCGAGCCCTCGAGCTCGATGACACCGTCCTTCTTCGCCATACCTTCTACAACTGGTCTCTGGTCATGCGGGATGCGGTGCCCCCCGCTCTCGCGGATCCGCTCGCGGCCACGCCGAGAAACGGCGCAAGGCACCAAAGATCAACCTTACGACATCCGACGTGGATTCGCCAGCGCGATCCCGGCGCCTTCCGCAGCGGCCGGCAGGATCAGCCCTGCGGAGGGCCTCCGGCCGGCCCGCCACCGGTGAACTGCCCCGGGCCGGTGGTCTGGGTCTCCCCGAGACCGGTCAGACCGGTGCTCACGTCGTCGTCGCCGCTCGAGATCTCGAGGGTGCGATCGGCGAGCACCACCGTGTCGCCGACGTCCAGGCCCGTCACGATCTGCACGTACTCGGCGCCCAGCGCCCCCACCTCGACCTGGCGGGTCTCGACCGCGCCGTCGACGAGCACGTCGACGGTGTCGCCGGTGTCGGCGCGGTGCAGGGCGGACACCGGCACGACGATCACGTCCGCGGCGACGGCCACCTCGATCGCGATCTGCACCGCAGCGCCGTTCAACAGCACGTCGCCGTCGGCGTCCACGGCGATGGTGATCCCGTACGCCGGCGTGGACGAGTCCGTCGCCACGTTCACGAAGCCGACGGATGCGAGGGTCGCCGCGTAGGAGACACCCGAGCTCGGCAGCATCGCGGTCCCGGTCATGCCGACCGTCAGCCGCTGCAGGTCGTCCAGTCCGACCGTCGCCTCGACGACGTAGCCGTCGTCGCCGATGACGGTGATCACCGCCGTCGTCGACCCGGCCGACACCTCGTCGCCGACCGCGAACGCCACCTGGGCCACGGTCCCGTCGATCGGGCTGGTCAGCACCGCGGCGGCGAGCTGGGCGCGGGCGACCGCGAGCTCCGCCTCCGCCGCCGCGATCTCCGCGCGGTCCGCTGCGATGTCGGCGGCGCTCGCGACCGTCGAGGTGGGCGACCCGGTGCCCCCCGCCGCAGACGAGCCCGACGACGTCGAGCCGGTGCTGGAACTCGATGCGCCGCCTCCGGCGCCGCCCGCCCCGCCGGACTCGCCGCCCGCCGCGGCCTGAAGCGCGGCGACGGCGTCGTCGAGGGCGTCCATGGCCGCCGCGACGGCCTCCTGGGCGGCCTGGGTCACCGACTGCGCAGTCGCCGTCCCGGCGATCGCCGCCTGGCAGGCCTCGAGCAGCTCTTGGACGGCGGCGAGGGTGTCGGCATCCTCATCCGCGGCGTCGTCGCCCTCCTCGACGCCCCCGCCGCCGTCGGTCGGCTCGACCGGCTCGTCGGCCTCGGCGACCAGTTCCGCCTCGAGGAACGGGGCGCAGACCGAGTCGGCGTCGGCGACGGCCGTGCCCGCCGCCGCGAGCGACGCGTCCGCCGCGTCGATCAGATCGAGAAGGGTCTGCTGGGCGGCGGTCACCGCGGCGATCTCCGCCGAGAAATCCGACGTCGTTCCCGTCGACCCCGAGGAGCCCGCGCCGGTGCTCGCGGCCGACGCGGTGTCGGACGTCGCGGTCTGCGACTCGAGGTCGTCGGCGAGCGTCTCCTCCGCCCGCGCGACCGCCTCGGCGGCGGCGTCGACCGCCTGTTCGAGCTGGTCGGTGTCGAGTTCGGCCAGCTCGTCGCCGGCCTCGACGACATCGCCCGCCGAGACCGCCACGGCGGCGACCGTCCCCCCGACCGGGAAGGCGAGGTCGCGGCGGGTCGCGGAGGCGATGGTCCCGCTCAGCGTGAGCGTCTCGTCGACCGACCCGGTCTCGGCGGTCGCGGTGACGTATCCGGAGGCGGTGGACCCGGTGGTCGCCCAGGCGACGCCCGCGCCGCCCACGACCAGGACGACCGCGGCCGCCCCGGCGATGGCCGCGCGGCGAGGCAGCGCACCGATCCGGCCGACGGCCGTGCGGAGCGTCGCGCCCACGGACCGGAGGCCGCCCCGCGCCCCGCGGGCCGCCGCGGCGACCCGCTGCCGGAGCGCGCTCATTCGTCGCCCTCCGCTCCAGGCGCCTGGCCGGGGGCCATGCCCCCGCCGAACCCGGTCGTGCACCCGGATTCACCGGGGTCGGAGACCGTGAGCGACGTCGCGGCGAAGCCGCCCGCGTCGTCGGATTCGCCGTCCGCGACCACGCAGAGGCCCACCTCGAACGCCGACGTGTCGGCGGCCACGGTCGACGTGTACGCGGTCGCGTCGTCGACCGCGACCACCGCGCTCGTGGCGACCCCGTCGGCATCCGTGACCTCGACGGTGATGCTCGTGTCCGACACGGCGACGACCAGGCCCGCGGTAGCGGCGGCGAACCCGCCGCCGGGTGCCCCCGACGCGCCGTCCCCGGGCTGCGCCGCGCCGTCCGGCATCTGGCTCGCGTCGGGCGCCTCGGCGCCATCCGGCAGCTCGCCGTCGGCCGGCATCCCGGTCCCGTCGGGCATCCCGGCCGGCCCGCCCCCCGCTCCGCCGAACATCGCGCCGGTCCCGCAGACCCCCTCGACCGGGTCGGTGATCGCGACCGTCGTGGCCGTGTCCGACCCCAGCGCGACGATGCACGAGCCGACCGTGACGTCGGCGAGCACGCCGGAGACCTCGACCTCGATCGTGGTCGCGTCGGTCCAGCTCACCGCGGTCTGCGAGTCGGCATCCTGCACCTGCAGCACGCCGTCGCCGACGAGCGCGATCTCGCCCGAGACGCCGAAGTCGGTCGCCGCGGGCACGACGGCCTCGGCCGGCGCGGGGGTCGACGAGGCCTCGGTCGCGGCCGCGGTGCAGCCGGCGAGGAGGACGAGTGCGGCGGACGCGCCGGTGAGCGGCACGAGGCGACGAAGGCGACGGGTCATGGGGTGGTCTCCAGAAGCGGGGTGAGGGGTGGCGGGGTGAGGGGTGGCGGGGCGGCGGTCACTCGGTGCGCAGCGCATCGATCGGGGCGAGGCGGGCGGCGCGCGCGGCCGGGTAGACGCCGAACGCGATGCCGATGCCGATCGAGACGCCGATCGCGAGCACGACGGCGGTGGCCGAGAGCACGACGGAACTGCCGATGATCCCGGGGAGCACGAGCGCGAGCACCGCCCCCAGCGCGGCGCCGAGCAGCCCACCGGCGAGGCCGAGGATGCCGGCCTCGAACAGGAACTGCCGACGGATGGTGGCGGGCGGGGCGCCGAGCGCCTTGCGCAGGCCGATCTCGCGGGTGCGCTCGGTGACCGACACCAGCTGGATGTTCATCACGCCGATGCCGCCGACCAGCAGCGACAGCGCGGCGACGCCGGTGAGCAGCACCGTGAGGGTCTGGTAGACCGACGTCGCGGTCTCGACCAGCGCGTCCTGACTGCTGATGCTGAAGTCGGCGTCGTCGGCCGCGGTGATTCCGTGCCGGTTGAGCAGGATGGTCTCCGCCTCCTGGTACGCGGCCGAGAGCTGATCGGCGGATGCGGCCTGCAGGTAGACGGTCGTCACGCTCGTGCTGTCGGTTCCCCCGATCAGCACGTTCGCCGCCGTCGACATCGGCACGAGGGCGATGTCGTCGAGGTTGGTCGCGCTGTCGGAGCCCGCCGAGGCGAGCACGGCGACGATGTCGAACGACGTGCCGTCGATCTCGACCGTCTGGCCGACCACGTCGGTGGTGCCGAACAGCTCCTCCGCCGTCTCCGACCCGAGCACGACCACCCGGGCGGAGGAGTGCACGTCCTCGTCGTCGAAGAACTCGCCGACGGCGACCGTCCGCGATCGCACCTCGAGCCACGACGGGGTCACCCCGGTCACGGTCGTGGTCCAGTTCGTGTCGTTGGCCTCGAGCGAGAGCGAGGTGGACTTCTCGGCCGCGACACCCGCGATATCGGGGGCGCTCACCTCGGATTCCAGCGCCTCCGCGTCGTCCAGGGTGAGCGTCGCGGCCGTGCCGAATCCGCCGCGCATCCCGCTCGAGTCCGTGCTGCTCCCCGGCGACACGATCAGCAGGTTGCTGCCGAGCGAGCTGATCTGCGCACTGACGTCCTTCTGCGTGCCGAGGCCCAGCCCGACGGTGAGGATGACGGCGGCGATGCCGATGAGGATGCCCAGCACGGTGAGCAGGGAGCGCATCAGGTGCGACCGCACGGCGGCCCACGCCGTGGCGAGGGTGTCGGCCCAGGTCATGCCGCCACCGCCTCGTCGCTCTGGATCAGACCGTCGCGCACGCGGACCACGCGCCGCGAGCGTTCGGCCACCTCGGCCTCGTGGGTGATCAGCACGATCGTGCGTCCGGATGCGTGCAGTTCGTCGAACAGCCCGAGCACGTCCTCGGTCGAGACGGAGTCGAGGTTGCCGGTCGGCTCGTCGGCGAGGATGATCGTCGGTTCGCCGACGATCGCCCGGGCCACCGCGACGCGCTGCTGCTGGCCGCCGGAGAGCTCCCCCGGTTTGTTGACCAGGCGCTCGCCGAGCCCGACCCGGTCGAGCGCGCGCTCCGCGCGGTCGCGCCGTTCATCGCGGTCGACCCCGGCGTAGACGAGCGGGAGTTCGACGTTCTGCACGGCCGAGAGGGACGGCAGCAGGTTGAAGCCCTGGAAGACGAATCCGATCTCCCGATTGCGGATGCGGGCCAGGGCGCCCTCGTCGTGCTCGGCGACGTCCTCGCCGGCCAGCAGGTAGGAGCCGGTGGTCAGCGTGTCGAGGCAGCCGAGCACGTTCATCAGCGTCGACTTGCCCGAGCCCGAGGGGCCCATGATGGCGACGTATTCGCCGGCGTCGATCGCGAGGTCGATGCCGCGCAGGGCCTCGAATTCGATCGCTCCGGTGCGATAGGTCTTGCGCACCGCGGACAGTTCGATGACCGTCCGGGGGCGCGCGGCGGCGCGCGTCATCCGTTCTGCCCGCCGGTCGTCGCGCCGGGAGCGGTTCCGCCGCCCGGGAAGGTGCCCTCGGTGCCCCCACCGGGGAAGCCTCCGCCGTCGGGGAGCGTTCCGCCGCCGGGGAGCGTTCCGCCGCCGGGGAACACGCCGGTCTGCCCGTCGTTGCCCTCGCCCGGCGTGAAGGTCGCGACCACGACCTCGTCCCCCTCGGCGAGACCGGAGAGGATCTCGACCAGGGTGCCCGATGTCTCCCCCAGCTCCACGACGGTCTCGACCTGGGTGCCGTCGTCCTGCACGAGCAGCACGGTGGTGCTGCCGTCGTCTGCGGTCGAGACCGCCGCGCTCGGGATGGTCAGCACGTCGGTGCGGCGCTCGTAGATGATCGTCGCGGTGACGGCGATCCCGTCGTAGAGGCCGTCCGCGGTGCCGGTGACCGTGATGGTCACGGGGTAGGCCGCAGAACCGGATGTCGTCGACGGGAGCAGCCCGATCTCCGACACGACACCGAAGAAAGCTGTGCCGTCGTCGGTCGAGAGCTCGACCTGGTTGTCCACGGCGATGAGCGCCATCTCGGCCTCGCCGACGGTGACGTCGACCTGCCACGAGTCCTGGCCGACGATGGTGAACGCGCTCGTGCTCGTCGAGGTCCCGCCCGCGCCGGAGGCGGATCCGGTCACGTCGCCCACCTCCACGCCCACGGCGGTCACGACGCCGGCCACCGGCGCGGTCAGGGTGGTGCCGTCGAGGGCGTCCTGGGCGTCGTCGACGGCCGCCTCGGCGACCGAGACGGCGGCCTGCGCGGCCGCGATCGCGGACGAGGTGCTCGCGGACGCGAGCTGCGCCTCGGCATCCGCGAGGGTCGCCTCGGCCTGCAGCAGATCGGCGGTGGCCTGGAGCGTGTCGATGGCGGCGAGCTCGTCGCCCGCCTCGACCGTCTGACCCGCCACCACGTCGACCGACAGGACCGTCCCGGATGCCGCGAACGACAGTTCTTCGGTGACCAGCGGTGAGAGCGTCCCGCTCGCCTCGACGCTCTGCTCGAGCGTCTCGAGACTCGCGGTCGCGGTCGTGGTGACCTCCTGCGCCTCCGAGCGAGTCGGGAGGACGAGCAGCAGCGTGGTGGTGATGCCGGCGGCGAGCACGACGACGATCGCGCCGAGCACGATCCAGGTGCGCGCGCGGACGCGGGCCAGGGCGGCGAAGGGGGTCATGATCTCCTCGGGCGCGATGCGCGGGGTACGGGTACGTCCGTACCTTCACCGAGGTGCTTATGACCACCGCTACGGGTGGCTATGGATTCGCTGGATGCGGGTCAGTCGCGCGCGGCGTCGACCGCGGCGACGGCGGCCGGATGCAGCGCGTCGCCGGGGTGCAGGCCCATGACCTCGGCGACGACGTCGCCCCCGTCGCGGAGCATCGCGCGCAGCCGCACCGACTCGTCGTCGCTCGGGACGTCGAAGCGGAGCGCCGCGCCGATGGCGGCGAGCAGCGCGACCGGCTCGGTGCCGCGATCCGCGATCTCGGAGGCCGGCCCGACGAATCGCTCGTGGCGACCGAGCTTGCGGATGGGCTGGCGCCCGACGCGCTCGAGCCGATCGTCGAGCGCGGGATTGGCGAACCGCTCGAGCGTCGTGGCGGCGTAGGCGGCCTGCTGGTCGGGGTCGAAGCCGTGCTTCGCGACGAGCAGCGCCGCCGTCTCGGCGAGCACCTCCTCGACCCTCGCGCGCACGGCGGGGTCGGCGAGCGCCGCAGCGACCGTCTCGTGACCCGCGAGGTGGCCGTGATAGGCGGTGGTGGCGTGCCCGGTGTTGACGGTGAACAGCTTGCGCTCGATGTAGGGCGCCAGGTCGGGCACGAAGTGGGCGCCCGGGATGACGGGGGGAGCCCCGCCGAACGGCGGCTCCTCGACGGCCCACTCGCAGTAGGGCTCCACGAGGACGTCGAGCCCGAGCCCGTGCTGCTCGGGCACGATGCGGTCGACGGCGGTGTTGGCGAAGACGGCGGAGACGCCGAGCAGGTCGGCGTCCCCGCCGAGAGCCGTCTCGACTTCGGTGCGCAGCAGGTCGGTGGCCCCGATCGCGTTCTCGCACGCCATGACGGCGAGCGGTGCGGGGGCGCGGCGGGCGCGGATCCCCTCGGCGATGGCGGGCGCGACGAACCGGAGCACGTTCGGGCCGACCGCGGTGGTGACGACGTCAGCGTGCGCGATCTCGGTGATGAGCCCCTCGAGGCTCTCGCTGCTGTCGATTCCGCGGTAACCGGTCACGACGGTTTCGCGTCCGGTTCCGGCCTCGATGACCCGGTAGCTCGGCGTGGCGTTGATCGTGGCGATGAGCTCCGAGTTGACGTCGGCGAACACCACCTCGTGACCCGCCTCGTGCAGAAGCAGGCCGATGAATCCACGGCCGATGTTGCCGGCTCCGAAGTGAACGGCGGTCATGGGGATGGGGAGGTCAGGCCGCGTCGTTGACGTCGGCGAGGATGTCGGCGATCTCGTCCGGCGAGCCGGCGGCGAGCATCCGCTCGACCTGCGACTCGTCGCTGAAGACGAGGGCGAGTCCCGACAGGATGCCGAGGTGCTCGTCGCCGCGACCGGCGATGCCGACGACGAAGCGCACCGGCTCGCCGCCCCAGTCGAGCTGGTCGTCGTAGCGCACGATCGCGATCGCCGACCGGACGATCTCGTCCTTCGCCTCGTTGGTGCCGTGCGGGATGGCCAGCAGGTTGCCCATGTAGGTGGACACCGTGGCCTCACGGGCGTTCATCGCCTCGACGTAGGCCGAGGTGACGGCACCCGCGTCGACGAGCATCGCGCCGACCTCGGCGATGGCGCCGTCGCGGTCGCGGGCGGTGCCCCCGAGTCGGATTCGGGAGACGTCGAGGACGTCGTCGCTCATGGATTCTCCTCCGTCGATGCGGGCGGGATGCGGGGGCGGCCGGAGCCGCCCCCGCACGGTACCGCTACTTGCTGGCGGCCTTCTGCGACTCGGCCACCGTCGTGGCGACCTCGTCGTAGGCCGGGCTGTTCATGAAGTTGTCGACCGAGACGTGCACGGCCTTCGGAGCGCTCTTCTTGGCGCGCGGAGTGAGCTCGTTCTGGGTGATCACGAGATCCTCCGACCCGTCCAGGTTCGCGATCGCCTTGTTGGTGACCGTGACCCCGGTGACGCCGGCGTCCTTCAACTTCTTGCGGAGCACGCTGGCTCCCATGGCGCTCGAGCCCATCCCGGCGTCGCAGGCGAACACGATCGACGAGATCGCACCGCCCCCGGCGACGCTGGCGGCGAGACCCGACAGCGCGGCGCTCGACTTGCCCTTGTTGGCCTCGGTCTGCGCGATGGCGTCGGAGAACTCCGCGTCCGCTGCCGCGAGATCGCGCTTGCGACTCGCGAGCAGGATGAGCATCGTGACGACGAAGCTGACCGCCGCCGAGAGAATGACCGACAGGACCACACCGACGTAGCTGTCGCTGGCCGTCTGGAACAGCACGGCGAGGATTGACCCCGGCGACGCCGGCGCCCGGAGACCGGACTGGAAGATCACGTTGGTCAACACACCCGTGGCTCCACCGGCGATCGTCGCCAGGATCAGGATCGGCTTGGCGAGGATGTACGGGAAGTACAGCTCGTGGATGCCGCCGAAGAACTGGATGATGAACGCCCCCGGGGCGGTGGCGCGAGCGGCGCCGACCCCGAAGAACATGATCGCCAGCAGCAGGCCGGCGCCCGGGCCGGGGTTGGCCTCGATCAGGAACAGGATGCTCTTCCCGGTCTCGGCTGCCTGCTCGGTCCCGAGCGGCGTGAACACGCCGTGGTTGATGGCGTTGTTGAGGAACAGCACCTTCGCGGGTTCGACGACGATGCTGGCCAGCGGCAGCAGCCCGGCGTCGACGAGGAAGCCGACCGCTCCGCCGAACAGGTCGCTGATCTTCGTGACCAGCCAGCTGAGCCCGAAGAACGCTCCGATGGCCGCGCCGAAGCCGAAGATTCCTGCCGAGAAGTTGTCGACCAGCATCTCGAAGCCGTGGCGCACCTTGCCCTGCCAGAGACGCTCGAGCTGCTTGAACAGCCATGCGGTGAGCGGGCCGGCGATCATCGCGCCGAGGATCATCACCCGGTCGGGCTCTGCGTAGATCACGCCCATCGTCGCGATCGCGCCGACGACACCGCCGCGGACGCCGTAGACCATGCGACCACCGGTGTAGGCGACCAGCAGAGGGATCAAGACCAGGATGAACGGGCCGACAAGCGCCCCGAGGGTCTCGTTCGGGGTCCACCCGGTCGGGATGAAGAAGGCAGCAAAGATGCCGAAGGTGATGAACGCCGCGATGTTCGGCATGATCATTCCGCTGAGGAATGCGCCGAACCGCTGCACGGCGACGCGGGCTCCGCCCTTCGCCCGTGCGTCGGATGACGTCGTCGTCATGGTGAGGTACTCCATTTCTCTGGTGTTTCGTGGGTCCCACCTCGGGGGTGGGGGTCTCGGGGGGTTCGAGTCAGGGGGCGTGCGCCCGCGCGGCGGCGAGCGCGTCGGCCGCGTCGTCGGCGACGAGTGCGGCGCGTGCGGCCTTGCGGGCGCTCTCCAGCGTCCAGGCCGCGAGTTCGGTGCGGACGTCGGCGATGGCCGGCGCCGACATCGACAGGCTGGAGACGCCCAGCCCGACGAGCACTGCGGCGAGCAGCGGGTCGGCCGCGGCCTCGCCGCAGACGCCCACCGGCTTGCCCAGCGCGGCACCCGCGGCGCCGACCTCGCCGACCAGCTTGAGCACCGCCGGATGCCACGGGTCCTGCAGCTCCGACACCGTGTCGAGCAGCCGGTCGGCGGCCATCGTGTACTGGGTGAGGTCGTTGGTCCCGATGCTCGCGAAGTCGCAGCCGGTCAGCATCCGGTCGGCGATCAGCGCCGCGGACGGCACCTCGACCATCACCCCGGCGGTGCTCAGCCCGAGCCCGCGGGCGAGTTCCGCGAACCAGCGCGCCTCCTCGGCGGTCGACACCATCGGGGCCATCACCCAGACGTCCGCCTCGGTGTCGGCCTGCGCGCGGGCGAGCGCCTCGAGCTGCCCGCGCAGCACCTCCTCGTGGGCGCGCAGCGCGCGCAGCCCGCGGCGTCCGAGGGCCGGGTTCTCCTCGCCCTCGTCGGTGAGGAACGACAGCGGCTTGTCGGCGCCCGCATCGAGCGCCCTGACGACGACCTTCTTGCCGGGGAAGCCCGCGAGCACCGCCCGGTAGGCCTCCGCCTGCGCGTCGACGCTGGGCGCGGCGGCCGCGTCGAGGAAGAGGAACTCGGTGCGGAACAGGCCCACGCCCTCGGCGCCGGCCTCCACCGCCGCCTCGACGCCGTCGGCCGACCCGAGATTGGCCAGCAGGGGCACCTCGGTGCCGTCGGCCAGCCGGCCCGGGCCGATCGGGGCGACGGGACGGTTGGCGTAGGCCACGGCCCGGCGGCGGGCGTCGTCGGCCTCGGCGTCGGTCGGGTCGACCGTCACCGTGCCGGTCGCGGCGTCGACGATCACGCGCGTGCCTTCGGCCACCTCGCGCGCGCCGTCGCATCCGACGATCGCGACGAAGCCCTTCTCCCGGGCCAGGATCGCGGTGTGCGAGGTGCGCCCACCCTCGCTGGTGACGATGGCGAGCACGGCCTGCGGGTCGAGCAGTGCCGTGTCGGCGGGCGCGAGATCACGGGCGACGAGCACGAACGGCTCCTCGCTCTCGGGGATTCCCGGCGCGGGCACGCCCGCGAGTCGCGCCACGATCCGCTGCGAGACGTCGTCGAGGTCGGCGGCGCGCTCACCCAGGTACCCGCCGACGGCGGCGAGGGTGTCGCGGAACACCGCCATCGCCTCGTGTACCGCCCGCTCAGCGGTCGCGCCGTTGTCGATGCGTCCGTCCACGTCGGTGCGCAGCGCCGGGTCGTCGACCATCAGCGCCTGCGCCTCGAGCACCTCGCGCGCTGTGCCCTCCACACGCTCGGCGCGCGAGCGGATGTCCTCCGCCGTCGCGGCGATCGCGTGGGTCACGCGCTCCTTCTCCGAGTCCGGACCGAGCGTGCTCGGGGTGGTGGCCGGCTCGGGGAGCGGATCGGGCATGCGCAGGACCGGCCCGACGGCGATGCCGCGGCCGATCCCGACGCCGGTGAGGGTGGTCACGCGTCGTGGTCCTCCGAGAGCAGCTCGACCAGTTGGTCGAGCACCTCGTCGCTGCCCTCCCCCTCGGCCGAGAGCACGACCTCGTCGCCGTGGTCGATGCCGAGCGAGATGACGCCGAGGATGCTGGAGGCGTCGACGGTGCGACCGCCCTTGGCGATCTTCACCGGCACGCCGGCCTTCGCGGCGGTCTGGGTGAACAGCGCGGCGGGACGGGCGTGCAGCCCGTGGGACGACGCGACGACGACGGTGCGCTCGGACATCTCTACTCCTCGACTCGGTCGGTGGGCGCGGCGCCGCCGAGGATGGCGGCGACGCTCGCGACGACCCGGGCCGCCCCCTCGGGCGCGTAGTCGTCGGCATCCATCTCGAGGACCGGACGGCCCCCGGCGAGCTCGCGGATCTCCGCGGCCCGGTCGGCCACCTGCGGGGCGGCCAGGACCACGTCCGCGCCGGGCACCGTCTGGGCGATCGCCCCGATGGTGCTGACGCGGATGTCCGCCTCGGGCATCGCGTCGCGCAGGCGTCGCGCGAGGAATGTGCCCGAGACGGCGGCCACACACACCAGGACGATGTTCGTCACTCGAACGCCTCCTTGCGTCGTGGCCGGTCCTTCAGCGCCCATCCTGTCGCCCGGCCTCGACCCGCGGCCAGTACGCGGTCTTCCGCGCAGGCGGAAGCGGATCTGCGGCCATCCGGTCCGTGGCCGCGCCCACGCGGGCGCTCGGGCACGGGCCGGTGCGGCGGCGACCGGTTCGTGGTTGCATGTTCGGGACATGGTCGACCGGACGCCGCAGTTGGTGGCCTACCTCGCACGCACCGAGGGCTGGGTCCCGGCACTCGAACTCGCGGATCACCTCGGCGTGTCCACCCGGAGCGTGCGCAGCTACGTCACGGCCCTCAAGGCCGCAGCCCACCCGCTCGAGGTGGTGGCCTCGTCGCCGGGCGGCTACCGGCTCGACCGCGACGCCTGGGCGGCGTACGCCCGGAGCCCGGAGTCGGCGTCGGGCACCCCGGCGGGCCCGCGGGAGCGGCTCACCTACCTGATCAGCCGCCTCACCGCCGCCGAGGCCGGCCTCGACGTGCACGAGCTCGCGTCCGCGCTCTTCGTCAGCGACTCGACCCTCGAACAGGACCTGCGCCGGGTGCGCGGCCTGGCGACGGATGCGGGGCTCACCCTCGACCGCGACGGCGCCCTCGTCGCGCTCAGCGGGCCCGAGCCCGCCCACCGCAGGCTGATCAGCCGCATGTTCCACGACGAGCACGCCGGCGGGGTGCTCGACCTCGGCGAGGTGCAGCAGGCCTTCGGCATCGCCGGACTGGCCGCGTTCAAGACGGATGTCATGGCGTTGCTGGAGCGCTCCGGCTACGCCGTCAACGAGTTCGGTCTCGACCGGGTGCTGGTGCACACCGCGATCGCGGTGGAGCGCTCACGCGACCACCCCGTCGACGAGTCGGAGGAGGCTCCCGACGACCTGCGGGCGGGCCTCGCCGGGCTCGTCGCCGAGCACTTCGACGCGCGCCTGCCGGCCGGCGAGCTGCGCGCCCTCGCGGTGCAGCTCACCACCCGAGTCGGCACCCGCGCCGTCGGACCCGGCGACGCCCCGGCCGAGGAGCTCGAACTGGTGCGCCGCATCGTGCAGCGGGCGAGCGAGGAGTACCTGATCGACCTCGACGACGAGGCGTTCCTACACCGCCTCGCGTCGCACGTGGGCAACCTCGTCACCCGCGCGCGGTCCGGCGTGCGCAACGACAACCCGCTCACCCGCTCCATCAAGAGCGGGTATCCGCTCACCTACGAGCTCGCCGTGTTCGTGGCCAGCGAGGTCGCCCGGGAGTTCGACATCCCGATCGACGACGACGAGATCGCCTACGTGGCGCTGCACATCGGCGCCCTGCTCGAGGGTCGGGCCGAGCCGGCCGAGCGCGTCGGGGTCACGCTGGTCAGCCCGACGTATCACGATCTGGCCGGCCTGCTCGAGAACCGCATCCTGACCGCCCTGGGCTCGGAGGTGCGGATCGAGCGGGTCGTCACCCGCACCGACGCCGATCCCGCGGAGTTCCCCGGGCTCGTGGTCACCACGCTCCCCCGTCCGGTCCTGCCGGGCAACGCCGTGCTGGTGCAGCCCATCCCGACCGACGACGACATCGACGCCGTGCGCGCCGCGCTCGGCCGCGTGCGGCGGCAGCGACGCCGAGCGGCCATCGGCCAGGGCCTGCGCCGCTACCTTGACCCCGACCTGTTCTTCGTCGACCTCGACGCGCGCGACCCCGAGTCGGCGATCCGGGCGCTCGGCGACGCGATGATCTCAGCCGGCATCGTCGACGAGGGCTACGTCAACGCCGCGCTCGAACGGGAGCGCATCTCGTCCACCCGGTTCGCCGACGCCGTGGCGGTGCCGCACGCGCTCGCGATGACGGCGCGGCGCACCGTGATCGCCGTGGCCCTGTTCAGTGAGCCCATCCGCTGGGGCGACGGAGACGTCAGCGTCGTCGCCTTCACCGCGTTCAGCGAGTCGGGCCGGTCGGCCTTCCAGACGGTGTTCGAGCAGCTGGTGGGCGTGTTCTCCGACCGGGCCGCCGTGCAGCGGCTCGTGCGCGACGCGCGCGACTACGCGTCGTTCGTCGACGAGCTCACCCACGTGCTCGACGACTAGTCGAGCGCGGGGTCGCGAGGCGGCGAGCTAGGCCGCGGTGGCCTCGAGGCCGCGGGCGGAGAGCGCCGCGAAGACGCGCTCGGTCACCTCGTCGACCGCGCCCAGGCCGTCGACCTCGAGCAGAAGCCCCTGCTCGGCGAACATGTCGAGCAGCGGCGCCGTCTCGCGCGCGTAGACGTCCTGGCGGTGGCGGATCGCCTCCTCCGAGTCGTCGACGCGACCCTGCTCGACCGCGCGCTGACGCAGTCGGCGCACGATCTCGTCCTGGTCCGCGACCAGGCGGATGACGGCGTCGAGCGAGTGGCCGTGCGAGGCGAGCAGCTCGTCCAGGTAACGCACCTGGTCGGTCGTGCGCGGGTAGCCGTCGAGCAGGAAGCCGCCCGCGGCATCCGCCTCGCTCAGCCGGTCGGTGACCAGCGCGTTGGTGAGCGAGTCGGGCACGTAGTCGCCGGAGTCGACGATCGCCTTGACCTGCTTGCCCAGGTCGGTGCCGTTCGCGATGTTCGAGCGGAAGATGTCGCCCGTGGAGATGGTCGGGATGCCGAACCGCTCGGAGATGCGTGCGGCCTGCGTGCCCTTGCCGGCCCCCGGCGGGCCGACGATGAGGAGACGGGTCACCTGAGGAGCCCTTCGTAGTGTCGCTGCTGAAGCTGCGAATCGATCTGCTTCACCGTCTCGAGACCGACGCCGACCATGATCAGCACGCTGGCCCCGCCGAACGGGAAGTTCTGGTTGGCACCCACCGCGACGAGCGCGATGAGCGGGATGAGCGCGACGAGACCCAGGTACAGCGAGCCGGGGAGGGTCACGCGCGTCAACACGTAATCGAGGTACTCGGCGGTGGGTCGTCCGGCGCGGATGCCCGGGATGAAGCCGCCGTATTTCTTCATGTTGTCGGCGACCTCTTCGGGGTTGAAGGTGATCGCGACGTAGAAGTAGGTGAATCCCACGATGAGCAGGAAGTAGAGGGCCGCGTACAGCGGGTGGTCGCCGCGGACGAGGGTGTCGTTGATCCACTGCACCCAGGGCGCGGCCTCCTCGCCGGCCGCGGGCTGGTTGAACTGCGCGACCAACGCGGGCAGGTAGAGCAGCGACGAGGCGAAGATGACCGGCACGACGCCCGCCATGTTCACCTTGATCGGGATGTAGGTGTTGTTGCCGCCGTAGGTGCGGCGGCCGACCATGCGCTTCGCGTACTGCACCGGGATGCGACGCTGCGACTGCTCGACGAAGATGACGGCCGCCATGATGATGACGCCGACCGCGATCACCACGATCAGGCCCTCGACCCGCACGTTGCTGTTCGACGCGATCGCGATGAGCGAGCTCGGGAACTGCGAGACGATCGACGTGAAGATCAGCAGCGACATGCCGTTGCCGATCCCGCGCTCTGTGATCAGCTCGCCGAGCCACATGATGAGGCCGGTACCGGCGGTCATCGTGATGACGATGAGCACGATGGCGAGCGCCGAGTCGTCGGCGAGCAGGGGCAACGAGCAGCCCGGGAAGAGCTGTCCGCTGCGCGCGACCGTGATCAGCGTGGTCGACTGCAGCACGGCGAGCGCGATCGTCAGGTAGCGCGTGTACTGCGTGAGCTTCGCCTGGCCCGACTGGCCCTCCTTGTAGAGGGCGTCGAAGTGGGGGATCACCACGCGCAGCAGCTGCACGATGATCGACGACGTGATGTAGGGCATGATGCCCAGCGCGAAGATCGAGAGCTGCAGCAGCGCTCCGCCGCTGAACAGGTTGATCAGCGTGTAGAGGCTCGTGCCGTCACTGGCGACCGCCGTCGGGGCGAGACACGCCTGCACGTTCTCGAAGTCGACGAACGGTGCCGGGATCACCGAGCCGAGCCGGAAGATGGCGACGATGCCGAGGGTGAACCCGATCTTGCGACGCAGATCGGGCGTGCGGAAGATCCGCGCGACGGCACTGAACACGAGGCCTCCCGGGTGGACTGACTATGCGACCCTACCTGGTCGCCGAGGGGGGAATGCCGGGACGGCGGCCCCCGTGGGGGCCGCCGTCCGACGAGGTCACTTGATCGAGCCGCCCGCGGCGACGATCTTCTGCTCCGCGGAGCTCGAGACCTTGTCGACCGCGACGTCGAGCTTGACCGAGAGCTCGCCGTTGCCGAGCACCTTGACCTTCTCGTTCTTGCGCACCGCGCCCTTGGCCACGAGGTCGGCGATGGTGACCTCGCCGCCCTTCGGGTAGAGCTCCTGCAGACGGTCGAGGTTGACCACCTGGTACTCGGTGCGGAACGGGTTCTTGAACCCGCGCAGCTTCGGCGCGCGCATGACCGAGTTCAGGTTGCCGCCCTCGAGGCCGACGCGCACCTGGTAGCGCGCCTTCGTCCCCTTGGTTCCGCGACCCGCGGTCTTGCCCTTCGAGCCCTCACCGCGGCCGACGCGGGTGCGGGCCTTCTTGGCCCCCGCGGCCGGACGCAGGTGGTGCGCCTTGAGCACGCTCGGGCGCGAGGCGACATCCGCCTTCTTCGCGGCCGGCTTCTCGGTCTCCGACTTCGAGGCCGCGGCCTTCGACGCGGTCGTGCCCGACTTCGACGCGGTGCTCTTCGAGGCCGACGCCGACTTCGACGCCGTGCCCGACTTGGCGGTGGTCGACTTCGCGGCCGTCGACTTCGCGGCGGCGCCCGACGTCGACGCCGTGCTCTTCGACGTGCTCGACTTCGCGGCGGGCTTGGCCGCCGTCTCCTTCTTCGCCGCCGGCTTCGCGGCGGACTTCTCAGCCTCTTCAGCCATTAGTCAATCTCCTCGACGGTCACGAGGTGCTGAACCGTGTTGACGTAGCCGCGGTTCGCCGGGGTGTCCTCGCGGACGACGACGTCGCCGATCCGCTTCAGACCCAGGCTGCGCAGGGTGTCGCGCTGGTTCTGCTTCTCGCTGATGACGGACTTGATCTGGGTCACCTTCAGACGCGCGGCCATCACGCACCCGCCTTCGCGGTCGCGGCCTCGCGCTCGGCGCGGACCAGGCGCTCGGGGGCGACGTCCTCGAACTCGAGGCCGCGACGGGCGGCGACCGCCCGCGGCTCCTCGAGCTGCTTGAGCGCCTCCACCGTCGCGTGCACGATGTTGAGGGTGTTCGACGAGCCGAGCGACTTGCTCAGCACGTCGTGGATTCCGGCGCACTCGAGCACGGCGCGCACCGGGCCACCGGCGATGACGCCGGTACCGGCGGCGGCCGGACGCAGCAGCACGACACCGGCCGCGGCCTCGCCCTGCACCGGGTGCGGGATCGTCTGAGCGGCGCGCGGGACGCGGAAGAAGTTCTTCTTCGCCTCCTCGACGCCCTTCGAGATCGCGAGCGGGACCTCGCGGGCCTTGCCGTAGCCGACGCCGACCGTGCCGTTGCCGTCGCCCACGACGACGAGCGCCGTGAAGCTGAAGCGCCGACCGCCCTTGACGACCTTGGAGACGCGGTTGATGGTCACCACGCGCTCGAGGAACTGGCTGTCGCCCCGGTCGCGCGATCCGCGGTCGTTGCGCTGGCCGCGGTCGCGTCCGCCGCGACGGCCCTCACGGCCGTCGGTCGCCGGCGCGGTGCCGGCCGCGGTCTCGACGACGCGGCCCTCGTCGACGACGACATCTTCGGTCGTCGTGGCGGGCTTCTCGGCCGGCGTCTCCGCCGCCGTGTTGGTGGTGTCACTCACAGCTGCAGCCCTCCTTCACGGGCTCCTTCGGCGATCGCTGCGACACGACCGGCGAACTTGTTCCCGCCCCGGTCGAAGACGACGGCGCTGACGCCCGCCTGCTTCGCGCGCTCGGCGATCAGCTCGCCGACCTTCCGGGACTTGGCGGTCTTGTCCCCGCTGAACCCGCGCAGGTCGGACTCGAGCGTCGACGCCCAGGCGAGCGTGTGACCCTTCGAGTCGTCGACGACCTGCACGAAGACGTGGCGGGCGGACCGGGTGACGACCAGGCGCGGACGCTCGGTCGTTCCGGTGATGCGCTTGCGGAGGCGCGCGTGACGACGGTCACGCTGCGCGGACTTGGAGATGGTGGCCATGGTTACTTCCCACTCTTTCCGGCCTTGCGCCGCACGACCTCGCCGGCGTAGCGCACACCCTTGCCCTTGTAGGGCTCGGGCTTGCGCAGCTTGCGGATGTTGGCGGCGACCTCGCCCACGGCCTGCTTGTCGATGCCGCGGACGGTGAGCTTGGTGTTGCCCTCGACCTCGAACGAGATGCCGGCGGGCGGGTCGACGGTGATCGGGTGCGAGTAGCCCAGGGCGAACTCGATCGAGCTGCCCTTCGACTGCACGCGGTACCCGGTGCCGACGACCTCGAGGCTCTTCGCGTAGCCCTCGGTCACCCCGATGATCAGGTTGTTGATGAGGGTGCGGGTGAGCCCGTGGAGCGAGCGCGACTCGCGCTCGTCGTCGGGGCGGGAGACCGTGATGGTGCCGTCGTCGAGCTTGGCCTCGATGGGCGACGCCACGGTGTGGCTCAGCTCGCCCTTCGGGCCCTTGACGGTGACGAGGGCGCCGTCGACGGTGACCGTGACCCCGGCGGGCACGGTGATGGGGAGACGTCCGATACGCGACATGTCAGATCACCACACGTAGGCGAGGACTTCCCCGCCCACGCCCTTCTTCGTGGCCTCGCGGTCGGTCAGGAGCCCCGAGGAGGTGGACAGGATGGCGACGCCGAGCCCGCCGAGAACGTGGGGGATCTCGGTGGACTTCGCGTAGACGCGCAGTCCCGGCTTCGAGACGCGCTTGATGCCGGCGATCGACCGCTCGCGGTTCGGGCCGTACTTGAGCGTCATGGTCAGGGTCTTGCCGACGCGGGCGTCCGCGACGTCCCAACCCGAGATGTAGCCCTCCTTCTGGAGGATCTCGGCGATGTGGGTCTTGAGCTTGCTGCTCGGCAGCGACACCGTGTCGTGGTAGGCACGGTTGGCGTTGCGAAGCCGCGTCAGCATGTCGGCGACGGGGTCCGTCATGGTCATGGGTGCTGTTTCCTTTACTCAGCCGGTTTCGACATCCGCTTGCTCCTCAAGAGCACCGACCGGATGCCGACCTTGTTGGGCTTACTGGGCCTCCGCCGCCGCGGCGTCGGAGTTCTTGAACGGGAAGCCGAGCGCGCGCAGCAGGGCGCGACCCTCGTCATCCGTGCGGGCGGTGGTCACGACGGTGATGTCGAAACCGCGCACGCGGTCGATGTCGTCCTGGTTGATCTCGTGGAAGATGCTCTGCTCGGTGACACCGAAGGTGTAGTTGCCGTTGCCGTCGAACTGACGGTCCGACAGTCCGCGGAAGTCGCGGATGCGGGGCAGCGCGAGCGAGAGCAGACGGTCGAGGAACTCCCAGGCGCGGTCGCCGCGCAGTGTCACGTGGGCGCCGATCGGCATCCCCTCGCGCAGCTTGAACTGCGCGATCGACTTGCGCGCCTTGGTGACCTGCGGCTTCTGCCCGGTGATCAGCGTGAGGTCCTTGATGGCCCCCTCGATCACCTTCGAGTCGCGCGCGGCCTCGCCGACGCCGGTGTTCACGACGATCTTCACGATGCCCGGCACCTGGTGCGGGTTGGTGTACCCGAACTGCTCGGTGAGGGTCGCGGCGATCTCGCTCTTGTACTTCGCCTTGAGGCGCGGCTGGATTCGGCCAGCCGGCGCAGCGACAGCAGCGGACATCAGATCTCTTCTCCGGACTTCTTCGCGTAGCGCACGCGAACGGTCTTCTTCACGCCGTCCTTCTCGGTGGTCTCCTCGCGGAAACCCACGCGGGTCGGCTTCTTGGTCTTGGGGTCGACGAGCGCGACGTTCGAGATGTGGATCGGCGCCTCCATCGTCTCGATGCCGCCGGTCTTCGTGCCGCGCTGCGTCTGGCCGACGCGCACGTGCTTGGTCACGAAGTTGACGCCCTCGACGACGACGCGGTTCTGCTCGACGAGCACCTCGATGACCTTGCCCTGCTTGCCGCGGTCGCCGCCGCGGTCCTGCGAGGGACCGCTGATCACCTGGACGAGGTCGCCCTTCTTGATCTTGGCCATGACTTACAGCACCTCCGGTGCCAGCGAGATGATCTTCATGAACTTCTTGTCGCGCAGCTCGCGGCCGACCGGCCCGAAGATGCGCGTCCCGCGCGGGTCGCCATCCGCCTTCAGGATGACGGCGGCGTTCTCGTCGAACTTGATGTACGAGCCGTCGGGGCGCCGCGTCTGCTTGACGGTGCGCACGATGACGGCCTTGACGACATCACCCTTCTTGACGTTGCCGCCCGGGATGGCGTCCTTGACGGTGGCGACGATCGTGTCGCCCAGGCCGGCGTAGCGCCGACCCGACCCGCCGAGCACGCGGATGGTGAGCAGCTCCTTGGCGCCGGTGTTGTCGGCGACCTTGAGCCGGGACTCCTGCTGGATCATCGCCTACTTCGCCTTCTCTGCGATCTCGACGAGCCGCCAGCGCTTCGACGCCGACAGCGGTCGGGTCTCGGCGATGACGACGAGGTCGCCGATGCCGGCGGTGTTCTGCTCGTCGTGGGCCTTCACCTTCGACGTGCGACGGATGACCTTGCCGTAGAGCGGGTGCTTGACCCGGTCCTCGACCTCGACCGTGATGGTCTTGTCCATCTTGTCGCTCGTCACGTAGCCGCGGCGCACCTTGCGGTAGCCGCGGGCGTCGGCGTCGCGCACGTCGTGCTCGGCCGACTCGTGGCCGGCAGCGGCCTGGGGCTCGGCCGACTTCTTGGCCGCGGGCTTCGCGGCGGCCTTCGTCTCAGCCATCAGTTCTTCTCCTCGGCGGTCTCCGCGACGTCGGCCGGGGCCTCGGCCTCATCGGCCTTCTTCGCGGTGGTCTTCTTCGCCGTCTTCACGGGCTTCTCGATCGGCGCCGGGGTGGCCCGGATGCCGAGCTCGCGCTCACGGATGACGGTGTAGATGCGGGCGATGTCGCGCTTGACGGCGCGGATCCGCCCGTGGCTCTCGAGCTGGCCGGTGGCCGACTGGAAGCGCAGGTTGAACAGCTCCTCCTTGGCCTTCTTGAGCTCGTCGACGAGGCGCTCGTCCTCGAACGTGTCGAGCTCGACGGGCAGCAGCTCCTTCGATCCGACGGCCATCAGGCGTCACCTTCCTCGCGCTTGATGATGCGTGCCTTGAGGGGCAGCTTGTGGATGGCCCGGGTGAGCGCGCCGCGGGCGAGCTCCTCCGGGACGCCGGCGACCTCGAACAGCACGCGGCCCGGCTTGACGTTGGCGACCCACCACTCCGGCGAGCCCTTACCCGAACCCATGCGGGTCTCGGCGGGCTTCTTGGTGAGCGGACGGTCGGGGTAGATGTTGATCCACACCTTGCCGCCACGCTTGATGTGACGGGTCATGGCGATACGCGCAGCCTCGATCTGGCGGTTCGTCACGTAGGCCGGGGTGAGGGCCTGGATGCCGTACTCGCCGAACGCCACCGTGGTGCCGCCGGTCGCCTGACCGGTGCGCTTCGGGTGGTGCTGCTTGCGGTGCTTGACCTTGCGGGGAATCAGCATGATTACTTCTCCGCTCCCGCCGCGACCGGCTGCTCCGAGCGCGGGCCACGGCCGCGGCCGCCGTCACGACGCTCGGGGCGCTGCGACTTCTGCGCCGCCTGCTCGCGGGCGAGCTCCTTGTTGGTGATGTCGCCCTTGTAGATCCAGACCTTCACGCCGATGCGGCCGAAGGTGGTGCGGGCCTCGTAGAAGCCGTAGTCGATGTTCGCGCGGAGCGTGTGCAGCGGCACCCGGCCCTCGCGGTAGAACTCCGACCGGCTCATCTCGGCGCCGCCGAGTCGACCCGACACCTGGATCCGGACGCCCTTGGCGCCGGCGCGCTGCGCGCCCTGCAGGCCCTTGCGCATCGCGCGGCGGAACGCCACACGAGCGGAGAGCTGCTCGGCGATGCCCTGCGCGACGAGCTGGGCTTCGGCCTCGGGGTTCTTCACCTCGAGGATGTTGAGCTGGATCTGCTTGCCGGTGAGCTTCTCGAGGTCGGCGCGGATGCGCTCGGCCTCGGCGCCGCGGCGGCCGATCACGATGCCCGGACGGGCGGTGTGGATGTCGACGCGCACCCGGTCGCGGGTCCGCTCGATCTCGATGCGGGCCACGCCGGCGCGGTCGAGCGTCGACTTCAGCAGCTGCCGGATCTTGACGTCCTCCGCCACGTAGTCCGCGTAGCGCTGCCCGGGCTTCGTCGAGTCGGAGAACCAGCGCGACACGTGGTCGGTGGTGATCCCGAGTCGGAAGCCGTAGGGGTTGACCTTCTGGCCCATTACTCCGCCTCCGCCTTCTCGGTGGTCTTCTTCGCCGCGGGCTTCGCGGCCGACTTGGTGCCGCCGGTGCTCGACTTCGCGGTCGAGGACTTGGCGGTGGTGCTCTTCGCAGCGGTCGACTTCGCGGCCGGCTTCTTCTCGGCCGGCTTCTCCGCCTTCGCGGGGGCCTTCGCCGGAGCGGCCGTGGCCGCCGCCAGCTCGTCGGGCGTCGCCAGCTCGATGGTGATGTGGCTCGTGCGCTTCAGGATCTTGAAGGCGCGACCCTGGGCACGCGGCTGGAACCGCTTCAGGGTGGTGCCCTCGTCCACGTACGCGCGGCGGACCACGAGGTCGCGCTCGTCGAGGAACGCGTTCGACGCGTCGGCCTTGACCCGGGCGTTCGCCATCGCCGAGGCGACGAGCTTGTACACCGGCTCCGACGCCGACTGCGGCGCGAACTTGAGGATGGCCAGGGCCTCCTCGGCCTGCTTGCCGCGGATCAGATCCACGATGCGGCGGGCCTTCTGCGGGGTGACCCGGATGTGTCGCACCCGGGCGATCGACTCAACCATCAGCCACGCCGTCCCTTCCGGTCGTCCTTCACGTGCCCACGGAAGGTGCGCGTGGGCGCGAACTCGCCGAGCTTGTGGCCGACCATCGTCTCGGTGACGAACACCGGGATGTGCTTGCGGCCGTCGTGGACGGCGATGGTGTGACCCAGCATCGCCGGCACGATCATCGAGCGGCGCGACCAGGTCTTGATCACGTTCTTGCTGTTGGCCTCGTTCTGCGCCTGGACCTTGCGGAACAGGTGCTCGTCGACGAACGGCCCCTTCTTGAGACTGCGCGGCATTCTCTGCTCCTAGCCCTTGCGCTTCTTGCCGACGGTGCGGCGACGGACGATGAGCTTGTCGCTCGGCTTGTTGGGACGACGGGTCCGGCCCTCCGGCTGGCCCCACGGGCTGACCGGGTGGCGTCCACCGGAGGTCTTGCCCTCACCACCACCGTGCGGGTGGTCGATCGGGTTCATGGCCACACCGCGGACGGTCGGGCGGACGCCCTTCCAGCGCTTGCGGCCGGCCTTGCCCCAGTTGATGTTCGACTGCTCGGCGTTGCCGACCTCGCCGATCGTGGCGCGGCAGCGCACGTCGACGTTGCGGATCTCGCCCGAGGGCAGACGCAGCTGGGCGTACGGGCCGTCCTTGGCGACGAGACGCACCGAGGCGCCGGCCGAGCGGCCCATCTTGGCGCCGCCACCGGGACGGAGCTCGATGGCGTGCACCAGGGTGCCGACCGGGATGTTGCGCAGCGGCAGGTTATTGCCCGGCTTGATGTCGGCGCCCGGACCGTTCTCGACGATGTCGCCCTGCTTGAGCTTCTCCGGCGCCAGGATGTAGCGCTTGGTGCCGTCGACGTAGTGCAGCAGCGCGATGCGCGCGGTGCGGTTCGGGTCGTACTCGATGTGCGCGACCTTGGCGTTGACGCCGTCCTTGTCGTTGCGACGGAAGTCGATGACGCGGTACTGGCGCTTGTGGCCGCCGCCGATGTGGCGGGTGGTCACGCGACCGGAGTTGTTGCGACCGCCCGACTTCGGCAGCGGCTTCAGCAGCGACTTCTCCGGCGTCGATCGGGTGATCTCGGCGAAGTCGGCGACCGACGAGCCGCGGCGACCGGGGGTCGTCGGCTTGTACTTGCGAATGGCCATGTCTGTGCTTCTCCTGGTCCTAGCCGACAGCCGTGAAGATGTCGATCGAGCCGGACTTGAGGGTGACGATCGCGCGCTTGGTGTCCTTGCGCTTGCCGTACCCGAAGCGGGTGCGGCGCGCCTTGCCCACGCGGTTGAGCGTGTTCACGCCCGCCACCTTGACGCCGAAGATCTTCTCGATGGCGAGCTTGATCTCGGTCTTGTTGGCGCGCTGGTCGACGATGAAGGTGTACTTGCCCTCGTCGATCAGCCCGTAGCTCTTCTCGCTGACCACCGGCGCGAGGATGATGTCGCGCGGGTCCTTGTTGTAGCCGCTCACTGGGCCGACTCCTTCGCGGTCTTGGCGTCCACGAACGCCTGGAGGGCGCTCTGGGTGAACACGACGTCGTCGCTGACGACCACGTCGTAGGCGTTGAGCTGGTCGGCGAACAGCACGTGCAGGTCGCGCAGGTTGCGCAGGCTCTTCAGCCCGACCTCGTCGCCGCGCTCGAGCACGACGAGCACGTTGCGGCCGAGCTCGAGGCCAGCCAGCACCGCGGCCGCCGACTTGGTCGAGGGCACGTCGCCGCCGAAACCGGAGACCACGTGCAGGCGCTCGCCCCGGGCGCGGTCGGAGAGCACGCCGAGCAGGGCGGCCGCGACCATCTTCTTGGGGGTGCGCTGCGAGTAGTCGCGCGGCTGGGGGCCGTGGACGGTGCCGCCGCCGGTGTGCTGCGGCATCCGCACCGAACCCTGACGGGCGCGGCCGGTGCCCTTCTGCTTGAACGGCTTGCGTCCCGACCCGGACACCTCGCCGCGGGTCTTGGTCTTGTGGGTGCCCTGACGGCCGGCCGCGAGCTGCGCGGTGACGACCTGGTGGATCAGGGGCACGTTGGTCTGCACGTCGAAAAGCGACGCGGGCAGCTCGACCGAACCGGCCTTCTTGCCCTTGGCGTCGACGACGTCGATGGTGGTGGCCACGGTCAGGCTCCCTTCACCGCGGTGCGGACGAACACGAGACGGCCGCGCGCGCCGGGGACGGCGCCCTTGACCAGAAGCAGGCCCTTCTCGGCGTCGACCGAGTGGACGGTGAGGCCCTGGACGGTGACGCGGTCGCCACCCATGCGCCCGGCCATCCGCATGCCCTTGAACACGCGGCTCGGGGTCGACGAGGCGCCGATCGAGCCGGGCTTGCGGTGGTTGCGGTGCGCACCGTGCGACGCGGAGACGCCCTGGAAGTTGTGGCGCTTCATGACGCCGGCGAAGCCCTTGCCCTTGCTGGTGCCGACGACGTCGACCAGCTGGCCCGCCTCGAAGACGTCGACCGCGATCTCCTGGCCGAGCTGGTACTCGGCGGCGTCGGAGGTGCGGATCTCGGTCAGGTGGCGGCGCGGCGTGACGCCGGCGGCCTCGAAGTGGCCGGCGCTCGGCTTGTTGACCTTGCGCGGGTCGATCGCACCGGCCGCGATCTGCACGGCGGAGTAGCCGTCCTTCTCGGGGGTACGGATCTGCGTCACGACGTTCGGGCTGATCTGCACGACGGTGACCGGCACGAGCTTGCTGTTCTCGTCCCAGACCTGGGTCATGCCGAGCTTGGTGCCCAGCAGTCCCTTCGTGGTCCTGGTGATGGTCATGATGACTGTGTCCTCTGGCTTTTCGGGCGCGACGGCTTCGGAGCGCGTCAGAGCTTGATCTCGATGTTGACGTCGGCCGGCAGGTCGAGACGCATGAGCGAGTCGACGGCCTTGGGCGTCGGGTCGATGATGTCGATGAGGCGCTTGTGGGTGCGCTTCTCGAAGTGCTCGCGGGAGTCCTTGTACTTGTGCGGCGAGCGGATCACGACGACCACGTTCTTCTCCGTCGGGAGCGGAACGGGGCCGACGACGGTCGCACCGGCGTTGGTCACGGTGTCGACGATCTTGCGCGCCGAGGCGTCGAGACCGGCGTGGTCGTACGACTTCAGCCGGATGCGGATCTTCTGTCCCGCCATGCGTTTCTCTCTCTCCTGTACGTGCGGCATCCCTTCGGACCCGCACCCGCGAACCCCCGAGGGGTTGTCGCGCACCACTGTTCTTCTGCTAACCCGTTCCCCGCACGCGCGAGGATTCCCGGCACTCGAAAGCGCTCAGGAATCGGGATTCGATTGAAGTCTCGTTCTGCTTCCCGCGGCCCAGCTACGGCTGTGCACTGCCAGAGAAGTGATCCGCGCGCGAGCGGGCGGAATGTTGAACCACATGAGCTTGCCACACGCTCGCATTGCGTGCAACCCGGGCGTGTCGCCCGAGAGGGACGGTCATTTCTGACCGTCCCGGCGACACGCCCCGAGCCCCGTCCCGGGGCTCGGTCGTCGGCTCGAGTTCGCCCGCCAGGGCATCGGGCGGAAAAGGGTCGTCGCCCTCGGCGTGAGGTCGGGGTCCTGACCCTCAGATCTCGTTCGTCGCCTCCGCGACGACCTCGATGATCGGCGGACGGCGGCGGAACACCGCGAAGTGGGTGACGACCAGCGCCAGAACGCCGCCGACGAAGAGACAGGCGCCGCCCAGCACGGCGGTGAACACGCCGAAGAACGCCGCCGCCGACCCCGTCGTCGCGACGATCAGCAGCACCGCGGCACTGCCGATCCCGCCGACCAGGATGGCGATGATCAGCACCGCGACGTTGATCCAGAACGAGGCGCCGTTGCTGCGCCACGGACGTGCGAGGTTCGACACGAGCAGGAAGACCGCGAACAGGGCGAACCCGGCGCTCGCGCCGACGGCGAGCACGTAGGGCCCCTCGCTCAGCGCGGCCGACCAGAAGTCGCCGCCGTTGAGGAACAGGGTCAGGGCGACCGCGGTGAGGTAGCCCAGCGGGACGGTGAGCAGCAGGGCGAGACCCGTCGTGCCGAGTCCGCGGCCGATGGCCGCCGCGCGCATCGCCGCCATGTGTTCCTCCCGGGGTCGCGTCCGTCGCCCCGCCATTCTCCCGGGTCACGGCCACGCCCGTCGAGTTCGTCAGGGTCGGCGGAGCAGCCTCTCGACGTCGGCCGGGTCGCACAGCTCCGTGCCGGGGCGCAGTGTGGCGGCCGCACCGGCGGCCAGCGCCCAGTCGAGCGCCGATCCCGGGGCGTCGCCCGCGGCGAGACGGATGACGAGAGCGGCGAGGAAGCTGTCCCCCGCCCCGATCGTGCTGCGGCGCTCGACCTCGATCGCGCGGCCGCGCACGACGCCCGCGGAGGTGGCGAGCAGCGCGCCCTCGCCGCCGAGGCTGAGCGCCACCGCGCCCGCGCGGCCGTCGGCGACGAGCTGCGCGGCGGCGCGCTCCTGCTCCTGCTCATCCGCCAGGTCGAGCCCCGTGAGCTCCTCCAGCTCGCGGCGGCTCGGCTTGACGAGGTCGACACCCTCGGTCAGCGCCGCGCCGAGCGGTTCACCGGAGGCGTCGACCACCGCCATCGCCCCCGCCGCGCGGGCGATGCGCGCGACGCGGGCGTACAGGTCGACGGGCGCACCGGGCGCGAGGCTGCCGCTCGCCACGACGACGTCGCCCGGCCCGACCTCCTCGACGAGCGCGTCGAGACAGGCGCCCCACTCCGAGTCCGTCAGGCGCGGGCCCGGCAGCACGAGCCGGTACTGCGCGCCCGTCTCGGCCTCGTCGATGGAGACGTTCTCTCGGGTGTCGTCACCGACCGGGACCACCCGGGTGTCGACGCCCTCGGCCCCGAGCAGTTCGTGATGGCGCTCGCCCGTCGCGCCGCCCGAGGTGAGCACGGCGAGCACGTCGGCGCCCAGGCGGCGCGCGGCGCGCGCCACGTTGACCCCGCCGCCCCCGGGCGCGATCACCGGCTCCCCGGTGCGCAGCTTGCGATCCGCGACGAGGCGACCGACGCCGACGGTGACGTCGAGCGCCGGGTTGACGGTGAGCGTCACGATCCGGACCACGGCGCCCACGGTAGTCCGCGCTCCGCCGCCGAGGGAGGGTCCTCCGTCCCACGCCGGTCTCGGATGAGTCGCCCCCGGGCTCCGGGCTCCGTTGAGCCGGCACGGCCGCGCCCGGATACGACGGAGGGGCCGGACCGAATCGGCCCGACCCCTCCGTACGGAGATCCGTGACTACTTGAGGATCTTGGTCACCTTGCCGGCGCCCACGGTGCGGCCACCCTCACGGATGGCGAAGCCGAGGCCCTCCTCCATGGCGATCGGCTGGATCAGCTCGACCGTCATGTCGGCGGTGTCGCCGGGCATGACCATCTCAGTGCCCTCGGGCAGCTGGATGACGCCGGTGACGTCGGTGGTGCGGAAGTAGAACTGCGGACGGTAGTTCGCGTAGAACGGGTTGTGACGGCCGCCCTCGTCCTTCGACAGGATGTACGCGGTGCCCTCGAACTGGGTGTGCGGCGTGACCGAACCCGGCTTCACGACGACCTGACCGCGCTCGACGTCCTCGCGCTTGGTGCCGCGGAGGAGCAGACCACAGTTCTCGCCCGCCCAGGCCTCGTCGAGCTGCTTGTGGAACATCTCGATGCCGGTGACGGTGGTCTTCTGCGTCGGGCGGATGCCGACGATCTCGACCTCGGAGTTGATCGCGAGGGTGCCGCGCTCGGCGCGACCCGTCACGACGGTGCCACGACCGGAGATGGTGAAGACGTCCTCGATGGGCATGAGGAACGGCTTGTCCTTGTCACGCACCGGGTCGGGGATGTTCTCGTCGACGGCCTCCATGAGGTCGACGATCGACTGGGTCCACTTCTCGTCGCCCTCGAGCGCCTTGAGGCCCGAGACGCGCACGACCGGCGCGTTGTCGCCGTCGAAGTCCTGGCTGGAGAGCAGCTCGCGGACCTCGAGCTCGACGAGCTCCAGGATCTCCTCGTCGTCGACCATGTCCGACTTGTTGAGCGCGACCAACAGGTACGGCACGCCGACCTGCTTGGCGAGCAGCACGTGCTCGCGGGTCTGGGCCATCGGGCCGTCGGTCGCGGCGACCACCAGGATCGCGCCGTCCATCTGGGCGGCACCGGTGATCATGTTCTTGATGTAGTCGGCGTGACCGGGGGCGTCGACGTGCGCGTAGTGGCGCTTCGGCGTCTCGTACTCGACGTGCGAGATGTTGATCGTGATGCCGCGCTGGCGCTCCTCGGGAGCGGAGTCGATCGAGGCGAAGTCGCGCAGGACGTTGACGTCCGACGGGTACTTCTCGGCGAGCACCTTCGAGATCGCGGCGGTCAGCGTCGTCTTGCCGTGGTCGACGTGCCCGATCGTTCCGATGTTGACGTGCGGCTTGGTCCGCTCGAACTTGGCCTTGGCCACTGTGTCCTCCTAGGACGGGTTGAAATGCGGTGGATATCTTACGGGTTGCTCCGGCCGCCGTCGGCGGTCGGAATCAGGTGCGGGCTTACTCGCCCTTGCTCTTCTGGACGATCTCGTCGGCCACGGCCTTCGGGACCTCCGCGTAGCTGTCGAACGTCATCGAGTAGACGGCGCGACCCGAGGTCTTCGAGCGCAGGTCACCGACGTACCCGAACATCTCCGACAGCGGGACGAGGGCGCGCACGACCTTGACACCGGTCGCGTCCTCCATCGACTGGATCTGACCGCGCCGGGAGTTGAGGTCGCCGATGACGTCGCCCATGTACTCCTCGGGCGTGCGCACCTCGACCGCCATCAGCGGCTCGAGCAGAACGGGGCTCGCCTTGCGCGCGGCCTCCTTGTAGGCCATCGAGCCGGCGATCTTGAACGCCATCTCCGACGAGTCGACGTCGTGCGACTGCCCGTCGACGAGCGTCGCCTTGACGCCCACCGTCGGGAAGCCGGCCAGCACGCCGACCTGCATCGCGTCCTGGATGCCCGCGTCGACCGAGGGGATGTACTCCCGCGGCACGCGACCACCCGTGACGGCGTTCACGAACTCGTACGAGGTCTCCGGCGTCACCTCGAGGGGCTCGAGGGTGATCTGGACCTTCGCGAACTGACCCGACCCACCGGTCTGCTTCTTGTGGGTGTAGTCGTACTTCTCGACGGTCTTGCGGATCGTCTCGCGGTAGGCGACCTGGGGCTTGCCCACGTTCGCCTCGACGTTGAACTCGCGCTTCATCCGGTCGACCAGGATGTCGAGGTGCAGCTCGCCCATCCCCTTGATGATCGTCTGGCCGGTCTCGGCGTTCTGCTCGGTGCGGAACGTCGGGTCCTCTTCGGCGAGCTTCTGGATGGCGGTGCCCAGCTTCTCCTGGTCGCCCTTCGTCTTCGGCTCGATGGCCACCTCGATGACGGGCTCGGGGAAGGTCATCGACTCGAGGATCACCTGGTCGCTCGAGTCGCTCAGGGTGTCGCCGGTGGTGGTGAACTTCAGACCGATGACCGCGTAGATGTGGCCCGCGGTGACGTTGTCGACCGGGTTCTCCTTGTTGGCGTGCATCTGGAAGATCTTCCCAATGCGCTCCTTCTTGCCCTTGGTCGAGTTGATCACCGCGCCGCCCGACTCGAGCTGCCCCGAGTACACGCGGATGTAGGTGAGGCGCCCGAAGAACGGGTGCACCGCGATCTTGAACGCGAGCGCCGAGAACGGCTCCGAGGCGTCGGCGTGACGCTCGATGACCTTCTCCTCGTCGACCACGTCGTGGCCCTCGATGGCCGGCATGTCGAGCGGGCTGGGCAGGTAGTCCACGACCGCGTCGAGCATCGGCTGCACGCCGCGGTTCTTGAACGCCGAGCCGCAGAACACCGGGTAGATCTCGCTGGCGATCGTCATCTTGCGGATGGCGGCCTTGATCTCCTCGGGCGAGATCTCCTCGCCGCCGAAGTACTTCTCGAGCAGCGCCTCGTCCGACTCGGCGACGGTCTCGAGCAGCGCCGTGCGGTACTCCTCGGCCTTCTCCTTGAGGTCGGCCGGGATCTCCTCGATGGCGTACTCGGCGCCCATCTTGACGTCACCCTTGGAGTCGCCGCGCCAGGTGAGCGCGCGCATGTAGACCAGGTCGACGACGCCCTCGAACGACGACTCGGCGCCGATCGGAAGCTGCATCACGAGCGGCTTGGCGCCGAGGCGCTTGATGATCGTGTCGACGGTGAAGTAGAAGTCCGCGCCGAGCTTGTCCATCTTGTTGACGAAGCAGATGCGCGGCACGTCGTACTTGTCGGCCTGACGCCACACCGTCTCGGACTGCGGCTCGACACCCTCCTTGCCGTCGAACACGGCGACCGCGCCGTCGAGGACGCGGAGGTTGCGCTCCACCTCGACGGTGAAGTCGACGTGGCCGGGGGTGTCGATGATGTTGAGCTGGTAGCCCTCCCAGAAGCACGTCGTCGCGGCGGACGTGATCGTGATGCCGCGCTCCTGCTCCTGCGCCATCCAGTCCATCGTCGCGGCGCCGTCGTGCACCTCGCCGATCTTGTGGTTGACGCCCGTGTAGAAGAGGATCCGCTCGGTCGTCGTCGTCTTGCCGGCGTCGATGTGCGCCATGATGCCGAAGTTGCGGACCTTGGTGAGGTCGGTGAGCACGTCCTGTGCCACGGGGTGTCCTTTTCGTCTCGAAGGGGGAGCAGGGCTGATCGGGGGCCTTCCGGCCCCCGATCAACGGAAGCCGATTACCAGCGGTAGTGGGCGAACGCCTTGTTGGCGTCGGCCATCTTGTGAGTGTCCTCGCGGCGCTTGACCGCGGCGCCGAGACCGTTCGACGCGTCGAGGATCTCGTTGGTGAGACGCTCGGTCATCGTCTTCTCGCGACGGGCCTTGGCGTAGCTGGTCAGCCAGCGCAGCGCGAGCGTGTTCGCGCGGTGCGGCTTGACCTCGACGGGCACCTGGTAGGTGGAGCCGCCGACGCGGCGCGACTTGACCTCGAGGGTCGGGCGCACGTTGTCGAGGGCCTTCTTGAGCACCTGCACCGCGTCCTGGCCGGACTTGGTGGCGACGCCGTCGAGCGCGCCGTAGACGATGCGCTGGGCGAGGTCCTTCTTGCCGTCGAGCAGAACCTTGTTGACGAGCTGGCTCACGACCTGCGCGCCGTACACCGGATCGGCGACGACGGGGCGCTTCGGAGCGGGTCCCTTACGAGGCATTACTTCTTCTCCGCCTTCGCGCCGTAGCGGCTGCGGGCCTGCTTGCGGTTCTTCACGGCCTGGGTGTCGAGCGCACCGCGCACGATCTTGTAGCGCACGCCGGGGAGGTCCTTCACACGGCCGCCGCGCACGAGCACCATCGAGTGCTCCTGCAGGTTGTGGCCCTCGCCCGGAATGTAGGCGGTGACCTCGGTGCCGTTGGAGAGCTTCACGCGGGCGACCTTGCGCAGGGCCGAGTTGGGCTTCTTCGGGGTGGTGGTGTAGACGCGCGTGCAGACGCCGCGCTGCTGCGGGTTGGCCTTCAGGGCCGGCGCCTTGGTCTTCGCGACCTTCGCGCTGCGGCCCTTGCGGACCAGCTGCTGAATGGTGGGCACTGCGGATTGCTCCTGTCATTGCTGCACGGTGACAGCGGTTGATGGATGGATTCCTGACCATCGGGATCCCACTCCCGATCCGAACGGATGCGGGAAATGCGGAGGGATATGCCGTGGGGCCCATCCCGACTCACGCCGGGCATGGACCGGGTGCGTACCCGAAAGGGCACACACCCGGTCGATGATACACGCGTCGGGGTTCCCCCGCTACGGCGTGGGAGTCGGCGACGGAGTCGCCTCCCCCTCGGGAGCGGGAGTCTCGGTGGCCTCCGGAGCGGGCGTCTCCTCCTCCGGCTCGGCGACGACGCCGCCGGGCGTCCACGGCACGAGCTCGGGCGCCTCGTAGCCGAGGTCGACGAGCGTGTTCGCCGCCTCGTCCGGGTCGGCATCCGGGTCGTAGACCACGAACATGTAGGCCGAGATCGTGTAGAGCGCGCCGTCCTGGGCATCCGCCGCCTCGCCCTGCGTCCCCTCGCCGCCGGCGACGGACGTCACGAGGAAGAGACGCGGCCCGCGCTGCAGGGCCCACGAGTAGCGCAGCACCGACGACGACGAGGCGCCCTCGGCGAACATGATCGTCACCGGCACGGTGAACACGCCCGGAAGGGCGCCGACGGGGGCCTCCCCGGTCGTCGGATCCGCCGCCTCGGCGGTCGCCTGGCCGTAGGGCTGCGCCTCGCCGACCGTGATCGCCTCGACCTTGGCGCCGGTCCCCGACGAGTAGCCGGCGAGCAGCGCGTAGACGAACTCCGGGTCGACGACGCCGGGCATGCTGACGCGCAGCGCGGCGAGCTCGGCCTCCAGCTCGTCGAGGCGCTCGAACTGCGCGCGCATCTCGGCGAGGCGCGCCTCCTGCGCGGCGTTGACCGCCTCGACGGCCGCGCGGTCGTCGTCGGCGGTCGCCGCCTGGGCGAGCAGCGGCGAGGCGCCGAGCACCCAGGTGAGGCCGAGCACGGCGGCGATGACGAGCGCCGTCACGAGGGCGCCGATGCGGGTGGCGTTCACTGGTCCGTCTCCTCGGTCGTCGCGGCGTCCTCGGTCGCGGCGTCGGCCTCGGCCGGAGCCTCGGCGTCGGCCTCGTCGACGCCGGCATCCGTCGTCGCCGCGTTCGGCCCGAATCGCGCCTTGATCGCGTCGACGTTCAGCGTGAGCTGCACCGACGTGATGTAGTCGCCGCTGTCCTCCGTGGTGCCGGTGACCGCCACATCGGCGAGCCCGTACATGCCGCGGATCGCCTCGACGAATCGGGCCGCGTGCGCGTAGCTCGGGGCGGTGATGTCGAGCGCCACCGTCGCCACGTGCTCGGCCCGCAGCGGACCGTTCGGCGTGAGCGGGGTCTCCCACGGGGCCGGCGCCTGCAGCGCGAGCCCGGTGATCGACGCCCCGTTCGGCAGGTACGAACCGACCTCGATCATGAGCGGCAGCCAGTCGATCTCGGTCGAGGTGACCGTGATCTGCGCCGCCTCGGTGTCGGCCACCAGCTGGGCCATCTGTGTGGCCTCGGCGTACTGCGCCTGCTCGGCGATCAGCTGGTCGGTGCGCGCGGTCGCCGCATCGAGCGCCACCTGCGCCTGCGACGCGCGCAGGAATGCCAGGGTCATGCCCGCGGCGGAGACCGCGAGGGCCAGGACCACGAGCAGGATCATCAGGTGTCGCGCGTTGCGCGCCTTCTCGCGCAGCTTGACGCTCTTGGGCAGCAGCTGGACGCGCGGCTCGGCGGCCACGACGACGGCCTCGCGGGCCGGTGCGACGGTGCTCATGCGTGACTCCCCAGGGCCAGGCCGAATGCGGCGGTGTACGCGGTGTGGTCCATCCGTTCGGCGGCGCGCTTCGGCTTCGCCACCGAGACGTTCGCGAGCGCGTCCGCCGGGTTGACGGGCAGCCCCGTCACCTCGGAGAGCGCCTTGGGCAGGCCGACGAGCTGCGACCCGCCGCCGGTGAGCAGGATGCGCTGCACCGGCTCGTTCGGCTTGCTCGACGAGTAGTACGACAGCGTGTTGCGGATGTTGGAGAGCTGCTCCCCGACCACCTCGTAGATGATCTCGAGCACGGGCCGGTCCTCGGCGCGCATCATCGGCCCGCCCATCCCGATCGCCCGCTTGGCGGCCTCGGCCTGCTCGGGCGCCCACTGCAGCTTCGCCGCGATCGCCCGGGTCACGTCGTCGCCGCCGGCCCCGATCATGCGCACGAAGTGCGGGATGCCGTTGTCGACCACGACCAGGTTCGTCGTGTACGCGCCGATGTCGAGCAGCACGTCGCGTCCGCGCGCCGACCGGGTCGGGGCGAGGGCGCGGGTGACCGCGAACGGCATCAGATCGACGTGCACCGGGTTGAGCCCGGCGGCGATCGCCGACGACACGTTGGCGGTGATCGCCTCGGTGACCCCGGCGACCAGCAGGCCGCTGAGCACCGGCCCCGACTCGCCCTGCTCCTCCTGGAGCGGGTAGAAGTCGAGGATCGCGTCGGCCACCGGGATCGGCAGCAGGTCCTGCACCAGGAACGGCAGCGACTCCCGCACCTGGGTCATCGGACCGCGCGGCACCTGCAGGTCGCGGGCGAACACCCGCGAACCGCCCATGCCGAGCACGACGTCCTTCGTCTTGAATCCCCCGGTGGCCCACAGGCGCTTCATCGCCGTGCCGACCGTGCCGACCTCGACGACCTCGCCGCGGCGCACCGCGCTGTCCGGCAGCGGGACCTCCCCGTACCGGACGATCGACGGCTTGCCGCCCTCGTAGCCCTGGACCTCGACGGCGCGGATCGACGCGCCCCCGATGTCCACTCCGACAACCGTGCCCCCCATGACGGTTCCTTCCTTCTCTTATCCGAGTCCGAACAGCGCCAGATATCCCGACGCGATCGGGTCGCCGGCCAGGATGCCGACCCAGGCTCCGGCGAGCAGCCAGGGTCCGAAAGCGATGGTGCTCGACCGCGCGCGGCCGGCGATGAGCAGCGCGACTCCGAAGAGCCCGCCGAGGATCGATCCGGCGACCGCGCCGACGAGCAGCTCCGGCAGCCCGAGCCAGCCGAGGAAGAGGCCGAGCGCGCCGGCCAGCTTCACGTCGCCCATACCCATGCCGCCCGGGCGCACCAGCGCGAGCGCGAGGTAGGCGCCGCCGAGTGCGACCATGCCGATCGCGGCGAGCGCGAGCGACGCCCAGGCGCCGGTGAGCGCACCGGCGGTGCCGAGCAGCGCGGCGCCCACCGCATAGGCGGGCAGCACGATGACGTTCGGCAGCCGGCGGGTGTCGAGATCGATGAGCACCAGCGCGATGCTGATCGCCGCGAGGTAGAGGAAGGCGACGAGCTGCAGCACGCCGGCCACGACGGCGAGCGCGCCGTCCGCGGCGAGGACCGCCGGCAGGAACCACCAGGCGACGACGCCGAACGCGAGCGCCCCGGCGATCTCGACGAGCGGGTAGCGCACCGAGATCGGCGCCGCGCAGTCCCGGCACCGGCCGCGCAGCAGCAGCCACGACAACACGGGCACGTTGTCATAGGGGCGGACGGGATGCCCGCATGCGCCGCAGGCGCTCGGCGGCGACACGATGGAGCGGCCCGCCGGCACCCGGTAGACGACGACGTTGAGGAACGACCCGACGAGGGCGCCGAACCCGCCGACCAGCAGGGCGATCATCCGTTGCCCTCCTCGACGTTGCGGAACGACACGATCGTGCGGTCGGCCTCGGTGGACGCCGTCGAGGTGGCGAGTCCGGTGTTCAGGTCGTAGCCCGGGAGCCCGATCGGCACGAAGCCGAGGTGTGCGCCGCCGTTGATGCTCGCCTTGCCCGAGAAGACCTGGCCGATGAAGTTCGTGCTCGACGCCAGGGCGATCTTGCACGGGGTGTACATCATCACCCGCAGGTTCTCGCTGAACGAGAACCCGCCCGAGACCGAGAACGAGTTGTCCCCCGAGGTGCAGGTCGGCGCCAGGTTCGGCGTGTTGTCGGGCGTGATGAGCCACAGGCGGTGGGTCGCGCTGGCGTCGAAGCTCGCGCTGTAGAGGAATCCTCCGCTGCCGCCGAAGCTGAACTTGTTGGAGATGATCGCGACGTCGGAGTAGAGCGTCACTTTGTTGTTGCCGCCGATGCTGATGCCGTTCGCGCAGCCGAGCGCGTTGACGACGCCGGGCTGGCCGCCGAGGCTGTTGACGGCCGCGAGAACCTGCGAGTAGCTGCACGTGCCCGACGACGAGATGACCACCTCGCCGAACCCGGTCCAGTCGGCGAAGTCGTAGTCGAAGTCCACCCACTCGGGCACGATCGGCCACGACGGACGCGCCGGATTGGTCGCGTACGGGCTGGGGCCGGGCCCTCCCGGCACGATCGTCGTCGTACCCTGCACGAAGGTCATGCTGCTCGGCTTGGAGAGCGACTTCGTGGTCAGGTTCCCCTTGATCAGCGCGCCCCAGTTGGTGCTCGTCGCGCCGTAGATCCAGGCGTTCTTCTCGACCGTGCCGCCGTTGCCGGTGGTGAAGCTGGCCGCGGTGAGGTTCCCCTTGATGGTGTGTCCGCCGCCGCCGTTGAACACGGCTGCGCCGCTGACCTGGACGTCTCCGCCATAGGTCCCGCCCCCGGAGGAGAGCGAGGCCGCGGTGATGTTCCCGTTGATCGCGATGCCGCCGGAGGTGGTCACGTCCTTGTCGACCCAGACGTTGCCGAGCACCTTGCTGCCGCCCGAGATGGTGAGCGCGTCGGCGATCACGCTGCCCCCGATATCGGGACCACCGGGCATGGTGACGCGACCGCTGACCCACGCGTTGCCGGTGAGCACGCACCCGCCCGACACCTTGAGGTCGCCGTTCTGCACGACGATGTCGGCATCACCGGCGGCGCCGCCGTTGCAGTCGACGTCGCCGTGCTTGACCATGATGCTTGCGTCATCGACGCCGGCCGAGACGAGCTGCCCTCCGCCGCCGAAGCCGTCGGACTCGTAGGCGAAGACCGCGGGCCCGCCGGCCTCGATCGTGGTCGGCACCGAGGCCGCCGACAGCACCACCTCGATGTGCGCGACGTCGCGCCCCGAGGCGCCGACGACGCCCTCGGCCTGCGCCCATCCGGTGGAGAGGATGCGGACCGGGATCGCGGTGCCGGCCGGGCATCCGCGCACCCAGTCGCTGCCCGACGGGATCCAGATGGTCGCCAGGAACTCGGGAGTGAGGCTCTCGTAGCTGTGGCCCTCGGCGGCGCAGGTTCCGGCGATCAGACCCGCCCGCGCCGCGGCGATGCCCGCCTCGGCCGCGGCCTGCGACTCGATGCCGGCGCGCGCCGTGGTGGTGTAGCTGGTCGACGTGATCACGCTCGAGACCACCAGGGCCGAGGTGAGCAGCGAGAACGACATGAGACCGATCACGGCGGCCATCGCGGCGCCGTGCTCCTCGCGCCGGATGCGGCGCATGATGCGGGTCAGAAGCATGCGGTGTCTCCCGTCACGCCGCCCAGCGGTGCTGTGGCGAAGGCGATCTCGATCGGCGGGTTGCCGGTCGCGAGGGAGTCGAACTCGACGCTGAGCGTCGCGCCCGCCTCCGAGAAGATGGTGGAACCGGTGAGCGGCACGACGCCGTCGGCGAGCAGCACCCAGGTGGAGAGCTGCGAGGTCGTCGGCGCGCTGATGTGGGTGCCGCTGGCCACCGAGGTGGTGCGGATGCTGCCGTCGCCGGCCGAGTCGAAGTACCACGCCCGGCACGCCCAGCTGAGCGTCGCGCCGCTGCCGGCGACGTGGGCGATCAGGATCTGGTCGGCGCCGCCGTCGGCGGGCAGCAGCTCGAAGCCGGTGGAGTTGCGGATGCCCTGGTCGATCGACGAGGCGGCGAGCTGGCCGTCGGTGGTGCTCGTCGTGACCGCGCTCACCGACTCCTGGGCGGAGAGCGTGCCGACCAGGATGCCGCCCGCGACGAGCGACACCATCGAGAACAGCGCCGCCGAGACGATCATCTCGGTGAGGGTGAAGCCGCCGTCGCGGCGCAGCGCGCGCATCAGTCCACCAGCACCAGGGTCTCGGCGGTGCTGAGCGTCTGGCCGGTGTCGGTGCGCACGACGGTGATCGCGACGTCGACGGTGCCGACATCCGCGGGGCAGGTGCCGACCGTCGTGGTCATCTGCAGCGGGATCTCGCGCGGGTCGGTCGCGGAGACGACGCCCGCGAGCGCGGTGACGTCGGAGCAGTAGGGGCTCGCGGTCTGAGCGCGACGCACCTGCTCGGTGACGAGCTGGGTCGCGGTGGCGAGCGTGGCGTTCTCGGCCGCCTGCTTGAGCCCCTGGATGAGGATCGGCAGGAACATGACGGCGAGCGCCGCGAGCATGGTCATCGAGATGACGATCTCGACCAGCCCGAAGCCGGAATCCGAGCGCAGGCGCTCGGCGATGCGATGGAACATGACGATCGAGCCCCCCTCTCGAATCGCGGGAACCGGCCGGCGTCGCCGACCGGGTGGTGCCGGTCGGGTGGGGCGCCGCGCGAGCGACGCCCCACCCGTGATCAGCCGTCGATCAGCTGGTCGGGCAGGCGGCCTCGGTGACCGCGCCGCTCGCGGTGATGCTGAACACCTTGGTGGTGGCCGACGTCGCCTGGATGCAGAAGCTGGACGACGTGGCGGCCCCGACGATCGAGACCTCGCCGACACCGGCCGACTGCACGTAGCCGTAGGTGCCGAGGTTGGTCGCGGTGACCGTGGTGGCGGCCGGGTTGGCCGTGAAGTAGGACACGAGCGCGACCTTGGCGACGCCGAGGTCCGACTTGGCGGCGGCGTCCTTGGCCTGGTCCTGCTGGCCGATGAACACCGGCACGGCGATCGCGGTCAGGATTCCGATGATCAGAACGACGACGAGCAGCTCGATGAGCGTGAAGCCCTTGTCGTCCTTGTTGAGCGCGTCACGCTTCGCGATGACGCGGTTGAGCGTTGCAACCATTCTTTCTTTCCCATCCTGTTTCTGTGAGGAATTGGACAGGCGGCCCCCCAATGAATGACCCCCCATCAGCCATATTCAGTTGTGGCCCGTGATTCCGAAATCCCGTAAACGGGGGGAACCCGGGAAGAACACGCCCCCAGTGCGGGGGCCCCGGTGCGCGCTCAGGCGCCGCTGATCTGGTCGTAGAGCGAGAACATCGGCATGTAGAGCGCGGCGATGATGCCGCCGATCACGACGCCGATGAAGGCGATCATGAGCGGCTCGATCAGCGACGTCAGCTGACTGGTGGTCGACTCCACCTCGTCGTCGTAGAAGTCGGCGATCTTGCCGAGCATGAGCTCCAGCGCACCCGAGTCCTCGCCGACCGAGATCATCTGCACGACCATCGGCGGGAACACCGCCTCGTCGGCGAGCGGCTGCGCGATCGTGCGGCCGGCGCGCACCGACTCCTGCACGTTCTTCAGCGCCTGCTCGAGCACCCAGTTGTTCGAGGTGTCGGCGACGATCGCGAGCGCCTGCAGGATCGGCACGCCCGACTTGATCATCATCCCGAGGTTGCGGGTGACGCGGGCGATGGCGACCTTGCGGAACAGGTCGCCGAAGACCGGTAGCTTGAGTCGCAGCGGGTCGACCTTCGCCCGCACCGCGTCGTCGCGCTTGTGCTTGCTCCACCAGAACGCGAAGACCCCGCCGCCGACCGCGAGGATCGGCAGGATCCACCACATGTTCTCCGACAGGGTCACCAGCATCTGCGTCGGGAGCGGCAGCTCGCCGCCGAGATCGGCGAACATCCCCTTGAAGACGGGGACCACGAACAGCAGCATGCCGATCACCGCGACGATGGCGAGACAGAGCACGACGACCGGATAGGTCAGCGCCGACTTGATGGTCTGGCGCAGGCTGACGTCCTTCTCGAAGGTCACCGCCACCGACTCGAGCGAGGTCTCGAGGAACCCGCCGGTCTCGCCGGCGCGCACCAGGTGCACCATGATCGGCGGGAACTCGGCGTGCTTGCCGAGGGCCTCGGAGAGCGAGGCTCCGGCCTCCACCTGCGTGCGCACGATCCCGAGCACGCGACCGAGCCGCTTGTTCTCGGTCTGCTCCGACAGGATCGTCAGCGCTTTGAGCAGAGACAGTCCCGACGAGACCATCGTCGCCATCTGCCGCGACATCACGGCGAGGTCCTTGAGCTTGACCTTCTTCTCGAAGAGCGAGCCGCCGATCTCCATCTGCAGCCCGGTGCCGGCCGCCGACTGGGCGATCTCGATCGGGGTCAGCCCCATCGTGCGCAGCCGGTTGACGACCGCCGCCTCGCTGGGCGCGTCGACCTTGCCCTTGACCAGCTTCCCGCCGGCGTCACGGCCCTTGTAGGCGTAGGTGAGCGTGTTCGACATCGTCGCCTCCGATCAGTACCGCGACGCGAACAGGGCGTTGTTCGCGGGGTCGGTGTCGCCCGTGCGGTGCACGAGCCGCTTGAAGTCCTCGAGGTCGTGCACCTTCTCCAGCGCGGCGCCGTAGGCGACCTGCCCGCTGTTGACCAGATCCGCGAGGTGCTGGTCCATGGTGTGCATCCCCTGCGCGCGCCCCGCCTGAAGGGCCGAGCGCACCTGGTAGGTCTTGCCCTCACGCACCAGGTTGGCGATCGCCGGGGTGGTGCGTAGGATCTCCGTCGCCACGGCACGGCCGCCGCCGGCGCGCTTCACCAGCGTCTGACACACCACGCCCTGCAGGGTCGCCGCGAGCTGGGTGCGCACCTGCCCCTGCTGGTGCGGCGGGAACACGTCGATGACGCGGTCGATGGTCTGGCCGGCGTCCTGCGTGTGCAGCGTCGCGAAGACGAGGTGTCCGGTCTCGGCCGCGGTGAGCGCGACCGAGATGGTCTCCAGGTCGCGGAGCTCGCCGATGAGGATCACATCCGGGTCCTGGCGCAGCACGTGCTTGAGCGCGTTGGCGAAGCTCTGGGTGTCGTTGCCGACCTCGCGCTGATTCACCAGCGAGCGCTTGTTCTGGTGCATGAACTCGATCGGGTCCTCGACCGTCACGATGTGGTCGCTGCGGGTCTGGTTGACCAGGTCGACCAGCGCCGCGAGGGTCGTCGACTTGCCGGACCCGGTCGGACCCGTGACGAGCACCAGACCGCGCGGCAGCTTCGCGAACTCGGAGACCGCCTCCGGGATGCCGAGCTGGTCGAGCTGCTTGATCTCGGTCGGGATCAGTCGGAACGCCGCGCCGACGGCGCCGCGCTGCAGGTAGTAGTTGACGCGGAAACGCGAGTCCTCGGAGAGGGTGAACGCGAAGTCGAGTTCCAGCACCTCGTCGAAGCGTGCGGTCTGCTCGTCGGTCATCACCGAGTAGAGCGCCGCGGCGACCCGCTCGCGGTCCCAGACCGTCATCCCCTCGACCGGCTGCAGCGCGCCGTCGACGCGCACCATCGGCGCGGCGCCCGCCGAGACGTGCAGGTCGGACGCGCCGACCGACACGACGTGCTCGAGCGCGGCGAGCAGGTCGGCGTCGACCCGCGCGCGGGCCGCCTCGGTGTGCTCGTCGGGCACGAACTCCTTGCGCGCCGAGCGTCCGGGCGCCGGCATCAGCGGGATGTCGGGCATCGCCTCGAACTCGGGCACCGGCAGGAACGACCCTGCGGGCGTGAACCCGGGCACCGCGAAGTCGCCGCCGGGCGCCGGCGTGAAGCCGGGGATCGCCCCGCCCTCACCCCCGGGCGCGGGAGTGAACCCCGGAACCGCTCCCTCGGGCGCCGGCGCGGAGCCGGGCACACCCCCCTCGGGGGCGCGGTTCGGGGTGGATGCCGGGGTCGGCTGTCCGTCGGGCATGACCGCGGGGGGCGGCAGTTGCGAATAATCGACGGATGCCGACCCCGGCGGCATGGGAGGCCGGAGGCGCGGGTCCTCGGCCGACGGTGCTCCCGGCGTGCCCGCGGGCTCGCCGTTCACCGGGATCTCGTAGATGGGCTTGTTCACGCGGGTCCCCTCCCCCGATGCGCGGTGCTCGCTCATGCGACCACCCGCAAGATCTCGTCGACGCTCGTCCAGCCGAGCATCGCCTTCGCCCAGCCGTCCTGGCGGAGCGTGCTCATCCCCTGCGCGACCGCGAGGCGCGCGATCTCGGCGCTCGACGCGCGCTGCACCGCGAGGCGCTCGATGTCCTCGGTCACCGGCATCACCTCGTGCAGGGCGATGCGGCCGCGGTACCCCGTGTTGGAGCAGGCCGGGCAGCCCACCGGGCGGTGCAGGATCGGCACCCCCAGGTTCGGATCGAAGCCGAGCCGCATCGCGGTGAGCTCCGCCGGGTCGGGCTGATACGGCTGCTTGCACCGGTCGCAGAGCCGCCGCGCGAGACGCTGGGCGACGACGCAGTCGAGCGCCGAACCGACGAGGAACGGCTCGATGTCCATCTCGATGAGACGGGTGACCGCGCTCGGGGCGTCGTTGGTGTGCAGGGTGCTCAGCACGAGGTGACCGGTGAGCGCCGCCTCGATGGCGATCTGCGCCGTCTCGTGGTCGCGGATCTCACCGAGCAGCACGACATCCGGGTCGGAGCGCAGGATGCTGCGCAGCGCGCTCGCGAAGGTGAGGCCCGCCTTGGGGTTGACCTGCACCTGGTTGATGCCGGGGATGCGGTACTCGACCGGGTCCTCGACGGTGATGACGTTGATCTCGGGCCGCGACACCTCGTGCAGCGTCGTGTAGAGCGTGGTCGACTTGCCCGACCCGGTCGGGCCGGTGACCAGGATCATCCCGTACGGCTTCACGTACGACTCGCGGAAGACGGCGGCGTTCCGCTCGAGCAGGCGCAGCTGCTCCATGCCGAGGTTCGTCATCGAGTTGTCGAGGATTCGCATGACGACCTTCTCGCCGAACACCGTCGGCAGGGTCGCGACGCGGAGGTCGATCTGCTTGCCCCCGTGGATGACCGACAGCCGGCCGTCCTGCGGGCGACGGCGCTCGGCGATGTCGATGTCGCTCATGATCTTGAGCCGCGAGATGACGCCGTTCTGGATGTTCTTCGGCGCCCGCTGCACCTCGTGCAGCACGCCGTCGATGCGGAAGCGCACCGCCATGTCGCGCTCGCCCGGCTCGATGTGGATGTCGGAGGCGTGGTCCTGGATGGCCTGGCTGATCAGCAGGTTCACGAAGCGCACGATGGGCGCGTCGTCTTCGATCTGCTCGGCGAACGGGACGAGGTCGCCGGGGCCCGGCTCCGACTCCTCGATGATCGCGGCGCTGAGCTCGCTCAGCTCGCCGTCGGAGCGCACGAGGCGGTCGAGGGCGTTGCGCAGGTCACCGCGCTCGGCGACGACCGGGCGCACCTGCATGCGCACCGCGGCGCGCACGTCGTCGATGGCCAGCACGTTGCGCGGGTCGGCCATCGCGAGCATGAGCCGGTCGCCGTCCCGGGCGATCGGCAGCACCTCGTAGCGGCGCAGCAGCGCGGCGGGAACGAGGGCGAGCGCGGTGCGGTCGACCGGGTACTCGGTCAGGTCGACGAACGGCAGGCCGAGCTGCGCGGCGCGCGCCGAGGCGACCTGGCTCTCGGTGATGACGCCGCCCTGCACCAGGTCGCGGACGTGCTCCTCATCCTCGTTCGGGTTCGACGACACGGCGTCGAGACTCTCGATGGGCACGAGGCCGCGGATGATCAGGATCTCGGACAGGGAGGCCATGCGACCTCCCCCCGAGGCGGCACTTCCTCGCGATCCCGTTCCCCCCGAATCGGGATCGCCACGGCGGGAGCCCCGCCGTCCTCACAGGCTAGGCGGGCCGGGCGCGCGGGGGCAGTCCCGCGATCGGGGGGCAGATCGGCGGGCGGCGGGCGGGCGGGCGACGCCTCACCCGCGCGGCGGTTCAGCGCGGCGGCCGGCTCAGAGCGGGTCGCGCGGCGGGCGCCGCACCAGCGCGGCCGCCCCGAGCACGGCGGCAGCGGCGAGCACCGCGCTCGCCAGCACGAACGGACTGGTCGCCTCCTCGACGAACACCGCCGTGCTCGCGATCAGCCCGGTGGCGAGGAACGCGAAGTACACGCCCGCGGATGCCGCCACGGCGGCCACCCACGGGCGCGGCGACGCGGCGCCGACGCTTGCGGCGACCCAGACCACCGCCCCGGCGACGACGAGGGCGCCGAGCCCGTAGAGCCGGTACACCTCCGCCGCGAGCAGGTCGCGGTCGAGCGCGACGCTCAGCAGGCCCGAGACGGCGAACGCCGTCGCGCCCCAGGTGACCGCGACGAGAAGCCCGAGCACCGGCTCGAACCGCCGCCGGCCGCCGCGCACCGGCTCAGGAGGCGGAGGCTCCAACGGTCTCGCCCTTCTCCGCCTGCTTCTGGGCCTGCTCCTCGTCCCACGCCGCCCGGGTCTCCGCGTTCCGGCGACGCAGACGCTGCCCCCGCGCGGCGATGAGGAAGCCGACCCAGATCGAGACCTCGCGCGCGACCAGCGCCGCGGCGATCGTGTACGGCGCGGCGGCGATCTGACCGAACAGGGCGCCGGCCGACTCGCTGCCGACGGCGCCGTTGACCAGCAGCAGCATCCCGATCATGCCGAAGTAGACGATCACCGCGACGAGCAGGCTGGTCAGCACGTGCAGCCACCAGGAGGCGCGGTTGAGCAGCACGGTCAGCCCGACGAAGCCGAGCGCGAAGAACAGGATCGGGATCCAGAACGCGGCGTCGCTGAGGAACGAGCCGAACACCGGGCCGAAGAAGTCGTCGGAGAACAGCACGGCGGCGATCACCGCGGCGGTGAGCGCGTAGACGGCGCCGAAGACCGCGGTGCCGACGAGGGCCAGCAGCGCTCCGACCAGGCGGTTGCTGCGGCGCTTCGGCGGGATCGGCGCGGTCACGTAGACGACGCGCTCGCCGCCCGGCTGCTCGGTGCCCGGGATGGTGCCCGTGCCCGAGGCGCTGACCTCGCTGACGGTGCCGTCCTCGTCGACCACCAGCTCGGCGGGCTCCTCCTTCGCGGGGGCGGGCTCCTCGACGATCTCCGCCTCGACGGTCTCGGCGTCGGTGCTCGCATCCGCGCTCTCGGCGGGCGTCTCGCTGGGCGTCTCGTCCGGCGTGCGGGCCATGTCGTGTCCTCCGGGAGTCGAGGCGGATGCGGCGGGCCGGCGCCCGCGCGCTCGCTGCGAGCCTAGCGGCCCGTCCGCAACACGGCCCGGAAACGGCGGAGGGCCGCACCCCTCACGGGATGCGGCCCTCCACTCAGAGGCTGCGATCTCAGTTGTAGGTGCCCGGCTGGAAGTCGTCGGACGAGAACGAGTCGAAGTCGACGAACGACAGGTCCGCCTCGCTGAAGGTCGCGTCGTCGGTGAAGATGCGGTTCGGGTAGCGCTCCGCCTTCGCCTCCTCGGTCGCCTCCACGGTGACGTTCCGGTACCGGTTGAGCCCGGTCCCCGCGGGGATGAGCTGACCGATGATGACGTTCTCCTTGAGGCCGACGAGCGGGTCGGACTTGCCCTCCATGGCCGCCTGGGTGAGCACCCGGGTGGTCTCCTGGAACGACGCGGCCGACAGCCACGACTCGGTCGCGAGCGATGCCTTGGTGATGCCCATGACCTCCTGGCGGCCCGACGCCGGCTTCTTGCCCTCGGTCACCGACGCGCGGTTGATCGAGTTGTAGCGCGACCGGTCGACCAGCTCGCCGGGGAGCAGCTCGGTGTCACCGTGCTCGACCACCGTGATCTTGCGCAGCATCTGCCGCACGATGACCTCGATGTGCTTGTCGTGGATCGACACACCCTGCGAGCGGTACACGCCCTGGACGCCGTTCACGAGGTACTTCTGCACCTCGCGGGCACCCTGGACGCGCATGACCTCCTTGGGGTCGAGCGTGCCGACCTGCAGCGGCTGACCCACCTCGACGTGCTGGCCGTCCTCGACCAGCAGCGTCGCGCGCTTGAGCACGGGGTAGACGTACGGCTCGTCGCCGTTGTCGGGCGTCAGCACGATGCGGCGCTGCTTCTCGGTCTCCTCGATCGTGATGCGACCGGCGCTCTCCGCGATCGGGCTCGCCAACGCCAGGCGGGGAAAATCGCCGGCAAATCGATATCCGGCGCTGCCAAGGCCAGGCAACTCGGGTACCCTGCCGGCCCTTTTCACTACTCCAGCAGGAATGACCGACGATGCTCATCAAGGCACTGCGAATCGGCCTCGGCCAGCTCATCATCTTTCTCGACTTCATCACCCGCCCACGCAAGTTCAAGCGCAGTGCGCAGGAGCAGGCCCGGGCGAAGGCGGCGGAGCTGGATGAGGCGCACAACATCTCGGCGAGGGCCGAGGACGCCAGGGCGTCCGCGAACTCGTCGCTGCGCGCGAGGATGGCCACCGTCGCCGCGTCGAAGGTCGAGTCGGCGACCTGCGTGGCGGTGTCGATGCGGTCGTCCCCGGACACGCGGCCGTCGTCGCCGCGGCCGACGCGGTGCGGCGGTGGGCCGGGCTGCGCGTCGTCGGACGGGGTGGCCACGGGCTCGGTGCCGTCGGTGACCTCGTCGCCGTCGAGCACGCCACCGTCGTCGGTGTCGCGGTCGTTGG
>JBHIXX010000010.1:0-78607 GCA_041984585.1 Pseudolysinimonas sp. | reverse complement strand
TCGCGCAGCAGCACCAGCTCGCCGAGCTCGTCGGCGTCGGCCTCCATATCGCGGCCGTCGCCGAGCACCGACGCGGGGTCGACGCCGACGCCGCCGAAGTACTCGGCGAACGAGTCGGCGACGCGACGCGGCGTCTCCGCCAGACCCGGACGCGCCGGGTCCTCGCCGATGGCGAGCAGCAGTTCGGTCACGGCGTCCTCGACGCGGCCACTGTCGATCGGCATCGGGCTAGGCGGTGGCGATGCCCGGCGACTTGCGCGGCCGGGTGGTGCGCTTCGGGCGCGTGGGGGTCTCCGAGTCGACGCCGCCGTCGGAGAGCCCCGGGTCGACCGGGGCCTTCGCCGGGATCTCGATCGGCGGCAGGTCGCTGACCGGGTGGCGCTCGCTGGAGCGCCACAGCGGACGCTCGTCGAGCCGCTTCACGTCGGCGAAGATCGCGGCGAGCTGATCGTGGTCGAGGGTCTCCTTCTCGAGCAGCTCGCGGGCGAGCGCGTCGAGGATGTCGCGGTTCTCGGTGAGCACCGTCCAGGCCTCGTCGTGCGCCTGCTCGATGAGCCCCCGCACCTCGACGTCGACCTTCTCGGCGATCTCCTCGGAGTAGTCGCGCTGGTGGCCCATATCGCGGCCGAGGAAGACCTCGCCGCTGCTCGCGCCGAGCTTCACGGCGCCGATGTCGGACGACATCCCGTATTCGGTCACCATCTTGCGCGCGATGCCGGTGGCCTTCTCGATGTCGTTCGACGCCCCGGTGGTCGGGTCGTGGAAGACGATCTCCTCGGCGACGCGGCCGCCCATCGCGTAGGCGAGCTGGTCGAGCAGCTCGTTGCGGGTGACCGAGTACTTGTCCTCCAGCGGCAGCACCATCGTGTAGCCGAGCGCGCGGCCGCGGGGAAGGATCGTGACCTTGGTGACCGGGTCGGTGTGCCGCATCGCCGCCGCCGCGAGCGCGTGTCCGCCCTCGTGGTACGCGGTGATGAGCTTCTCCTTGTCCTTCATCACCCGGGTGCGGCGCTGCGGTCCGGCCATGACGCGGTCGACCGCCTCGTCGAGCGCGCGGTTGTCGATCAGCTGCGCGTTGCTGCGGGCGGTGAGCAGGGCGGCCTCGTTGAGCACGTTGGCCAGGTCGGCGCCGGTGAACCCCGGCGTCTTGCGCGCCAGCACCGCGAGGTCGACCCCCTTGGCCATCGGCTTGCCCTTGGCGTGCACCTCGAGGATCTTCTCCCGGCCCTTGAGGTCGGGCGCGTCGACGGCCACCTGGCGGTCGAAGCGGCCGGGGCGCAGAAGGGCGGGGTCGAGGATGTCGGGGCGGTTCGTCGCGGCGATCAGGATGACGTTGGTCTTGACGTCGAAGCCGTCCATCTCGACGAGCAGCTGGTTGAGCGTCTGCTCCCGCTCGTCGTGGCCGCCGCCCATGCCGGCGCCGCGGTGGCGGCCGACGGCGTCGATCTCGTCGACGAAGATGATGGCCGGCGAGTTCTGCTTCGCCTGCTCGAACAGGTCGCGAACGCGGCTCGCGCCGACGCCGACGAACATCTCGACGAAGTCGGAGCCGGAGATCGAGTAGAACGGCACGCCGGCCTCACCGGCGACGGCGCGGGCGAGCAGGGTCTTGCCGGTTCCGGGAGGACCGTAGAGCAGCACGCCCTTCGGGATTCGGGCGCCGACCGCCTGGAACTTGGCCGGATCCTGCAGGAACTCCTTGATCTCGTGCAGCTCCTCGACGGCCTCCTCCGAGCCGGCGACGTCGGCGAAGGTGACCTGCGGGGTCTCCTTGCTGACCAGCTTCGCCTTCGACTTGCCGAACTGCATCACGCGGCTGCCGCCGCCCTGCATGCTCGTGAACAGCAGCCAGAAGATGAGACCGATCAGCAGGAACGGGAAGAGGATGCCGATCAGGTTGAGGAACCAGTTGGTCTGCGGCACCTCGTCGTCGAAGGTGGCGCCGCTCGCGGTGATCGCCTCGACCACCTCGGCCCCGCGGGGGGCGACGTAGTAGAACTGCACCTGCGTGCCGTACTCGACCTCGTCGTCGACGTAGGCCTCCGACAGGGTCAGGTCGACCCGCTGCTCGCCGTCGACGATGTTGACCTCGTCGACCGTGCTGCCGTCGAGGAGCTCGAGACCCTGCTGCGTGGTGATCTCGCGGAACCCGGAGGACTGCAGCAGGAACTGGATGCCGAAGAACAGGATGACGGCGCCGAGGACGATCCAGACGAACGGGCCTCGGAAGATGCGCTTGAAGTTCATGGGGTTCCTTGCCGGAAAGTGACTGCCAGGCTACCCCGGCGCAGCTATGCCACCCCTGGATGTTCGCCGGGGGCGGAGTGGGAGGGAAGCGGGCGTCCCGATGGCCGGAAACCGGATCCCGGCATCCGCCCGCGGCACCGAGGAACCTGCCCGCGTGACGTGAGCCGGCCGCTAGGAGTAGATGTGCGGCGCGAGCACGCCGATGCCGCGCAGGTTGCGGTAGCGCTCGGCGTAGTCGAGGCCGTAGCCGACGACGAACGCGTTGGGGATCTCGTAGCCGACGTAGCGGGCGTCGATGTCGACCTTCGCCGCCTCCGGCTTGCGCAGCAGCGCGCAGATCTCGAGCGAGGCCGGGCCGCGGCTCTCGAGGTTGCTGCGCAGCCAGGAGAGGGTGAGCCCGGAGTCGACGATGTCCTCCACGATCAGCACGTGGCGGCCCGCGATGTCGGTGTCGAGGTCTTTGACGATGCGCACGACGCCGCTCGACTCGGTGCTCGACCCGTACGACGAGGTCGCCATCCAGTCGGTCTCGACGTCGCGCTTCAGCTCGCGGGCGAGGTCGGCCATCACCATGACGGCGCCCTTGAGCACGCCGACCAGCAGCAGGTCGCGCCCGGCGTAGTCGGCCTCGATCTCACGGCACATCTCGGCGATGCGGTCGTGGATCTGCTGCTCGGTGTAGAGCACCTCCGCCAGGTCGTCGGCCACGTCGTCCAGGTCCACGGATGCCCTCCTCAGCGCGCCCGGAACTCGATCATCCCGGCCCGCCTGTCCACGATAACGCCCGGCAGATCGGGTCCGTCCTGCCCGTGCCAGTCGGTCACCAGCCGGGTCACGGCGAGCGTCTGCGCGCGGCTCAGCGACACCCCGAACTCGGCGCGCACGGCGAGACGCACGAGCCGCTGCCGGAGTGCGGGCGGGTTGGCGGCGAGCGCGGCGACCGGCAGCGCGATGCCGCCCGGCACGTGCTCGGCGAGGTCCTCCGCCACCTCGTCGGCGAAGGCGTCGAGCGCGTCGGCGTCCTCCGCGAGCAGCTCGGCGGTGCGGGCGAGCGCCTCGGCGATGCCCGGCCCGAGCTCGGCTTCGAGCACGGGGAGCACGGCGGCCCGCACCCGGGCCCGGGCGTAGGCGGGGTCGGCGTTCCACGGGTCGTCCCACGGCTCGAGTCCGGCGTCGGCGCAGGCGGCGATCGTGGTGGCGCGGCGGATGCCGAGCAGGGGCCGCCGGTAGCGGCCCGACTCGGGCGCCATCCCGCGCAGCGACCCGGGGCCGGAGCCGCGCGCGAGGGCGAGCAGCACGGTCTCGGCCTGGTCGTCGAGGGTGTGCCCGAGCAGCACGGCGAGCGCCCCCCGGTCGGCGGCGACGCGGTCGAGCGCGGCGTACCGCGCCGCCCGCGCCGCGCCTTCGGGTCCGCCGTCGGGCCCGACGTCGACTCGCTCGATCAGCACGGGGTCGAGTCCGAGGTCCCGCGCCTGTGCGGCGGCGCGCCCGGCGACGTCGGCCGACCCGGGCTGGAGTGCGTGGTCGACGACGACCGCGCCGGCACGAAGACCGGCGCGGGGCGCCTCGAAGGCGGCGGCGGCGGCGAGCGCGAGCGAGTCGGGGCCGCCGGAGAGGGCGACGAGCACGAGTCCGGCGGGGGCGCCGTCGGGGCGGTCCGCGGGGCCGGTGTCGGGGAGCGCGGCGCGGACCGCGCGGCGCACGTCGGCGATCGCGGGCGTCAGTCGGGGCCGCTCGGGCATCGACTAACGTTAGTGCGGCATCCCGCCCCATCGCCCCGGACCCCGAGGAGCACCGCGCCCATGGCCGTCTACCCCGCCGTCATCGAGATCCCCCGCGGCAGCCGCGTGAAGTACGAGGTCGACCACGAGACGGGGCGGGTGCAGCTCGACCGCGTGCTCTACACGTCGTTCGAGTACCCGACGAACTACGGCTTCTTCGAGCACACGCTGGGGCTCGACGGCGACCCCGTCGACCTGCTGCTGCTGCTCGACTTCCCGATCGTTCCGGGTGCCGGCGTGAACGTGCGTCCGGTGGGCGTGTTCAACATGACCGACGACGGCGGCAGCGACGCGAAGGTCGTCGGCGTCGTCGCGAAGGACCCGCGCTGGGACCACATCCAGGACGTCGAGGACATCCCGGAGTTCACCCGCAAGGAGATCGAGCACTTCTTCGAGCACTACAAGGATCTCGAGCCGGGCAAGTGGGTGAAGACCGAGGGCTGGGGCACCGCCGCCGACGCCGAGGCCGTCATCCACGCCGGCATCGAGGCCTACCCGGGCTGAGCCCGGCCTCGCTCGGCGCGCGATCCGCGCCGTTGGGTGCGGCGATCCGCCGGGGCGGCTACGCGCCGCCGCCGTGGCCGACGAGGCAGCCGCGGCCCCACTCGGCCGGCGGATACCAGGTCGACATGAGCCGCTCCGCGGTCGGGCCCAGCTGCACGATGCAGTCGCGCCAGGTGACCTCCGAGCCGCCGAACGGCGACTCCTGCACGCCGAACACGCCGCGCGCGACGGCCTCCTGCACGTCCTGGGCGTCGGGCACGGCCGGGTCGCCGAGCAGCAGGCTGTAGGTCTCCGCCTGCCCCGGTCCGAGCAGCGCCGGGATGGTGCAGCCGAATCCGGTTTCGGGGTCGTCCGCCGGCGCCATGACGTCGCCCACGCCGAGGTTGGCGATGAACGCGCCGGCCGAGATGCCGACCGCCTCGTCGGCGGGCCAGTCGCCGGTGGCGACGATCTCCGACACGACGACCCCGGTGGGCTCCATGCCGGGGAACACGTCGAGCTGCGAGGCGACCGTGTTCGGGCATGCCTCGAGCACCGCCTGCAGCTGCTCGTCGGCGGCCGCGCCGGAGCGCGGCGGGCGCACGGTGACCTGGATGCGCAGCTCCGATCCGTCGGCGGCGACCGCGGTCACGCTCGCCTGCAGGAACGCGCCGGCGGGGAGCTGGCCGACGGTGATCGGCGTGGGCTCGGGGGTCGGCTCGGCGGTGACGTCGGACGACCGGGTGGCGGTCGCATCCGGGGTCGGCGTCGGCGCCGCACCGACGCACGCGGTCAGGAGCAGCGCGCTCGCGGCGACGGGGAGCAGCAGGATGCGGGGCACAGCAGCATCCTGACCGCTCCGGGGCGGCGGGGCAAACGACCTCAGGCCGGACGCCCCGCGTACGCGGCGAGGTCGCCGTAGCGGATGGACACGATGCGCACGTTGGCGCCGGGGCGCGGCGCCTCGATCATCTGCCCGTTCCCGAGGTAGATGGCCACGTGGTACAGCGACGAGCTGCTGCCCCCCGTGCCGTAGAACAGCAGGTCGCCGCGCTGCAGCTGCGAGGTGGGTACGAGCCGGCCCTGCGACGACATGGTCGCGTACTGGTTCGACACCGAGTGGGTGCCGATGTAGACCCCGGCGGCGGCGTAGCTCTGCTTGGTGAGTCCGGAGCAGTCCCACGAGCTCGGCCCCGCCCCGCCGAACTGGTACGGCTCGCCGAGTTGCGCCTCGGCGTAGGCGATCGCGGTCTCGACCTTGCTCGTCGCCGGCGGGGTGCTGGGTTCGGTCGGGGTCGACGGCGCGCTCGGGCTGCTCGACGGGGTCGGGGTCGAGGTGGCGCTCGGCGACGGACTCGGTGTCGTGGGCGAGGTGGGTGTGGTCGGGGTCGTGGGCGCCGTCTGGGTCGCCGGGGCGAGCCCCTCGTAGTATGCCTGCTCGGTCTCGGCGGTGGTGCCCTTGAGGGCGGCGAGCTGCGCGTACATCCGCGAGAGGTCGTCGCGCTGGGCGGCGGCGGCCTGTTCGGCGGCGACGGCCGCCTCCTCCGCCTGGGCGAGCGCCTCGGCGGCGAGACCCGCGAGCCGCACCCGCTCGGTCTCGGCGACGGCGGCGTCCTGGGCGAGCGCCTCGGCCACCTTCTTGTCGTAGATGGCGCGCTCGAGCAGCGCGGCCGACGAGTCACCGATGCGGCCCATCGTGTCGAGGCGGGCGAGCAGCGAGTCGGCGTCGTCGGACGAGCTGAGCAGCAGGCCGACGCTGATGTCGCCGCCGCCGTCGCGCGCGAGCTGCGCCACGAGGGCGGCGACGCGCTGCTCCGACTCGTCGGCGCGCGCCTGCGCCGCGGCGGACTGCTCGCGGATGCGCTCGAGCCGCGCGGTGGCGTCGGCGAGGTCGTCCTGGGCGCGGGCGTAGGCCTCGCCGGCGACGAGCGCCTCGGTGCCCAGCTGCTGGGCCTCCTGCTCCAGCCGGATGAGGATCCCCTCGATGCGGGCGATCTCGGCCTGCGCGCTGGCCTGGTCAGCCCGCGCGGCCTCCACCTCGTCCCAGGTGGGGTAGTCGTCCGCGCGCACGGCTACGGCGGCGGTCGACGAGGTCACCGCGATCGCGACGGCGGCGGGCATGGCGGCGGCCAGCACGACTCCCCGTCGCCGACGTCGTCCGTCTGTCGAACCCATGCGCGCCCCCCGCGTCGTCCCCCTGGACTCAGCCCAGCGTAATCCCCTGGTTGCGCAGATACGAGACCGGGTCCGTGGTGTTCCCGTTCACGCGGATGATGAAGTGCAGGTGGCATCCGGTGGAGTAGCCGGTGGTGCCGACCCGCGCGATCTGCTGACCCGGTCCGACGCTTTGCCCGACGTGCACCCCGATGCCGCCGGACATGATGTGCCCGTAGCCGCTCGAGGTGCCGTCGCCGTGGTCGATCTGCACGTAGTAGCCGAGTCCGCCGTTGTAGCCCGCGTAGGTGACGGTGCCGCCGTGCGCGGCCCGGATGCTGGCGCCGCAGCCCTGGCCGGCGACGTCGGTGCCGTTGTGGAAGGCGCTCGCGCCGGAGATGGGGTGGATGCGCCATCCGTACCCGCTGGAGATGTACCCGGCGACGGGGCGCGCCCACCCGCTGGCGCTGATCTGCCCCTCGGCTCCGTCGCCCCACTGCGCGCGGATGCCCGCGTTGTAGTCCTCGATGGTCGCGGCCCGCTGCTCGGCGAGCACCGCGATCTGCGCCTCGAGCCGGGCGATGTCGGACTGCGCCTGGTCGAGCTCCGCCTGCGCCGCCTGCTGCGCGGCCTGGGCCGCCTCGAACGCCTCCTCGGCGATGATCTTGAGCTCGGCGAGGCGGTCCTGGGCGACCTGCGCCTGGTCGGCGAGCGAGTCGGCGGTGTTCTGCAGACGCAGCGCCTCGTCGTAGACGTCGTCGTAGCGCTCGGTGAGGATGCGCGCCGTCTCGAGCCGGTAGAGCATCCCGTCGGGCGAGCCCGGCTCGGTCAGCAGCTGGGCGGTCATGTCGCTCGAGCCCTGCTTGCTCATCTCGGCGAGCAGTCGGGCGGCGGTGGTCTTCGCCTCGTCGGCCTGCTCCTGCGCGTCGGCGGCCTGCTGGGCGAGCTGCTCGGTGATGTAGGCCTGCTCGTCGTAGGCCTCCTGGGCCTCCGCGTAGATGCGGCCCTTCTCCTCGAGCTCCGCGTTGGTGCGATCCACCTCGGCCTGCAGCGACGAGAGCGACGACTCGAGCTGCCGCTGCAGCGCCTTCGCGCTCGACTCGGCGCGCTGTGCCTGCAGCACCTCTTCCCAGCTCGGGAAGTCGGCGGTCTGGGCCGCGATCGCGGAGGGGGCAGGGGTGAGCACCCCGACGGCGACGAGGGACGAGGCGGCGAGCGCGCCGGCGAGGCGGATGGCGAGCGCGCGCGTGCGCCGCGCGGTCGTTCCCCGCACGGTCGTCGCGGTCCGCATCCCGGTCCGGCGCAGCATGTTCCCCCGTTCGGCCACCACAGCAGCCACATCGGTCACTGTAACAACAGGCGCCACAAAGTCTCGACGCCAGGTTGAAACTAATCGGCGGATGCCCAGCTACCGGGAGGCGCGCCGTCGCAGGCCCGCCGACCGCATCCGGCCCGGATTGGCGCGAAACGCATCGCCGCCCTATGCTTGACCGTCGGTTGTTGCGCGACGAGCTTCGGCGAGTCGCACACGGCCCCATCGTTTAGCGGCCTAGGACACCGCCCTTTCACGGCGGCAGCACGGGTTCGAATCCCGTTGGGGTCACGACTACGATGTAACACACAAGCAAGGCCCTGTGGCGCAGTTGGTTAGCGTGCCGCCCTGTCACGGCGGAGGTCGCGGGTTCAAGTCCCGTCAGGGTCGCGGAGTGGGAGCCTTCCTCAGGGGAGGCTCTCGGTCCATCGGGGACGCTCCACCGTCCCCGAGGCTCTGTAGCTCAGTTGGTAGAGCGTTCGACTGAAAATCGAAAGGTCACCGGATCGACGCCGGTCGGAGCCACCGAGAAACCCCCGCAAATCCGGGGGTTTCGCCGTTTTCGGCCCGCCTCGCGCGCGGTCGGTGCAGCCGAAGGCGTAGCCCAGGCGGCCGTTCCGCCGGGAGCTGTTCGACGCACACCGACTCCCCGCGCCCGGCGCGACGCCTCTCGCAGACGCCGCAGCCGGTAGGAGAGCATCGGTACTCCCGAATCACACGGCGCTCGTCAATTAGCCGCAACAGGCGTGCGTGGTACGCCACCGGCCGCCACCCGAACGTCTCCCGGATCGGCCCTTCCACGCGGGTGAGGTCCGCATACTGATCGGCGAACTTCCGGATCTGGTGCTCGAGGTCGGTCAGCATGGCGCCCATCATGGGGTCGCCATCCGACACCCGCCGCCGCTACCCTCGCAGGCAACCAACCTGAGAGGATCCCATAAATGAGCGAGCCCACCACCTCCGCTCCCGCCTCCACCCCCACACCCCCTCCCGCCGCACAGCAGCGCCCGGCACACCCGCTGGCCATCGTCGCGCTCATCGGAGGCATCGTGGCCTTCCTCACCGGCCTCGTCCCGATTCTCGGGATGCTGCTCGGCCTCGCCGCCGCGGTCATCGCCCTGATCGCCCTCATCACCAAGCGCCCCCCGGCGTGGATGTCCATCGTCGGCATCATCGGCGGCGGACTCGCATTCCTGACTGGCGCGATCATGCTCGCCGCGGTCGCCGCCGGCCTTGGGAACTCGTCGAGCGTGCAGCCGCTCACGCCACAAGTCACTGCCGAAGCCGAGACAGAACGCGAAGCGACGATCGAGCCCACCACTGAGCCCGAACCCGCCATGACGCTCGGCCAGCAGCAGGCCGTCGGCTCAGCCGAGTCGTACCTCGCATTCACCGCGTTCTCACGCACCGGCCTCATCGACCAGCTCGAGTTCGAGGGCTTCACCACCGACGAGGCCACGTTCGCCGTCGACTACCTCAACGTCGACTGGAACGAGCAGGCCGCGATCTCCGCCCAGGACTACCTCGACTTCACCACCTTCTCCCGCCAGGGCCTCATCGACCAGCTGAAGTTCGAGGGCTTCACCGACGAGCAGGCCGAGTACGGCGTCGAAGCCGTCGGATTCTGACCCTCGACCGCATGAGCGGGGTGCGCGGTGAGTGACGAAAATCGGGTGCCGATCGTCGTCGGCTCCCTCACCGCGCACCCCGTTAGCGACGGCACCTGGATCGTCGCCCTCGGGTATGCATTCGAGACGATGCTCGGCACAATCGTCCCCGTCGCCGGCTACTTCATGGCTGCGCGCGTGCCACCCGGCGAGCTGCCCGAGGTACTCGGCTTTGGGGACAGCGTGGAGGACGCGCTCATGCTCTTCGGTGCCGGAGCGGTCGACTAGCATCACCACCAGCAGCGGCCGGGCTGCCCTCCACCGAGAGGACCCCGGCCATCGGCACCAGCCGCCGCGACCGGCACGTCGTCGACGTGCAGATGGACGCCCGCATCGCCGAACGCGTCATGGCCTCCGGCGACTCCACCACCCTCTCCGAAGCACCTCACGCGCCCACTATCGTGAGCTCTGATCGACTTCCGAGGAGAGGGGCACCCATGAGTGACGAGGTCACCGAACCGACGGCCGAGCCGACACCGACCACCCCACCTCCCGTCGAGGACGTGCGCCGCGGGCTGCTCTTCGCCGCCGCGACCATCCCGCTTGCCGGCGTCGTGCTCGCGATCGCCGGCGCGCTGCTCGCCGGGTACATCCCCATTTACCTGACCGTCGTCGGGGGGATCGCCATCGGTGGCGTCGGCGGGCTCCTCTACGCGAAGGGCGCCGGTAGCGCGCCGCGGGAGGGACGCTGGCCGCTCGTCGGCATCCTGGCCGCCGCCGTGCTGCTGGGGGCGGTGTGCTGGATCGCCGGTTCGACCGCGCAGACCCTCGTCGGTCCGGCATCGGCCTTCTTCCCGACACTCCGCGCGCGCCTGTTCTCCGGTGACGGGCTGCTCGTCGTCGGTCTCGTGCTGGTCGGTGGGGTGATCGGCATCGTCGGCGCGTTCCGCGGACACGCGATCGGGCGCTGACCGGATGGCGCCCGCGCCGCTAGCGTCGGCGGCATGAAGGTCGTCGCCCGCGTCGCCGCGCCGCCGCCCGACCAGTCGCTGCAGCGCACCTACCGCTACCTGCGTCTCGCGATCGCGGGCACCGTCGTGGTGCTCGGAACCGGGGTCGTCGTGGCGAGCATCACCGACGGGGTGCTCGGATCGATCAGCGCGTACTACTACTCGCCCGCGCGCAACGCCTTCGTCGGGGCGCTCTTCGCGGCCGCGATCGGGATGCTCGCCCTCTCGGGGCGCGGAGCACCGCGAGCGCTCCTCGACGCCGCCGCCCTGTTCGCCCCGCTCATCGCCATCATCCCGACGCCGATCGGCGCCGACGAGATCCCCGGGCTCGAAGTGGACTGTGCGCCCGCCCGCTGCGTGCCGTCGATCGTGCACGCCGACATCGGCAACGGGATCGCCGCCTACCTCGTGTTCGGGGCGGGGGCCCTGCTGACGGCTGCGGCCATCTCCGTGCTCGAGGGCCGCCGCACCGGGCGTATCTCGGTGGGAGTCGTCGGCTCGCTGGGCGTCGGCGGGGCCGTGCTCGCGACGGTGCTCGTCACCTGGCTGATCGCCCGCGACGCGGTGATCGCCTACGGCCACGTGGTCGCGACGATCGTGTTCTTCCTGCTCATCGCGATCGTCGTGGTCAGCAACGCCGTGCCGCGGGTGTGGCGGGCCGTCGAGCGTCCGGGCGACGAACCGCCGCCGCGCTGGATGCAGGTCGCCTACGCGGTGATCGCGGGGGTGCTCGTCGTCGACCTCGCGATCTTCGCGGTGGCGATCACGACCGACTTCGCCTTCGTGGTGCCCCCGGTGCTCGTGACCGAGTTCGTCGCGCTCGGGCTGTTCTGCGTGTTCTGGGTGCTGCAGACGGCCCAGCACCGCGCCGGAGCCCGGCCCACCGTCCACTGACCCGATCCGGCCCGACTCGTCGCGCCGCGATCGCGCCGCCCGCCGCGGGCTCAGCGCTCGGCGTGGCGGCGGGCCTCCTCCTGGCGCTCCGCCTCGACGCCGGTCGCGATCGGCGCACGCAGGTGCTCGGGAGCAAACCCGAACGCGTCGACCAGCGCCCGGGCGTGCGGACGCAGCCGCGGCAGCAGCCGGTCGTCGATGTAGTCGGTGATCGCCGTCGCGCGGAACGTCGAGATGCGGCCGTGGATGAGGTACCAGGCCATGTGCTTCTCGATCAGCGTGAAGCCGAACAGGTCGCGCAGCCAGGTGAGCACCTGCTTCGTGCCCTCGTGTTCGATCTCCTCGATGCCCGTGGTGAACGCCTCCCACTCGAGCAGCTCGGCGTGCGCGTAGGCGGCCTCGATCAGCTCGTTCTGGTTGGCGTTGAACAGCTCCGCGGCCTCGGCGGGCGACAGCCTGGCGACGCCGCGCATCCGCCCGGCGATCTCGGCGACCATCGTCTCGACGCGGTCGGTGAGCAGCTGGCGCTGGGCGTCCGCGCCGCGCACGTAGCCGATCGAGCGCGCCGTCGACCCGAAGTCGACCAGGCTCTGCCCGAACGCGCGCAGCCCGGAACGGTTGAGCGCGACCTCGCCCACCTGCTCGGCGACGAGCCCGGCGATGGCGGCGCCGTCGGCGTTCTTGAACTTCTTCGCGTAGTCGCCGATCAGCCGCTTCGCGACGAGCTGGAGCAGCACGTTGTTGTCACCCTCGAAGGTGGCGTAGATGTCGAGGTCGGCGCGCAGCCCGGTGAACCGGTTCTCGGCGAGGAAGCCCTGCCCGCCGCACGCCTCGCGGCACTCCTGGATGATGTCGAGCGCCGCCCAGGTCGAGAACGGCTTCAGCGCCGCGGCGTGGGTCTCGAGCGCCTGGCGGTCGGCATCCGTGTCCTGGTCGCCGGAGAACACCGCGTCAAACTCGGCGAGCAGCTCCTCGTGCGCGAACGACATCGCATAGGTCGTGGCGAGCGCGGGCAGCAGCCGCCGCTGGTGGCGCTGATAGTCGAGCAGCACCACCTCGGGGCGGCCCTCGCCGTCCGAGAACTGCCGCCGCTCGTCGGCGTAGCGGATGGCGATGGTCAGCGCCGCCTTGCTGGCGACGGTGACCGCGCCATCCAGCGACACGCGACCCTGCACGAGCGTGCCGAGCATCGTGAAGAACCGACGACCGGGGCTCTCGATCGGCGACGAGTAGACACCGTTCTCGTCGACGTCGCCGTAGCGGTTGAGCAGGTTGGTGCGCGGCACCCGCACGCCGGTGAAGTGCAGGCGGCCGTTGTCGATGCCGTTGAGTCCGCCCTTGAGTCCGTCGTCTTCGCCGCCGACGCCGGGCAGGAACTGCTCGCCGTCGCGGATCGGCACGTACAGCGCGTGCACGCCGTGGTTCTCGCCGGCCACGATCAGCTGCGCGAACACGACGGCCGCCTGCCCGTGCAGGGCGGCGTTGCCGAGGTAGTCCTTCCACGCGGCGCGGAACGGGGTGTCGATGACGAACTCGTCGGTCTCGGGGTCGTAGGTCGCCGTCGTGCCGATCGCGGCCACGTCGGAGCCGTGCCCCGTCTCGGTCATGGCGAAGGCGCCGGGGACGGCGAGGCTGATCGCGCCGGGCAGGAACTGCTCGTGGTGGCGCTCGGTGCCGAGGTGCAGGATCGCGGCCCCGAAGAGACCCCACTGCACGCCCGATTTGATCTGCAGCGACGGGTCGGCGAGCACCAGCTCCTCGAACTGGGCGAGGTTGCCGCCGTGGTCGTCGTGCCCGCCGTAGGCCTTCGGGAACGCGCGCTGCACGGCGCCGTCGTCGACGAGCAGCTTCAGCTGCCCGAGCACGCGCTCGCGGTGCGCGTCCATGCCGAGGCCCGGCTCGCGCTGGAACCGGCGGTCGGCGACGCGTTCGCGCGAGGCGAGCCGCACGTCCTTCCAGCGGCCGAGCAGCAGTTCTCCGAGCGCCGCCGTGTCCACGTCGATGTCGGCGGTGTCGGGGCGGTTCGCGACGTCGGTCATGGCGTCCTCCCTGAAGTCGCTCTCACGCTACGACGCGCGGATGCCGCCCGCCCGAACGTCGTCCGCGGCGACAAACGGCCCCGCATCCGACCCCCTGAGCGTTGTGGATGCCTGACAACCCGCCTGGGATCATCCTGTGCGCGACCCACAGTCGGTGCATCCGCGGATCAGAGGTCGCCGGCGGCCGCCCCGAAGGTGTCGCAGGCGTTGACGCCCTGCGTGTAGCCGACCATGAACCACTTCTGACGAGAATCGCTCGACCCGTGCGTCCAGGTCTCCGGATGCACCTGCCCGGTCGTCGACTCCTGGATGTTGTCGTCGCCCACGGCGGCCGCGGCGTTGAGCGCGTCGTCGATCTGGGTCTGCGTCGGCGTCTCGAGGAACGGCTCGCCACCGGCATCCGTCGTCGTGCTCGCCGCCGCCACCCAGGCGCCGGCGAAGCAGTCGGCCTGCAGTTCGAGGCGCACGCCGTCGGACGACGGGCCCGACTGCTGCAGGTTGAGGCCGTCCATGATCCCGGCGATGTTCTGCACGTGGTGACCCCACTCGTGCGCCACCACGTAGAGCTGCGCCAGCGGACCGCCCGAGGCGCCGAACTGGGTGCGCAGCTGGTCGTAGAAGGAGGTGTCGATGTAGACGGTCTGGTCGGGCGGGCAGTAGAACGGGCCGACCGCGCTCGTCGCGCTGCCGCATCCGGTGCTCGTCGCGCCCTCGAAGATGACCATCGACGGGGCGGTGTAGCCCTGCAGGGTGTCCTCCCAGAACACGTCGAGCGCGGTCGCCGCGCCCTGCATGCGGCAGTCGATGTCCTCGTTCGCGTCCTCGCCCGTCTGGCACTGGTCGAGCGACTCCTCCTCGGTGGTGGTCCCCCCACCGCCCAGGGTCGACGGGTCGATGAACTGCGTCACGTCGAAGCCGAGCAGCTGCGACACCAGGAACAGCGCGACGATGCCGAGCCCGCCTCCGCCGACGCCGATCGCCGCGTTGCGGCCGCGCTTGCTGACCCGACCGCCCTTGATGTTCGCGTCGTCGTTGAACGTCACAGCGCCATCCCCTCCGTCGACGCGCCGTAGGCCGGCCCCGCGGCGCGGGACCGCGCCCGCAGCGCGATGATCCACTCCACCACGAGCCAGACCAGAGCGGCCGCCGACACCACGCAGAGCGGGGCGAAGGCGACGTTGGCCGCGTTCGCGAAGTCGGAGTTGGTCGGCAGACCGAGGATCACCGCGATCGGGGAGGTCCACGACCCGTCGTCGCCGCCGTCGACCAGCACCGCCGTCGCGGCGAGGAAGGCGAGCGGATGCAACCACGCCGCGATCCAGGCGCGCACCCGACCGGCGCCGGCGAACGCGAACGCGGCACGCCGCCGCAGGAAGCCGGTGATCGCGATCACGATGACCAGCACGTACAGCGGCACGAACAGGGCCAGGCCCATCGCGTAGAACAGCAGGAACCACCCCGCCGCCACGAACTTGAGCAGTGTCGTGATCCACGGGATCGCGATGAGCGCCACGCCCGCGGCGATGTCGCCGGCGGAGCGGGAGGGGGCGTCGGTCATGTCGCTCACCGTAGCGCCCCGATGCGCCTCACTCCGACGGGTTGACGAGCGCGAGAACGCCGTCCCCGTAGCTCTCCAGTTTCTTCTCGCCGACCCCGCTGATCGTCGCGAGTTCGTCGCGGGATGCGGGTCGGGTGACGGCGATGCCGCGCAGGGTCGCATCCCCGAAGACGACGTAGGCGGGAACGCCCTGTTCGCGGGCGACGCCGGCGCGCCACTCGCGCAGCCTCTCGAACAGATCGCGGGCGTCATCCGGCAGTTCCGCGGCGACCGAGCGCTTCTTGGTGCGCGCCGTGCGCTCCGGCTCGCGCCGCAGCTTCACGGTGCGCTCGCCCTGCAGCACGGCGCCCGACGCGTCGGTGATGCCGAGCGTGCCGTAGCCGTCGCCGCTCACCGCGAGCAGACCCTGGGCGAGCAGCTGCCGCACGACGCCCCGCCACTCCTGCTCGCCGAGCTCGGTGCCGATGCCGAAGGTGCTCAGCTCGTCGTGCCGGTGCTGGCGCACCCGGTCGGTCTGCTTGCCGAGCAGGATGTCGATGAGCTGCCCGGCGCCGAAGCGCTGGTTGCGCTCGCGCCGCAGCCGCACGACCGTCGACAGCAGCTTCTGCGCGGGGACCGTGCCGTCCCACGACTCCGGCGGGTTCAGGCAGGTGTCGCAGTTGCCGCACGCCTCGGACCGCTGACCGAAGTACGCGAGCAGCTGCACGCGGCGGCACTCCACCGTTTCGCACAGCGCGAGCATGGCGTCGAGGTGCTGCGACTGGCGGCGCTTGTGGGCGGCATCCCCCTCGCCCTCGTCGATCATCCGACGCTGCTGCACGACGTCCTGCAGGCCGTAGGCGAGCCAGGCGGTCGAGGGCATCCCGTCGCGGCCGGCGCGGCCGGTCTCCTGGTAGTAGCCCTCGACGCTCTTCGGCAGGTCGAGGTGGGCGACGAAGCGCACATCCGGCTTGTCGATGCCCATGCCGAACGCGATCGTCGCGACCATCACCACGCCGTCCTCGCGCAGGAACCGCGACTGGTGCCGCGCGCGCGTGGCCGCGTCGAGACCCGCGTGGTACGGCAGCGCCGTGATCCCCTCGTCGACGAGGGCCTGCGCCGTCTTCTCGACCGACGCCCGCGACAGGCAGTAGACGATGCCCGCCTCACCCGGGTGCTCCGAGCGGATGAGGGAGAGCAGCTGGCCGAACGCCTGCGCCTTCGGCTCGATGCGGTACTGGATGTTCGGCCGGTCGAACGACGACACGAACTGCCGCGCGGAGCCCAGCTCGAGCCGCTCGACGATCTCGCGCCGGGTCGCCTCGGTCGCGGTCGCCGTCAGCGCGATGCGCGGCACGTCGGGCCAGCGCTCGTGCAGGGTCGAGAGCCGCAGGTAGTCGGGGCGGAAGTCGTGCCCCCACTGCGACACGCAGTGCGCCTCGTCGATGGCGAACAGGGCGATCGGGGCGCGGTCGAGCAGCGCCAGGGCGTGCGGCGAGGCGAGCCGCTCGGGCGCCAGATAGAGCAGGTCGAGCTCCCCCGCCGCGAACGCCGACTCCACCTCGTGGCGGGATGCCGCGTCCTGCGTCGAGTTGAGGAACGCGGCCCGCACGCCGAGGGTCGCCAGCGCGTCGACCTGGTCCTGCATGAGCGCGATCAGCGGGGAGATGACGACGCCCGTCCCCTGCCGCACCAGCGCCGGGATCTGGTAGCAGAGCGACTTGCCCCCGCCCGTCGGCATGAGCACCAGCGCGTCGCCGCCGGAGGTCACGTGGTCGACGATGCTCGCCTGGTCGCCGCGGAAGTCTCGGTAGCCGAACACCCGGTGCAGCACGTCGGCCGGGTTCGTCATGCCGCCCACCCTACGCAGGCGACCCGACGCGGCACGGCGGTGTGGAGGTGACTAGGGAGTGCCGCTCACCCGCCGACCCACCCGTAGGTGCCGAACTCGCCGAGAATCGACCCGCAGCTTTCCCTGGCTGCGTTGAATGCGGTCGTCCACTCTGACGAGTAGGGGTCGACTCCGGCCTCGCCAGCGGCAGCCTTCAGCGCATCCATTGCCACATCGAGGTCGGGATCGTCCGAGGGTTCCAGCCGGCTCACCATCCTGCTGGCGAGTTGCATCGCGCCGCGGAAGTCCAGGTCCCCGATCCGATCGGCATCCCGTCCGGCCTGCATGTTGAGCACCAGCGTGCCGACGTCGACGATCTCCCAGCAGACGTCCTCGGCGGGCTTCGGGGCGGCTGTGGGCGCGGGTTCGGGGGCGGTGGTCGTTCCGCACGACGCGAGCAAGCTCGTCACGAGGAGCCCCGCGGCGAGTGCTGCGCTGTGCAGCGCTCCTCGGTGTTCCCGAATCACTGTTGTTCTCCTCGATGGGATGGGTGTGTGATCGCGACGGCGGGGTCTCACGTGTAGCAGACGAGTGCCGTGAGCGTGACGCCGTTGGAGGGGTTTCCGGTGCCTGCGGCCATGGTGTAGATCGTGGTGCTGCCGACGCGGGCGTCGACGTGCCCGGAGGTTCGGGCGTTGGCGGTCGATCGGGCGTGGCCGCCGAGGAGGGCGAGGCTGCTGGAGGAGCCGCCGGAGGAGCAGGCGGTGAAGGTGAGTTTGGTGCCGGTGTAGGAGGTGTTGCTCCAGGCGCAGTACTTGCCGGTGGCGCAGCTCGCGACGGACCGTGGCGAGACGGGTGCTCCCTCGAGGGTGAGGGTGACGGCTCCGTCGTCCCAGGAGATGACCCCGGGGGCGACCTCCTTGCCTCCCGGGTGGGCGGCGAGGATCGCGGCGGTTCGCGACTCGAGGTCGTCGGCGGTGTTCGCGAGCGCGGGGTTGGCGCCGAGTCCCAGCAGTGCGATCGCGGCGATTGCGATCGCGGCGATTGCGGCTTTGAAGCGTGTGTTCATGGTGTGTCCTTCCACGCGGTGTAGTTCAGTACGGCGGGTGCTTCGAGCTGGATGTCGTCGATGCCGCCGAGGTACACGTCTTCGGCGGCCAGGAGGGTCGCGGTCTCGGGGTCGAAGATGAGGATGTCGCGGAAGGCGCCGTCGAATCGGGTGTCGGTCGCGAGCGCGATCCCCGTCCGGCCGAGACGGTCGGTGACGGTTCCGAGGACGATCACGTCATCGCGGGTGGCGATGAGCTCCAAAAGCGCGGCGGTCTGGCCGCCGTCGAGAGACCATTCGTTGCGCAGGTCGACGGTGGCGCGGAAGATGTCGCCCGTCGTGGACGCCTGGGTGATCCCGACGGTCTGCTCAAGATAGCCCTGAAGCTCGTCCGCGTCGTCGGGCGGGGGTGAGGGAAACAGCATCGGGTATTCGCCGGTGCCGAAGTCGTTCTCTTCGAGCACGGTGCCGGGCTGCACGGGTGCCTGCCCGTCGGGCACGACACCCCACCGGACCTCGCCGGCCCGGGTCACGACCGACCCCGAGAGGTCGTCGTTGCGGGTGCGGACGATCTCGCGGGGCTGCACGAACGTGACCTCGTCCGCTCCGGGCGTGAGTTCTGCGGACCAGGTCTCGGCGGCGATCACGGCGGATGGAGCGGCGGTCGGGTTGGCGCGTGCCATCGTGGTCAACCTTCCGAGGACGGCATCCGTGCTTTCTGCGATGGGCGTTGGTGCGAGAAGCGGTGGCGAGGATGCTGCAGCGGGACGAACCACGAGCAGGTTCGCGATACCCACGGTGAGCACCACGAGCAGCGTCGCCGCGATCGTTGTCGCCGCGATCGTCAACCGACGGGAGGCGGGGAGGCGCCTCGACCGCGACTCCTGCGTCTCGCGCGGCGTGACCAGCAAGGCGGCGAGTTCGCGCTCGGCCCGCTCGCTCAGCGGCGCATCGCGATCGATCGGGTGGGGGTTCGCGGCACGGATCCGCCGCTCCAGGTCATCCATGGTCCACGCTCCGGGCCGACGTCTTGCTGAGCGCGCGGCGCATCGCCTGGCGCGCACGAGTGAGCCTCACCCGCGCGGAAGAGACGGAGATCCCGAGGACCTTCGCGATCTCATCACCGTGTAGCCCCTCCCAGTAGGCCATGAAGAGCAGCTCGCGGTCGCTCTGACGCAAGGTGACCATCGCCGCTCTCACCTCCTCGCCGTCATCGGCGGGTGCTTCCGCAGCCCTCTGCTCGAGGCGGTCTTGCAGGGCTCGTGCGCGGGACCGTCGGCGGTACTCATTGCCGACCACGTTGCGCGCAACGGCGTACAGCCATGCAAGGGAAGGGTCCTTCTGTTCGGGAAAGCGTTGCCAGGCCACTCGGAACACTTCGGCGGCAGCGTCCTCCGCCGCGTCACGATCGTTCAATCGACGAACACAGGTACTCAGGATCGGCGAGTAGTGCTCTCGGTAGAAGGCTGCGAAACGTTTCGCGTCATCGTTTCGCGTCACGATTCGCCCCCAGGCCAGCCCTCACGATCGTTATTTCCGGACGGAACCGAAACATTACATGTGCACCCCTCCGACCCGTGACGGCGGAGGGAGCCACAGTCGTTCCCGCCGCAAGTTTCCGGTCCTTTCCAGCACAGCGAGCTGCCGACACGGCACGCCCTCATCGCCGCCCCCAGGAGACGAGTGTGTCGGCGGTGCCTGGCCCTCCATACTTCCGAGGCTCTCCCATCGGCGGAAACAATCGCTGGGCTGCCGGAAACACTCCCATTAACGCCGCGATGGCGGCTGCGTGCAGGGGCTACGACGAATGGACAGTGATGACTATGCGCAAGGTGCGGTCGTCGGGAGATATAGGAGCACCGGCGACGACACTTGCGACATGGAGACGAGAGTAGTGCTGGGAATGGCAGGCAAAGACAGGGCAGATCTTGCCGGAGAGGGACGATCTGCCGCCTTCGTATTCGGGGCAGGCGCTCACGGGATGAATACCACCTCGAGGATCGCCAGAAGGTCGCGGCGGCTGACAACCGTAGTCGCCGCCCTCGGCCTCTCCCTCGCACCCCTGATCAACGGCCCGCCCGCTGCTTCGGCCGCGACATATACGTACTTCAACAGCGGTGCACAGGACACCGTCTGGTACTACTCAGGCGGCGTCGGTGGCACCTACATTACGGGCGGCAGCGTGGACCTTGGATACGTGTGGGACGTGAAACTGCAAACTCTCGACGTCGTCAACGTAATCGTCTTCTATTCCTCGACCGGCACATCGTGGACCAGCTTCACCCACCCTGCGAAACCGCGAGGAGCCAACCAGGTTCAGAGCCGCTGTCGATTCCAAACGGGATACCCCGGCGGCCTCAGCGGCACCCTGAGCATGACCTGCAAGCTGTACAGCTAGGAGACAACGATGAAGTCATCCAACTTCGGCAACGGGATAGGGTCTATCGCCGCAGCCGCAGCCGCGCTTGTCGCCACCGCCCTTCTCATCGGAGGAAGTGCGATCGCCAGCGCCTCGACGGAACCCGCGCCCGCACCGATTCCGAGCGAGGTGGCCGTGGACGACGCGACAGCGATCGACCAGTACCGCGACACCCTCCCCGTCCTTGAGCAGACACCTGACAACGGCTGGCGGGAGCTGCCGGCCTACATCGACTTTGCCGACCTCGCGCGAGGCGGCCTCGTCGAAGCGAGCGTGCATCGTCTGTATTCGGCTGACCGAGCCGAATACTGGGTCGCGGTGACCCGCACCAGCCAGTTGTGTGTGTTCGCAGTATTGGACGGCTCCACCGACAGCGCGGCAGCAGCTTCCGGCTGCGTCCCGCATGACTTCTGGCTGGCACACGGAGCGGGCGTACTCCTGCACGGCGACGAACGCGACGCCGGCGCCCGCGCCGAGGTCTACTTGCTGCCCCATGGGTTCGACCAGCTTGCTGTCGAAACCCAGACCAACGCCCCGCTGGCCGCAGTGGCCCCCAACCTCATCGTGTTCGACGCCGCAGACCGCGGCAACGCCGAGGTCTACCCGACGGGCACTCTCGTGCTCGAGGATGACGCCTTCGGAACGGTCACCGTCTCCTTCTTCGGCAACCCGATGATCGGCCAACCATGAGCGCACTGAGGCAGGAGACCAGTCAAGCGATCCACGATGACGGCGGCCGGTCGCGGCCCACGGTTCTACGCGGCCTGCTATCCGGCGTGCTCGCAGGGATCGCGATCGCCCTTATGGTGGCGACACCCGCCGCGGCCGCAACCGTCCAGTACGCTAACGGTGTAGTCCGGGGTCCGTACTCGGCAATCACTACCGGCGTAGGGTTCAGCATCAAAGGTGGTACCACAACCGCGTCTCAAGTCAACGCGGTGTATCAGACCTACAAGATCTCGACCGCGTATCCCTACGACGCCTACTCGGTGTTTACTGCGGCCGCCTACTACAGCGTGGACCCCGGGCACGCGACGATCTCGGGTGCGGGAAGTCGGTGCTACCAGTATCCCTACGGTGCCAGCGCGCCCTCCTCTGTCGCCCTCTACTGTTGGTCGAAGAGACCGTAGGCCCGCGCGATGACTGGGGTCGACTGACGTGCGCCGCCGGTCCTGGCTCGGGGCGATTGGCGCCATGCTTGCTGTCGGGGTTGTAGCCGGTTGCGCCTCGGGAAATGCGATCCCGGAGCTAGATCGCGCTCAGACGGCGGACGACACACTCCCGCCGGCGGCAGCCCGTGACGTGTACCAGCCAGAATCGTCCCGTTTCATCGGCGCGTACGAAGACGTCGCGGTGTACTTCGCAACACGAGTCGAAGACGAGGCCTACTGCCTCCTGCTCATTCGGAACGACGACGCTGTAGAGGGCTGTGGTCCACGTTTGCCCCTTACCGTCGGCGCCTTTGGCTCTCGATATCAGCTCGCGGGAGACGACCGTGATACCGATGCTGGGGAACTTCTAGGTGAAAGCGTGGTGGTCCTACCGTGACCCCCGGCGACAAGGCGGCTGAAGGGACTGCTGAAGGTTGAGGGGACTCTTTTGTAGGGGCCGCGACTGCGGCCTGCGTGGTCATGACGGTCTCGTATTTCGACGGGCGTCAATTCGCCGAGGCGCCGCTGCCGTATCTCCGGGCGCTGAGACAAGCAGCCAGGAGCGTCTCGGAAGGAACGGAACATGAACATGCGGGAGCTGGACGAGGCGAAAGCCCACGATCGGGAACGGCCGACGAGTACGCGGCGAACGCTAGCGGACTCTGTTGGAAGACGACCGGTGGCGTGGTTGGTAGGAGTGGCCTTCGCAGCAGCAGCGCTCACTGCCTACGCGATCGCATGGGGCACAAGTGGGGGGTCAACATCTGAAGGGGGCATTGCACTCTCCGCTTCTTCACTCTCGAGCGACCTCGATGCGGACTCGTTGGCGGCGCTCGGCGTGTTCCAAGGAGACGAACTCTGGTGGGGCACCCGTGGTGGCGGGGAGGAAACGTGTCTTATTCTCGTCTCCTTCGCGGAAGGGGGCAGTGTTCCGCAGCAGTCGAGGACATGTGCATCAGCGGGCCGGTCAAAGCCTGTCACTGTCTCCTACGCACCTACCGGGCTACCCGGAATCACGAACGCGAGCTTGCTCGTCTACCGGCTCGACACGACTCGGGACGGCGTCATCCTGACAGTCGAAACCCACGACTGTGGTGATGCGACGGTGCTTGAGTGCGCCAATCGAGCAGGCGTGTAGGGAGCACTGCTAACCCGTTTCCGCTCCGCGAGCTTGAAGCCTGGTTCCGCTCCGGGTCGGAGTGCGTGTAGCCCCGCTTGTTGAGTCGGGCGAGCCAAGCGCTGTGGCTTCCGGCGCCTCCCGAGGTTTCACTCGGATTCCTAGCCGACCCAACGGGCCTGTCCTGGTCCGGGCTGCGCGAATCTTCTTCGGTTGGCGTAACAGTTGCCAGGCTGCTGGAAACACCACAAGAGGAGGGTGAGTGCAGCGACAAATGACGCAACGAAGTGCACACTCTGGCGTTTCTGAGCAGGGAACGCCGCCTGACAGGTTGGGGGTCAGGAGAGGCATGGTTCTTGTGGTCAGAACCGTGGCAATAGGAATCCTGGCTGGGGGGCTGCTCTACCTATCGGTCGCCTTCGCTGAGATCAGCGTCCGTCTGGCCGAGTTTGGTACTGCGTTGCCCATCATGCTCGGCCCGGGCCGAACGAGCGCTGTGCTGGCTGCTGGTGCCGTATCGGTCGTGGCGCTCGGCCTCGCGGCCCTGGTCGTGCTTGGCTCTAGATGGTGGGGCCTCGCCGCGGCAACCGCGGCGGGCTTGATTGTGCTTGGGGTCGTTTCGCTGGTCTTGTTCAGCGAGCCCACCTTGGTCTCATACCGAGCGTCGGGAGACCTCACCGTTTCGATGCTTGGCCATGCAGGTGGCTCCTCTCTTGCCACCTATGTGTCTGCGGCCGCCTTCGCTGGGGTCGCCATCAGTCGAGCGTTCGCGCAGCGAGGAGCAAAGATCGTGCAATTGTCCGATTCTTCCCAGAAAGGCGGTGTGCCGAGTGAAGATTCTTAGGGGCATCGGAGCGTTTGTGTTCGGAGCAGGTGTCAGCTGCGCCCTCGTCTTCGGCGTCACGCTGCCCGCGACGGCGGCCAGTATTCAATATTTCTACGGTTCGAGTATCGAAAACCAGACGCACATTTCGGGATACAACACGCTGAGAGGCGGTTCTGTGGAACTCGTTCCCTCGGCCCCCATCATGACCGTCAAGGCCACTGTGATGGGACTGGCCACCTACGACGGGAATGGGTCTACCTGGTACTCCCACGGCCCCATCTACACCCGGGTCTACTGCAAGTGGCAGTACGACGCTGGCACCGCCTCAGACATTCTCACTCTTCGATGCAAGTACACGACGTAAGGAACCAACGTGAAGAACTCAATGAATAGGACTCGCGCCGTAGGCTCTGCGATTGTCGGCGCTATCGCCGCGGTCGGGCTGACCGCGATCGTGCTCTCTCTGGGGTCTAGCGGGGTGGACAGCGCCGCCGCGGCAGTCTCCTTCGAGGAGACCTCCTGGGGTGACCAGCTCTCGATCCTCGATCAAGTCGATTCCGAGCGCGAATCGCTGCCCGAGGAGTACACGACACCCGAGCTGGAGCGCTCCAGCGCCGTGCAGTTGGGGTCGAATCGAGGATTCACCTACTGGGCAGCGCTCGGGCAGGATGGGCAGCTTTGTTTCCTGTTGACGCTCGACGGCCCCAATCACATCGCGGCTTGGACTTGCGCGGATGAGGAGCAGTTCGCTGCCCACGGAATTGGAACCCAAGTTCATAGCCTGGACGGCTCAGTCCGTGCGTTCTTGATTCCGGACGGAATCGACGCGCGCGGCACAGCTCTCGCGCCTGTAGGAGGAAACGTCCTCGTGGACGATCCGTTCACCTCTTTCGCAGGGGCGGAGCTAGCGGGTGACTCTGGAACTGTGAGTCTGCTTCCGTTCGACGAGGCGGAGAGCTTTGAGGAGATCCCCGAGTGAGCCTGGTTCGAAGCGTCGGCGTTTTCGTCACCGCGTTCCTCCTAGCCATTGCACTGGCCATCGGCCTTCCAGTTGTGTCTTCCGCGGCGACCGTCTACTACTGGTCAGGCGCCACGATCCAGAATCAGACCAAGGTGTCCGCGACGACCTATATGACGGGCGGAGGGGTATCCACCCCTTCCTTCCCACGTGTTCGAATAACTCAGTCCGGCTACGGATCCAACGAGTCATACGGCTCCGCCGGGATCACACACAGCGGGACGACCACCTACTCGTACTGCCAGTGGCGCTATGACTGGTACGTAGGTGGCCCGATTGACATCGATTGCAGGTACTACCACTAGCGACGGCGACGCGTACTGACGGCCAGGAGGGCGTAACGCGAAACCACTCCATGAGCGAGGCCGGCACATGCGACGGAATCGCCTGCGGTATTGATGTCCTCGTCATGGGTGGTCAAGGTCGAGTGATGCTCCCTCCCTCCCGGGCTACGGTCGCAGGGCGTCGGCTGGCCGATCGCGTGCACGACACAGCCCGCGCCATTGGTCGGGTGGTTCCGGCAAGTTTTGCCGCTTATGCCCGAGTGTTCCCTCGCGCCAGCGAAGGCGGGGCTCGACTCCGTTGGTCCGATCTCGCCGGCCCCGCGCTCACAGCGACGACGCAGTGGGAAGACATTGTGCCTATACCGCGGGCGACGACTCTGACGGTTCCCGAAGGGTCACTGGATGCCGAAACGAGCGACAGCCTGGGGCGCGTGCTCGCGCAGCACACGCCGACTGTGTCCGCCACGTTCGGGATCTGGGACGGGTACGCCGACTCCGCGGCGTACGTGGACTACCCGAGTGTTGTCCTCCCACCCGACCGGAGAATCCTGCTGCTCGAAGGGTCCCTTGAGAGCGCCAGCACAACACTGGACGGCTCGGAGGTTGGTCGCAGGCCCACCCGGTGGTGGCCCGACGACCTGTCGTGGTGCGTCGGGGCCGACATCTACTCCAGGTCGGTTCTCGTGGCCGGGACTGTCGACTGCATATCCGACATCCTGAACTCGGATGTGCTTGAAGGCGTCCCGGTGAACCCGGACGATCCGCTGCTGGATCTCTAGGCGCCCGGACGGATCAGAGGAGGTTCAACGTGAGAGCTGTCGGGGCGGCGACATGCGGTGTGGTGCTCCTGCTGTCGGGGTGCAGTATGCAGTCAGACGAGCCGGACACCCCGGACGTCGTCGCCACCGCCTCCCCCACGGTGGAGGACTGGCGGCCGGTGGACTCGGGTCCGCGCGAGGGTGCGATGGGTACCACCACCCTTGACGACGACGGGGTTCCAGTGAGCTACGTCGTCGTCGAGGGCGACACAGCGGACTTGATTCGGCTGCGTTTCGACATCTGGTGGGACAGCCTCGCTCGCGAGGACGGCCGCGTGCTGATCAAGTATCCGGAGATCTACGCGGGCGAGGTGCTGATCTTCGTGCCGCCGGGCGCTCCCAGGACGGCTACTAGGAGCGGTCATTCACGTCGGTGTGGTCAAGGCGAACGCCACGATTGATGCGACCGCCGCGACTCCGACACCTCCGACGGTGACCACCGGGGCGACTCGGTAGCCGTAGGTACGTGCGGCGAAACCCACGACGAACAGGCCGAAGGCGAGCAACAGCATCGCGGTGCCGACGGCGATTCGGAGCCCGAGCATCGATTCGTCGGCGTTGAGGGCGGCGACGGGCCGAAAGCGCCGAAGGCGACCCAACGCGCCCGGGGGACGACCTGCCGATGGTCGTCGCGCTGCGCTACGGGGAGTTGTACGACTACTACCGCGACTTCCTTCGCCCTTGCCTGATGGAGGAGGGCTACGACGTATCGGCCGCCCCCGGATTCGATCGCTTCGTCGCCGGCTTCGATGCGACCGCCGAGGACGGGGGCGGGCCGTGGGACCCGTTCGGCGAGGCCACAGAGGGCCTGGCCCCCAGCTCGACCGAGTTGCAGAGCATCAAGCAAGCATGTCCCCCGTATCCGTCGACGTGGTGGGACGGAGAGACCCTTCCCGCCCTCGCGCTGTTCACGATGCCCCCACCCGAGGGAGACCCGCCGCCGACCGTGCTGGACGTGGACCTCGGGCTGACGGTCGGGGATGCACGACTGCTGTGGCAGGACGGCGAGGACCAACTGTGGGGTCTACTGGCGGTGCAGGAATCTCAGGGCGAGGGCGTCGGTGAGTCGGTCATTTGCCTCGCCTATGTCCCACCGGAAAGGTCCACGCTCGTGATGGCCCGCAGCTCGCTGACGGATTTTGCCGCCTCCGGACTCGGCGGGTCGGGGAACATGCCGGACGGCGCCCATGTCACGTACTCCTGGACGCCGGAGGGGGGGCGGACATCGAGATCAGGCGTGGCGACACCATGACCACCGGGACCAATGCCGGCGAGTTGCGATGATCGAGCCATCTACAGGGGCACCAAGTCTGGCCGAACGACACCACCCGTTCTGGCCGCCCGACTCCGTATCGCTTTGGTCCCGTACCCTCCGGGCCGACCACGGTTGGGCTGGTGCATTCCCCTATGTGTCGGGCACGTCCCCGAAGGTGCCCCAGGTCGGGTCCGGGCCGTTCGGGCCGATCACCGAAAGCTGGAATGGGATCGGATACCCCTCGGGGTCGGCGTCGGCGAGAGCGGGGTCGCGCAGCTGCGCGTCGACCCGGGCCCGCTGTTCCTCGGTGAGGTGCGCGACCCAGAGCTGGGGCCAGCGGTTGCCGGGCGAGGTGAGCGACTGCAGCTCGACCTCCGACTCCGGGTTCTCTACGGCGATCCGGATCACTGCCTCGACCGCCTCGAGAGACATCCGCTCGGGGATGTGCACGACGACGAGCCGCGGCGCCTCCCCGGCGTAGTGGTAGCTCGCCCCGTCCTCGAAGCCGGTCAGCGCGCTGAGGGTGCGGAAGGTCGCGGCGAAGGTCTCGAGCGACGTGAGTTGCACCGTCGGCCACCCCTCTGGAGAGATGCCGACGCTCGCGACATCCGGCAGCTTCTCCACGGCAAGCAGTCGGGTGAGCGTCGCGGCGATCTCGTCGCGGTCTCCCGGGTAGACCTGGTGGCTCCATGCCGGGAGCGGCGTCACGTCGGTTACGGGATCGAGTCCGGTGGTGACGCGGGCGAGAGTCACCGTTCCGGGCCACGACGCCTCCTCGGCGAGCTCCGCGACATCGCGTGCCGTCGCGAGAACCGTGGGGTCGTCGGCGTCGCGCGCGATCCTCACTGTGAGGAAGGCATCGCCCGAGGACGCGTCGGCAGCGACCACGCCGTCGAGGACCGCGACGCGCTCGACCATCCACGCGGCAGGAGAAGGCGACGGGGACGGGGCGCCGGGGATGACCGCGCATCCCCCGAGAACCAGCGCCACCGCGATTCCGACAGCCGCGACCCGATTCGACATGTCCTCAGTATCGCGAGCGGGCGCGGGCGACGCGAGCGCCGGGTGGCCGGGGCGCCGATGCCCCTGCTGGCGGACGCGCGACCGGGAGCGTCCCCCGCCGGTAGCCTGGACCCGTGCTCGCGGTTCTGGTCGGTCTGGCGAGCGCGTTCACCTACGGCACGGCCGACTTCTTGGGCGGACTCGCCGCGAAGCGCACCCGGCCGATCGTCGTCACCGCCATCGCGGCCACCGTCGGCGGGATCGTTCTCGTGCCGTTCGCGCTGCTCGTCCCGGCCCGCTGGTCGGCCGAGGCCCTGCTCTGGGGCGGGCTGTCGGGGATGACGGGGTCGGTCGCCATCCTGTTCCTCTACGCCGCCCTCGCGATCGGGCCGATGAGCATCCTGTCGCCGCTCACCGCGGTGCTCTCGGCGATCGTGCCGATGACCTGGGGTCTGCTCGGCGGCGAGCGGGTCGGACCCCTCGGCTACGTGGCGCTCGGCGGCGTGCTCGTCGCGATCGTGCTCGTCGGCTTCGTGCCCGAGAAGGGGGCGGTGCGCCCCTCGCTGCGCGGGCTCGTCTACGCGGTGATCTCGGGCACGCTGATCGGCGCGTTCTTCATCCTCATCGACCGCGCGCCCGACGACTCGGGGATGGTGCCGGTTCTCGCCAACCGGGTGGTCGCCACCGTGCTGCTCGCGCTCGTGGTCACCGGACTCGTGATCGCGGCCCGCACGCGCGGACGTGCGGCGTCGCCCGGATGGCGGTCGGCGCTGCCGCTCGCGATCGCCTGCGGCGTGGCCGATGCGCTCGCCAACGTGCTCATCCTCGTCGCGCTGCGCGTCGGCGACCTGATCGTCGGATCGGTGCTCGCCGCGCTCTACCCGGCGGGCACGATCGCCCTCGCCGCGATCTTCCTGCGCGAGCGGATCGCGCCCGTGCAATGGGTCGGGATCGGGTTGGCGCTCGTCTCCGCGGCGCTGCTCGCCGTCGCGGCCTGAGCCGCGCGACGACGCGCGTCGCCCGAGCGGGCCCAGCTCCGGTCGATCGCGACCGACGGAGCGGGAACCGGCTTCGGGGGTTACGCGGAGGCGGCTCCCGCGAGCTCGGCGATCGCTCCGTCACCCGGACGCACCTGCGTCCACTCCGCGCTGACGCCGGCCCGGTCGAGCAGCTCCTCGGTGCGACGACGGCGCCGGAACGGCACGAGCGTCACGACGGTGCCGGCGCGACCGGCGCGGCCGGTGCGGCCGGCGCGGTGCAGGTAGGCCTTGTACTCGTCGGGCGCGTCGGCCTGGATCACCAGGTCGACCTCGTCGACGTGGATGCCGCGGGCGGCGACATCCGTCGCCACCAGCACGCCGACGCGACCGTCGGTGAACCGCTGCAGCGCGCGCTCGCGGCGGGCCTGCGTGAGGTCGCCGTGGATCGCGGCGGCCGGGATGCCCTGATCGGTCAGGTCCTCCGACAGCTGCTCGGCGAACGAGCGGGTGCGGGCGAAGACGAGCTTCCGTCCCGGGCCGTCGGCGAGTTCGGCGAGCACGGCCAGCTTGTCGCGCTGGTCGAGCACGAGCACGCGGTGCTCGATCGTGCCGCTCGAGTCGTCCTCGCCCGCCACCTCGACGACGCTCGGCTCGCGCAGGAACTCGGCGGCGAGCGACGTCACCGCCGCGTCGAGGGTCGCCGAGAACAGCAGGCGCTGCCCCTCGGGCGCGGTGCGGCGCAGGATCTCCTGCACCGGCTCGAGGAAGCCGAGCTCGCACATGTGGTCGGCCTCGTCGAGCACGCTGACCACGACATCCGACATGTCGAGGCGGCCGGAGGCCGACAGGTCCTGCACGCGGCCCGGAGTGCCGATGACGATGTCGACGCCGCGCTGCAGGGCACCCGTCTGCCGGTGGTACGGGACGCCGCCGTAGATCTGGGTGGTGAAGAGGCCGACGCTGCGCGCGATCGGCTGCACGGTGCGGTCGATCTGCAGCGCCAGCTCGCGGGTCGGGGCCAGGATGAGAGCCCGCGGCGCACGGCCCGGCTTGCGACGCACGCCCTCGGCGTTCAGGCGCAGCACGAGCTCGACGAGCGGGGCCCCGAAGGCGATGGTCTTGCCCGAGCCGGTGCGGCCGCGCGCGAGCACGTCGCTGCCGGCGAGCACGTCGGGGATGGTGCCCGCCTGGATGGGGAACGGGGTCTCGGCGCCCAGATCGGCGAGGGTGCGCACGATGTTGCGGCCGAGGCCGAGCGACTCGAAGGTCAGTCCCTCGGCGACCTCGGCGTCGACGGCGCGCGCCTCGAGCCGGTCGAGCACGACATCCTCGACAGCCGCACGGGGCGCGGTGGCACGGTCGTCGCGGCGGTCGTCGCGACGGGGCCGGTCATCACGGAACGGACGGTCGTCGCGACGGGGACGGTCATCACGGAACGAACGCTCCTCGCGACGGGGACGCTCGTCACGCGACCAGCGGTCGTCCCGGCGGGGACGGTCCTCGCGGACCGGACGGTCGTCCCGACGGGCACGGTCGTCACGGCGGTCGCCACCGAACCCGCGGTCCTCACGACGCGGACGGGAGTCGCGATCCTCGCGGGTGCCGCGATCGTCACGGCGGGGGCGGTCGTCGCGGACCGGACGCTCCTCGCGGAACGAGCGCCGCTCGCCGCCGCGCTCATCGCGCCCCGAACGCTCGTCGCGACGCGGGCGGTCGTCGCCGAACCCGCGGTCGTCCCGACGCGGGCGGTCGTCGAACCGGCCCCGGTCGTCCGAGCGCCCGGCGCCGTGACCGCGCGACGCGGTCGACCCCCGGGAGCCGCGGGGCTCCCACGACGGACGCGACTCCTGGCCACGCTCGACGCGATCGCGACGCGCGCCGGCCTGCTCCTCACGGGAGCGCTGGGTGCGGCTCGCCTCGCCGCGCGGACGCGCCGCGGCGTGGCCGCGGGAGGCGCGCTTCTCGGCCGACCAGCGCTGCTTGGTCTTCGCGGGCGACTTGCCGCCTGACTTGGGCGAACGGGAACCGGACATGGTGATACCTGACTTCCGACGCGCGACAACGCGTCTCGATCGTGAGTGGATGGATGTCTCGGCGCGCTACATCGCCGCCGATCCGGCCTCTCCGACACACATGAAGTCACGCGGGCGGAATCACCCGCACGTCGAGAGCCGACCGCACGACAGTACCGGATGCCGGCCCGCCGCGGCTGCGAATCCGCCGCGAACCGCCGCCGGCCGCCGAGATCGGGGCGTCCGCGGGCCCGGGTGGCCGCGCCGGGGCGGGCGCGGCCACCCGGAGTCAGGACGCGGTCGCCGGCTCGCGCTCGGCCTCCTTGCGGGCCCGCTTGTCGGCCCGCCGCTCGGACGCGCCCTCGACCAGCGAGTAGAGCGTCGGCAGCACGATCAGGGTGAGCACCGTCGACGAGATGAGTCCGCCGATGACCACGATGGCGAGCGGCTGCGAGATCACCCCGCCGCTGCCGGTGATGCCGAGCGCCATCGGAGTGAGCGCGAGGATCGTCGCCGCGGCCGTCATCAGGATGGGGCGCAGACGCCGGGCGGCACCGTGCTCGAGCGCGTCGTTCACCCGGTAGCCGCGCTCGCGGTACTGGTTGACCAGGTCGACGAGCACGATCGCGTTCGTCACCACGATGCCGACGAGCATCAGCGCGCCGATGATCGACGCGGCGCCGAGCGGGATGCCGCTGATCAGCTGCAACCCGAGCACACCGGTCGCGGCGAACGGGATCGACACGAGCAGCAGCAGCGGCTGCCGCAGGCTGCGGAACGTGGCCACCATGATCGTGTAGACGATCAGGATCGCGGCGAGCAGCGCCAGCCCGAGCTGCTGGAACGCGGTCTGCTGGTCGGCGAGCGCCCCGCCGATGGTCGCCGAGGCGCCATCCGGCAGCTCGAGCTGCTCGAGCGAGGCGGTGACCACCGCGCCCGCCCCGCCCAGGTCGGCGCTCGCCGGCGTGACCGTCACGGTCGCGGTGCGCACGCCGCGCGCCGTGGTGATCGACGTCGGTCCGTCGACGATCTCGACGGTGGCGATGTCGCCGAGGCGCACGTCGTCGCCGTCGGAGGCGGTCAGCTCGAAGTCGCGCAGCTCCTCGAGGGTGAGCGGCTTGTCGGGGTCGGTGATGTAGATCGACACGCTCGTGTCGTCGAGCTCGAACGACGACGACGCGGCCGGCTGCATCGCGTCGGCGACGGTGCGCCCGACGGTCACCTCGGTGAGGCCCTCCTCGGCGGCCGCCTCCCGGTCGACGTCGATCGAGATGTACGGCTGGCTGGCCGCCAGGTTGCTCGACGCCTCGGCGACGGCGTCCAGCGACCGCATCTCGTCGAGGATCGCGTCGCTCGCCGCGGTGAGGGCGTCGTCGTCGCCGGCGCTGATCACGATCTCGATGTCGCTCGAGGCGAACGACGACTGCCCGCCGCCCACGGTGATCTCGCCGGCGTCGCTGAGCGACTCGACCGCGTCGCGCACGTCGGCGGTGATCTGCTCCTGGTCGCCGTCGGGGTCGGTCGTGATCGAGAAGGTGGCGTCGACATCCGTGCCGAACAGCGCGCGCAGCTGCGCCTCCTCGCCGCCGATGGAGAGCTGCACCGTCTCGACGCCCGGGACGTCGAGCAGCGCGCGCTCGACGACCGCGGCCGCCTCGTCCTTCGTGGTCAGGTCGGCGCCCTGCTCGAGCTTCTGAGTGACGGTGATCGTGTTCGAGCCGTCGTCGCCGATGAAGTTGGTCTGCAGCATCGGCACGGTGGCGAGGGTGCCGCCGAGCAGCAGCAGCGAGGCGAGCAGGGTCACCACCGGATGCCGCAGCGTCCAGCGGATGATCGGCAGGTACGCCTTCTGCATCCGCGACGGGTTCTGCAGCTCGTCGTCGTCGGTGGTCGTGGCCGCCGTCGCCGGGTGGGTCGCGTCGGCGACGTGCTGACCTCGGTGCTCCGCCTCGGCGGGGGCGACCTCGGCTGCGGGCGTCGTGGCCGGCGCCTCGTCGGGAGCCTCGGCGGAGGCGTGCTGCGCGGCGCGCTTCTTCGGGCTGCCGAGGAACCAGTAGGCGAGCACCGGCACGATCGTCAGCGACACGAAGAGCGACGCGAGCAGCGCGATCGTCACCGTCAGCGCGAACGGTCGGAACAGCTCGCCGGTCAGGTCGCCGACCAGGGCGATCGGCAGGAACACCGCGACGGTGACCACGGTCGACGCAGTGACCGCGGTGGCCACCTCGCGCACGCCGGTCTTGATGGCCGTCATCTTGTCGTCGCCGAGCGCGAGGTGCCGCTTGATGTTCTCGATGACGACGATCGAGTCGTCGACGACGCGACCGATCGAGATGGTGATCGCGCCGAGGGTCAGGGTGTTGAGGCTGTAGCCGGTGGCCCACATCCCGATGAAGGTGATGAGCACCGAGACCGGGATCGACACCGCGGTGACCAGCGTGGAGCGCACCGACAGCAGGAACACGAGGATGACGAGCACCGCGAAGACGAGGCCGAGCAGCCCCTCCTCGACGAGGGCGTCGATCGACCGCTCCACCGACGGCGCCTGGTCGAAGACGACCGTGAACTCGGTGTTCGATCCGACCTGGTCGGCGATCTCGTCGAGCGCCTCCTCCACCGCGTGCGACACGTCGACGGTGTTGGCATCCGACTTCTTGGTGACGCCGAGGGTGAGCGAGGTCTCGCCGTCGACGCGCGAGATGGAGTCGATCGGGTTGGCGACGAGTTCGACCTCGGCGATGTCGGCGATGGTGAGGTCGACCGGATCCTGAACGACCGTCGGCACCCCGCCCGGGCCGACGACGGTCTCGGTCTCGAAGCCGCCGAGCACGGGCAGCTCCGCGATCTGCTCGACCTCGGTGATGCGCGTGCCCGACTGCACCGTCAGCGTCTCGCCGTTCTCGGTGATGTCGCCGATGGCGAGCAGGTCGCCGTTGGACTGCAGGGCGTTGGCGATCGACTGGTTGCTCAGGTGGTAGTCCTCGAGCGCGTCGAGGTCGGGGGTGATGGTGACCCGCTGCCCCGATCCGCCGCTCACCGACGCCTCGCGCACGCCCTCGATCGCCTGCAGCTCGGGCACGGCGATCGATTCCAGCCGCGCGGTGAGCGCGTTGGGGTCGAGATCGCTGGTGACGGCGAGCTGGATGACGGGGAAGTCGCCGAGCGAGAAGGTCGACACCTGGGGTTCGACGCCCTCGGGCAGGCTCGCCGCGATGCGGTTGATGGCGAGCTGCACCCGTTGTTCCGCGCGCACCAGGTCGGAGTCGTAGTCGAACTCGGCGACGACGAGCGCCAGGCCGGAGCTCGAGGTCGCCGACGTCGAGGTGAGACCCTCGATGCCCTGCAGCGCCGACTCGATCGGCGTGGCGACGTCGTTCTCGACGACGGCGGGGCTCGCGCCCGGGTAGGTGGCCGTGACGTTCACCTGCGGGAGGCTGATCTCGGGGAACAGCTCCAGCTTCTGGCTGGTGAGCGCGATGCCGCCGAAGATCCCGATGACGATCGTGAGCAGGGCGATGAGCGCGCGGTTGCGCAGGCTGAACACCGAAAGCAGGTGCACGGAAGATCTCCTCGGATGCTGTGATGCCGCACGCGACGGCCAGGACGAACACGTCGGCGTGCCTCGGCCAGTATGCCCAGACCCGCCCGGGGGCGGCCTACTCCCCTCGGATGAATCCGGGGCCCCGAGCGACGTCCCGGGGGCGGACGGCGCGGGTGCTCACCGTCGGGTCAGACGACGTGCGCGAGGTCGGCGTCGGCGGGGATCGCGCCGCCGCGGGTGACCCGACCCCACGCCGCGGCGAGCGCGTCGACCCCGCGGTCGATGACGTCGGGCGGGTAGGTGAACGGGATGCGGACGAACCGCTCGAACACCCCGTCGAACCCGAAGCGCGGTCCGGCCGCGACGACGAGACCCTCCGCGCGGGCCGCGAGCGCGAGCTGCGACGACGCCGGCAGCCCGAGGTTGATCCACGCGGCGATGCCCCCGGGCGTGTGCGGAACGTGCCAGTCGGGCAGGCGCTCGGCGAGTCGCGCACGCAGGTGGTCGCGGCTGGCCCGCAGGTAGTCCTGCCGGTCGACGAGGATGCGGTCGAGCTGGGGCAGCAGTTCGAGCAGCACCAGCTGGTCGAGGATCGGCGTGCCGAGGTCGCCCGAGAAGCGCACCCGCGCCGCCCGCTGCGCCAGCTCGCGGTCGGCCCGCATCCAGCCGATGCGCAGCCCGCCCCACACCGACTTGCCGAGCGAGCCGAGCAGCACGGCCCGGCCGAGCGTGGCGAAGGGTGGCAGCGGGCTCTGCCCGTCGAGCTCGAGTCCGCCGATGGTCTCGTCGACGATCAGCGTCGTGCCCTGCGCCGCGGCCAGCTCGGCGAGCCGCTCGCGCTGGTCGAGCGGCATCGAGACGCCCGTCGGGTTGTGGTTGTCGAGCATCAGGTAGGCGAGCACGGGGCTGGTGCGCGGGAACACCTGCTCGAGCACCGACATGTCCCAGCCGCTGTCGCCCGACACCGGCACCGACACGAGGCGTCCGCCGGCGCCGCGCAGCGCGTCGACGGCGTGCGGGTAGCTGGGAGTCTCGACGAGGACCCGGTCGCCGCGCGACATGGTGGTGCGGGCGATCAGGGCGAGCGCGTGGAGCGCGCCGACGGTGACGAGGATCTCGTCGGGGTCGGTCGGCAGCCCGCGCGCGGTGTAGCGGTCGGCGATCGCCTGCCGCACGACGCGCAGGCCGAGCGGCTCGAAGCCGTCCTCGCCGAGGAACGAGGGCAGCAGCGCCGCCGCCCGCTCCGCGGCGCCCGCGACCGCGGGGATCGCCGGCAGCACCGCCTTGCTGAAGTCGAGCAGCCCCGCCTCGGCGGCATCCGGGACGACGGGGGCGCCGGACGGCATCCGGGTGACGCTCCCCGATCCGCGGATGCTGTCGACGTAGCCGGTGTCGCGCAGGTCGGCGTACGCGCTCGACACGGTGGTGCGGCTCAGCCCGAGCTGGGCGGCGAGTTCCCGCTCGGCGGGCAGCCGCGTGCCGAGCGGGATGCGGCCGTCGAGCACGAGCAGGCGGATGCGGTCGGCGAGCGCGAGGTAGGCGGGTCCGGAGGGAACGTCGCGCCACCCGGCGATCGACGCGGCCAGTGCGCGGGCGGACAGGTTCGGCATCCGGCCACTGTAGCCCGATTGGACTCTTGGCGGAATGCCAATCCGACGATTCGATGTCGTCATGACCGGATTGGCCTCCCCTGCGACGCCGTGGACCCCGAGCCTGGGGCTGTGGTGGACCCGCCGCATCGCCCAGCTGCTCGTCGGGCTCGTGCTCTACGGGCTCGCACTCGCCCTCATGGTGCGCGCCGGCATCGGCCTCTCGCCGTGGGACGTGCTCGCGCAGGGCGTCTCGCTGCGCACCGGACTCTCGTTCGGTCTGGTCGTCAACCTCGTGGGCGCCGGGGTGCTGCTGCTCTGGATCGCCGTGCGCGAACGACCCGGCATCGGCACGGTCGTCAACGTGCTGCTCATCGGTCCGAGCGCCGACCTGGGGCTGTGGCTGATCCCGCCGATCACCGAGCCCATCGAGCAGGTCGTCGTGTTCGCCGGCGGGATGGCGCTGCTCGCCTTCGCGACGGCGCTCTACCTGGGCGCGCGGCTGGGCTCCGGCCCGCGCGACGGGTTGATGACCGGACTGCACCGACGCACCGGGTGGCCGGTGTGGGTGGTGCGCACCGGCATCGAGGTCGTCGTGGTGGCGGTCGGCTGGCTGCTCGGGGGACAGGTGGGTGTCGGCACCGTCGCGTTCGCCCTGCTCATCGGCCCGATGATCGGCGTCGCGCTCGGGCCACTGCGCCTCCCCGAACGCCCCGGGGGCACCCACGCCGCGACCGGTGCGCCCGACGGGACCGGCGCATCCGCCCCGGGGCCGGCAGCGGCCACCCCGCCCGACCCGACCGCACCGCGAGAGGGGGTGAGCACATGATCGCCCTCGTCATCGCCCTCGCCGGGCTGGCGCTGTGCGGCTCGATCGCCACCGCGGTGGTGGTCGCCCGGGACGGCTACCGCCCCATCCCGACGCGCGCCTGGCCCCCCGTCGACTGACGGCACGTCGGCACAGACCCCGCGGCGGCCGGTCCTGACAGGACGCCGGCCGCCGCGGTCACGCTCCCCGGGGGCGCCTCCCGGGAAGCGGATTGCGGGTCGGATCCGCTCAGAGGTTGCGATCCGCATAGACGCGCATCGCGTCGCGCACGAACTCCGCCGACTGCACGCCGCCGTAGTTCTTCGCGAACCGCTCGTCGGCGACGTACATCTCGCCGAGCCCGCTGAAGTACTCCTTCGTCGGGCCCGACGATCCACCGCCCGGCGTGCCGGGGATGCCCCGGAGCCACGCGAACTGCCGCTGCGCGAGCGCCTGCGCCTCGTCTGACGCGGGGTCCACCGCTCGCGCGGCGGCATCCCGCCAGTCGGCCATCAGCGCCGCGGACTCCCGCTGGAACTCCGCGCGCCCGGCGTCGGACATCCCGCGCCACCACGAGTCGCTCGCGGCGTAGGCGTCGGCGCCCCAGCGCTGCTCGACCTCCTCCTTGTAGTGGGTGTGGTCGAATCCGTCCAACATCTGCTCTGCCATGATCTGCTCACCTCCTTCCCTCATCCGGATGGTGTCCTCGACGGCGGCGATCTGCCGGTCGAGTCGGCGCTGCTCCTCGCGGAGCCAGCGCACATGGTCGTGGAGGGCGACGGTGTCGTCCCGTTCGCCCCGCAGCACGTCGGAGATCGCGGGGATGCCGAGCCCGAGCTCGCGCAGCAGCAGCACGCGCTGCAGCCGCACGAGGGCGTCGGCGTCGTAGTACCGGTAGCCGTTGCTCCCGACCCGGGTCGGCGGCACGAGCCCCACGTCGTCGTAGTGACGCAGCGTGCGGCTCGTGGTTCCCGCCATCCGGGCGACCTCCTGGATGCTCCATTCCACGCCTCAGACGTTAGAGGTTGACGTTGCGTCAATGTCAACCTCTACTGCGCTCGATCGCCTAGTTCTCCACAGGTGATGAGTCTGGGCACATTCGGCTAGAAGTCGGGCTAGTCTTTCCCCATGAAGTCGGTGGCCCTGAGCGAGGCGAAGGACAAGCTGTCGGCGCTCGTCGACGAGGCGGACCGTGAGCACGAGATCATCCGGATCACGCGTCACGGTCGCAGCGCCGCGGTGCTGATGAGCGAAGACGATCTCGAGTCCCTCCGCGAGACGCTGTTCTGGCTCTCCCAGCCCGGCATCCGCGAGGACATCTCCGAGGCCCGGCGCGCCGCCGCGGCGGGAGAGACCCTCTCGGAGCAGGACGTCCGGCAGCGGTTCGGGCTGCCCGTCGAGTGACCTGGAGGGTCGAGTTCTCTCCCGGAGCGATCCGCGGACTCGAGCGGATCCCGCCCAAGGCCGCGGCGGCGATCGTGGAGTTCAGCACGCGCACTCTCCCCGAGAACCCGGAGAGGATGAGCAAGCCGCTCCGCGGTGAGCTCGAGGGCCTGCGGTCCGCCCGCCGCGGGGACTACCGAGTGATCTTCGAGCTCGACCCCGGCACGCGCTCACTTCTGGTCATCCGTGTCGCGCATCGGGCGGACGTCTACCGACCCTGAGTCTGTCGACGACTGGCGCCACTCCCCACGGATCTTCGTGGCGCCCTCGCGCTTGCGCTCTCCGTACTCGCGATATATCGTGACTTCCATCAGACGCGATATATCGCGAGAGAGGAGGGCCCGATGGCCCAGCAGAAGTGGCTCGTCGACGGGCCCAAGACGATCGACATCGAGAGCGCCCGCTCGCTCAAGATCAGCCTGCTCGGCGGGCAGATCGACGTCGTCGCGCACGACGAGCCGGGCGTGCGCATCGAGGTGCACTCGGTCACCGGCAAGGAGCTGCGCGTCGAGGTGGACGGCGACAAGGTCGAGATCGACCACCCGCAGATCCGCTGGGAAAGCTTCCTCGAGGTGTTCCGGTCACTCAAGCCCGGCAGCAACCGCGCCGACATCAGCGTGATGGTGCCGCGGGAGGCGACCCTCAAGCTCGGCGCCGTCAGCTCGTCGGTTCTCGTCTCCGGCGTCGAGTCCGACGTCGACCTCAGCACCGTCAACGGCGACGTCGTTGCCGACGGACTCATGGGCGACCTCAAGCTCAACGCGGTCAACGGCGAACTCACGGTGCGCGGCCACCGCGGCGCCGTGCGCGCGCACACCGTCAACGGCGACATCACCGTGCAGGGTTCGCTGCGCAAGTTCAGCTCCGACGGCGTGAGCGGCGACGTGTACGTCGACGCCACCGGCGTGCCCGGCGAGATCAACGTCAAGACGGTGAGCGGATCGGTCACCGCCCGGGTCGACGAGGGCACGGCCGTGAAGTCGTACCTCAACACCGTCGCGGGACGCATCCAGCTCGACGACCACCACATCCAGGTGCGCGGCAGCTACACCGCCGCCCAGGGAACCCCGGATGCCGACTGGGTCGACTTCCGCGCGAGCACCGTCAGCGGCGACATCACCCTGCTGCACACCGCGCGCGCCGCGGCAACTCCGGCGGGAGAGGCGCAGGCCGCCTCGTGAGCCCCGCCGTCTTCGCTCACGGGCACCTGCGGCTCTACCTGCTGAGCCTGCTCGACGAGCGGCCCCAGCACGGCTACGAGCTGATCCAGGAGCTCGGCGACCGGTTCGGTGGCACCTACGTGCCGAGCGCCGGCACCATCTACCCGCGCCTCTCGAAGCTCGAGGAGGACGGGATGGTGACCAAGTCCAGCGAGGGCCGCAAGACCGTCTACGCCATCACCGACGCCGGCCGGGCGGAACTGCGGGAGCGAGAAGGCGAGCTCGACGGCATCGAATCGGAGCTGACCGACTCGGTGCGCCGCCTGGCGGACGAAGTGCGCACCAACGTGCAGGATGCGATGAAGTCGCTCCGCGCGGAGCTCGCGGCCGCGACGCAGGAGATGCGCGACGACGCCCGCAGCGTCGCCCGTGAGGCGCGGTCCGCGGCACGGGATGCCGCCCGCGGCGCCCGGGACGCGACCGCCGACGCGCGGGGCGCCTCCCGCGAACTGCTCGGCCGGGCCGACGCCGCGCTCGCGGAGTTCCGCGCCGACCTGCGTGCGGAACTCCGCGAGCAGGCCGGACTCGGGCGTCTCGACCGCGAGACCGTGGCGGTGCTGGAGGAGCGGCTCACCGCCGTGCGGCGGGAGATCGTGGCGCGGCTGCGGTGAGGATTCAGCCCGCGAAGCTGATCGGGATGTAGACGTCCTGCACGCGGTCGCTGAGCGCCGTGTGGTCGTTCCGGGTGTAGATCGCGCAGGCGACCGCGGTGCAGTCCACGTTCTCGTCGGCCGCCTCCGGCAGCTCGATGTAGGCAGTGAAGGTGCCGGCATCCGGGTCGTCGTAGGGGCGGGCGCCGAACAGCCGCCACGCCCACTGGTCGTTGATCCAGTTGCTTGGGCCGTACTGGATCGCGCCCTCCTCGACCTCCTGCTCCTCCTGCTCGGGCACGCCGCCGAGGCAGGGGCCGGGCTTCACGGAGGGGTCGTCGGGGATGGCGCAGATCGCCACGTAGATCCCCTGCGACGCGTCGTAGCCGGAGCCGTGCACGATCACCCGGTCACCGGCCGCGAGCACAGCGGTGTCGAGCGCGCCGCCATCGGCCGCCTCGACCTCGAGCGTGCGATCCCGGCCGTCGTCGCCGGATGCCGTGACGCTCAGCGGGAACTCCTCGCCGGTCTGCTCCTGATTGGAGAGCCCTCCGTCGCGGTGCAACAGGATCGGCACGACGAAGACCGCCACCAGCGCGATCAGCACGACGACGACGCCGAGCACGATCCACGGCCAGCGACGGCGTCGACGGGCGGATTCCACCCTGCGATCCTAGGGGCCGCGGCATCCCCGCCACCGGGTCGGACGGCCCGGCCGCACGAGCGCCCGAGAGTAGGCTGACGCCCCGTGACCGACCGCGCGCAGACCTCGGCGTCCGCCGTCGGGTCGGCCGCCGCCACGATCGCCGCGGTGCTGGTCGGCGGGTTCCTCGGGACGGGACTGCGGCTGGGCGCCGACCTGCTGGTGCCGGTTCCGGATGATGTCATCCCGATCTCGACCCTCACCGTGAACCTGCTCGGGTCGCTGGTGCTCGGGGTCGCGGTGGCGCGGATGTGGCCGGCCGTTCCGGGGTGGGTGCGCGGCGGCCTGGGGACCGGGCTGCTCGGATCGTTCACCACCTTCTCGGCCGTCGTGCTCGTCGCGAGCCGGTTCGCGGTCGACGGCGACCCGATGCTCGCGATCGCCTACCTGCTGGTGAGCCTCGTCGGCGGACTCGGCGCCGCGGGGCTCGGACTCGGACTCGCCCGCCGCCCCGAACCGATCGGACCGGAGGAATGACCCTCGGCATCGCGCTGGCGACGATGGCGGCCGGGGCCGTCGGCGCGCTGGCCCGCTACCTGACCGGCGTGCTCGCCGCCCGCATCGGCGGCATCCGCGAGCTTCCGGTCGCCGTGCTCGTCGTCAACGCGATCGGATCGTTCCTCGCCGGCCTGCTGCTCGGGATGCTGCGCGCCGGCGGGCTCGACCCCGCCACCGAGCTCATCCTGGTCACCGGGGTGTGCGGCGGTCTCACCACGTTCAGCACGCTCAGCGTCGAGACGGTGCAGCTCGCACTCGCCGGCAAGTGGCGGGTCGCGCTGCTCAGCGTCGGCGCCAACCTGGTCGCGGGCATCGGCGCCGTCGCCGCCGGCTGGGCGCTGAGCGCTGCGCTCGGCTGACCTCGACCCGCGACCCGCGGCTCTCCACGACCCGCGCCAGGACGGTCGAGGCGCGTCAGCCGCGCAGACCCGACCGCAGCCGCGCCGCGAGCGCGCCGGAGGCCACCCCGATCGCCAGCGACACCAGCGCCGCGATCAGCAGCGCCGGCTCACCGGACCCCAGCAGGTGCAGGACGTCGTTCATACCCCCACGACGCGCACCGGGTCGGCGGAGGTTGACACCGCCGACCGCCGGTGGCCGAGCGTGGTGACGCGGCTCAGTTCTTGATGCGACTCAGGGTCGCGATCACCTGGCGGGCGATCGACCGGCCCGCCTTGGCCGCCCCGATGGTGGATGCCGTGGGCCCGTAGCCGGCGAAGAAGATGCGCTGGTCGCGCAGCGAGGTGTTCTTGTCGACGACGACCCCGCCCGCCTGTTCGCGCAGCCGCAGGGGCGCCAGGTGCCGCAGCTCCGGCCGGAATCCGGTGGCCCAGATGATGGCATCCGCCGGTTGGAACGCCCCGTTCTCCCAGCGCACCCCGTCGGGTTCGATCGACGAGAACATCCGCTTCGGGTCGAGCAGGCCGCGCTCGATGGCCGCCTGCACGCGCCGGTTGCGGGGCACCCCCGTCGTGCTGACGATGCTCGGCAGCGCCCGGCCCTCGCGTGCCGCCTCGTCCTGCAGCTGCACCGCCGAGAGCCGCGACTCGAGGTCGAGCTCCTCGCCCTCGTTCGTGTAGTCGATGGGTCGGCGCGAGACCCAGGTGAGCGACGAGGCGACCTGCTCGAGCTCGAGCAGGAATCCGATCGCGCTCGTGCCGCCACCGACGACGACCACGTTCTGGTCGCGGAACTCCTCGGCCGACGCGTACTCGCGCGTGTGCACCTGACGGCCGCGGAACTCCGTCATCCCCGGGTACCACGGCAGGAACGGCGCGCCCCAGGTGCCGGTGGCGTTCACGAGCACCGTCGAACTCACCTGGCGATCACCGTACGGTCCGGAGAAGTAGGTCTCGAAGCCGTCGAGACCGAACGGCTCCACCTTGGTGACGTCCGCGGGCCGCACCACCTGCAGGCCGTAGTGCTCCTCGTAGCGGGCGTAGTAGTCGGCGACGACGTCCTTCGCCGGCAGAGTGCGGTCCGCGGTCGCGAAACTGACCCCGAGCTCGCTCATCCCGGGGAGGTCGTTGACCCGGTGCGCCGAGCCGAGCCGCAGCGACTCCCAGCGGAACTGCCACGCCCCGCCGGTGCCCGGACCTCGGTCCAGCAGCACGAACTCGTTGCCCGGGTCGAGCCCCAGCCGCTGCAGGTAGTACGCGACGGAGAGCCCGGCCTGACCGGCCCCGATGATGACGACCGAGGTGTCGATCTCGTCCGCCTCCACCCTCCGAGATTACCCGCAGCGAGAGGCCGCCCCCGCGGCGCGGAGCACCGTGCGTGGTAGACTCGCGGACAGTCTTTTCACCGAGTCTCAGGACCGATATCCGAGGGGGTCACGCATGGGGCGCGGCCGTCAGAAGGCGAAGCACACCAAGGTCGCCCGGGAGCTCAAGTACTACAGCCCCGACACCAACTACGGTGCGCTCGAGCAGGAGCTCGCGGGCAACTCCCGCCTCGAGGAAGACCTCGAGAAGTGGTCGGAGTACCTCGACGACGACGACTCCGAGGAGGAGTCCAAGTCGGCCTGACCCCGACTCAGTCGGCGTAGGCCCCGACGAGGCGCACCGCGCCGCCGTCGACGCCCTTCGCGCCCTGCTCGAAGCCGTCGAGGTCGCGCGCCGTCGTTTCGACCCGGCCGACCACCCACGCGTCCATCCCGGATGCCGCCAGCTCGCGCTGGAACGAGCTGGCCGCGCCGCCGTCGACGACGGCGAAGAACCCCACGCCGAGGTTCCACGTGCCCTCGGCGTCGCTCAGGTCGAGGCCGCCCCACTCCGCGAGCACGCGGAAGACGGCGGGCGGGCTCCAGGTGGAGCGGTCGACCTCGACCCACGACCCGGTCGGCAGCACGCGCGCGAGGTTCGCGGCCATCCCGCCGCCGGTGACGTGGCTGAGCGCCCGCACCCCGTCGGGCAGCGCCTCGATCGCGGCGAGCAGCGGTGCGGCGTAGAGCCGGGTCGGCTCGAGCAGCTCCAGCCCGAGCGCGCGGCCGAACTCGGGCACGTCGTCGCCGTAGCCGAGGCCGCGGTCGTCGACGATGCGCCGCACCAGCGAGAAGCCGTTGGAGTGCAGCCCGCTCGACGCGATCGCGACGACCACGTCGCCGTGCCGCACCTTCTCGGGGCCGAGCACCGCATCCGCCTCGACCACACCGACGGCCGCGCCGGCGATGTCGTAGTCGTCGGGCCGCATGACGCCCGGGTGCTCGGCGGTCTCGCCGCCGACGAGCGCGGTTCCGGTCTCGGCGCATCCGGCGGCGATGCCCGAGACGATCGCGGCGATGCGCTCGGGCACCACGGCGCCGCAGGCGATGTAGTCGGTCATGAACAGCGGCGTCGCACCCACCACCACGATGTCGTCGACCACCATGCCGACCAGGTCGCGGCCCACCGTGTCGTGCACGTCGAGCGCCTGCGCGATGGCGAGCTTGGTGCCGACGCCGTCGGTGCTCGACGCGAGCAGCGGACGGCGGTAGCCGGTGAGGGCGGAGGCGTCGAACAGCCCGGCGAATCCGCCGATCCCGCCGAGCACCTCGGCACCCTGGGTCGCCTTGACCGAGGCCTTCATCAGCTCGACCGCGCGGTCGCCGGCAGCGGTGTCGACGCCGGCCGCGGCGTACGGGTCGGATCCGGGCTGCGTCACGCCCCTAGCGTATCCGGGCGGCTCGCCGCGCCATCCGCGCCCGCCCGTCGCGACTGCACCCCGCGTCGGCGCGGATGCCCTTCGCGACGGCAACGGTCGTAGCGTGATCCCGTGCGAACCGGATCGGACCCCGCCTGGGAGGTGCGCGAAGAGACGTCCCGCGCGGTGCTGGTCGCGCTGTACCTGCGCGACGCCCTCGGGGTGCCCGACCCGTCGGGACTGCCGCGGCTGCTCGGCACCGCCCTGCCCGTCGCCGAACCGCCGCCGGACGAGTTCGCGTGGTGGTGGACCCGCTGGTGGGTGTCGATCGTCGAGCCCGACGCCGACGGCTGGGGCGTGCCGCTGCGCACCGTCGACGACGAGGGGATGGTGGTCGTGCCCGAGTCGGGGGCCGACGCCTACGTCACCGCGCTGCGCCGCCACCTCGACGATGCGCGCACCTGGGCCGACCTGGTGCACGCCGACGAGACGGAGCGCGCGCTCGACCGCACCCGCCGCGGCGACCCGCTGGTCCTCGCCGACCTGGTCGCCGAGCGGGAGGGGGAGACGGGCCGCCCGGCGCGCCCGTTCAGCCTGCGGCTCGAAGTGCTGCCGCTCACCGTCGGCAGCGTGTGGTGGATCGCCGAGCACGCCGTCGCGGTCGACTCGCAGCTGCGCGACGACCCGCTGCTGTTCCGCGAGGCGATGCGGCCGATCATCACCCAGCTCGCCTGACGGCGGCACCGGCCGCAGGCGCTCGGCGACGACTCCGCCGCCCGGCATAGGATGAGGCGTACCCGCTCGGGTACGTCACGGCATCCGGGAGCGCAACCGCGGCATGTGCGGCATCGTCGGACTGGTCTCGTCCAGCCCCGCCAACCAGCGGATCTACGACGCCCTGGGGCTGCTGCAGCACCGGGGCCAGGACTCGACCGGCATCGCGACGGCGGATGGCGACACCATCCACATGCACAAGGCGCGCGGGCAGGTGCGCGAGGCCTACCGCACGCGCGACATGCGCAGCCTGCTCGGCACGATGGGCCTCGGCCACGTGCGTTACACGACCCGCGGCGACGCGAAGCTCGAGCAGGAGTCGCAGCCGTTCTACGTGAACGCGCCGTACGGCATCGTGCTGGTGCACAACGGCAACCTCACCAACACGCGGGAACTCACCGAGCAGCTGTTCCGCGTCGACCGCCGGCACCTGAACACGTCGTCGGACACCGAACTGCTGGTCAACGTGCTCGCCCACGAGCTGCAGAACCAGGTGCGCGGCACCGAGCTCGACCCCGACCAGGTCTTCGACGCGATCGAGACCCTGCACGAGCGGGTCGACGGCTCCTACGCCGCGATCGCGCTCATCGGCGGCTACGGACTGCTCGCCTTCCGCGACCCCTACGGCATCCGCCCCCTGTCGATCGGCCGGAAGGCCACCGGACTGGTCGGCATGGAGTGGATCGTCGCCTCGGAGTCCCTCGTCATGGAGAGCGAGGAGTACGAGTACGTCCGCGACGTCGAGCCCGGCGAGGCGGTGTTCATCACCCGGGAGGGCGAGCTGTTCTCGCGGCAGTGCGCGAAGAACCCGCGCCTCGTCCCCTGCGCGTTCGAGTACGTCTACCTCGCGCGCCCCGACTCGGTGATGAACGGCATCTCGGTGTACGAGGCGCGGCTGCGCCTGGGCGACCGCCTGGCCGACACGATCGCGAAGTACACGCCGTCGGGCTCGATCGACGTGGTCATGCCGATCCCCGACTCGTCGCGGCCCGCGGCGATGCAGGTGGCGCAGAAGCTGAACATCCCCTACCGGGAGGGCTTCTACAAGAACCGCTACGTCGGGCGGACGTTCATCATGCCCGGGCAGGAGCACCGAAAGCGCAGCGTGCGGCAGAAGCTCAACGCCATGTCGGCCGAGTTCCAGGGCAAGAACGTGCTCGTCGTCGACGACTCGATCGTGCGCGGCACCACCAGCAAGGAGATCATCGACATGGCCCGCGCCGCGGGCGCCAACTCGGTGACCTTCACCTCCGCGGCCCCACCGGTGCGGTTCCCGCACGTCTACGGGATCAACATGCCCAACCGCAACGAGCTGGTGGCATCCGGGCGCAAGATCCCCGAGATCGCGACCGAGTTGGGCGCCGACTACCTGATCTATCAGGAGGTCGACGACATGCGCGACGCGATCCTCGAGGGGTCCGACGTCACCGACCTGGAGATGAGCTGCTTCACCGGCGACTACGTCACCGGAACGGTCACCGAGGAGTACCTCGCCTGGGTCGAGGCCAGCCAGGACAGCTGACCGACCCCGCCGACCGGTGCGCTCGGATCGGCGAGCGCACGGACCGCGGAGCGGCACCTCGCTCGGCCGGAGAGCAGCGGCTCAGCCGGCGGAGTCGTCGGCGCCGTCGACCTCGCGGTGCTCCACCGTGACGGTGCGCGCGCGGCGGCGCGAGGCCCAGTCGAGCGGCAGCCCGACCAGCGCCCCGAGCACCAGGCCCGCGGGGATCCCGTAGAGCAGGAAGTACGCGAACGTGGCGACGAACCCCACGCTCGGGTCGGCCGGCTGAAGCGACGTGAGCACGAGCGTGCCGACCGCTCCGACCAGGGCGCCGAGCACGAGGAACACGCCGAGCTTCGGGGCTCGGCGGATGCGGACCTCGCTGCGGTCACCGGTGTCGCTCACGCCTCCATCATCCCCGATGCTGCTGGGTGCGGCCCGCCCGCGGTCAGCCCTCCCAGGCGAGCGGCAGCACCGGCGTGAGATCGGCGCGCGATCCGGATGCCGACAGCCGACCCGACCCGAGCGCGTCGGCCCAGCCGAGCGAGCCGGTGGCGAGCGCGATCCAGGTGGCGGCATCCGTCTCGACGACGTTCGGCGGGGTCCCGCGGGTGTGCCGGGGGCCGGCGATCGCCTGCGCCGCGCCGAACGGCGGCACCCGCACCTCGACGGTTCCGCCCTCCGCCTCGGCCGCGAGCTGCTCGAGCAGGAAGCGCACCGCCGTCGCCACGGTGGCGCGGTCGTCGGAGCCGTCGAGTGCCGCCGCGACCGCCGCGCGGCCGTCCGCGAGCGCGATGCGCCGCCGGGTGGCCATCCGTCAGGACCGCCGTCGCATGAGCGCCACCGCCGCGACGACCGCCGCCAGGGTCACCAGCAGCACCGCGCCGACGGCGACCGGGAGCCAGGCGGGGACGACCGCGTCGGCCGGATCGACGTCGGTGTCGGTGCCGATCGGCACGTCACCGAGGTCGCAGTCGCCGACGTCGACGCTGACGTCGATCGGGTCGAACTCCGTTCCGGCGGGGTAGTTCGGGAACGCCGCCTCGCCCTCCGCGGTGAGCACGGTCGGCGCGTCCACGATGGTGATCACCCCGTCGGTCGCCGTGAGGTCCTGGCCGGTCAGGTCGATCTCGACGAACGGGGCCTCGGTCACCTCGACCGCCTCGCCGTCCATCGTGTCGCCCGTCACGTCGAGCAGCAGCAGGGCCGGCTGGTCGGCGCCCCGCAGCACCAGCACCGGGTCGGCGATGGTGGTGTCGAGGATGCCGCCGTGGCCGGTGAACTGCACGGTCCCGGCGAACCCGGTGCTGCCGACGGCCGCGCGCGGGTCGACGTACCCGCCGTCGAGCGGGAAGCCGAACTCGGGGGTCTCATAGGTCGCGCCGTCGGCGACGGTCCATTCGCCGTTCGCGATCGACCCGTCGATGTAGGCGCGGAACGACTCCTTGAACCCCCAGGTGATCCGGGCGTCGAGCACCGGGCAGCCGGGGGCGATCCCCGCGGATGCGGGCGCCGCCGGGACGCCCACCGACGGCGCCGCGGCCGCCGGTGCGGCGACGAGCAGGGGGGCCGCCACGAGGGCGGCGGCGAGCAGGGGCGCGGCGGGGCGGGTCACCCCACCATCCTCCCCGAGAGCACCGGGCCGCCGCAGGTAGTGTGACGGGGTGCGCATCCTCGTCCTCGGCTCCGGCGCCCGGGAGCACGCCATCGTCGCCGCCCTCCGCGCCGAGGAGACCGACCACGAGATCGTCGCCGCCCCCGGCAACGCGGGCATCGCCGCCGAGGTCGCGACGCTCGGCCTCGACCCCACCGACGGGGACGTCGTGGTCCGCTCCGCGCAGGAGATGCACGCCGACCTCGTCGTGATCGGACCGGAGGCCCCGCTCGTCGCGGGCGTGGCCGACGCCGTGCGCCGCGCCGGCATCCCGGTGTTCGGTCCGGACAAGGCCGCCGCGCAGATCGAGGGGTCGAAGGCGTTCGCGAAGCGCATCATGGACGACGCCGGCGTGCCGACCGGCCGCGCCGTGCGGGCGACCACCCGCGACGAGGCGCTGGCCGCCCTCGACGAGCTGGGCGCCCCGCACGTGGTGAAGGCCGACGGGCTCGCGGCCGGCAAGGGCGTGCTCGTCACCGACGACCGGGATGCGGCCCTCTCCCACGTCGAGCACTACCTGCAGCAGGGCGCGGTGCTTGTCGAGGAGTTCCTGTCGGGCCCCGAGGTCTCGCTGTTCTTCCTCGCCGACGGCCACGACGTGCTGCCGCTCTCGCCCGCGCAGGACTACAAGCGCCTCCTCGACGGCGACCACGGGCCGAACACCGGCGGGATGGGAGCCTACTCGCCGCTGCCCTGGCTCGCCGAGCGGTTCGGATCGGAGGCCGCCTTCGTCGCCGAGGTGCGGGACACCATCGCGCTGCCCACCGTCCGCGCTCTCGAGGCGGCGGGGACCCCGTTCCGCGGCCTGCTGTACTGCGGGCTCATCGTCACCGACGCCGGCATCCGGGTGATCGAGTTCAACGCCCGCTTCGGCGACCCCGAGACCCAGGTGGTGCTGCCGCGACTGGTGACGCCGCTCTCGCAGCTGCTCCTCGCGTCGGCGACCGGGTCGCTCGGCGGGCTCCCCGATCCGGAGTTCTCGTCCGACGCCGCCATCGTGGTCGTCCTCGCCAGCGAGGGCTACCCCGAGTCGCCCGCGACGGGGCGACCGCTCACCGGTCTCGACGCCGCCGCGGCCGTGCCGGGCGTCACGCTGGCGCACGCCGCCACGGCGCGCACCGACGACGGCTTCGTCGCCACCGGCGGCCGCGTGCTCGGCGTGGTCGCCCGAGCGGACGGCTTCGTCGCCGCCCGCGACGCCGCCTACACGGCGCTCGGCGAGATCGGCCTGGAGTGCGGGCAGCACCGCACCGACATCGGCGCGCGGGTGGCGTCGTGAGCGACGGCGTGCCCGGCATGGGGGGCGACTCGCGGCTCGCGGCGCTCGGCTGGACCCACGTCTACTCGGGCAAGGTGCGCGACCTGTACGAGTCGGCGGAGCATCCCGACCGGATGCTGGTGATCGCCTCCGACCGGGTCAGCGCGTTCGACCACATCCTCGAGCCGGCGATCCCGGGCAAGGGGGCGATGCTCACCGGCCTCAGCATGTGGTGGTTCACCCGACTCGGCGAGCCGACCCACCTTGCCGCGGCGCATCCGTCGCTCGGCGCCCACCTGCCGGAGGGCATCGCCGAGCGGGCGATGCTGGTGCACAAGCTCGACATGTTCCCGATCGAGTGCGTGGTGCGCGGCTACCTGGCCGGCTCCGGCTGGGCCGAGTACCGCACCGACGGCACCGTGTGCGGCATCCCGCTCCCCGCCGGACTCACGGAGGGCGACCGGCTGCCGGAGCCGATCTACACGCCCGCGTTCAAGGCCCCCCAGGGCGAGCACGACGAGAACATCAGCTTCGAGCGCTCCGTCGAGCTGGTGGGGCCGGATGCCGCCGCGGCCCTGCGCGAGGCGAGCCTGCGCATCTACGCGACGGCGGCGGCCGTCGCCGAGGAGCGCGGACTGATCGTGGCCGACACCAAGTTCGAGTTCGGCCGCGACCCCGAGTCCGGCGACATCGTGCTGGCGGACGAGGTGCTCACGTCCGACTCGAGCCGCTACTGGGACGCGCGCGCGTACGCGGCGGGCGGACCCGACCGGATGGCGAGCTTCGACAAGCAGATCGTGCGCGACTGGCTCGCCGCGAACTGGGACCGCACCGGAACCCCTCCGGATCTGCCGACCGACGTCGTCGAACGCACGGCGGCGCGCTACCGCGAACTGGTCGAGCGCCTGGAGCGCGCGTGACGGCCGCGCGGCCCGCGATCGACGTGCGGGCCGTGCCGTTCGACCACCCCGACAGTGTCGCCCTGCGTCACACGCAGCAGGCCGAGATCGCCGTCCGCTACGGCACGCCCGACTCCGAGCCGGGTCCGAAGCCGACCGCCGGCGACATCACGGTGTTCTACGTCGCCTACGACGGCGACGACCCGGTCGGCTGCGGCGGCCTGCGCGCCCTCGACGCGACGCACGGCGAGGTGAAGCGGATGTTCGTCGTCGCCGAGCGACGCGGCAGCGGGATCGCGACGACGCTGCTCCGCGCCCTCGAGGACGACGGGCGGGGGCGCGGCTGGGATCGGGTCGTGCTCGAGACCGGCACCGAACAGCCGGATGCGATCCGCTTCTACGAGCGCGAGGGCTACCACCGCATCCCGTGCTTCGGCTACTACGCCGACGCCCCGCAGTCGCTCTGCTACGAGCGCGCGCTGTGACCTCGCCCCCTCCCGACCTGCCGGAGCCCCGCCGACTGGTCGCGCTCGACGGCGTCCGGGGCATCGCGGCGATCGTCGTGCTGCTGCACCACGTCACGCTGTTCTCCCCGGAGCGGGCCGCGTTGTTCCTGCCCGGTGCCACGCCCCCGGAACCCGGGTCGTGGGTCTGGTGGTTCACCTCCACGCCGCTGGCGGCGGCGGTCATCGGCGGCGAGGCGGTGTTCGTCTTCTTCGTGCTGAGCGGTCTGGTGCTCACCCTCCCGGCGCTCGACCGTGGGTTCGACTGGCTCGCGTACTACCCGCGGCGGATGCTGCGCCTGCTGCTGCCCGTCGCGGCCTCGGTCGCGCTCGCGATCGCACTCGCTCGCCTGCTGCCTCAGGACGTCACGCCGCCGAGCGAGATCGCCGCGCGGCAGCTGTTCCCCGAGTTCTCGGTCGCGAGGGCTCTGACGGCCGTCGAGCTGTTCACCGGATCGACCACGATCAACAACCCGCTCTGGTCGCTGCGCTACGAGCTGATCTTCTCGGTGCTGCTCCCCGTCGCGGTCGTCGTGGTGCTCGCCCTGCGGCGCTGGTGGCTGCTGGGGCTCGCCGGCACCTTCGGCCTTCTGATCTGGTCGTGGATCGCGCCCAACCCGGTGTGGCGGCACCTCCCGATGTTCCTGCTCGGCGCCTTCCTCGCGGTTGCTCTGCCGAAGCTGCGGGCATGGGCCGGACGCATCCGGTGGTCGGTTCCGACGCACCTGCTGTGGGGGCTCGGACTCGGGATCGCGATCGTCGCGCTCACGGCCCGGTGGGTGCTCTGGCCGATCACGCAGAGCACGCCGTTCGTGACATCGATCCCGGGCATCGTCTCCCTCGCCGGGGCGGTGATGCTGCTCGTCATCGTGCTGCTGTGGCCGCCCGCGTCGCGCCTCCTCGGCCGCGGCCCGTTCCGCTGGCTCGGCCGCATCTCGTTCAGCCTGTACATCGTCCACATGCCGGTGATCATGGCGGCGGTGGCGCTGCTCCCGGGGCAGCCCTGGTGGGTTCCCGCGCTCCTCGGCGTGCCGTGCGCACTGCTCGTCGCCGAGGTCTTCACCCGGGTGGTCGAGGCCCCGTCCCATCGATTCGCGCGCTGGGCCGGCCGGGCGTCGCGCCGGATCGTCGACCGGTCCGGAAACCCGACGACGGCGCCCGACGGGGCCTGACCCCGGGTCGGGGACGCCCGAGGGTGCCCCCGACGGAGGAACCGGTCACAGCGCCCGTCGGACGCGCCGGCGGACCAGGGCGGGGAACGCGACCCACGGGGCGCGGGGCGCGCGAGCGGGGGCGGGGTCCGCCGCCATCCGCTCGGCCTGTCGCCGGGTGCGCTCGACCTCGATGCGGAGCGTCGCCTCGCGGTGACGTGCCTCGTAGTCGGCCAGGTACATGCGTGCCGGGTCCATCTCGGCTCTCCTTCCGTTCGCTGTGCCGACCCCTACGTTCGTCGCCTGAGGTGGTCGTGGGCATCGGGAGGAATCCCTATTCCTCGGCGGGCCTGGCGCGCCGAGGGCCGCTCGGGAATACTTGTCGCGACAACCACGTTGGGGTGGACATGACCGAATTCCTCGCCGCCGACACCGCGATGGGCGCCGTGACGCTCAACGTCGCCGACCTCGACGCCATGACCGCCTACTACCGCGACGGCGTCGGGCTCGAAGTGCTCTCCGCCGAGGCGGGCGCGGTCGTGCTGGGCCGACCCGCGCTCCCGCTCGTCGTGCTCGAGGCGTCCCCCGACCTGCGTCACGCGGCCCCCGGGCAGGCCGGGCTCTTCCACACCGCGTTCCTGTTCGACACCCGGGCCGCCCTCGCGGCCGCCGTGTACTCCGTCGCGCAGCGCTATCCGAACACCTTCACCGGGTCGAGCGACCACCTGGTGAGCCAGGCGTTCTACTTCGACGACCCGGAGGGCAACGGCGTCGAGCTGTACTGGGACCGCGAGCGCGCCGAGTGGAGCTGGGTGCACGGCGAGGTCGAGATGAGCACGCTCTTCCTCGACCCCAACCGGTTCCTGCAGGAGCATCTCGACGAGCGCGGACAGGCGGGCGCCGGATGGGGCGACACCCGGGTCGGTCACGTACACCTCTCGGTGGGCGACGTCGCGAGCGCGCGCGACTTCTACGTCGGCAAGCTCGGATTCGCCGAGACCCTCGACTACGGCGGCCAGGCACTGTTCGTCAGCGCCGGCGGCTACCACCACCACATGGCGATGAACGTGTGGAACAGCCGGGGCGCCGGCCGCCGGCAGCGCACCCTCGGGCTCGGCCAGGTCGACATCGTCGTGCCCGGCGACGACGACCTCGGCGAGATCGGCGAGCGGATGACGCACCACGGCGTCGAGACCCGCGACGACGGGCGCACCGTCGCCTTCGACGACCCCTGGGCCAACCTCATCCGCGTCACCACCGCCGCCCCGCGCGGCTGATCCGTCTCCGCGTCGGCCCGGCACTCCCGAGGGCGAATCGCGACAATGGGCGCATGAGCCGACTGCCCGCGGTGCTGCTGGCGCCGATCGTGCTCGCGCAGGCCCATCTGCTCCGCCGCCGCACGCCGACGCTGCCCGACCCGCGCGGCGCGCGGCACGGGGTCGTCCCCGGCGACGGGCCCGCCCTCCGACTCCTGGTGGTCGGAGACTCGACGGCGATCGGCACCGGAGTCGACGACATGGCCGACGCCCTCCCGGCCGCCCTGGCCCACCGGCTCGCCGCCGACGGGCGGACCGTCGAGTGGCGGGCGCTCGGGCGGAACGGCGCGACGGCCGCCGACGTGCTGCGCGAACAACTGGCCGGCCCGGTGTCAGCCGACGTCGCCGTCGTACTGGTCGGGTGGAACGACGCCATGGCGCTGCGATCGCCCCGAGCGTTCGAGCACGACCTCACCGCCATCCTCGACCGGATCGACGCCGATATGGAGGTCGTGGTCGCCCCGCCGCGGTTCGACCTGTTCCCGGTGCTCCCGCGGCCCCTGCGACCGGCGCTCGGGTCCGCCGCCGCCGGGCTCGGCCGCCGCACCGAGGCGGTCGCGTGCGCAGACGGCGCCACCGTCGTCGCGGGCGTCCGGGGAGACTCCGTGGGCGAGGACCTGTTCCACCCCGACGCCACCGGGTACGCCGACCTCGCCGGCCGCATCGCCGACGCACTCGGGTCGGCACTCCGATCCCGCCCCGTAGACTGATCGCGTGCCCGTGATCGTCGTCGAAGTGATGCCGAAGGCCGAACTGCTCGACCCCGCCGGCAAGGCCGTCGCCGGGTCGCTGCGCCGCTCGGGCGACAGCCCGTTCACCGACGTGCGCATCGGCAAGCGGTTCGAGCTGACCGTCGAGGGCGAGGTCACCGACTCGGTGCTCGCCGAGGCCCAGCGCCTCGCCGAAGAGCTGCTGAGCAACCAGGTGATCGAAGACGTCGTCGCCGTGACGGTCGCGTGAGGCCCGCCGCGTGAGGGTCGGCGTCGTCACCTTCCCCGGGTCGCTCGACGACCGGGACGCGCAGCGCGCCGTACGGCTCGCCGGCGCGGAGCCGGTGTCGCTGTGGCACGGCGACCACGACCTGCACGGTGTGGACGCGATCGTTCTGCCCGGCGGCTTCTCCTACGGCGACTACCTGCGCTGCGGCGCGATCGCCGCGCACTCGCCGATCATGAGCGAGGTCATCGACGCGGCGAACGCGGGGATGCCGGTGCTCGGCATCTGCAACGGGTTCCAGATCCTCGTCGAGGCGCACCTGCTGCCGGGGGGCCTCATCCGCAACGACCACGGGACGTTCGTCTGCCGCGACCAGCGTCTGCGCGTCGAGAACGCCACGACCGCGTGGACCAGCGGGTTCGAGCACGGGCAGGAGATCACCATCCCGCTCAAGAACGGCGAGGGCGGATTCATCGCCGACGCCGAGACGCTCGACCGGCTCGAGGGCGAGGGGCTGGTCGCCTTCCGCTACCTCGAGGGCAACCCGAACGGGTCGCTGCGCGACATCGCCGGGCTCACCAACCCGCGCGGCAACGTCGTCGGGCTGATGCCGCATCCGGAGCACGCCGTCGAGCCGGGTTTCGGCCCCGACACCCCCGCCGCCATGCGCTCCGGCGTCGACGGGCTCACCTTCTTCACCAGCGTGCTCACCGCGACGCTCTCGGCGGCATGACGCCGAAGCTGCTCTTCCGGATCGTCGCCGTCGCCGAGGCGATCACCTGGACCCTGCTCATCGCCGGGCTGATCCTGCGCGCCACCGCCGGGCTCGACATCGCCGTCACGATCGGCGGCGGCATCCACGGGTTCGTGTTCCTCGCCTACGCCGGCATCGCGCTGCTGGTCGGGATCGACCGCCGCTGGCACCCGGCGCTGGTCGTCGGCGCGGTCGCGGCGGCGGTCGTGCCCTACGCGACCATCCCGGTCGACGTGGCGCTCGACCGCACCGGGAGGCTCGACGGCGACTGGCGCCGCGGGCCCGACGGGCGCGACCGCACCCCGCTCGACGCGCTCGTCCGCTGGTTCGTGCGGCACCCTGCCGCCCTGGTGGTGGTGTTCGCGGTCGTGCTGGTGGCGATCTTCGTCGCGCTGCTCGTCATCGGCCCGCCCGGCGGCGAGCACTGAGCCGTTCCACCCGGTGGGCGATGATCGCGCGGCCCGACATGACGTCTCCTCCCCGGGCCCTGCGGGGAGACGTCGTCCGTCCGCGCCCTGGTCAACTCCCGATCGCGGCGGAATACTGAAACGGTGCTCACCATGACCGAACCGCAGGTATGGGTGCTCATCGGCGTCTTCGCCACGGCCGCCCTGGGCATGATGACCATCGTGTCGACGTTGTTCGTCCGGGTGATCCGCGCCGAGATCTCCGGGGTGCGCGGCGAGATCACCGGGCTGCGCGGCGAGATCGCCGGGGAGATCACCGGCTTGCGCGGCGAGATCACCGGGCTGCGCAACGAGATGAACACACGCTTCACCGCGCTCGATCAACGCGTCGACGGGCTCGACCGTGACGTGCAGGCGCTCGTCAAACACACCTTCGGTCTCGACCGGGGCTGAACCCGCCTCAGCGACCGCCGGCAGCCCAGGCCTCCCGGATCATCCTCCGCAGGACGGCGTGGTCGACTGCGTCGAGCCGGGTCAGGTAGAGGCAGCCGACCCCGGTCCGGTGCGGTCCGAGGTCCACCAGCAGCGGATCCGGCGTCTCGGCGTAGCCGTTGTGCAGACCGTAGAGGGTGAGAGCCGACTTGCGCGGCGAGAACCCGACGACGGGCCAGTCGCCCTCGCGGCCGGCGTCGGTGCGGTAGTGCCGCACGCCGAATCCGACGATCGACGGACCCCACATGACCCCGTCGTCGCCGGTCTCCGTCCGGAAGATGTCGAGCAGCGCGACCCCCTCGTCGCGGCGCCGTTCCGTCGCGGCCTCGGCGAGGAACCGCTCGACGGGCACGTCGGTCGGGCGGGTCTGGTTGTCGTTGCGCGCCATGCCGCGACCCTACGCCGCGACTCCGACCCGATCAGCCCTCGCCGGCCGCCTCGACCAGCTCCACCCGGGTGCGGGGAACGCCGAGGGTGGTGCGGTGCACCCACTCGACCATCTCCTCGCGCACCGCGCAGCGGAGGTCCCACAGCCGCCCCGAGTCCGCCGCCGTCATCAGGAAGCGGGCCTTCACCATCCCGCCGACCGCGTCGGTGATCTGCAGTCCGCGGGCGCGCCCGTCGAACAGCTCGTGCGCGTCGACGTACTGCTCGTAGTGGGCGCGCATCTCGGCGGGGCTGATCCGCCAGTCGAGGTCGAGCTCGACCGTTCCGGTGATGTCGGCGCCGTTGCGGGTCCAGTTCTCGAACGGCTGGTTGACGAAGTAGGTCGACGGCAGCACGAGGCGGCGCTGGTCCCAGATCTTCACCACCACGTACGTGAGCGTGATGTCCTCGATGCGACCCCACTCGCCCTCGACCACGACCACGTCGTCGACCCGGACGGCGTCGGTGAAGGCGATCTGCAGCCCGGCGAACACGTTGCCGATCGTCGACTGCGCGGCGATGCCGGCCACCACGCTGAGCACGCCGGCCGAGGCGAACAGGCTGGCACCGACGGCCTGCACGCCGTCGAAGGTCAGCAGAATCGTGCCGAGGCCGAGCAGGGCGATCAGCACGATCACGACGCGGCGCATGATCGTCACCTGGGTGTGCACCCGGCGGGCGGCCCGGTTGTCGGCGACATCGAGCGGGTAGCGGTCGAGCGTCCGCGCGAAGAAGAACGACACGACGCCCATCAGCAGCCACGCCGCCGCCGCGATGACGGCGATGCGCAGCGCGTGGGTGATGACGCCCTGGAAGTCCCGCCAGGCCTCCGGCAGCGGGAGGATGACGACCGCGATCAGCAGTCCGATCGCGAACAGCAGCACCCGGAAGGGGCGCCGCATCCTGCCGATGAGCCGGTGATCCCAGCCGTTGCGCCGCGCGAGGAAGCGCAGCGGCAGAGCGATGAGCGCCGTGATCACGACGGCGGCCAGGATGAGGCCTGCCACCACGATCGCGTAGACGATCCAGGGGTCCCACTCGGCGGGCATGCGTCCTCCTCCGGACTCGGCGGGCGGGCGTCCCTCCACGCTATCCGGACGCGGCGGCCGCTCGCACATCCATCCGGCCGGCGCGGTCGGCTCGGATCAGGTCAGATCCGGTCCGGTCAGGTCACGTGACGTCGCGGCGCCACGACGTGACGGCGCCGACCGCGGTGAGCACGACGGCGTAGCCCGCGAGCACCAGCCCGCCCTGCCACCAGTCGAGCGACTCGCCCGATCCGCCGATCGCCGCGTACACGCTCGCGCCGACGAGCGCGTCGCCCGCCGCTCCCGGCAGGAACCGCACGACGTCGCCGAGCGGCTCAACGAACGCGCCGGCGGTGCGCACGAGCGGTTCGACGAACTGGGTGAACGCGATCGCGGTGACGATCGACCCGATCTGGTTCGGGATGAGCACCCCGACCCCGACGCCGACGACGCCCCACAGCGCCATCGCCAGCACGACCCGGGCGGCGAGCCACCAGGTGTCGGGCTCGCCGAGCATCGGGTCGCCGCCGAGCGCCGCGAGCAGCCCGCCGCCGGCGCCCATCGAGGCGACCAGGCCGGCCAGCCCCGAGATCGCGCCGAGCACCGCGGCGACGACGAGCTTCGCCGCGAGCACCACCCTGCGGCGCGGCACGGCGAGGAACGTGGGTGTCAACGTGCGGTAGCGGTGTTCCGACGTGACCATGAGCGCCCCGAGGATGAGCGGGAATACGTAGCCGACGGCCGTCACCATGCTGTAGACGAGGGGTGCGAGGTCGGTGAACGCCTGGTCGACGCCGGACTCCTCGGGCGCGACGAGCAACGCGACCGCGAAGCCCCCGGCCGCGACGGCGATATAGCCGACGAGGATCAGCACGAGCACCGCGTTGACGCGCACGCTCAGCGTCTTCGCCGCCTCCGAGGCGAGAGCCCGCCCGATCACGGCGCGCCCTCCTCGCCGATCAGCGCGAGGAAGTCGTCTTCGAGCCCGGCGGAGTGCGGCGCGAGGGCGCTGAGCGCGACGCCCGCCGCCAGCGCGATCCGTCCGACCTCGGCGGGGACGGCACCCCGCACGAGCAGCCCGTCGGCACCGTCGACCGCCTCGAACCCCGACGCCCGCAGCGCGGCCGCGAGCCCCTCACGGTCGGGAGCGTCGACCCGCGTCGCGGCACCCTCGGGCGCCGCGAGCCCGGCGAGCGGACCGGCGTAGCGCAGCCGACCGCCCGCGATGACGATGACGTCGTCGACGGTCTGCTGCACCTCCGCCAGCAGGTGGGAGCTCAGCAGCACCGTCCGTCCCTCGGCGGCGAGCTCGCGCAGCCGCGTGCGCATCCAGCGGATCCCCTCCGGGTCGAGACCGTTCGCGGGCTCGTCGAGCACCAGCACACCCGGGTCGCCGAGCAGGGCGCCGGCGAGGCCGAGTCGCTGGCGCATGCCGAGCGAGTAGCCGCCCACGCGCCGGTCGGCGTACTCCGCCATGCCGACGTGGCGGAGCACATCGGGGATCGCGCTGCGCGGGATGCCGGCGCCGAGCGCGAGGGTCTCGAGGTGGCCGCGTCCGGTGCGGCCGGGATGGAACGCCGCCTCCAGGGATGCACCGACCGTGCGGGCGGGGTCGTCGAGGTCGCCGTAGGAGCGGCCGCCGATCAGCGCGCTGCCGGCGCTCGAGCGCACGAGGCCGAGCAGCATCCGGAGCGTCGTGGTCTTGCCCGCGCCGTTCGGCCCGAGGAAGCCGGTCACCCGGCCCGGACGCACCTCGAACGACAGGTCGGACACCGCGTGGACGGGACCGAACGATTTGCCGAGTCCGTCGACGACGATCGGGAGTCCGGCGCTCATCCGACCGGCTCCGCGAGGGCGACGGGTGCGACGGTGCGGGGCATCGCCCCCACGGTACGGGGCCGTGTGTGCGCTGTCCATGGCGACCAGGCCGGGGCGCGACGGCGGGCCGCCGATACGATGACCGGATGACGTCGTCGCCGGATCGGCGGGCGCGCGGCGGCCGGCTCCGGTTCGCCTCGCTCCGCGAGAACGTCGCCGCGCGACTGTGGCCGATCCCGGTGATGGCCGTCGCCGTGGCCGTCATCCTGGGCTTCGGGCTGCCGGTCGTCGACGAGGCCGTCGCCGACGCGCTCCCCGGCTGGCTCGCCGCCGTGCTGTTCTCGGGCGGCCCGGATGCCGCCCGAGCGGTGCTCTCGGCGATCGCCAGCTCGCTGATGGCCGCCACCACCCTGACCTTCTCGCTCACGGTCGTCGCCCTCCAGCTGGCCAGCAGCCAGGCCTCGCCGCGGGTGCTGCGCATGTTCGCCCGCGACCGGATCGTGCACCGCACGCTCGCCGTCTTCCTCGGCACCTTCGCCTACGCGCTCACCGTGCTGCGCACCGTCCGCGACGAGACGCTCGACGAACCGGGCGTCGTGCCGCCGATGGCGATCACCCTCGCCTTCCTGCTCACGCTGGCGAGCGTGGTCACGCTCGTGCTGTTCCTCTCGCACCTCGCGCGCATCCTGCGCATCGAGACGGTGATGCGCGACGTGCACCGCGAGACGACCGAGACCCTCGCCCTGGTGCGCGGCGCGGCCGGGCCGGTGGTGGACCCGGACGACGCCGACGCGGAACCGACGGATCCGCCCCAGGCGCCGGAGGTCCCGCCGCACGCGCGGCCGGTGCTGGCAACCCGCTCCGGATTCCTCACCCGCTCCGACCGCGAGCGCCTGGTGCGCCTCGGAGTGGAGCACGACATCGTGGTCGCCGAAACGCGGTCGATCGGCAGCAACGTGGTGGACGGCACGCCGATCGCGTTCTGGTGGTCGCGCGACCCGCTGCGGCATGCGGAGCCGGATGACGCCGCCCGCATCGACCGGGAGGTCTCGGCGGCGTTCGGCATCGGCTACGAGCGCACCCCCACGCAGGACGTCGGATTCGGCCTGCGCCAGCTCGCCGACATCTCGGTGCGCGCCGTCTCGCCCGGGGTGAACGACCCGACGACGGCCGTGCACGCGCTCGGGCACATCTCGGGCGTGCTGTGCGAGCTGGTGCGGCTTCCCGAGCAGCTGCGCGCCCTCGACGACGACGCGGGCGTGGTGCGCGTGATCCCGCGGCGGCACGAGTTCGCCTCCCTGCTCGAAGTGGGAGTGCAGCAGACGCGGCGGTACGGCGGCAACGACCCCGACGTCGTGATCCGGCTCTACGGAGTGCTGCGCGAGGTCGCCTACGCGAGTGAGCGCCCGGGCGATCGGGCCGTGCTCGCCGAGCAGATCGACCGGCTGGACGCCACGGTCGCCGGGCAGGACTTCGACCCGACCGAGCGGGCGGTGTTCGCCGACGCGTCGGCCTCCGCGCGGGCCGCCCTGACGGGGGAGTGGCGCTGACGGCGCCGGTAGGCTGACAGCGATGATCGACTCGGTCGCGCACGCCGCCACGACCCCCGAACGCGAGCAGCCGTACGCCGCTCTCGGTCTCAAGACCGACGAGTACGAGCGCATCCGCGACATCCTCGGGCGCCGCCCCACGAGCGCCGAGCTCGCCATGTACTCGGTGATGTGGAGCGAGCACTGCTCCTACAAGTCGAGCAAGGTGCACCTGCGCCAGTTCGGCCGCAAGGTCTCCGACGAGATGCGGAAGAACCTGATGGTCGGGATCGGCGAGAACGCCGGCGTCGTCGACATCGGCGAGGGCTGGGCGGTCACCTTCAAGATCGAGAGCCACAACCACCCGTCGTACGTCGAGCCGTTCCAGGGCGCCGCGACCGGCGTCGGCGGCATCGTGCGCGACATCATCTCGATGGGCGCCCGCCCGGTCGCCGTGATGGACGCGCTGCGCTTCGGCGCGATCGACCACCCCGACACCGCCCGCGTGCTGCCCGGGGTGGTGAGCGGCATCTCGTTCTACGGCAACTGCCTCGGGCTGCCCAACATCGGCGGCGAGACCTGGTTCGACCCGGTGTACCAGGCCAACCCGCTGGTCAACGCCCTCGCGGTGGGGGTGCTGCGCCACGAGGACCTGCACCTGGCCAACGCGCGCGGCGCGGGCAACAAGGTCGTGCTGTTCGGCGCCCGCACCGGCGGCGACGGCATCGGCGGGGCCTCGATCCTCGCGTCCGAGTCGTTCGAAGAAGGCTCGGGCCGCAAGCGCCCCGCCGTGCAGGTCGGCGACCCGTTCGCCGAGAAGGTGCTCATCGAGTGCTGCCTCGAGCTGTTCGCGGGCGACCTGGTCGAGGGCATCCAGGACCTCGGCGCCGCCGGCATCTCGTGCGCCACCTCGGAGCTGGCGAGCAACGGCGACGGCGGGATGGCGGTCGAGCTCGACGCCGTGCTGCTGCGCGACCCGGCGCTCACGCCCGAGGAGATCCTCATGTCGGAGAGCCAGGAGCGGATGATGGCCGTCGTCCGCCCGGAGAAGCTCGACGGCTTCCTGGCGGTGACCGCGAAGTGGGATGTGGAGACCAGTGTGCTCGGCGAGGTCACCGACGACGAGCGGCTGGTCATCACGTGGCGCGGAGAGACCATCGTCGACGTCGACCCGCGCACCGTCGCCGTGGACGGGCCCGTGTACGAGCGCCCGATCGCCCGCCCGACGTGGCTCGACGCGACGCAGGCCGATTCGGCATCCGTGCTCCCGCGCCCGACCGACCCGGCGGAGCTGCGCGCCCAGGCGCTCGCCCTCGTGGGCAGCGCCAACCTCGCCGACCCGTCGGTGATCACCAGCCAGTACGACCACTACGTGCTCGGCAACACGGCGCTCGCGGCGCCCGACGACGGCGGGATGATCCGCGTCGACGAGTCGACGGGACTCGGCGTCGCGCTGGCGACGGATGCCAATGGTCGGTACTGCTACCTCGACCCGTACCGCGGGGCGCAGCTCGCACTCGCGGAGGCCTACCGCAACGTCGCCGTCACCGGGGCGGTGCCGGCCGCGGTCAGCGACTGCCTCAACTTCGGCTCGCCGGAGAACCCCGAGGTGATGTGGCAGTTCGAGCGCGCCATCTCCGGGCTGGCCGACGGATGCCTCGAGATGGGCATCCCGGTGACCGGCGGCAACGTGTCGTTCTACAACCAGACCGGCGAGGTGCCCATCCACCCGACCCCGGTGGTCGCCGTGATGGGCGTCATCGACGACGTCGGACGCCGCGTCCCCTCGGGCTGGCAGGACCCGGGCGACAACCTCTACCTGCTCGGCACCACCGCGCTCGAACTCGACGGGTCGGCGTGGGCGGGCGTGCTGCACGGCCACCTCGGCGGCATGCCGCCCGCCGTCGACCTGGCGGCGGAGAAGAACCTGGGCGCACTGCTCGCGGCGGCCGCGCACGAAGGGCTGCTGAACGCGGCGCACGACCTCGCCGACGGCGGGCTGCTCGCCGCGCTGGCCGACGGGGTGCTGCGCTTCGGCGTCGGCGCACGGGTCTGGCTCGACGGCATCCGCGAGCGCGACGGCGTCGACGACGCGACCGCCCTGTTCTCGGAGTCGACCGGCCGCGTGATCGTCGCGGTGCCGCGCGAGGAGGACGTGAAGTTCCTGCGCCTGTGCGAGGGGCGCGGCTACCCGGCGCTGCGCATCGGCGTCACCGACAGCGAGCCCGCGCTCGAGGTGCAGGGGCTGTTCACCGTCCCGGTCGACGAGCTGCGCGTCGCCCACTCCGCTCCGCTGGCCCGGTTCGCCGCGACAGCGTGAGCGGGTCGGCACCCGCGGCGCGCGCCGCGTTCCGCCACGACATCCAGGGTCTACGCGCCCTCGCGGTCGGCGCTGTGGTCGTCTACCACGTCTGGCCCGGCGTCCTGCCGGGCGGGTACGTCGGCGTGGACGTCTTCTTCGTCATCTCCGGTTTCCTGATCACAGCACACCTGGTCGACCGCGCCGCTCGCGACGGCCGAGTCCGGCTGCTGGACTTCTGGGGTCGGCGGATCCGACGGCTCCTCCCGGCGTCGTTCCTGGTGCTGGTCGTGTCGGCGGGATTGGCCGTGACGCTGCTCCCGCCGACTGTGCTCAACGACAACCTCCGGGCGATCGCCGGCGCCGGTCTCTACGTGCTCAATTGGCTGCTCGCTCGCGATGCCGTCGACTACTTGGCGGCCGAGAACGACCCGACCCTCGTCCAGCACTACTGGTCGCTGTCCGTCGAGGAGCAGTTCTACGTCGTCTGGCCGATCCTGGTGCTGCTCACCAGCGTCCTGGCCGCCGCCCTCGGCCGGATCGCCGGAGCGGACGGCGGAAGGTGGCGTCGCACGCTGCTGATCGGCGTGCTCGCCCTGGTGACCGCCGGCTCGTTCGTCGCCTCCGTCGCGCTCGCCGACGAACCTCTCGGGTACTTCGCCACGTTCACGCGCGCGTGGGAGTTCGGCGCGGGCGCCCTCCTCGCCGCGATCGGCGGCAGGGCGATCGCGGCGCTCCCCCGACCCGTCGGCGTCGGCGCCTCGTGGGTCGGCTTGGCGATGATCGTCGGCGCCTGCGTCCTGTTCGACGACCGCACCCCGTTCCCCGGCGCGGCTGCGGCGCTGCCCGTCGTCGGCGCGCTCCTCGTTCTCGTCGCCGGCCCACTGCGCGGGGCCTCGAGCCCGAACGGATGGGCGGCGGCCCGACCAGTCCAGTTCGTCGGCGATGTGTCGTATGCGACCTACCTCTGGCACTGGCCGATCATCGTGGTGCTGCACTACCGCGTCTCCGAGACCCTGTCGCCTTGGCTCGGACTGGCGGCGATCGCCCTGACGCTGGTCCTCGCCGAGCTGACGCGTCGTTTCGTGGAGGACCCGGTCCGGTTCAGCGAATTCTGGGCGCGTCGCGTTCCGACGGTCTCGCTCCTGGCCGGCGGCATGGCCCTGGTGCTGGGACTCGGGGGCGGGGGAATCCTTCTGCTCCGGGCGCAGGAGGCGGCGCAGCGCGCCGAGCTGGAGGCCGTGGCGGCGTGCATCGGCGCCGCCCCAGGGGTGGGTACCGCCGAGTGCGTCGACCTCGTACCCGAGGGCGCCGTGTACCCCAGCCCGGCCGGGCGGCTCGCGGACACCGTCGGTCAGTACGCGTGCTACACCCAAGGCGGGCCCGACCTCACGACGTGCCGTTTCGGCGCGACGGCGTCGGACGTCCGGATCGCGCTGATCGGCGACTCGCACGCCAGCTCCCTCCTTCCGGCCCTGATCCCTGCCGCCGAGCGGCAGGGATGGGCGCTCGACACCTACGTCGGCCGGGGATGTCAGCTGTTCGACGGGCCGAGACCCGACTGCGCGAGCTACCCCGCGATCATCGACGCGATCCGAGGCGGTGACTACGACCTGGTGCTCGTCACCGGGGCGCGCCTGCATGTTCCCGACGTGGATGTCGTCGCGCCGGCCTGGGCGCGGCTGTCGCAGGTCGTCCCGCTCGCCGCGATCGCCGACGTGCCGTTCTTCCCGGAGAGCAGCGACACCTGTGTCGATCGCGCGGGATCGGACCTCACCCGGCTCAGCTCGTGCTGGACGCCGCGAGCCGAGGCCTTCGGCACCTACGACGACCCCTACCGGATCGTCGCCGAAGAGGCCGGTGCCCCGGTGATCGACCTCGACGAGCTGGTCTGCCCCGACGACCCCTGTCCGGCGATCGTCGAGCACGCGATCGTGTACCGCGACTCCCCGGCCTCGCACGTGACCGCGACGTTCGCGCGGACGCTGAGCAGTGCCCTCGAGGCCGAGGTGATCGCAGCGCTCGACGAGGTGTCCCGGTGACCCCGGCGCTGCGCGTCCTCCGCCGGATCTACGCCGAGGGCGTCGGCGCGCTCACGCTGGTGGTGCTCGCCGTCGCGGTGTGGCGGCTGCTCGCGTCGGGCGGCGCCGCGTGGGGGTGGGTCGGCGCGGCGGTCGCGTGGCTCGCGATCGGCGGGTACCTCGGCTACATCCTGCTCGGCCGGCCGTCGGATCGCGCGCGGCACCTGTGGCCGCTCTCGGTGCTGTCGGCGGTCGGGCTGCTCGTGGCGGGGGTCGGCGCGGCCTCCGCGGCGGCGGGGGGCGGGCCGCTCGGCGACGCCCTCGCGGCGGTCGGGGTGGCGGTTCTCGGGCTCGCGGCGACGCTCGGCTACCAGTACGTCTACTCCCGGCAGCACCGCTCGACGGGTGTGCCCGAGGTGGGGGATCGGCTGCCCGACTTCCCGCTCGCGACCCTGACGGGCGAGCCGACCTCGAGCGCGGTGCTGCGCGACCGGCCGCGGGTGATCCTGTTCTACCGGGGCACCTGGTGCCCGTTCTGCATGACCCAGGTGCGCGAGCTCGCGGCCCGCTACCGCGAGCTGGATCGCCGCGGCGTGGGTGTGGCGCTCATCAGCCCGCAGCGGTCGGACGACTCGGCGGAGCTGGCGACCCGGTTCGACGTGCCGATGGACTTCTTCGTCGACGCCGACGGCGCGGCGGCGCGGGCGCTCGATCTGGTGCAGGCCGGCGGGGTGCCGATGATCTACGGCGCGGGGACGGACGGCGACACGGTGGTGCCGACGGTTCTCATCACCGACGCGCGCGGCACGGTGATCTGGCGGGCGGTGGCCGACAACCATCGGGTGCGGCCCGATCCGGAGGTCTTCCTCGAGGTGCTCGACGGGGCGGGCATCACCGGCTGATTCGGCGGCGACGAGTCCGGGTCAGACGTCGAAGCGCACGCCGGTGGCGGTCTCGGCGAGCTCCCAGAGGCGCGATCCGAATCCGGCGTCCCAGCTGGACGCGACCGGGGTGACGAGCACGGGGGCGCCGCGCAGCATCCGGGCGGGGCCGTAGAACTCCCCCGAGCGCGCGGCGGGGTCGACGGCGGCGCGCACGACCGGCCAGGCGCCGGTGTCCTTTCCCTGCGCGACCGGGGTGGCGAGCCGGGCGACGGCCCGCTGGAACCGGGTGGAGTCGTTCGGGACGCCGGGCCGCGCCTCGGCGAGCGAGTTGGCGGCGTACCCGGGGTGCGCGAGCAGCGACATCCTCGGATCCCCCGCGGCGCGCAGCCGCCTACTGAGCTCGGCGGTGAACCCGTGCACAGCGTGCTTGGAGAACGCGTACGCCCGGAACGGCGCGTAGCGGCGCTCAGAGAGCAGATCGTCGGCGTCGAGGCGCACCATCAGGGTCGACAGGCTGCCCAGCCCGACCACGCGCGCGTCGGGGCGGAGCGCCGGGAACAGCCGGGCCGTGAGCGCGAAGTGCCCGAGCGCGTTGCCTCCGACGACCAGTTCGAGGCCGTCGCGGGTCTCGGTGCGACGGCGGGGCGGATGCGTGGTGCCGGCGTTGTTGACGAGCACGTCGATCGGGCCCCGGGCGGCGATCGCGTCGGCGGCGTCGGCGATCGACGCGAGCGAGAGCAGGTCGAGCGGCACGAACTCGACCTCGGCGCCGGGCACGTGCTCCCGGATCGACGCCGCCGCCGCACCGGCGCGTTCGGCGGAGCGGGCGGCCATCACGATCCGCGCCCCGGCCGCGGCGAGCTGCTCGGCGGTCCAGTAGCCGAGACCGGTGTTGCCGCCGGTGACGACCACGGTGCGGCCGTGCTGCGCGGGCAGCCGTCCGGGGTCCCAGTCGGTCATGCGACGGGGCCCGTCAGGCGGGCCGCCCGGTCACGCCGTCGATGCCCGCCGGTCACTCGCCGGCGGGGGTGATCGGGATCGTGCCGGTCGCCTTGATCTGCTCGTGGTGGTGGATCACCTCGGCGACGACGAAGTTGAACCACTTCTCGGCGAACGCCGGGTCGAGCCGGGCGTCCTCGGCGAGCGCCCGGAGCCGGGCGATCTGCCGCTTCTCGCGGCCGGGGTCGGAGGGCGGCAGGCCCTGCGTGGCCTTGAGTCGACCGACGTGCTGGGTGAACTTGAACCGTTCGGCGAGCAGGTGGATGAGCGCCGCGTCGATGTTGTCGATGCTGCGCCGCAGCTCGACCAGTTCGTCCGGGAGCTCCTCCGCCATACGCCCGACCCTATCGGTCGCGCGGGCCCCGTCCGCCGACGGCCCCTCCCGCGACGCGCGGCTCCCCGCTACCGTGTGCGCATGACGCGCTTCTCCACGCCGCCGTGGCGGATCCTCGGCTCGATCGGCGGCTGGCTGGTCTTCGCGTTCAGCTTCACCGGCCTGTACCTGTCGTCGACGGTGGTGCTCGGCCTCGGCGGGTTCTGCGCGTCGGGCGGACCTTACGTGATCGAGACGGAGTGCCCCGCCTCGGTGGTCGTGCTCGCGCCGCTCGGGGTGTTCGGCATCTTCGTCGCGCTCGGGCTCGCGTTCGCACTGGCACGGGGGTTCGGCACGCCGCTCCTGGGCTGGTGGTGGCCGATCCTGTTCGTCGGGCTCGGCGTCGCGTTCCTGCTGAGCGCGCTCGAGGGGAACATCACCGGGTGGATCATCGCGGTGCTCTTCGTCGCGATGGGCGTGGTCCCGCTCGTCGTCGGCTTCCGCGGGGCGGGCCTGCGCCCTCTGCTGGTGGGCAGTCGCACGGTGCGCGGGGAGGCCTTCGGCGGCGCCCCGATGAGGCTGCTGCCGATGCCGTCCGGCCCGATGCGCGCGGTGCCCGACCTGGAGGCGGAGCCGGTGTCGGCATCCGTCGGCGACTGGGCGCTCGCGCTGGGCTGCCTGCTGCTCGGGGCCGGCGGCGGGGTGCTGCTGGCCGTGCTCGCGTTCACGGCGCTCGCCCGCACCGGCTGAACCGAGGCCGCGGCGACCGATCCCGGCGACCGGGCCGGTGCGCGCCGCGGCGGGAGCGGCGACGCCCCGGGGATCAGATCAGGTCGTGCCGCACGACGATCGCGTCGCGGCCGGGACCGACGCCGATCGCCGAGATGCGCGCCCCGCTCATCGCCTCGACGGCGAGCACGTAGTCCTGCGCGTTCTTCGGCAGGTCGCCGAACTCACGGGCGCCCGAGATGTCCTCCGACCAGCCGGGGAACTCCTCGTAGATCGGGGTCGCGTGGTGCACGTCGCTCTGGTTGACCGGCAGCTCGTCGAACCGCTCGCCGTCGACGTCGTAGGCGACGCACACCGGGATGGTCTCCAGCCCGGTCAGCACGTCGAGCTTGGTGAGCACGAAGTCGGTGACGCCGTTGATGCGGGCCGCGTAGCGCGAGATGGGCGCGTCGTACCAGCCGGTGCGACGCGGACGGCCCGTGGTGGTGCCGAACTCGAAGCCGGCCGAGCGCAGGAACTCACCCTTGTCGTCGAACAGCTCGGTCGGGAACGGTCCCGCGCCGACCCGGGTCGCATAGGCCTTGGCGATCGCGATCACCCGGTCGATGCGGTTGGGGGCGACGCCCGATCCGGTCGCCGCGCCGCCGCTCGTCGCGCTCGACGACGTGACGAACGGATAGGTGCCGTGGTCGATGTCGAGCATCGTCGCCTGGCCGCCCTCGAACAGCACGGTCTCGCCGCGGTCGAGCGCCTGGTTGAGCACGAGCGAGGTGTCGGCGACCATCGGCCGCAGTCGGTCGGCATACGAGAGCAGGTCGTCGACGACCTCGTCGACGGCGATCGCGCGCCGGTTGTAGACCTTGACCAGCAGGTGGTTCTTCTGGTCGAGGGCGCCCTCGACCTTCTGCCGCAGGATGCCCTCGTCGAAGATGTCCTGGATCCGGATGCCGACCCGGTTGATCTTGTCGGCGTAGGCCGGACCGATCCCCCGGCCGGTGGTGCCGATCTGCCGCTTGCCGAGGAAGCGCTCGGTCACCTTGTCGAGGGTGCGGTGGTACGAGGTGATGACGTGGGCGTTGGCGCTGATCAGCAGCTTCGAGACGTCGACGTCGCGCGCCTGGAGCGCGGTCAGCTCGTCGAACAGCACCTCGACGTCCACGACGACGCCGTTGGCGATCACCGGCGTCACGCCGGGCGTCAGGATGCCGGAAGGCAGCAGGTGCAGCGCGAACTTCTTGTCGCCGATGACGACGGTGTGTCCGGCGTTGTTGCCGCCGTTGAACTTGACGACGTAGTCGACACGGTCACCGAGCACGTCGGTGGCCTTGCCCTTGCCTTCGTCGCCCCACTGGGCGCCGATCAGGACGATCGCGGGCATGAGCTTCTCCCTGGTCGAATCGGAGGGATTACACCCCATCCTATCGGGACCGCGCCCGGACGTCCCCCGAGAAGTCGGGTCCGCGGCCGCTAGGGTCGGGGGACCGCCACCCGACCCGGAGAGTCCCGTGCCCGGCACCCAGTTCCTGCTCGTCCCCTCGACGTCGACCGAGGCCGCGTTCGCCGCCCTCGAGCCCGCGCTGACCGCGGCCGGGTGGCGGGTCGTGCCCCACGCCACCGAGCCGGGCTGGTGGACGATCGAGCGCGGCGACACCACGTCGACGGTGCTGCTCGGCGGCCTGTCGTCGAACTACCTGCTGCGCTTCCCGCTCGCGATCCTGCCCGACGGGTCGGGCGGTGTCTCGGCGGCCGTCTACAGCGAGCAGGGAGTCGACGCGGTGAAGGGCGGCCTCATCGGGCGGTCGAAGAGCCGCGACGCCGAGACCGGGCTGCTCGCCGAGGTGCAGAACGCGCTCGTCGCGGCCGGGCTGTTCTCGGAGTGGCGCCAGTTCTAGGCCGCGCTCAGGCCGACGGGGCGCCGTCGGCCGGCGTGTGGCGACGCGCCCACTCGTGCATCACGATCGCGGCCGCGGCGGCGGCGTTGATCGAGCGGGTCGACCCGTACTGCCGGATGTGCACGACCGCGTCGGCCGCCGCGAGCGCCTCTTCGGTCAGGCCCGGCCCCTCCTGACCGAAGAGCAGCACGCAGCGCTCCGGAAGCTCCGCGTCGACGACGTCGACCGAGCCGGGCACGTTGTCGACGGCGACGATCGGCATTCGCTCCGCACGGGCCCACGCGACGAGCGCGGCGACGTCGGGGTGATGGCGGATGTGCTGGTACCGGTCGGTGACCATGGCGCCGCGGCGGTTCCACCGACGGCGGCCGACGATGTGCACCTCGGCCGCGAGCAGCGCGTTGGCGGTGCGCACGATCGACCCGATGTTGAGGTCGTGCGCCCAGTTCTCGATGGCGACGTGGAACGGATGCCGACGCGCGTCGAGGTCGGCGACGATCGCCTCCATCGTCCAGTACCGGTAGCGGTCGACGACGTTGCGGGTGTCGCCGTCGCGCAGCAGCTCCGGGTCGTAGCGGGAGTCGGTCGGCCATGGCCCCTGCCACGGGCCGACACCGACCACGCGCTCCGGATCGCCGTCCACCCCGCGAGGCTATCCGGCTGTTAACCTCCCGGCATGCCCGACCGACCCGCCCGCCGCGACGTCGGCGCGGCACCGGGAGAATGCGAGCGCCCGGCGACCGACTGGGATCCTCGGTCGTGGGGCCGGCATCCGGTCGACGCCATCGTGCACGGCGACAACCTCGCCGCCGCCGCGGGCCTTCCCGACGGCGTGGCGCGGCTGGTCTACCTCGACCCACCGTTCAACACCGGCGCCGCCCGGCGCCACCAGACGGCGCGGGTGGAGCGGTCGGACGACGGCGACCGGGTCGGCTTCGCGGGCCGCAGCTACACGACCACCCGCGGTGAGGTGGTGCGCTACGCCGACCGGTTCGACGACTACCTCGGCTTCCTGCTGCCGCGGCTGGCGGAGGCGCGACGGCTGCTCGACGACGCCGGCACCCTCTACCTGCACCTCGATTACCGCGAGGCCCACTACGCGAAGGTCGCCCTCGACGAGCTGTTCGGCCGGGAGTGCTTCCTCAACGAGATCGTCTGGGCCTACGACTTCGGCGGGCGCAGCACCCGCCGCTGGCCGGCGAAGCACGACACGATCCTGGTCTACGTGAAGAACCCCGACCGCTACCACTTCGACTCCGCCGAGGTCGACCGCGAGCCCTATATGGCCCCGGGGCTCGTGACGCCGGAGAAGGCGGCCCGAGGCAAGCTGCCGACCGACGTGTGGTGGCACACCATCGTCCCCACGAACAGCCGGGAGCGCACGGGGTACCCCACCCAGAAGCCGGAGGGGGTGCTGCGGCGGATCGTGGCCGCATCCAGTGCCCCCGGCGACCTGGTGGTCGACCTGTTCGCCGGGTCGGGCACGACCGGCGCCGTCGCCACCGCGCTGGGGCGCCGGTTCCTGCTCGTCGACGAGAGCCCCGACGCGGTGGCGGTGATGCGCGGCCGGCTGCCCGCGGCGGAGGTGTTCACAACGGCTGGCTAGCATCGCAGTCATGCGCGACCGCAGCGAGATCGAGTGCTGGCTCACCGACATGGACGGCGTGCTGGTGCACGAGAACTCGGCGCTGCCGGGGGCGGCCGACCTCCTGCGGCAGTGGCAGGACACCGGCACCCCGTTCCTCGTGCTCACCAACAACTCGATCTTCACGCCCCGCGACCTGTCGGCGCGGCTGCGCTCTTCGGGCATCGAGGTGCCCGAAGACCGGATCTGGACGAGCGCGCTCGCCACCGCCGACTTCTGCGCCTCGCAGATGCCCGGCGGGTCGGCGTTCGTGATCGGCGAGGCCGGGCTCACCACCGCGCTGCATGAGGTCGGGTTCGTGATGACGGAGACCGACCCCGACTACGTCGTCGTCGGCGAGACCCGCAACTATTCGTTCGAGGCGATCACCAAGGCGATCCGGCTGATCAACGCGGGGGCGCGGTTCATCGCGACCAACCCGGATGCGACGGGCCCCAGCGCGCAGGGCGTGCTGCCCGCGACCGGCGCGATCGCCGCGCTGATCACCAAGGCCACCGGGCGGGACCCCTACGTGGTCGGCAAGCCGAACCCGATGATGTTCCGCTCGGCGATGAACAAGATCGGCGCGCACAGCGAGGTGACCGCGATGATCGGCGACCGGATGGACACCGACATCGTCGCCGGCATCGAGGCCGGCCTGCACACCATCCTCGTGCTCACCGGGATCAGCGACCAGGCCGAGATCGACCGCTACCCGTTCCGGCCCGACGAGACGCTCGCCGGCGTGCACGAGCTGGTGTCGACGGAGCCGGTCGAGACGGAGCTCTGACCCGGGCCGCACCGGGCGGGCGCCGCCGGATGACGCCGGGTGGTCAGAAGACGATGGTCTGGCGGCCGTGGCGGATGACGCGGTCCTCGCAGTGCGCCAGCACCGCACGCGACAGCACCTCACGCTCCACATAGGCGCCCTTGCGCTGCATCTCCCCCGCCGTGTCGGCATGGGTGACCCGCACCACGTCCTGCTCGATGATCGGACCCTCGTCCAACTCCTCGGTCACGTAATGCGCGGTCGCGCCGATCAGCTTTACCCCGCGCTCCTTCGCCTTCCGATACGGACCCGCACCGATGAACGCCGGCAGGAACGAGTGATGGATGTTGATCACCGGCACCCCCACCTGCTCCAGGAACTCCGCCGAGATGATCTGCATGTACCGCGCCAGAACCACCACATCGACATTCCCCGCCAGCAGCTTCAGAATCTCCGCCTCCGCCGCGCTCTTGTCCGGACCCTGCGACGGCACATGGAAGAACGGAATCCCGAACGACCGCACATCATCCGCCACATTCGTGTGATTGCTGATCACCATCGGCACCGTCATCGGGATCTCCCCCCGCCGATGCCGCCACAGCAGATCCAGCAGACAGTGATCACTCGTCGACGCCAGAATCGCCACCCGCTTCGGCACCGCCCGCGACGACAACGACCACTCCAGATCGAAGCCCGCCCCGAGCCGGGCGGCCAGGTCCGCCTCGATCGCCGGCGCATTCACGACGAGATCGGCGACCTGGAACACGGTGCGCTGGAAGAACTGCCCGCCCTCCGGATCATCCGTGTACTGATCCAGCGCCACGATGTTCGCGCCGAGACCCGCCAGCACCCCCGAGATCGCCGACACGATCCCCGGCTGATCCCGGCCGTGCACCGTCAGCACCGCCTGGTCGGGCGGGCCGACGGGGTCGACGGGGCGGGGTGCGCGCGATTCGGCGGTCACTGGTCCTCCTCGGTGGGCTCCGGGGTCTCGATCACCGGCGGGATCCAGGCGTCGCCGTCGAGCGGCTCGCCGGACGAGCGGCTCACGAAGCACTGATACGACGCACTCTCAGCCCACTGCTCCGCCGTGGCGGGGAAGCTTCCCTGCACGACGACATCCGTGTACTGGCCGACGACCGAGAGGTCGACCGCGTCGGCGGCCGAGCACAGCGCGCTCATCTGCGCCTGCAGCTGTTCGGCGCCGGGGAAGACGGGGAACTGCTCCGGGTCGAACTCGCCGACGTAGACCAGCTGGCCGTGGTGCGGCAGGGCGCAGGCGACCACGGTGTAGCTGTTCTGCCAGGCGTCGACGTAGGGCTCAAGGCACTCCCCGCCGCGCAGCTCGTCCCAGGCGTACTCGCCGGGAGCGACGGGACCGACGACTCCGCCGGAGGGCGACGGCGACGCGCTCGCGCTGGGGGCGACGGCGGGTGCGGGGCCGAGGAGGTCGGGCAGCCGGGTTCCCAGCAGGAACAGGGCGACGAGGGCGAGCCCGGCGAGGATGCCGCCGCCCACCCAGATGAGCGCGCGCAGCCAGGTGCGCGGTCCGCGCGGCGGAGGCGGACCGACCGGCACGGTGACCAGTTCGCCGCCGGGCGGGGGTGCGGCACCCCCACGCGCGAACGGACTCTGACTGTGGTCGATGCCCTCGCCGTACTCGCGGAACGCGGATGCCCCGAACAGCGAGTCGAGGGCGTCGCCACCCTCGCCGGGGAGCGCGCGGTCGATCGGGGGCGGCGACCCGGGCGGGTAGCCGGGCGCGGGGGGATACCCCGACGCGTTCCCGTCCGCGGGATGTCCGGGCGTGGCTGCGGGAGGTGCGCCCACGGGCGGCAGCGGCGGCTCGCTCGGGGGCAGGAACGAGGGCTGCGGCGGCGGCGCGGGCTCGGCGACGGGCGGCGGCACGAGCGGCGGCGGCGCCTCGGGCTCCCAGAACGGCGAGAGCGCCTCGGTCTGCGCGGGATCCCAGGCGGGCGCCGGCGTGGGCGGCGCCGGATCGAACGGCGGGGGCTCGATCGGCGGCTCGGCGTCGCGGCTGGGCCCGCCGGGAAGGGCGGCGTCCATCGCGGCCGGCTCGTGCCATCCGGGCAGGGCGGGGCCGGGGGGCGGCACCGGAGGAAGACCAGCGGCCGGCGACGACGGCGTGGACGGGGGTGGCGGCGTCGCGGCCGGCGGGGGGAACGCCGGCGCGCCGGGATACGGCCCAGGCGGCGGCGGGGCCTGCGGGGTCGCGAACGGAGGCTGCTGCGGCGCCGCGGGCTGCTGGGCGGCCGGGGGAGCGCCGTCGGGCGTCCCCTCCCCGCGCGCCTCCCGCTCGAACTGCGCGAACCAGTCGTCCGGATCGTGGCCGTCCGGATCGTGCGCGTCGTCGCGCCCGCGCTCGGTCACTGCGGATCGAGTCCCAGGTCGGCGAGGGTGATGGCGGCGCGGTAGGGGTACCCCGCCTGCTCGATCACGGACTGCGCACCGGTGGCCCGGTCGACGACGACAGCGACGGCGACGATCTCGGCGCCCACCTTCTCGAGCGCCTCGGCGGCCTTCAGCGGCGACCCCCCGGTGGTGGAGGTGTCCTCGAGCACGACGACCTTGCGGCCCGCGAGATCGGGCCCCTCGATCTGCTTGCCCCGCCCGTGGTCCTTCGGCTCCTTGCGCACGACGAACGCGTCGAGCCGCCGGCCGGCGACGGCAGCGCGGTGCAGCACCGCCGACGCGATCGGGTCGGCGCCCATCGTCAGACCGCCCACCGCCTCGACGTCGGGGAACTCCGCCAGCAGGTCGAGCATGACGTCGCCGATCAGCGGGGCGACCCGGCCGTCGAGGCTGATCTTGCGCAGATCGATGTAGTACGTGGCCTTCTTGCCGCTGGTGAGCGTGAAGTCGCCGTGGAAGACCGCCTCGTCGGTGATGTACCGGATGAGGGAGTCACGAGCGTCGGTCACAGCATCCAGACTAGGGACATGCGCATCGCGACGTGGAACGTGAACTCCGTCCGCACCCGGGTCGCCCGCATCGTCGACTGGCTCGTGCGCGAGGACGTCGACGCCCTCGCGATGCAGGAGATCAAGTGCACCGACGCGCAGTTCCCGCACGCCGCGTTCGAGGAGGCCGGGTACGAGGTCGCCGTGCACGGACTCAACCAGTGGAACGGCGTGGCCGTCGCGAGCCGCGTGGGCATCGCCGACGTGGCGACCTCGTTCCCCGGGATGCCGGGGTTCCTGAAGGGCGCGGAGGGTCCCGATCTGCCGCTCGAGGCGCGGGCGCTCGGCGCCACGGTGGGGGGTGTGCGGCTGTGGAGCCTCTACGTGCCGAACGGGCGCGGCCTCGACGACCCGCACTACCGCTACAAGCTCGACTGGCTGGCCGCCCTGACGGGGGCGACGCGCGAGTGGCTGGCCGGGGAGCCCGACCTGCCCCTCGCGCTGACCGGCGACTTCAACATCGCGCCGACCGACGGCGACGTGGGCGACCCGAGCCTGGTGCCGGGGCTGTCGACGCACATCTCCCCGGCGGAGCGGGAGGCGTTCGCCGGGCTGCTCGAGGCGGGGCTGGTCGACACGGTGCGTCCCCTGGTGCCGACGGGGTTCACGTACTGGGACTACAAGCAGCTGCGCTTCCCCCGCAACGAGGGGCTGCGCATCGACTTCGTGCTCGGTTCGGCCCCGTTCGCCGACCGGGTGACGGCGGCGGCGATCCACCGCGACGAGCGGAAGGGCGACGCGCCCAGCGACCACGTGCCGGTGCTGGTCGAGCTGGACGACGACCCGGGGGACGACGACGACCGGCCGATGATCTTCTGACCCGTCGTGCGACGTCGACTCAGGCGGCGAGGAGTGCCGCGACCAACGCCAGGAGCGGCACGGCGAGGACCGTGGTGATGAGCACGGTGTCGCGCGCGATCACCACTCCGCGCGCGTAGCGCTGCGCGTAGTTGAAGACGTTCTGACCGGTCGGGAGCGCGGCGAGCGCCACCGCCGCGAACAGCGCGTGGCCCGACAGTCCGAAGATCCCGGTCGCGACGGCCCATGCCGCGAGCGGCATGAGAACGATCTTGACGACCGACGCCAGGATCACGGCGGCGCGGTCCGTGCCGGGGGCGAGCGGGCGCGACCCGTGCAGCGACATCCCGAAGGCCAGGAGGATGACCGGCACCGCGGCCGCACCGACGAGTTCGAACGGCGCGAGCAGCGGTGCGGGCAGCTCGATTCCGGTGAGGGCCACCAGCAGGCCGAGCAGTGCCCCGATGATGAGGGGATTCCGCACGGGCTGCAGCAGCACTCGCCCGATCGACACCCGACCGCTGGTGGAGAGGTCGAGGACCGTGAGCGCGATCGGAGCGAGCACCACGAGCTGCAGCAGGATCACCGGCGCCGAGGTCGCGGGGTCTCCCAGCACGTAGGCCGACACGGGAAGACCGATGTTGTTCGCGTTGACGTAGCCCGCGCCGAGCGCCGCGATCGTGGTCTCCGGCACCGAGCGGCGCCAGATGCGCATGACGACGATCACGACGACGGCCGATGCGACCGCGGCGACCGCGGCGACCGGCAGGAGGCTCGAGAACAGGGCCGTCAGGTCGGCTTCGGCGAGCACGGTGAAGAGCAGCGCCGGCGAGAGCACGAAGAAGGCGAGACGCGACAGCGTCTCGCGGGAGTCGGGACCGAGAACGCCGAACCGGCCGATGAGGTAGCCGAGGGCGATGACGGATCCGATGATCGCGAACCCGATGAGCACGCCGACCATCCGTCCAGGCTAGGGCGCGCGGCGGGGTCCGCTCGCCCGGCCGGGGCGCCAGGACCGAGGCGACGGCCGCGTCCGGGCGGGATCGACGGCATCCGGCCACAATGGGGTCATGGCCGCGAGCGCTCCCCGGCTCGACGACCTCGCGGGGCGTCGGGTGCTGGTCGTCGACGACGACCCGGTGGTGCTCGACGTGGTGTGCGACTACCTCGACGCGGCGGGGCTGCGGGTCGAGCGCGCCGACGACGGTGAGGCCGCGGTGGCCGCCGTCGAGCGGGAGCGGCCCGACCTGGTGATCCTCGACCGGATGCTGCCCCGCACCGACGGGCTCGAGGCGTGCCGCCGCATCCGCGCCTCGGGCGCCGACGTGCCGGTCCTGCTGCTCAGCGCCCTCGGCGCGACGGAGGACCGGATCGCGGGCCTCGAGGCGGGCGCCGACGATTACGTGACGAAGCCGTTCTCGCCGCGCGAGCTGCTGCTCCGCGTCGCCTCCGTGCTGCGTCGGCACCTGGCTGCGCCGTCGCGCGAGTCGGCAGTGACGCTCGGGGCGTTCCAGCTCGACCCGGCGAAGCGCGAGATCACCCGCGACGGCGCGCCGCTGCCGCTCACCCAGCGCGAGTACGAGCTGCTGGCGTACCTGCTCAGCAACCCCGACCGCACGTTCAGCCGCGCCGAGCTGCTGCGCGCGGTGTGGCGCTGGGAGTACGGCGACCAGTCGACGGTCACCGTGCACATCCGTCGCCTGCGCGAGCGGGTTGAGGACGACCCGGCGCAGCCCCGGCTGCTGGAGACGGTGTGGGGCGTGGGCTACCGGCTGGCGGCGGAGGCGGCCGGATGACGCTCTCCGACGCGCTCTCGCTCACCGGCATCGCGGTCGGGTCGGCCGTGCTGGTCGGCCTGCTCGGCGTGGCGGCCCTGCTGCTGGCCCGCCGCACGCCGCTCGCCGTGCAGATCGCGATCGTCGCTGCGACCGGCGTGCTGTCGGTCATCGGCGGGATCGTGACCGCGTCGGGGGCGATGTACGTCTCGGAGCACGACCTGGGCGTCGGCGTGTTCGTCGCCGCCGCGTCGGGCGTGGTGTCGATCGGCATCGCCGTGCTGCTCGGGGTCACCGTGGCACGCGGGGCGCGGCGCCTGCGCTCCGCGGTGCGCGCCATCGGCGACGGCGGCGAGGTTCCCCCGGGGCCCGCGGTGTCGTCGGAGTTCGCCGCGCTCGAGGCGGAGCTCGCGGCCACCGGGCGGCGGCTCGCCGCGGCCCGCGACGAGGTGGAGCGCGGCGAGGCCGCCCGCCGAGAGCTGGTGACCTGGATCTCGCACGACCTGCGCACCCCGCTCGCGGGTCTGCGGGCGATGGCGGAGGCGCTGGAGGACGGGGTGGCGGGCCGCCCGGAGGAGTACCTGGCGCGCATGCGCGGGCAGGTCGACCGCATCACGGTGCTCGTCGACGACCTGTTCGAGCTGTCGCGGATGCAGTCCGGCGCGCTCACGCTCGACCGTCATCCGGTGGCGGTGCGCGACCTGCTGAGCGACGCCGTCGCCGACCTGGGCCCGCTCGCG
>JBHIXX010000009.1:0-82565 GCA_041984585.1 Pseudolysinimonas sp. | reverse complement strand
GGTCGGCGTCGCCTGGGACGAGAAGAGCGTCGACTACCGCGACCTGTTCCCCGAGTCGCCCGGATCCGGGTCGCCGGATGCCGCCCCCGCCGACTGCGCGACGGCCGGCATCCTGCCGTCGGTGTGCGCCGTCATCGGCGGGATGATGGCGAGCGAGGTGCTGAAGCTGCTCGGCGGGGTCGGCGAGCCGCTGCTCGGACGCGCCGCCGCCTACGACGCCCGCTCGGGCCGCATCCGCGAGATCGCATACCGCCGCGACCCCGCCGCCGCGCGGCCCGGGTCGATCGAGGAGCGCACGAGCGCGCCGGCCGAGCGTCCCGGGCGCAACGTCGGGCCGCGCGACCTCGCCGCCGAGCTGCAGGGCGAGCACCCGCCGCGCCTGCTCGACGTGCGCGAGCCGTGGGAGGCGGCGCAGGCGATGCTGCCGGGCGCAGAGCTGATCCCGCTCAACGACCTGGCCGCGCACCTCGACGAGATCGACCGCGACGCCCCGCTCGTCGTCTACTGCCACCACGGGGTGCGCTCGGCGCGCGCGCTCGAGATCCTCGAGAAGGCCGGCGTCGCCAACGCCCGCCACCTCACCGGCGGCATCGACGCGTGGAGCGCGAAGGTCGACCCGAGCATCCCGCGCTACTGACCGCCCGCCGGCCGCGCGGCCGGCCCGACGAGCACCCCGGAGGGACCGTGCCCCGCATCCCCGTCGAGCAGCACGCCGCGCGCGTCGCCCGGCTGCTCGCACCGCTGCGCGACCGCGGCGTCGAGACGGTCCCGCTCGCCGACGCGCTCGGCCGGGTGACGGCGGAGGCGGTCGCCAGCCCGATCGACCTGCCGCCGTTCCGCAACTCGCAGATGGACGGCGTCGCCGTGCGCGCGGCGGATGTGGCCGGTGCGAGCGACGAGGCGCCCGTCGAGCTCCCCGTGGCCGGCGAGAGCGCGGCGCGCCCCGGCGAACCGCCCGCACTGCCGCCGGGCGCCGCGATCCGCATCATGACCGGGGCGCCCGTGCCCGCGGGGGCCGACGCCGTCGTCCCCGTCGAGGACACGGATGCCGACGGCGACCGGGTGCTCGTGCGGCGCCCGCGCGGAGTCGGCGAGTACGTGCGCGAGCCCGGGTCCGACCTCGCCGCGGGCGGGGAGCTGCTGCCCGCGAGCGTGCGGATCGGGTCGCGGCACATCGGCGCGCTCGCCGCGGCCGGGCTCGAGTCCGTCGCGGTGCACGCGCGGGTGCGGGTGGCGGTCGTCTCCACCGGCAGCGAACTGGCCGCCCCCGGCGAGGATCTCGCGCCCGGGCTGATCCCCGACGCCAACGGGCCGGCACTCGCCGCCGCCGTGCGCGCGACCGGAGCCGAGGTGGTGCGCGTCGGGCGGGTGCGCGACGACGCCCGCGAGCTCGCGGCGCTGCTCGACGAGGCGATCGCGGCGGGCGCCGAGCTGGTGATCACCAGCGGCGGCATCTCCGAGGGCGACTACGAGGTGGTGCGCGACCTGCTCGAGGGCCGCGGCCCGCGCGGGGCTCGGGGTGCGGCCGACGACACGGCGACCGACTCGTGGGTCGGCGGCGTGGCGATGCAGCCCGGCGGGCCGCAGGCGACCGGACGCTACCGGGGGGTGCCGATGGTGTGCTTCCCGGGCAACCCGGTGTCGAGCCAGCTGTCGCTGGAGATCTTCGTCGCCCCGCTGCTGCGCGGGATCGCGGGGGTCCCGGCGCCCGCGCGCGGTCCCCGGCAGCTCGCCCACGACATCCGCTCGGTGCCCGGCAAGCGGCAGTTCCTACGCGGGCGGGCGCTGGCCGATGGGAGGGTCGAGCAGGTCGCCGGACCCGGCTCGCACCTGGTCGCCGCGCTCGCCGCCGCCGACCTGCTGCTGGTCGTGCCGGAGGACGTGACCGAGCTGCCGGCGGGCGCCGAGGTGGAGACTTGGGAGCTATGAGTTCGCACGCCAGGCACGGCGACCACGGGGTCGGCCATCCGGAGCACCCCGGCGCGCACGCCGCCGGGCACCGGGCCGACCACCCCGGCGGCCTCTCGCACCTCGACGGCGAAGGGCGCGCGCGCATGGTCGACGTCGGCGACAAGGCCGTCACCCGACGGGTCGCGATCGCCGGAGGGCGGCTCGACACGACGGCCGAGGTGGTGCGGCTCGTGGTCGCCGACGACCTGCCGAAGGCCGACGTGCTCGCCACCGCGCGCATCGCCGGCATCGCCGCGGCGAAGCGCACGAGCGAGCTGATCCCGCTGTGCCACCTGCTGCCGCTCGACAAGGTCGCGATCGAGTTCGAGCCCGACGGCTCCTCGATCGGCATCCGCGCCACGGTCGCCGTCACCGCGAAGACCGGCGTCGAGATGGAGGCGCTCACCGCCGTGGCCGTCGCCGGGCTGACGCTGCACGACATGATCAAGGCGGTCGACCCCGCCGCCGTGCTCGGCGACATCCGCCTGCTGGAGAAGTCCGGCGGCAAGCGCGGGCACTGGACCCCGGATGCCGCAGCGACCCCGCCGATGCCCGCGCCCGGCTCGGCCGGGAGGGCGACGGTGATCGTCTCCTCCACCCGCGCCGCGTCCGGTGTGCGGGACGACACCACCGGTCCGGTGATCGCCGAGTGGCTCGCGGCGCGCGGCTACGCGGTGGGCGAGCCGGTCGTGGCCGCCGACGCAGACATCGCCGAAGCCCTCGCGGAGCAGCTCGCCGCCGCACCGGACGTGCTGCTCACCACCGGCGGCACCGGCGTGCACCCGCAGGACCGCACCCCCGAGGCGACCCGCGCCGTGCTCGACCGCGAGCTGCCGGGCGTGGCCGAGGCGATCCGCGATGCCGGCCGCGCGACCACCCCGCTCGCGGCGGTGAGCCGCGGCCTCGCCGGACTCGCCGGCCCGACCGTCGTCGTCAACCTGCCGGGCTCCCCCGGCGGGGTGCGCGACGGCCTCGCCGTGCTCGACGAGCTGCTGCCGCACCTGCGCGACCAGATCGCCGGGGGCGACCATGGCTGAGGCCGACCTCTACGCGCGGGTCACCGAGGAGGTGCTCGACCGCGCCGCCGTCGAAGCCGCCGTGCTGACCGACGCCGACGGCGCGCTCGTCGTGTTCGAGGGCGTCATCCGCGACCACGACCACGGCGAGGGGGTGTCGTCGCTCGACTACCAGGCGCACCCGGATGCCGAGCGGTTCCTCGCCGAGGTGTGCGCCGACGTGGCCGCGGCCGACGGGCTGCGGGTCGCCGCGGCGCACCGGTACGGGCACCTCGAGGTGGGCGACGTCGCGCTGCTCGCGGCGGTCGCCGCGCCGCATCGCGCGGAGGCGTTCGCCGCCTGCGCGCGGCTCGTCGACGAGATCAAGAGCCGGGTGCCCATCTGGAAGCGCCAGCACCTCGCCGACGGCCCCTCCGAATGGGTCGGCCTCGAGGACTCCCCGCGCGCCTGAGCCGCTCAGCCGCCGGAGAACGGCGGCAGCACGTCGACGGTACCGCTCAGCGGACGCGCCGGGTCGCGGGTGACGACGCCGTCGACCAGGAACGATCCGGTCGCCAGCACGCGCGCCATCGGCTCGCCGTACCGGTCGACCAGCAGGTCGCGCAGCACCCCCGCGGTCGCGGCGGCCGGCAGGGCGAGGGTCTCCTCGTCGCATCCGGCCGCCTCGGCGGCGGCGGCGAAGTAGCGCACCTGCACGGGCCGCGCGACGGTCATCGCGACGCTCCGCTCATCCGGACGACCGCGGGAAGCCCCTCGGCGACGGGAAGCCGGTCAGCCACCGATCGCGCCCATCGACCGCGCCGGACGGTGGAAGTCGTCAGCGTCGATGCCGTGACCGGCCTGCTTGCCCCACATGGCGGCGCGCCAGCGGTCGGCGATGTCGGCATCCGTCGCCCCGCCGCGCAGCAGCGCCCGCAGGTCGGTCTCGTCGTCGCCGAACAGGCACGAGCGCACCGTGCCCTCGGCCGTCAAACGGGTGCGGTCGCACGCGGCGCAGAACGAGCGGGTGACCGACGCGATGATCCCGACCGTGGCCGGGCCGTCGTCGACCTGCCACTCCTCGGCGGGCGCCGACGGGTCCTCGCGGCCCACCGGCGTCAGGGTGAAGCGCGATCCGAGCACGTCGAGCAGCTCGGACGCGGCCACCAGGTTGTCGCGCCGCCAGGTCTCGTCGGCGTCGAGCGGCATTTGCTCGATGAACCGCAGCCGCACCCCGTGGTCGATCGCCCAGGCGAGCAGGTCGGGCGCGTCGGCGAGCGTCTCGCGCAGCGCCACGGCGTTGATCTTGATCGGACCGAGCCCCGCCCGATGCGCCGCGTCGAGCCCGCGCAGCACGGCCGGCAGCCGGTCGCGGCGGGTGACGGCGGCGAAGTGCTCGCGGTCGACGGTGTCGAGCGACACGTTGATGCGGGTCAGTCCCGCCTCGCGCAGCGGCGCGGCCTTGCGGTCGAGTCCGATGCCGTTGGTGGTGACGGCGAGCGGCACCCCGGCCACCGCGGACTCCCGCACGATGTCGACCAGGTCGGGGCGCGTCAGCGGCTCCCCGCCGGTGAACCGCACCTCCTTCACGCCGAGGTCGCGCACCGCGATCCCGACGAGCCGTCCGATCTCGGATGCCGTCAGCAGCTCCGAGGTCGGCACCACCGGCAGGCCCTCCTCGGGCATGCAGTAGGTGCAGCGCAGCGAGCAGGCCGTGGTCACCGACACGCGCAGGTCGCGGGCGACCCGGCCGAAGGTGTCGACCAGCCCGGGCACGTCGGGGCGTCCTGAAGTGGAGGGAGCGCTCCCCGGGTCGCGACGCACGGTCGGCATCCGGAGCTGGACGGCGGGCATGTCCACAACGATAGGCGCGCGGCTAGGGTGAGCGCAGAAGCGTCGAGTGGGTGGAGGGGTCGCATGTCGTTCATCACGCGCGGGTTCACCGGCCGGGGCGGGGACCGCGATCCGCGCCTGCCCCCCGGTCAGACGATCGCCGAGGACTTCCCGGTGATGGCGGCCGAGCCGACGCCCGACGTCGACACGGCCGACTGGTCGTTCGTGATCCGCACCGAGACGGGCGAGCAGCACGAGTGGGACTGGGAGCAGTTCCACTCGCTCGGCCTCGAGGACGTGACGACCGACATCCACTGCGTGACGCACTGGTCGAAGCTCGGCACCTCGTGGCGCGGGGTGTCGCTCGACAAGCTGTTCGAGAACGTCGAGTCGACCCTGGACTACACGATGGTGCACTCCTACGGCGGGTACACCACCAACCTCCCGCTCGACGACCTGCTCGACGGCCAGGCCTGGGTGGCGACCGAGTACGAGGGCGAGCCGCTCGAGGCGGAGCACGGCGGTCCCGCCCGGCTGCTGGTGCCGCACCTGTACTTCTGGAAGAGCGCCAAGTGGGTGCGCGGCATCTCGATGCGCCGCTCCGACGAGCCCGGCTTCTGGGAGAGCAACGGGTACCACATGCGCGGCGACCCCTGGCAGGAGGAGCGCTACTGGTGAGCGACGCGTTCGACGACGGCCCGCATCCGCTGACCGGCGCCGGCGCCGTCGTCCCCCGCCCCGGATGGCACATCGCCACGGTCGTCGAGTGCGCCGACGAAACCCCGACCGCCCGGCGGATCCTGCTCGACATCCCCACCTGGCCGGGCAACCTGGCCGGCCAGCGGTTCGACCTGCGCCTCACCGCGCCCGACGGCTACCAGGCGACCCGCTCCTACTCGGCGGCGTCGTTCGGCCCCGGAACCCGGGTCGAGCTCGCGGTGGAGCAGATCCCCGGCGGCGAGATCTCGCCGTTCCTGGTGCGGGAACTGCGGGTCGGCGACCAGGTCGAGGTGCACGGGCCGCTCGGCGCGTTCTTCGTCTGGACCCCGGATGTCGACCCCGGCCGCCCGGTGCAGCTGGTGGCCGGCGGGTCGGGGGTGGTGCCGCTCGTCGGGATGGCGCGCGCCCATGCCGCGGCGGGCGACGACGCGGAGTTCCGGATGCTCGAGTCGGTGCGCTCCCCCGAGTCGGAGTTCTACCGCGCCGAGCTCGACGACCTCGCGACGACCGGGGCGTTGCGCCTCGACCGGATCTACACCCGCTCCGCCCCCGACGGCTGGCCGCGCCCCCCGGGACGCGTGACGCGCGCCGAGGTCGCCGCGACGACCGTCCCCCCGGCGGAGGAGCCGCGGATCTTCGTCTGCGGCCCGACCCCGTTCGTCGAGACGATGGCACGGATGCTGATCGACCTCGGCCACGACCGCATGGCCATCCGCACCGAGCGGTTCGGCGGCGCCTGACCGGCCGACCCGGGCCGTCGGCCGCACCCGGGTCTTACGACGGCGTCGCGACCGGGTAGCGTCGTTGACGGACACTCGACTCGGGGCGGAGGACCGATGCGGCGCACGACACGGACGACGGCCGCGCTGGCGACGGCGCTCGTCGTCCCCGGGCTGCTCGGCGCCTGCGCCGGCACCGCGGTGCCGGGCGAACCGGTCACCGGCGCCTACCTCGCCGCGGGTTGCCCCGCCGAGATCCGCATCCGCACCGACGCCTCGCCCCGCGTCGAGCAGGCGGCTCTCTACCAGCTGCTCGCCGAGGGCTTCGAGATCGACGTCGCGGGGCGCTCCGTCTCCGGGCCGATGATCGTCGACGGGGCCGACACCGGCATCCGGCTGGTCATCGAGTCGGGCGACCCGTACGGGCCGACCGGCGCCGACGTGCTCTACGGCGACGACCCGCCGCTGCTGGCGCAGGTGGATGCCGACGACGCCCTGCGCGATCTGACCCGCACCCCGACGGTGGCGATCTTCGCGCCGCTGGAGCGTGACCCCGCGGTCGTGTTCTGGGATCCGTCGTACTACGAGGTGCCCAGCATCGCGACGCTCGGCATCTCGTTCGCCGACGACGGCCAGCCGGTGCTCATCCGCGGCGGCGCCCACGACTACGCGCTCGACTACCTGGTCGGGTCGAGCCTGATCGTTCCGGAGCAGGCCGACCGGATCGGCGACGGCACCCTCGACGACTTCATCGCCGCCGACGGCGCGCTCGCCCAGATCGGCGACGCCACCATCGACCCCTACGTGCTCGAGCACAGCGAGGCGTGGGACCGCGAGATCGAGTACGACCTGCTCGAGGAGGCCGGGTACCCGCGCTACGCGGCGATGCTCTCCGTCGTGCCCGCCGACGTGAGCCGCTACGCGGACTGCTTCGCCCTGCTCGTCCCGGCGCTGCAGCGGGCGACCGTCGACTTCTACGCCGACCCGGATCGCACCACCGCCGCGATCGTGCAGCTCGCCCAGACCTTCGGCCACCCCGAGTACACCCTCGACCTGGCCGAGAACGCCCTGCGGCTGCTGCGCCAGCGCGGCATCGTGGGCAACGGCGGCAACCACTGGGTGGGCGACGTCGCCACCGGTCGGATGCAGCGGTTCATCGACGAGGCCACGGCGGCGTTCCGCGCGGCGAACCTCTCGGTCGTCGACGGCGTGCGCACCCAGGATCTCGCCACCGACGCGTTCATCGACACCGAGATCGGCTTCTGACCCGCCGCCCGAGGTCGGGGTAGACGGGCTCAGGAGACGCGCGCCCGGGCCGGGAGTGGCGGAGCCCCGGGCCGGCCGCCTCAGGACACGCGCGCCCGGCCGCTCGCCGTCGCCGTCGTCGGCTCCGCCGTCACCGCGACCGTCTCGACCAGCTTCGGGTACTGGAAGGCGACGGTCGCCACGAACTGGTCGTCCTCGGCGGTGTAGCGGTGTTGCAGCCCGGTCGCGAGGATGCGCCACGGCCGCACGTTCGACCCGGTGAGCGCCGACCCGTTCTCGAGGGCGAACTGGCGGTAGTCGTAGTCGGCCGAGGCGTCGGCATCCAGTCGCACCGAGAACGTGTCGACCGCGATCGAGCCCGACGCGAGGTCGACCTGCAGCAGACGCTGGAACCCGGTCGCCCGCTCCCCCGTGTGGGTGCGGAACTCCTGGTAATCGGCGAGCAGCTCGACGACGGTGTGCCCCGGGATGCCGCCCGCGTCCTCGGTGACCAGCTGGCCGATGCCGTGGAAGTGCCCGGCGAGCACCAGCACGACGTTGCGGTTCGGCGCGATCACCCGATCCCACAGCTCGCCCGCCCTCGAGATCCAGCGGGCGCTCGACGCGCGATGGGCGGGCGCGTCCTCCATCTTCGGCATCACGTGCTCGTGGGTGGAGATGATCACGTTGTGGTCGGGATGCGCCGCCACGACCTCCTCGGCCCAGGCGATCTCGCGCTCGCCGTAGGCGTAGGGCAGCGACAGCATGAGGAAGCGGGCGCCGGAGTGCTCGAAGGTGGAGAAGTTCGCCGAGTTGTCGCCGGGCGCGATCGAGCCGCCGTACCACTCGGTGTCGGCGTAGCGCTCCGGCGGGAAGTACTCGTTGAACAGGTCGGCCGACGCGCCCCGGATGTTGTCGTGGTTGCCGGGCAGCACGCTGTTCGGGATGCCGGCCTCGTCGAGGATGCTCTGGATCACCGACGCGCGCTCGAACTCGAGGCGCGCGCGGATGTCGTTCTGCGCGGGGTCGACCCAGTTCTGCACGAGGTCGCCCGTGTGGGTCGCGAACGCGATCTCGCGAGCGTCGGCGTTCGCCGCGATCCAGCTGAGCTCCTCGGCGTACACCTCGGGGTAGCTCTCGGCGAGGTACTGGGTGTCGGTGACGTGGCTGATCGCGAAGTCGTAGGCCGACGGGTCGTCGAACGCGCCGTCCTCGGCGTGCTCGAGCGTCGCGATCGTGCGCGGACCGCTCTGCACGAGCAGGGTCACCACGCCGTCGAGCACCTCGTCGGCGTGGACCGCGCCGGCGAGCGCGACCTCGGCCGGGCCGTCGCCCACTGCGGCGTCGTCGGGAGACCCCGCGGCCGCGTCGAGCAGTCGCCACGACTCCCCGGACCAGACCGAGAGCTGCAGCTCGGCGCGGCCCGCGGTCATCCCGCGCCAGCCGACCGTCCCGCCCGCGAGCAGCGCCGTGCCGTCGAGCTCGATGCGCTGGTACGGCAGGCCGTAGGCGTCGTCGGCGACCGGACCCGGCGCGGACGGGTCGAGCCCGATCTCGTCGACCCCGACCCGGTCGTCGAGCGGCGCGCCGTCGGTGACCCCGCCCCAGACCGCGAGCACGCGGGCCGGTTCGGTCGGGACGGCCGCGTCATCCCCCGCCGGAGCGGCCGTGGTCGGTGCGGTCGCGCGCGGGATGTCGGCGACGACGTCGACCCGCGCCGTCGGGTCGACCCACGGGACGAGGTCGAGCACGCCCGGGGTCGCCGGGCCGGTGACGAAGTCGTCGATGTCGGATCCGGTGAACCGGCTGCGCCGGAACGTCTCGCCGAGCAGCCGGTCGGGCTGATACGTGGTGAGCGCGACACCGTTGCTGCACGGGCTCGGCGTCACGTTGTCCTGGTCCATCTCGTTCATGCCGTAGACGCCGACCGAGTCGACCGGCGCGCCGTCGGCGTCGGTCAGCCAGATGCCGGTGCCGAGCATCGACAGCGCGGTCTCGTAGCTCTGATCGGCGCGCGCCGCCGCCGGGGTGCCGTCGAGCGCCAGCAGCCAGGTCGCGCCGGGCGACAGCACCGTGCCCGCCGGGATGACGGCCTGCGGATCGAGCGCGCGGGCGCCATCCGCCATGCAGCGCCACACGGTCCAGCCCGAGACGTCGACGGGGTCGTCGCCGTAGTTGCCCAGCTCCACGTAGTTGCGGCGTTCGAGGCCGGCGGGCATGCCCTCGCCCGACGGGTCGGTGGCCAGCTCGCTGATCGCCACCCCGGCGGGGTCGGTCGGTCCGGCGGCGGCGTCGGGAGCGGCGCCCTCGACGGCCGCTCGCGATCCGAACAGGGCGTCGGCGACCTGCGCGTTGGCGGCGCCCGGCGTCCGCGGCGCCGCCACCCAGTCGCCGGCGTCGGTCAGCTGGTACGACTCCCCGGCGGGCGCGTCGAGGATGGCCGGGAGCTTCGGATCCTGACACGGGCTGTCGGCGTAGTGCGACACGGCCACCCGGTCGACCAGCCGCCCGTCGGCGTCGCGGATCAGCAGGCCGAACTCGCGGTCGGCGAGCGACGTCGGCCAGCGCAGGGCGGCCTCCCCGGTGAACCCCTGGCCGCCGATCACCCACAGGTCGCCGGGCGCGAGCTCGACGCCCTCCGGCACCTCGAGCTGCAGGGTCTCGGGACGCAGCGCCCCGGACGCGGTGCAGCGCCAGATCGTCCACCCGCCGATGTCGGCGACCGACGGACCGTCGTTGCGCAGCTCGACGAAGCCGTCGGAGCCGCCCGCGGGACCCGAGGCCGCGATCTCGCTGATCACCACCGGCGAGACCGACTCCGCCGGGGCCGCCTGCGCGTTCGGGGCGTCGATCGTGGCGGGCGCCGCGATCCAGTCCGCGGCCGGATCCCCCGTCGCGGCGATCCGCTGCCAGCTCTCGTCCTGGGCGGAGTCCAGCACGCGCGGCAGGTTGCCGCCGGGCGGGGTGCACTCGGTGGCCATCGGCCACGGCTGATTGGGGTAGACGCCGACCATGTCGACGACCGAGCCGTCCGGCGCCTCGAGGTAGGCGCCGTACCCGGCGGCCGCGTAGCCGCCGGTGAAGTGCAGGTCGCCCGGCAGACCGACGCGGCTGATGGTGAGGATGCCGCCCGGCGGGAGCGTGATCCCGCGCAGGTCGGCCTCGGCCTGCCCGACGTTGCGCCGCAGGCCGATCGCGGAGCAGCGGTAGATCGCCCAGCCGGTGAGGTCGACCGCCTCGTCGCCCCAGTTGCGCAGCTCGAGGAACGAGTCGGCCTCGGATCGCGCGCTCGACCCGGCGATCTCGTTGATCAGGACGGTTGGAGCCTCGGCGTAGTCCGGCTTGGGCAGGTCGGCTGCGGCGGGCGCGGCGGGCACCAGGACGGCCGCGGCAACGGCGAGGGCGGACAGGACGGCGACGACCGGGCGGAGCACGCGGCCAGGCTCGCGACGGCGGGTGAACGCGCGCCGACCCTCCGGGGGGTGTCATGTGAACGGGCGCCGCCCCTCGGGTTGCGGAGGAGGCGGCGCCCGTTCAGGGGCCGGTCCGGCTGGGACCGGCGGTCAGGTGCGGATCAGCGCGCGGCGGTGCCCTCGTCGCGCGCCGCAGGCGCGGTCAGAGGCGCAGCGTCCGGACTACGCCGAGGTCAGCGCGCAGCGGTGCCCTCGGTGTAGTCGGCGTCGGTCTGCTGCCAGGCGAACAGCGCGCGCAGCTCCTTGCCGGTCTTCTCGATCGGGTGGCCCTGCTCCTTCTCGCGGAGGGCGAGGAACTCGGGCGCACCGGCGTCCTGGTCGTCGATGAAGCGCTTCGCGAAGGCGCCCGACTGGATGTCGGCGAGCACGGCCTGCATGTGCTCCTTGACCTCCGGGCCGATGACGCGCGGGCCGGAGACGTAGTCGCCGTACTCGGCCGTGTCGGAGATCGACCAGCGCTGCTTGGCGATACCGCCCTCCCACATGAGGTCGACGATGAGCTTCAGCTCGTGCAGCACCTCGAAGTAGGCGATCTCGGGCTGGTAGCCGGCCTCGGTGAGCGTCTCGAAGCCGTACTGCACGAGGTGGCTCATCCCGCCGCAGAGCACCGACTGCTCGCCGAACAGGTCGGTCTCGGTCTCCTCGGTGAAGGTGGTCTTGATGACGCCGGCGCGGGTGCCGCCGATCGCCTTCGCGTACGACTTGGCGGTCTCCCACGCGGAGCCCGAGGCGTCCTTCTCGACGGCGATGATGTCGGGGATGCCGCGGCCGGCGACGTACTCGCGGCGCACCGTGTGGCCGGGGGCCTTCGGCGCGACGAGGATCACGTCGACACCCTCGGGGGCCTCGATGTAGCCGAACCGGATGTTGAACCCGTGCGCGAAGGCGAGGGTTTTGCCCGGCGTCAGGTTGTCCTTGATCGAGTCGGCGTAGATGCCGCGCTGGTGCTGGTCGGGCGCCAGGATCATGATCAGGTCGGCCCACGCGGTGGCGTCGGCGACGTTCTTCACCTCGAAGCCGTCCTCGGTGGCCTTCGCGGTCGACTTGGAGCCGTCCTTGAGGGCGATGACGACCTCGACGCCGGAGTCGCGGAGGTTCTGCGCGTGGGCGTGGCCCTGCGATCCGTATCCGACGATGGCGACCTTCTTGCCCTGGATGAGGGACAGGTCGGCGTCGGCGTCGTAGAACATCTCAGCCATGGGTTTCCTCTGATTCCTTCTTCGTTTCGGTGGTGTCGACGGCGCGCCGGGCGGCGCGCGTCGGGTCAGGACGTCTTGGAGACGCGGTCGGTGATGCTCTTCGGTCCGCGGCCGATGGCGAGCAGACCGGACTGCGCGATCTCCTTGATGCCGTAGGGCTCGAGCATGCGCAGCAGCGCCTGCACCTTGCCGTGGTCGCCGGTCACCTCGATGACGAGGGCGTCGGGCGCCACGTCGACGACGCGGGCGCGGAACAGGTTGACCGCCTCGAGGATCTGCGACCTCGTGGTGTTGTCGACGCGCACCTTGACCAGCAGGTGCTCGCGCTCGACCGACTGGGTCGGGTCGAGCTCGACGATCTTGAGCACGTTGACCAGCTTGTTGAGCTGCTTGGTCACCTGCTCGAGCGGCTGGTCCTCGACGTCGACGACCACGGTGATGCGCGAGAGACCCTCGACCTCGGTCGGGCCGACGGCGAGCGACTCGATGTTGAATCCGCGGCGCGCGAACAGGCCGGCCACCCGCGTGAGCAGGCCGGGCTTGTCCTCGACGAGCAGGGAGAGAACGTGACGCGACATGGCTTACTCCTCCTCCCACTCGGGCGCGTGATCCCGCGCGTACTGCACCTTCGAGTTGCCGACGCCCTGCGGCACCATCGGCCACACCATCGAGTCGCGGCTGACGACGAAGTCGATCACCACGGGGCGGTCGTTGGTCTCGTTGGCGAGTCTGATGGCCGGCTCGATCTCCTCCGGCTGGGTCACCCGGATGCCGAGCGCGCCGTACGCCTCCGCCAGCTTCACGAAGTCGGGCACCATCCGCGTCTGCTCGGTGGCGTTCTTCGACCCCGTCTCGAGGTCGGTGAACGAGTGACGGCCCTCGTAGAACAGGGTCTGCCACTGGCGCACCATACCGAGCGAGCTGTTGTTGATCACCGCCACCTTGATCGGGATGTCGTTGATCGTGCAGGTGGCGAGCTCCTGATTGGTCATCTGGAAGCATCCGTCGCCGTCGATCGCCCACACCAGCTTGTCGGGCTCGGCGACCTTGGCGCCCATCGCCGCCGGCACCGCGTAGCCCATCGTCCCGGCGCCGCCGGAGTTGAGCCAGGTGCGCGGGTTCTCGTAGGGGATGAACTGCGCGGCCCACATCTGATGCTGCCCGACGCCCGCGACGAACACCGTCTCGGGTCCGCAGATCTCGCCGATCTTCTCGATCACCGTCTGCGGTGCGAGCAGCCCGTCGTCGGGGTCGTCGTAGTAGCCGAGCGGGTAGTCCTTACGCAGCTGCTCGAGACGCTCCCACCAGGCCGAGTAGTCGACCGGCACCTTGACGACCGCGTCGTCGTAGGCGGCGGCGAGGTCGCCGAGCACGTCCTTCACGTCGCCCACGATGGGCACGTCGGCGTGCTTGATCTTGCCGATCTCGGCGGGGTCGATGTCGACGTGCACGACCTTGGCGTTCGGCGCGAAGTCGTCGACCTTGCCCGTGACCCGGTCGTCGAAGCGGGCGCCGAGCGCGACGATCAGGTCGCTCTCCTGCAGGCCGAGCACGGCGGGCACGGTGCCGTGCATGCCGGGCATGCCGAGGTGCTGCCGGTGCGAGTCGGGGAACGCCCCGCGCGCCATCAGCGTCGTCACGACGGGGGCGCCGGTCTTCTCGGCGAGCACGCGCAGCTCGGCCTCGGCGCCGGCGCGGATGACGCCGCCGCCGACGTAGAGCACCGGCTTCTTGGCCGACACGAGCAGGTCGGCGGCCGCCACGATCTGCTTGCCGTGCGCCTTCACCACGGGGCGGTAGCCGGGCAGGTCGACCTTCGGCGGCCAGACGAACGGCGCCGAGTTCTGCTGGGCGTCCTTGGTGATGTCGACGAGCACCGGGCCGGGCCGGCCGGTGGTGGCGATCTGCGCGGCCGCGGCGATCGTGGCGGGGATGTCCTCGGGGCGCGTCACCAGGAACGAGTGCTTGGTGATCGGCATCGTGATGCCCACGATGTCGACCTCCTGGAAGGCATCCGTGCCCATCAGCTTCGAGAACACCTGACCGGTGATCGCCAGCAGCGGCACCGAGTCCATGTAGGCGTCGGCGATGGCGGTCACCAGGTTGGTGGCGCCGGGGCCCGAGGTGGCGATGCAGACGCCGAGCTTGCCCGACGCCGCCGCGTAGCCCTCGGCCGCGTGGCCGGCGCCCTGCTCGTGGCGGACGAGAACGTGGCGGATGCCGTGGGCGGCCATCAGCTCGTCGTAGAACGGCATGATGGCGCCGCCGGGGATGCCGAAGACGTCGGTGACGCCGATCTTCTCGAGCGAGGCGAGGATCGCGCCCGATCCCGTCATCACGGGCGGGGTGCCGGCGGGCGCCGCGCTGGCGGGCGTGGGCGAGGAGGTGGTGTCCGACCGGGTGGCCATGTGGAGTCCTTGGTGGAGGTGGGAGATCTGGACGCGCGTCAGCCCGTGACCGCACCCTCGGAGGCCGAGTGCACGAGGCGGGTGTACTTCGCGAGGACGCCGCGGGTGTAGCGCGGCGGCAGGGGGGCCCAGCCGTCTCGGCGGGCTGCCAGCTCGGTGTCGTCGACCAGTAGGTCGATCGTCCGGGCGGCGATGTCGACCCGAATCAGATCTCCATCGCGGAGGAAGGCGATCGGACCTGCGTCCACCGCCTCCGGAGCGATGTGGCCGATGCACAGGCCGGTTGTGCCGCCTGAGAATCTGCCGTCCGTCAATAGTAGGACATCTTTTCCGAGCCCCGCGCCCTTGATGGCGGCGGTGATGGCGAGCATCTCGCGCATCCCCGGGCCGCCCTTCGGGCCCTCGTAGCGGATGACGACCACGTCGCCGTGCTTGATCTCGCCGGCGGCGAGGGCGTCCATCGCGGCGCGCTCCCGCTCGAACACGCGCGCGGGCCCCTCGAACACGGCGGCGTCGAAGCCGGCGGTCTTCACGACGGCACCCTCGGGGGCGAGCGACCCCTTGAGGATGGTGAGCCCGCCCGACTCGTGGATGGGGGCGTCGAGCGGCTTCAGCACCTCGCCGTCGAGCGGCGGCGGGGCGATGTCGGCGAGGTTCTCGGCCATCGTCTTGCCGGTGACCGTCATCACGTCGCCGTGCAGCAGGCCCGCGTCGAGCAGCGCCTTCATCAGCACGGGCACGCCGCCGCGACGGTCGACGTCGTTCATCACGTACTTGCCGAACGGCTTGAGGTCGCCGATGTGCGGCACCTTCGAACCGATGCGGTTGAAGTCGTCGAGGGTGAGGTCGACCTCGGCCTCGCGCGCGATGGCGAGCAGGTGCAGCACGATGTTGGTCGAGCCGCCGAGCGCCATGCCGACCGCGATGGCGTTCTCGAACGCCTCCTTGGTGAGGATGTCGCGCGCGGTGATGCCGAGCTTGAGCAGGTTGACGACGGCCTCGCCGGAGCGGTGCGCGTACATGTCGCGGCGGCCGTCGGCGGCGGGCGGGCTCGCGCTGCCGGGCAGCGACAGGCCGAGCGCCTCGGCGACGCTCGCCATCGTGTTGGCGGTGTACATGCCGCCGCAGGCGCCCATCCCGGGCGCGAAGGCGCACTCGATGCGGTGCGCGTCCTCGGCGCTCATCGTGCCGGCGAGCACGCCGCCGACCGCCTCGAACGAGTCGATGATCGTGATGTCCTTCTCGGTGCCGTCCGAGAGGCGCACCCAGCCGGGCGCGATCGACCCGGCGTAGAGGAAGACGCTGGCGAGGTCGAGCCGCGCGGCGGCCATCAGCATGCCCGGGATCGACTTGTCGCAGCCGGCGAGCAGCACCGATCCGTCGAGGCGCTCCGCCTGCATGACGGTCTCGACGCTGTCGGCGATCACCTCACGGCTGACGAGCGAGAAGTGCATCCCCTCGTGGCCCATCGAGATGCCGTCGGAGACGGAGACGGTGCCGAACTGCAGCGGGTATCCGCCGCCGGCGTGCACACCCTCCTTCGCGGCCCGCGCGAGGCGGTCGAGCGAGAGGTTGCACGGGGTGATCTCGTTCCACGACGAGGCGATGCCGATCTGCGACTTGTCCCAGTCGGCGTCGCCCATCCCGACGGCGCGCAGCATGCCGCGGCTCGTCGTCGCCTCGATCCCGTCGGTGACGGTGCGGGAGCGCGGCTTGTGGTCGACGGGCGCGCTGGATCCAGAGGATGTTTCCGGCATGTGAACGAGGGTACCGCCCAGCGGATGCCGGGGCTGACGCGCGGGGGCCGGCGCCGGCTCAGGCCAGCACGGTCACCCGCGCGGAGTGCCCGTGCGCCCGGCCGAGACGGGCATCGAGGGTGATGAGCGGGGAATCGAGCGCTTCGGCGAGAGCGATGTAGAAGGCGTCGTAGGCGGTGACCGCGTGACGCAGTGCCCACACGCGTGCGAGGAAGGGGCGGCCGTCGTGGATGACGGCGGGGAACGCGGCCAGGTCGCCGAGGGCGTCCTCCGCCAGCCGGGAGTCCAGCCGACCCCGTGCCGCCGTCGCCCGGAACACGGATGCCGTCTCGGCGACGGCGAGATGCGGCAGGTGCACCGGACCGCCGTCGCGGACGACCAGCCGGTGCACCTCGGCCCCGACCCGGCTGCCGGCCAGGTACTCGGCGAGCGCCGACGCGTCGAGGACGATCACCTGCGCGCGTCGCGCTCGACGCGGAGCAGCTCGGCGGCGCCGATCGAGTCGACCGGCAGCGCGCGACGGCGAATCCGCTCGCCGATCTCTTCGAGCGTCGGCTGCGCGGCGAAGCGCCCGAGTTCGCCGCGGAGATACTCGGAGAGGCTCAGGTGTGCGGCCTCGGCGCGACGCTTGAGCACCGCGATCGTCTCGTCCGACACGTCGCGCACCTGCAGGATGGCCATGCCCGGATCCTAGCGCATGCATTCTGCATGCACCGGAGGTCATCCCCAGCCGTCAGTGCCCGACGACGTCGGAGTCGTTGCCCGCATCCGGACCCTGCGAGAGGGTCGCCAGCTCGTCCATGTCGGCGGTCGAGAGCTCGAAGCCGAAGACGTCGAGGTTGGCCGCCGCCCGCGCGGGGTCGGTCGAGCGCGGGATGGCGACGACGCCCTGCTGAACGTGCCAGCGCAGCACCACCTGCGCCGGCGTGCGGCCGAGCCGCTCGGCGATGGCGCGCACCACCGGCGAGTCGAGCGACGACGCTCCCGAGCCGCCGAGCGGGCTGTACGCCTCGGTGACGATCCCGTGCTCCGCGTGGAACGCGCGCTGCGCCGGGCGGGTGATCTCGGGGCTCAGCTGCACCTGGTTCACCGCCGGCACGATGTCGCACTCGGCGACGAGCCGCTGCAGGTGGGCGACCTTGAAGTTCGAGACCCCGATCGCCCGCGCGCGCCCCTCCCGATGCAACTTCTCGAATGTGCGCCAGGTGGCGACGTACTCGTCGCGCCCGGGCAGCGGCCAGTGGATGAGCAGCAGGTCGACGTAGTCCATCCCGAGCCGGTCGAGCGACTTCGCCAGCTCGCCCACCGCGGGCCCGTCGCCCTGCGCGGCGCCGTTGAGCTTGGTGGTGACGAAGAACTCCGACCGGTCGAGGCCGGTGCGCCGGATGCCCTCCCCCACGCCCGCCTCGTTGTCGTACTTGGCCGCGGTGTCGATGTGCCGGTAGCCGACCTCGGCCGCGGCGACGATCGCGTCGGCGACCTGGGCGTCGTCCATCGGCCAGGTGCCGAGGCCGATCTGGGGGATGGCGGTGCCGGAGTTGAGCGGGACGGCGGGGATGGCGGTGGTCATGCCGCCATCCTGCCCGGTCAGTTCGTCGGGAAGCCCAGGTTGATGCCGCCGTGCGACGGGTCGAGCCAGCGCGAGGTGATCGCCTTCTGCCGGGTGAAGAAGTGGATGGCGTCGGGGCCGTAGGCCTTGGTGTCGCCGAACAGCGAGTCCTTCCAGCCGCCGAACGAGTAGTAGCCGACCGGCACCGGGATCGGCACGTTGATGCCGATCATGCCAACCGTCGCCTCGCGCTGGAAGCGCCGCGCGGCGCCGCCGTCGTTGGTGAATATCGCGGTGCCGTTGCCGTAGGGCGACGCGTTGATCAGCGCCACCCCATCCTCGTACGAGCTCACCCGCACGACCGAGAGCACGGGACCGAAGATCTCGTCGGTGTAGACCTTCGAGTCGGTCGGCACCTTGTCGACCAGGGTCGGGCCGAGCCAGAAGCCGTCGGGCTCGCCGTCGACCTCGATGCCGCGGCCGTCGACGACCACCTCGGCCCCGTCGGCCGCCGCCACGTCGAGATAGCCGGCGACCTTGTCGCGGTGCTCCTTCGTGATCAGCGGACCCATGTCGCAACCGCGCGTGCCGTCGCCGACCTTCAGGGTCGCCATCCGCTCGGTGATCTTGCCGATCAGCTCGTCGGCGACCGGCTCGACCGCGACGAGCACCGAGATGGCCATGCAGCGCTCGCCCGCGGAGCCGAAGCCCGCGTTGACGGCCGAGTCGGCGACGAGGTCGAGGTCGGCGTCGGGCAGCACGAGCATGTGGTTCTTCGCACCGCCGAGCGCCTGCACCCGCTTGCCCGCGGCGGTGCCCGTCTCGTAGACGTACTTCGCGATCGGCGTCGAGCCGACGAAGCTCACCGAGGCGATGCCCGGGTGGCCGAGGATGGCGTCCACCGCCACCTTGTCGCCGTGCACGACGTTGAACACCCCGTCGGGCAGTCCCGCCTCGCGCAGCGCCTCCGCCATCCAGATGGCGGCGGTCGGGTCCTTCTCGCTGGGCTTGAGCACCACCGTGTTGCCGAGCGCGATGGCGATGGGGAAGAACCACATCGGCACCATCGCCGGGAAGTTGAACGGCGAGATGATGCCGACCACGCCGAGCGGCTGCTTGACCGAGTAGACGTCGACGCCGGTCGACGCGTTTTCGCTGTACTCGCCCTTGGCCAGGTGCGGGATGCCGCAGGCGAACTCGACGACCTCGAGTCCGCGGGCGATCTCGCCGAGCGCGTCGGGCGTCACCTTGCCGTGCTCGCTGGTGAGGATCGCGCCGAGCTCCGCCTTGCGGGCGTTGAGGATCTCGCGGAAGGCGAACAGCACCGCCTGGCGCTTCGCCCACGACGCCTCGGCCCATTCGACCCCGGCCGCCGTCGCGGCGGCGACCGCCGCGTCGACGTCGGCGACCGAGCCGAGCCGCACCTGCTTCTGCACGGCCCCGCGGGCGGGGTCGTAGACCGGCGCGGTGCGGTCGGAGGTGCCGGGGAAGGCGGCGCCGCCCACCCAGTGGTCAAGGATGCTCATGCTCATGCGGCGATCCTCCCCGTCGCCTGCCCTGCGTGCAAGCACCAGTGCTGCAGGTCAGGTGTGCGCAATCGCACACTCCGGATCGGCCCGGCTTCCGGCGAGCAGCGGGTCAGGGGCGGAATTCGCGGGACCGGCGTCGCACCTCGTCGACGATCGCCTCGCGCGCCAGCGCGACCGCGGGGACGGCCCCGCTCTCGCGCCGCATCGACAGGGAGAACTGCAGCGGGAACTCCACCTGGTCGGGGAGCACGGGGATCAGACCCGGGTCGTCCTCGGCGGCGAAGGAGTGCAGCAGGCCGATCCCGGCTCCGCGCCGCGTCGCCTCCACCTGCGCCGACGCCGAGGTCGCGCCGAAGCCGAGGCGCATGCCGCCCAGCAGCGGTGCGAGATCGAGCTCGCGCACGGCGAGCAGCGCGTCCACGTAGAACACCAGCGGATGCCCCGCCAGGTCGGCAGGGGTGCGCAGCGGCCCGTGCGTCTCGAGGTAGTCCGGCGCCGCGTAGAGGCGCAGCACGTAGGGCACCAGCACCTCCGACACGAGCCGCGACCCCGCGGGAGGGCCGACCGTGACGGCGAGGTCGAATCCGGCCGCATGCACGCCCAGCTCGCGCGTGGTCGTCTCCAGTTCGATTACGACACCGGGCGAGCTGCGTCGCAGGCGTGCGAGCGCCGGGGTCGCGTAGGCCAGGGCGAAGGCCTCGGGGGCGAGCACCCGGACGGTGCCGCGCACGGCGCTGCGCTCGCCCGCGACGGCCTCACGCACGCGCTCGACCACCTCATCGACCACCCCTGCGCGCGCGACCACCTCGCGCCCCAGGCCCGTGAGCTCCCAGCCCTCGCGGGTGCGGTCCAGGAGGCGGGCGCCGAGCGCCGCCTCGAGGCGGTCGAGCCGCCGGCGCACCGTCGTGTGATCGATGCCCAGGTGGGTCGCCGCGGAGACCAGGCGCCCCGTTCTCGCCACCGCGATGAGCGTGCGCAGATCGTCGAGGCTCGGCTCCGAGGTCGGGTGCACCACGAGCACTCACGCTAGGCGTTCCCGCCGGGCGGCGCACCCGGCCGCCTCCCTCGGGATGTCGGACCCGGCTGCGACACTGTGCGCATGGACCCGATCCTCGCCCTCCTGCTCGGTCTCGGCGCCGGTCTGCTGCTCGGCGTCGCGGGCGGCTGGCTCGTCGCTGGCGCCCGCCGTTCGGCGCGCGACGCCGCCGCCGGCCCGGCCCTGCTCGAGGCGCAGCACGCCGGAGCGCTCGCCCGCGTGCAGGCCGAGCTCGGCGCCGAGCTGGCGGCCGCGCAGGCGAGCCTCGCCGGGCTGCGCGAGCAGCTCGCGGGCGCCCACGAGCAGTACCGCGAGCTGGTCGAGCGCACCCGCGCCGAGGCCGCGGAGCGCGCCGCGCAGGAGAAGGCCGAGAGCCGGGTGCTCGAGGCGCTCGCTCCGGTGAAGGAGACCCTCGCGTCGATGCAGCTCAAGGTCACCGACCTCGAGTCGCAGCGCCAGCGGCAGCACGGCGAGCTCGCGCAGCAGCTCAAGAGCGCGGCGGAGTCGGAGGAGCGCCTGCGCGCCACCGCCGAGTCGCTCGCGTCGGCCCTCAAGAACAACTCGACCCGCGGGGTGTGGGGCGAGACCCAGCTCAAGGCCGTCGTCGAGGCGGCCGGCATGCTGCAGCACGTCAACTTCGACGTCCAGTCGAGCATCACCGTCGACAAGAAGTCGGCGCGACCCGACATGGTGGTGCACCTGCCCGGCGGCAAGAGCATCGCGGTCGACGCCAAGGTGCCGTTCAACTCCTACCTCGAGGCCGCCGCCATCCCGCCGACCGCGACGGATGCCGATGCGACCAAGCGCGAGGCGCTACTGAAGCAGCACGTCAAGGCGGTGCGCGACCACATCACCGCGCTCGGCGCCCGCTCGTACTGGGACGGTCTGGAGTCGAGCCCCGAGATGGTGGTGGCCTTCATCCCGAGCGAGTCGCTGCTCTCCGCGGCGCTCGAGGCCGACCCGTCGATCATGGAGTTCGCGTTCGGCAAGCACGTCGCGCTCGCCTCGCCGGTGACGCTGTTCTCGGTGCTCAAGGCGGTCGCGGTGTCGTGGCGGCACGAGGTGGTCACCGCCGAGGCGCGGGCGCTGTTCGACGTGAGCCGCGAGCTGTACGGGCGGCTCACCACGCTGGCCACGCACGTCGACAAGCTCGGCCGCTCGATCGAGCGCAGCGTCAAGGACTACAACACGTTCGTCGGCTCGCTCGAGCGCCAGGTGCTGCCCTCGGCCCGCCGCCTGAGCCAGCTCGACGAGTCGAAGGTGCTGCCGCAGCTCGACGAGGTCGACGAGGACACCCGCCAGGTGAGCGCCTCCGACCTCACGTCGGTCATCGAGTCGAGCCGCACCGCCGCGCTCGAGACCGAGCTGAAGTCGATCGACGCCACCGGCGTGGGTCGCGCCGAGCTCGACCTGGGTCTGCCCGACGCACCGGCGAAGGACGCCAAGACCGCCTGAACGCCGACCGCCGCGCGTCGGCGGGTCAGCGACTCGGCGTCAGCCGATACGACGGCAGCCCGCGACGACGGATCAACCACTCCGCCACGACCAGGTTCGGCATCCAGGCCAGGAACGGCACCGCCGCGTAGGCGCTGGCGAACGCCGAGTCGAAGTCCGACGCCAGGCCCAGCCCCAGTGTGGCGACGATGAGCAGCGGCAGCCACACCCGCAGCGTCACGGCGGCGTAGGTGAGCGCGTAGTTGCGCATCATCCACGACCGGTGGGCGGCGACGTCGCGACGGCGGATGGCGCGGTACGCCCGCCAGGCGGTCAGCAGCCAGAGCACGGCGAGGGTGCCGAAGCCGAACAGCCCGACCCACCCGGCGGGGCTGAACGGGGCGATCACCAGCCCGGAGACGGCGCCGAGCGCCACCGCTCCGAGGTAGACCCGTCCGGTCGCGCGGTGCACCGCCGCGAACCGGTCGCGCAGGCCCCGCCAGAACTGCAGCGCTCCGAGCACGAGGGCCACGGCGCCCCCGGCGATGTGCGCGTAGAGCGCGACCTGCACCGGCAGCGGCTTCACCGCGTAGTCGGGGGCGAGGCCGACGCCCGCCTCCGCGAGGTCGGTCAGCGGCGCGGTCGCGTAGGGCACCGCGGCGAACGCGACGATGGCGAGCGCGGAGATCAGCACGAATGCCCACCCGATCCGGGTGCGCACGGGCGTCGGGGCGAGGGCGGTGTCGGTCACCCGCACACGGTACCGGCCGACGCCGCCGCCCTCGCGGGGGCTACCCCCCGATCGGCTCGTCCCCGACCGCCGCGCCCGCGACCTCTGCGCCCCCGACCTCCGCATCCGGTTCGTCCTGCTCGACGGGCGCGGCGAACTGGGCGCGGTAGAGCCGCGCGTAGGCGCCGTCCCGCTCGAGCAGCTGCTCGTGGTTCCCCTGCTCGACGATCTCGCCCGCCTCCATCACGAGGATCAGGTCGGCGTCGCGGATCGTCGACAGCCGGTGGGCGATGACGAAGCTGGTGCGATCCCGCCGCAGCTCGGCCATCGCCCGCTGCACGAGCAGCTCGGTGCGGGTGTCGACGCTCGACGTCGCCTCGTCGAGGATGAGCAGCCGCGGCTGGGCGAGGAACGCCCGCGCGATGGTGAGCAGCTGCTTCTCGCCCGCCGAGATGTTCGACGCGTCGTCGTCGAGCACGGTGTCGTAGCCGTCGGGCAGCGAGTGCACGAAGCGGTCGACGTAGGCGGCCTCCGCCGCCGCGAGGATCTCCTCCTCCGTCGCGCCCGGGCGGCCGTAGGCGATGTTGTCGCGGATGGTGCCCGCGAACAGCCAGGTGTCCTGCAGCACCATGCCGGTGCGCGAGCGCAGGGCCTCGCGCGTGAGCTCGCGGATGTCGACCCCGTCGAGGGTGATGCGGCCGTCGTCGATCTCGTAGAACCGCATGAGCAGGTTGACGAGTGTCGTCTTGCCGGCGCCCGTGGGGCCGACGATCGCGACGGTCTGACCCGGGCGCGCGGTGAGCGACAGGTCGCGGATCAGCGGGGTGTCCTCCTCGTAGCGGAACGCCACGTGCTCGAAGGAGAGCTCGCCGGTGCCGCCGGCCGGCAGTTCGCCGCCGACGGCATCCGGGGTCTCCTCCTCGGCGTCGAGCAGCTCGAACACCCGCTCGGCGCTCGCGACGCCGGACTGCAGCAGGTTGACCATCGAGCCGAGCTGGGCGAGCGGCTGGGTGAACTGGCGCGAGTACTGGATGAACGCCTGCACGTCGCCGAGCCGCATCGAGCCGTTGGCCACCAGCAGGCCGCCGACCACGGCGATGCCGACGTAGACGAGGTTCCCGATGAACATGTTGGCGGGCATGATGATGCCGCTCACGAACTGGGCGCCGAAGCTGGCCTTGTAGAGCTCTTCGTTCTTCTCCGCGAACCGGGCGCCCACCTCGCGGTGGCGTCCGAACACCTTCACCAGGGCGTGGCCGGTGTAGCCCTCCTCGACCTGGGCGTTGAGTTCGCCGGTGCTGCGCCACTGGGCGACGAACAGCTTCTGCGACCGCTTCGCGATCAGCACGGTGACGACGAGCGTCAGCGGCACGGTGACCAGCGCGACGAGCGCCAGCAGCGGCGAGATGACGAACATCATGATCAGGATGCCCAGCACGGTCAGCAGGGAGGTCAACAGCTGCGAGAGCGTCTGCTGCGTCGTCTGCGAGATGTTGTCGATGTCGTTGGTGACCCGGCTGAGCAGTTCGCCCCGCGGCATCCGGTCGAAGTACTTCAGTGGCAGCCGGTGGATCTTGCGCTCCACGTCCTCGCGCAGCCGGTACATGGTGCGCTGGGTGACACCGTTGAGGATGTAGCCCTGGGCGTACATGAACAGGCTCGAGAACACGTAGAGCAGCAGCACCGAACCGAGCACGAGCTGCAGCGAGGCGAAGTCGATCCCCTCGCCGGGCGTGAGGTGCATCCCGGAGAGCAGGTCGGCCTGCTGGTCGTCGCCCTGGGCGCGCAGCTGCTCGATCACCTGCTCCTGGGTCACCCCGGCGGGCAGCTGCGCCGAGATGGCGCCCTCGAACACGATGTTGGTCGCCTCGCCGAGCACCTTCGGCCCGATGACGCTGAGCACGACGCCGAGCACGCCGAGCACGATCACGAAGACCAGCCGCCCCCGCTCGGGCGCGAGGCGGCCGAGCAGGCGCTTGGCGCTCGGGCCGAAGTTCATGCTCTTCTCGGCGGGCATCCCCATCCCGGCGAAGGGTCCGCCGCGCGGGGCGTTCTGCCGGGCGATGCTCTGGCTCTCCGGCCGGGCCGCGGCGGCGGGCCGCGGGGTGCCGTGCGGCGCGCTCATGCCGCCTCCTCCGCGGAGAGCTGGCTGGCGACGATCTCCGCGTACTCGGGCGAGCCGTCGAGCAGCTCGGCGTGGGTGCCGCGCGCGACGACGCGGCCGTCGTCGAGCACGAGGATCTCGTCGGCGTCGACGATGGTCGACACCCGCTGGGCGACCACGATCATGGTCGCGTCGGACACCTCCCGGGCGAGCGCGGCGCGCAGCCGCGCGTCGGTCGCGGTGTCGAGGGCCGAGAACGCGTCGTCGAACACGTAGACCTCGGGGCGCTTGACGAGCGCCCGGGCGATCGCCAGCCGCTGCCGCTGGCCGCCGGAGACGTTGGTGCCGCCCTGGGCGATCGGCGCCTCGAGCCCCTCCGGGAAGGCGCGCACGAAGTCGGCCGCCTGGGCGATCTCGAGGGCGCGCCACAGCTCGTCGTCGGTCGCGGCGGGGTCGCCGTAGCGCAGGTTCGAGGCCACCGTGCCGGAGAACAGGTAGGCACGCTGGGGGACCAGCCCGATCCGTCCCCACAACAGGTCGGGGTCGAGTTCGCGCACGTCCACGTCGTCGACCAGCACGGCGCCCGAGGTGACGTCGAACAGGCGCGGCAGCAGGTTGACCAGCGTCGTCTTGCCCGATCCGGTGGAGCCGATGATCGCCGTGGTCCGGCCCGGCGACGCGGTGAACGAGATGTCGTCGAGCACGGGCTCGTCGGCGCCCGGGTAGGCGAAGGTGGCGTGCCGCAGCTCGACGCCGCCCCGGGTGCGCAGCACGGTCACCGGAGCCGTCGGCGGGTGCACGGTCGACTCGGTGGCGAGCACCGCGCCGATGCGGTCGGCCGATACCGAGGCCCGCGGCAGGATGAACGCCAGCATCGACGCCATCAGCACCGCCATCAGGATCTGGATGATGTAGCTGAGGAACGCGATGAGCGACCCGACCTGCAGGCTGCCGTCTTCGATCCGGTAGGCGCCGAGCCACAGCACCGCGACGCTCGACACGTTGAGGATCAGCATCACGATCGGGAACATGAGCGCGAACAGGCGCCCCGCCCGCAGCGCCGTCTCGGTGACGTCGGCGTTGGCCTGCGCGAACCGCTCGGTCTCGACCGGCTCGCGCACGAAGGCGCGGACGACGCGGATGCCGGAGAGCTGTTCGCGCAGCACCCGGTTGACCTGGTCGATGCGCTCCTGCATCTTGCGGAACCACGGGACCATGCGCGACACGATCAGGGCGACCGCGACGAGCAGCACGGGGATGGCGACGACCAGGATCCAGGAGAGCCCGACGTCCTCGCCGATGGCGAAGATCACCCCGCCGACGGCGAGGATCGGGGCCGACACCAGCAGCGTCGCCGTCATCAGCACGAGCATCTGCACCTGCTGCACGTCGTTGGTGGTGCGGGTGATGAGGCTCGGCGCCCCGAACTGCTGCACCTCGCGCTCCGAGAACGCGCCGACGCGGTCGAAGATCGCGCCGCGCACGTCGCGCCCGAACGCCATGGCGGTGCGCGCCCCGAAGTAGACGGCGATGATCGCGCAGACGATCTGCGCGAGGGTCACCAGCAGCATCACCCCGCCGACCTGCAGCACGTAGCCCGTGTCGCCCTGGGCGACGCCCTGGTCGATGATGTCGGCGTTCAGGCTCGGCAGCCAGAGCGATGCGATCGACTGCCCTGCCTGGAACAGCACGACGAGCAGGATGAACGGCCAGTACGGCCGGAGGAAGCGGACGAGCAGGCGTCCGAGCATCAGGCGGTCCTTCCGGATGACGGGAGCACTCCGCGGAGGATCAGGTCCGCGAGCTGCTCGGTGGTGAAGGGGTGGGGGGTGCTGAACATCGGGATGGAGCCGGCGAAGGCGACCAGGCGCACGAAGTACACGAGGTCGTCGACGGGCACCGCGAGGTCGTCGTCGGCGAACAGTCGATGGAGGATGGTGCGCCACTCCTCCTCGTGCGGCCGATGCGTCCGGCCGGGCGGGGGTCCGTGCATCCCGAGCGCCGACATCAGGCCGATGACGCCCTCGAAGCGGGCCCGCAGCAGGTCGAGCACCCGCCGCACCTTGACCTCGGTCGGGTCGGCGGGGTCGAGCGATTCGAGGGCGGCCCGCAGCTCGTGCGGCTCCAGGTACCGGTCGACGGCGGCCCGGATGATGCTCTCCTTGTCGTCGAACACCCGGAACAGGGTGCCCTCGGCGACGCCGGCGGCCTGCGCCATCTCACGGGTCGACGCGTCCCGTCCGCGCTCCTTGAGGAGCGGGATCACCGCGTCGAGGATGGCCAGCCGGCGGTCGTCGGGCGCGAGCGGGCGGGCGCGCGAGCGGGTCTCGCCGGCCGCGGCCTCGCGCGCCCGCGAGAAGGCGGCGGTGTCGACGAACGCGTCACGGGCGGAGACCACCCCCGGAGCGTAAGTGAGTGAGCGCTCACTCCGCAATACTCCGACTCCGCATTACTCCGACGGGAGTATCCGAGCCCGGAGACGCGTCGTCCCGCCGCCGGACGGATCCGGGGCGGGACGGCTGGCGCGGGCTCGGTCAGATGCCGGGCAGCGACTCCCCGAGCCACTTCGACACGAGGTGGTCGGCGCTCACCCGGCGGATGGTGCCCGAGCGAGCGCGGAGCACGATCGACTCGGTGCGGATGATCGGCCCCTTGCGGCGCACGCCGGTGACCAGGTTGCCGTCCGTGACGCCGGTGGCGACGAAGAAGGTGTTGTCGCCGGCGACCAGCTCGTCGGCCTCGTAGACGTGGTCGAACTTGAGACCCGCGTCGATGCCGCGCTGCTTCTCGTCGTCGTCGAGCGGCGCCATCCGGGTCTGGATGAGCCCGCCGAGCGCCTTGATCGCGCACGCGGTGGCGACGCCCTCGGGCGACCCGCCGATCCCCATGCACAGGTCGAGCCGGCCGTCGTAGCTGGCGGCGTCGATGCCGCCCGCGACGTCGCCGTCGAGCAGCAGCCGCGTGCCCGCCCCAGCCTGGCGGATCTCGGCGATCAGCTCGGCGTGGCGCGGACGGTCGAGCACGCCGACCTGCACCTCCTCGACCGGCTTGCCCTTCGCCTTCGCGATGGCCCGCACGTTCTCGGCCACGGACTGGCGGATGTCGACCACCCCGATCGCCTCGGGGCCGCCGACGATCTTGTCCATGTAGAACACGCTCGACGCGTCGAGCATCGACCCGCGGTCGCTCGCCGCGATCATCGAGATCGCGTTGCGTCGCCCGGCGGCGGTGAGCGAGGTGCCGTCGATCGGGTCGACGGCGATGTCGCACTCCGGGCCGCGGCCGTTGCCGACGACCTCGCCGTTGTAGAGCATCGGGGCGTTGTCCTTCTCGCCCTCGCCGATGACGACGGTGCCCGAGAAGTTGACGGTGCCGAGGAACTTGCGCATCGCGTCGACGGCGGCGCCGTCGGCGCCCTCCTTGTCGCCGTGACCGATGAACGGCGTCGCGCGGATGGCGGCGGCCTCGGTCGCGCGGACCAGCTCCATCGCCAGGTTGCGGTCGGGGTGCAGATACAGATCGCCGGATTCGGCGGTGGCCACGGGGACTCCTGGGGCGCTCGGCGCTCGACGCCGTCGGCGTCGTCGCGGGGGACGGTGGTCTGCGCCCGAGGTGGCGGTGGCGCCCGCCCAGCCTACCGGCCACGCACCCTCCGGCCGGGGTCGGCATCCGACCGTGGACGGGGCGCCGGGCCTGGCTAAGCTCGGAAGCCGACGGGGAGCACCCGTCGCCGCGATGCCGAAGGAGTCTCCATGCCCGTCGCCACCCCCGAGCAGTACGCCGAGATGCTCGACACCGCCAAGAAGGGCGGGTTCGCGTTCCCCGCGGTGAACGTGTCGTCGTCGCAGACGATCAACGCCGTGCTGCAGGGCCTCGCCGAGGCGGGCTCCGACGGCATCATCCAGGTGACCACGGGCGGCGCCGACTACTTCGCCGGGCACACCGTGAAGGGCCGCGCGACGGGCGCGCTCGCCTTCGCCGCGTTCGCGACCGAGGTCGCCAAGAACTACCCGATCACGGTGGCCCTGCACACCGACCACTGCCCGAAGGACGCGCTCGGCGGCTTCGTCGAGCCGCTCATCGCCGCCTCCGAGGAGGAGGTGAAGGCGGGCCGCAACCCGATCTTCCAGTCGCACATGTGGGACGGCTCGGCCGTGCCGCTCGCCGAGAACATCGAGATCGCGAAGGACCTCCTGCCCCGGATGAAGGCGATCAACGCCATCCTCGAGGTGGAGATCGGCGTCGTCGGCGGCGAGGAGGACGGCGTGCAGCACGAGGGCTCCAACGAGGCCCTGTACACGACGCTCGGCGACGTGACCGAGGCCGTCGAGGCGCTCGGGCTCGGCGAGCAGGGCCGCTACATCGCCGCCCTCACCTTCGGCAACGTTCACGGCGTCTACAAGCCGGGCAACGTGAAGCTGCGTCCCGAGCTGCTCGGCGAGATCCAGGCCGGCATCGCCGCCAAGTACGGCACCGGGCCGAAGCCGCTCGACCTGGTCTTCCACGGCGGATCGGGGTCGACGGATGCCGAGATCGCCGAGGCGGTCGCCAACGGCGTCATCAAGATGAACATCGACACCGACACCCAGTACGCGTTCACCCGGTCGATCGCCGGCTCGATGTTCACCAACTACGACGGCGTGCTGAAGGTCGACGGCGAGGTCGGCAACAAGAAGCAGTACGACCCGCGCGCCTGGGGCAAGGTCGCCGAGTCGGCCATGGCCGCGCGCGTGGTCGAGGCGACCCGCCAGCTCGGCAGCGCCGGGCACTCGATCACCTCCGCCTGACCGCGAGCAGCCGGCTCGGGCCGCGCGAGGCCCGACGTCGCGGTGTCGACCGGGTGAGCCTCGGCCTGACTATGGGCTGCGCAGCGAGACCGCGGCTCGGGCGGTCAGCGGTCGGAGTCGCGGCCGGGCGGGTCGATGCGGAAGCTGAGCCCCAGACCGTCGTCGTGCCAGCGCAGCTCCTCGACCGCGCCGTCGAGCGCGAGGTAGCTCGGGGCGAGGTGCAGCGCGCGCGGGCCCTCCGGCAGCTCCAGCTCGGCGCTCACCGCGACGAGAGTCCCGCCGTCGTCGTGGGCGCGGAACTCGACCAGCACCGCCGCGTCGCGGGCGCCGGGCAGGTCGAGCAGCGCCCGCAGCAGTGCCCGCAGGGCGGTGCGCTGCGGCATCCGCATCCCCGCCGCCCGCCGATCGGTGTCGACGACGACGATGCCCGACTCCTGAGCGACCGAGTCGAGCCAGGTGAGGTTCGACCGGGTGACGAGGTCGTCGCGCAGCCGCCGCGCGAGCTGTCCGGCCAGCGTGCGGTCGGCCGCGGTCACCTCGCCGGTGCGCGCGACCTGCTCGAGCAGCGGCATCGCCTGGGCGGTGAGCCGCACGGTGCGGTCGAACTCCCTCCGGCGGGCTGCTGCGTCGTGCGGGGCGTCCGGGGTCAGCATGGTGCGCGCCCGCGCCTCGATGAGAGGCAGCGTGCGGGCCGCGATGGTCGCCGAGAAGGCCACCGCCACCACGGTGCCGAGCACCGTGGGCATGGCGATGATGACCGCCGTCGAGACCGGCCCCCAGCCGGAGTCGGCGTCCCACACGACGAGCGAGGCGAGCGTGGTCAGCACCACGGTCGCCGCCATCCCGGCGATCGCCAGAGGCCGCGCCGGCAGGTAGGGGGCGAGCGCGCCGATGACGAGCGCGGGCGAGAACGGCACCCACCACAGCTCGATCGCGAGCCCGCCTCCCGTCGCCCCGAGAGCGTGCAGCACCCCGCCGGCCACGCCGAGGCCGATGGTGACGGCCGCGGTGGGCCATCCGATCGGCGGTCGCAGTGGCCGGGTGCGCAGGTAGACGACGAGGCAGCCCGCGACGCCGAGCAGAACGCCGAACAGCTGCAGGCCGGGGGCGGGCACGCTCCCCCAGGTGGCGATCGTGGCGAGTGAGCCGTAGACGAGACTCAGCGCCCCGAACACGAGCGGCACCAGCGGGCCGGTGAACCAGCTGAGCGGGTCCACCTGCTGGGGCGAGAGCGCGAACGCGCGCCGGTCAACGAGACTCATCGGCGCCCCCCGAGCGACGGCACCGTGAGCATCACCGAGGTGCCCTCGCCGGGCGTCGACCAGACCCGCGCCCCGCCGCCGACCGCCACCATCCGGTCGACGATCGACGTGCGCACCCCGAGCCGGTCGGCGCCGACCGCGTCGGGGTCGAACCCGCGGCCGTGGTCGGTCACCATCACCGTGATCTCCGCCTCGCCGACCAACAGCTCCAGTTCCGCCGTCGTCGCGTCGGCGTGCCGCACGACGTTGTCGAAGCAGGCGCGGATGGCGGCGAGCAGCGCCTCCGCGACCTCCGGCGCGAGGCGCCGGCGGCCGAGCGACCCGGTCACGTGGATGCTGAGCCCGTGCCACTGGTACTCGCTCACCAGCCGGTCGATGTCGTTGCGCAGCCCGGCCTCGGTGTCGGTGTAGGGCTCGTCGCTGCCCGCGATCCAGTCGGGGCTGCGCACCGTCTCGAGGTCGGCGCGCAGCCGATCGCGGGCGGGGTCGTCGAGCCGGTCGGGCGCGTTCATCACCAGCGCGAGATCGTTGAGCACGGTGTCGTGCACCACCGCGGTCGACCGGCGCGCGAGATCCTCGCCGTGGGCGACCAGCCGCATCTCCGCCTCGAGCGAGTCGAAGTCGGGCACCCTGCGGCGCACGCCCGCCTGCACGACCCCGAGAGTGGCGAAGGCCACCGCCCCGATACCGAGCACGAAGAACGGCCCGAGGCCCGGGTCGAACGGCAGTCCGGCCCCGGCGAACGCGACGGCGGATGCGGCGAGCGCGACCGAGCACGACACCGCCGCCCACGCGATCCCTCCCCACGCCGTCACCGCGACGCCGCCGGCGACGGCGAGCGCCACCGCGGGACGGTTGAGCAGGAACATCGCGTCGTCGACGATGCCGGGGTCGCCGGCGAGCAGCACGGCCTGGTAGAGCGCCACGGCCACGGCGCCCCCGCCCAGGTAGACGAGCACCGTCCACAGCCTCGGGAGCAGCAGCAGGCCGACGAGTCCGCCGATCATCAGCCCGAGCAGCAGCAGGGGCAGGGCGAGGTCACCGGCGCGGCCGCGCAGGCCGAGGGTCTCGACCAGCAGCGGGATGGTGAGCAGCAGGGTGGCGATGCCGGCCGCGCGGCCGGCGACGACGATGCCGGAGGTGAGGACCGTCTCGGCGGTCGCGCGAGGGAGGACACGGATGCGCACCGTTCACCTCCCCGCTCGGGGACGATTCTGCCGTTTCGCGGCGGCGTCGGCGACGAGGCGGGTCAGCGGGTCGCCCGCGACCGGCCGGACCCCGGCACTACCGGGTCGACGTGCCCGCGCCACGACCGCCGAGGCCGCGACCGCCGTCGGCGCCCGCCGGGCGCAGCTCCTTCGGCAGCGAGAACATGAGGTCCTCCTCGGCGGTGCGCACCTCGTCGACCGTCGAGTAGCCGGCGTCGGCGAGCTGCTCGAGCACCTCCTGCACCAGGATCTCGGGCACCGAGGCGCCGCTCGAGACGCCGACCGTCGCGACGCCGTCGAGCCATTCCTGGCGGATCTCGGTCGCGTCGTCGATGCGGTACGCGGCGCGGGCGCCGTGCTCGAGCGCGACCTCGACGAGCCGCACGCTGTTGGAGCTGTTGGCCGAGCCGACGACGATCACCAGGTCGGCATCCGGGGCCACCTTCTTGATCGCGACCTGCCGGTTCTGGGTGGCGTAGCAGATGTCGTCGGAGGGCGGATCCTGCAGGTGCGGGAACCGCTCTCGCAGCCGACGCACCGTCTCCATCGTCTCGTCGACGCTCAGCGTGGTCTGCGAGATCCACACCAGGTCGCGCCCCTCGGGCACCTCGATGGTGTCGGCCTCGTCCGGGGTGCCGACGAGGATCGTGTCCTCGGGCGCGTGGCCCATCGTGCCCTCGACCTCCTCGTGGCCGGCGTGGCCGATGAGCAGGATGGTGCGCCCCTGCTTCGAGAAGCGGGTCGCCTCGCGGTGCACCTTGGTGACGAGCGGGCAGGTGGCGTCGATCGCCTGCAGTCCGCGATCGGCGGCGCCCTGCACGACGGCGGGCGACACCCCGTGGGCGCTGAACACGATGTGCGAGCCCTCGGGCACTTCGGCGACGTCGTCGACGAAGATCGCGCCGCGCTGCTCGAGTTCGCCCACGACGTGCACGTTGTGAACGATCTGCTTGCGCACGTACACCGGCTCGCCGTACTGCTCGAGCGCCTTCTCGACCGTCACGACCGCGCGGTCGACGCCGGCGCAGTAGCCGCGGGGAGCGGCGATGAGCACGCGCTTGGCGCCGGCGACGGGCTCGTCGCGCAGCCGCCCGCGCGGGGCGGGGATGCGGGGAGCGGCGATCGGGATCGCGCCGTTGGTGATGCCGGGCACGGTTCCGAGTCTACGGAGCCGACCTCCGCGTCGCCGGGAGCCGTCGCGGTCGCCGACCCGCCCCGACCGGCGCGCCCGGCGTGGGCGGCGCTCCGTAGGCTGGCGGAGATGAGCGACCCCGGAGCACCGGCGCCGAGCGACGCCGACGGCAGCGAGCAGTCGCGCGCCGACGCGCCCTGGCCGGTCGGCATCCTCAGCGCGAAGCTCAAGGACTACATCGACCGGCTCGGCATGGTGTGGGTCGAGGGCGAGATCACCCAGTGGGGCATGTCGGGTGGGAACGTCTACGGCAAACTCAAGGATCTGCGCCAGGACGCCACGGTCTCGTTCCGGGTGTGGTCGTCGACGCTGACCAAGCTCAAGGAGGAGTTCCGCCAGGGCGACCGCGTGATCGCGCTCGTGAAGGCGGAGTTCTGGCCCAAGGGCGGCACGCTCACCATGCAGGTGTTCGAGCTGCGCCACGTCGGGCTCGGCGACCTGCTCGAGCGGCTCGAGCTGCTGCGCCGCACGCTCGCCGCCGAGGGGCTGTTCGCCCCGGAACGCAAGGTGCGCGTCCCGTTCCTCCCGCGCGTCGTCGGGCTGGTCACCGCGCGCGACTCGGATGCCGAGAAGGACGTGCGCCGCAACGCCGAGCTGCGGTGGCCGAGCGTGCGCATCCGCGCCGCCTACGCGGCCGTGCAGGGCGACCGCGCCGCGCTGGAGGTGCTCGGCGCGATCCGGCGGCTCGACGGCGACCCCGAAGTCGACGTGATCATCGTCGCCCGCGGCGGCGGCGACTTCCAGCACCTGCTCGCGTTCAGCGACGAGGCGCTGGTGCGCGGCGTCGCCGAGATCGCCACCCCGATCGTCAGCGCCATCGGCCACGAGAACGACCGCCCGCTGCTCGACGAGGTCGCCGACCTGCGCGCCTCCACCCCGACGGATGCCGCCAAGCGCGTCATCCCGGATGTCGCCGACGAGCTCGGCAAGGTGCGGTTCGCGCGCGGCCGCATCGCGACCCGGGTGAGCGACCTGGTGCGTACCGAGATCGACCGGATCGCGGCACTGCGCTCGCGCCCCGTGCTCGCCACCCCGGAGCGGATGCTGGATCAGCGCGCCGACGAACTGACCCGATACGTCGCGCGCGGCTCCGAACTCGCCACGCGCGGGGTGGAGCACGAGCAGCGCCGGGTCGACGAGCTGCGCGCCCGGCTGCGGGCGCTCTCGCCCCAGGCCACCCTCGACCGCGGCTACGCGGTGGTGTCGGGGCCGCGCGGCGTGGTGCGCGACCCGGCGGACGCCGCCTCGGGCGACGCGCTGCGCATCCGCGTCGCCGGCGGCGAGCTGGGCGCGACCGCCGACTGATCGGCGCTCCCCGCCCGACGCCCGACTCCCCGGCCCTCGACGCCCGCCGCCCGCCGCCCGACCGAGCCCGCGACGGACGCCAGAACTAGGCTGGGGGCGTGGCCGACTCCCCCGCCCCCATCGCCGACCTCAGCTACGAGCAGGCGCGCGACGAGCTGGTGCAGGTGGTGACGGCGCTCGAGCAGGGCGGCGCCACGCTCGAGGAGTCGCTGGCGCTGTGGGAGCGCGGCGAGGCCCTCGCCCGCCGCTGCGAGGAGTGGCTCGTGGGCGCGAAGGAGCGGCTCGAGAAGGCGCGCTCGGCGGTCGACGCGGCCGGCGCACCCGGGGGCGACGCGTGAGCCGGTACACCGCAACCGACGAGGCGGGGCGCCCGATCGTCGCCGAGCTGGGCCGGGCCGAGACACCCGCCGAGGAGGCGTACCGCAAGGCGAGCACCCGCGCCGAGCGCCGCCGCAACCAGACCCCGATCGCGTTCGTCGGCGCCATCCTCGCGTCGCTCGCGATCGTCGCCTTCCTCGTCGCCGTCGTGGTGCGGCCCGACCCGCCGGAGGACTTCCTGCGGGTCGACTACGTGGAGGTCGCGGCGCAGTCGCAGCCCGCCGCCGATGCGGAGCTGATCGTGCCGACGCTGCCCGAGGGGTGGAGCGCCAACCGGGCCGGCCTCGGCACCGGAGCCGACGGCGTGCAGGCGTGGCGCGTCGGATTCCTCACGCCGGGCGGGCAGTACATCGCCTTCAGCCAGGGCATCGACGCCAACCCGTCGTGGACCGCCGCCGAGCTGGAGGGCGCACGCGCGACCGGGGTCGCCTCCTACGGCGATCGCGCGTGGGACGTGTACGACCTGCGCGACGCCGACGACCCCGGCAATCTCGCCTACGCGCTCGTCACCGAGGCCGCTGGCGCGACGATCGTGCTCGGCGGAACCGCCGACGACGCCGAGTTCGCGGCGCTCGCCACGGCGGTCGCCGCGGAACTGGACGCGGCCGGGTTCGGCCCCCTCGGAACGGAGAGCACCGGATGACCCGCACCCCCGCCGACGCCTGGCGCGAGATGTCCCGCGGCAACGCCCGCTTCGTGGCCGGCGAGCCCGCGCACCCCCGTCAGGACGTGGAGCGCCGCACCGAGCTGACCGGCGGCCAGGCGCCGAGCGCGGCCCTGTTCGGCTGCTCCGACTCGCGGCTCGCGGCGGAGATCATCTTCGACAAGGGGCTCGGCGACCTGTTCGTCATCCGCAACGCCGGCCAGGTGATCTCCGACTCGGTCATCGCCTCGGTGGAGTACGCCGTCGGCGTGCTGGGCGTGCCGCTCGTCGTCGTGCTCGCTCATGACGCGTGCGGCGCCGTGCAGGCGGCGATCGACCTCGACGCCCCCGACGCCAAGCCGCTTCCGCCGCACATCGCGGGGCACATCGCCGGCATCCGCCCCGCCGTGCGCGCCGCCCCGAGCCGCAGCCCGGAGGATGTCGGCCTCACCCACCTCGAGCACACCGTCGCCGCCCTGGTGGCCCGCTCGGAGCTGATCGCGGATGCGGTCGCCGACGGTACGCTGGCCGTGGTCGGGGCGAACTACCGCCTCGCCGAGGGCCGGGCCGAGCCGTCCGTGGTGATCGGAACGATCGACCCGAGCTGACGTCGGAGCGGCCCGCCGCCACCGCTGCCGCCACCGCATCCCGAACCCGCACCACACCGAAAGGCCGCACGCCGCCGTGAGCAGCACCGAGCAGGAATTCCGCATCGAGCACGACACGATGGGCGAGGTGCGGGTTCCCGCATCCGCCCTGTACCGGGCGCAGACGCAGCGCGCGGTCGAGAACTTCCCGATCTCGGGCAGCGGGCTGGAGGGCGCGCAGATCGTCGCCCTCGCCCGCATCAAGCGCGCGGCCGCGATGGTCAACGCCGAGATCGGTGTGCTCGACCAGAAGATCGCCGACTCGATCGTCGCCGCCGCGGACGAGATCGTCGCCGGCGACCACCACGACCACTTCCCGGTCGACACCTACCAGACCGGCTCGGGCACCTCGTCGAACATGAACATGAACGAGGTGCTCGCGACCCTCGCGACCGCCAAGCTCGGCTCCGACGTGCACCCCAACGACCACGTCAACATGTCGCAGTCGTCGAACGACGTGTTCCCCACCTCGGTGCACGTCGCCGTGACCGGCGCCCTCATCAACGACCTGATCCCCGCGCTCGAGCACCTCGCCGGGGCGCTCGAAGAGAAGGCGGCGCTCTGGAAGGACGTCGTCAAGTCGGGCCGCACCCACCTGATGGATGCCACCCCGGTCACCCTCGGCCAGGAGTTCGGCGGCTACGCCCGCCAGATCCGCCTCGGCATCGAGCGCGTGCAGGCGGCGCTCCCCCGCGTCGCCGAGGTGCCGCTCGGCGGCACCGCCACCGGCACCGGCATCAACACCCCGAAGGGCTTCAGCGAGAAGGTCATCGCCGTCGTCGCCGACAGCTCCGGGCTGCCCATCACCGAGGCGCTGGACCACTTCGAGGCACAGGGCGCCCGCGACGGACTGGTCGAGGCATCCGGTGCGCTGCGCACCATCGCGGTGTCGCTCACCAAGATCTGCAACGACCTGCGCTGGATGGGCTCCGGCCCCAACACCGGCCTCGCCGAGCTGAGCATCCCCGACCTGCAGCCCGGGTCGTCGATCATGCCGGGCAAGGTCAACCCCGTCATCCCCGAGGCCGTGCTCATGGTCTGCGCGCGGGTCGTCGGCAACGACGCGACCGTCGCCTGGGCGGGCGCCAGCGGTTCGTTCGAGCTGAACGTCGCCATCCCGGTGATGGGCACCTCGCTGCTCGAGTCGATCCGGCTGCTCGCCAACTCGAGCCGCGTGCTCGCCGACAAGACCGTCGTCGGGCTCGAGGCCAACGAGGAGCGCGCCCGGGCCCTCGCCGAGTCGTCGCCGTCGATCGTCACCCCGCTCAACAAGCTGATCGGCTACGAGAACGCGGCGAGGATCGCCAAGCACTCGGTGAAGAACGGCATGACCGTGCGCGAGGCCACGCTCGACCTCGGCTTCGTCGACCGGGGCGAGCTCACCGAGGACCAGCTGGATGCCGCCCTCGACGTGCTCAGCATGACCCACCCGGGCTGAGCCGCCCGCCGACGATCCTCGACTTGCTCAGATGCCCAGCGGCCGGGCTAGCCGAGGCCGGACGCCGAGATCGATACACTCCCCGCATGGCGTCCGATCTGGTGATCGACCGCGACGCGCTCGCGGCGCTCTGTCGTGCCCGCGGTGTGCAACGGATGCGACTGTTCGGCTCGGCCGCCGAGGGGCGCTTCGACGATCGGCACAGCGATGTGGACCTCCTGGTGGAGTTCCAGCCCGGCGTTGTGGACCCGTTCGACGCCTACTTCGGCCTGAAGGAGGACTTGGAGTCGCTCTTCGGCCGCTCGGTCGATCTGGTGATGGCCGACGCCATCCGCAACCCGTACTTCGAGGCACGCGCGCTCACCACCGCGCGGGAACTCTATGCAGCCTGAGGCGACTGCTCTTCTCTGGGATGTCCGTCACGCCGCCGAGCGGATCGCCCGCTTCATCGACGGAATCGACGAGCAGGAATACCTGGCCGACGAGCTCCGCCGGTCCGCCGTGGAACGACAACTCGGGATCATCGGTGAGGCGCTGAACACTCTGCGGCGTCTCGATCCGGACAGTGCCGAGAAGATTCCGGCTTTGGCCCGGATCGTCGGCCTTCGCAACGTGCTCGCTCATGGTTACGCGGTCGTGGACGACCATGTCGTCTGGTCTGCAGCGTCGACCCGCGTTCCCGAACTGTTCGCACTCGTCGACGAACTCATCGACGGGGCGCAATAGCACCCGGCCTCACTCGGCCGCGAGGCTCGCGGTACTGAGACCGAGAACGAGCAGCGCGACGAGCACACCGACGTAGCCGAGCAGCAGGAACGGGCCGAACGCGATGCGGCCCCGGCGCCCCTGGCGGATGAGCACGACGACCGAGGCGATGCCGCCGGTGAGGGTCGCGAGCACCGGCCAGCCGAGGGCGAGCAGTGGCACGGGCGACGCCAGACCAAGGGCGGCGGCGAGCTTCACGTCGCCCATCCCCATGCCTCCGACCAGCGCGGTGAGCAGGAACACCCCCGCCGTCGCGAGCGCCGCGACGACCGGGACGAGCGGGAACTCCCCCGTGGTCAGCCAGGTCGCCCCGACCCCGACGACTCCCGCGACGATGAGCGGCAGCGTCATCCGGTTGGGCAGCCGGTGCTCCCGGATATCGACCCGGGTCAGTTCGGCGCCCGTCGCCGCGACCGCCACCCCGGGGATCGCCGCCGGCGTGGGCCCGAGCGCGGCGAGCACGAGCCCAGCGAGCGCGACGCCCACGGGAACCTGCCACCACAGCGTCGAGCGCATGCCCGGATGCTAGCGGCGCCCGACGCGCGGGCGGCGGAGGCCGTGCACAGCCCGTGACCGACCCGGGTCGGGGTCAGGCGGGTTCGACCGGCTGGCGCAGGATGGTGCGCAGCTTCTCCGGGGCGACCCGGCGGGCGTCGCTCAGGTAGATCTCGTGGTGGGTGCCGCGTGGTCGCATCCGGTGGCCCGGGATGACCTCGTCGTGCATCCGCGCCAGCACCGGCGCCTCGTCGTCGTAGGAGCCGACGTGCAGCGTCTGCACGCAGTCGCCCTCGTCGAGGGTCTCGAGCCGCAGGAGGGCGAGTCCGTCCTGCGGGGCCTTCGCCGTCGCCGCCTCGACCGCGGCATCCACCATGTCGTCGGGCACCCAGTGGGGGACCAGGAGCATCAGCGTCCAGTGCCACGCCGACTTGTCGCGCGCCGACGTGAACGAGGTCATGTCGGCGGCCCACCACAGCCCCTCGAGCGGCGCGACGACGTAGTCGCGCTCCAGCTCGCGCTTGCTGGCGAATTTGAGCTTGTAGGCCACCGGGTAGAGGGTCTCGAGCGCGCGCCGGTACTCCGCCGCCGTGTTCGGATCGCCGTGCCCGTCGATCATCAGGTAGCGCAGGGGCGGCACCCGCAGCATCCGGAACTCGCCGACCGACGCCCGGTAGGAGTCGATCTCCCGCTTCAGGTCGACCTTCTCCACGATCCGCCTCCCGTTCGGCTGGACGAACCGGGGTCCCGCCGCGCTTCCCCGGCGACGGGCACCCCGGTCCTCCGACGCGCCTGTCGGCTACGCCGGCGCAGGACCCTCGAGCAGGTCGGTGACGAGCGCCGCGATCGCGGAGCGCTCCGACCGGGTGAGGGTGATGTGGGCGAACAGCGGGTGGCCCTTGAGCGTCTCGATGACGCTCGCGACCCCGTCGTGCCGTCCGACGCGGAGGTTGTCGCGCTGCGCGACGTCGTGGGTGAGCACGACGCGGGAGTTCTGCCCGATGCGGCTGAGCACGGTGAGCAGCACGTTGCGCTCGAGCGACTGCGCCTCGTCGACGATCACGAACGCGTCGTGCAGCGAGCGGCCCCGGATGTGGGTGAGCGGCAGCACCTCGAGCATGCCGCGCTCGACGATCTCCTCGAGCACGTTGTCGCTGACCAGGGCGCCGAGGGTGTCGAACACCGCCTGACCCCAGGGGTTCATCTTCTCGTCCTTGTCGCCAGGCAGGTAGCCGAGCTCCTGGCCGCCGACCGCGTAGAGCGGGCGGAACACCATGATCTTGCGATGCTGCTGGCGCTCGAGCACGGCCTCGAGCGCGGCGCACAGCGCGAGCGCGCTCTTGCCGGTTCCCGCCTTGCCGCCGAGCGACACGATGCCGACCTCCGGGTCGAGCAGCAGGTCGATCGCGAGCCGCTGCTCGGCGCTGCGGCCGTGCAGTCCGAACACGTCGCGATCGCCGCGCACGACGCGCATCTCGCCGTCGCCGGTCACCCGGCCGAGCGCCGATCCGCGCTCCGACGAGATGACGAGGCTGGTGTTGATCGGGAGCCCCGCCACCTCGGAGGCGGTGATCGTCTCGTCCTCGTAGAGGTCGGCCATCCGGTCGCCGCCGAGGGCGATCTCGGCGATGCCGGTGTAGCCGGTGTCCACGGCGAGCTCGGCGCGGTACTCCTCCGCGGCGAGACCGATGGATGCCGCCTTGACGCGCATCGGCAGGTCCTTCGACACCACCGTGACGGCGAGTCCCTCGTTGGCGAGGTTCATCGCGACGGCGAGGATGCGGGAGTCGTTGTCGCCGAGCTGCAGCCCCGACGGGAGCACCGCCTGGTTGGAGTGGTTCAGCTCGACGCGCAGCGAGCCGCCCTGGTCGCCGACGGCGATCGGGAAGTCGAGCCGCTCGTGCTGCACGCGCAGGTCGTCGAGGTTGCGGAGGGCCTTGCGGGCGAAGTACCCGATCTCGGGGTCGTGGCGCTTGGCCTCGAGTTCGGTGACCACCACCACGGGGAGCACCACCGAATGCTCGGCGAAACGGAACATCCCGTTCGGGTCGCTCAGCAGCACGGAGGTGTCGAGCACGTACGTGCGCTCCCCCTGCTTCTTCGGCGACGACGTCGCGGTCGTGGACTTCAGCTGGGGCTTGTCGAGCGCGGGCACTGCCACTCCCTCCCCGGGGATGTCTCCCCCGGGCTTCATGTTGCGGAGCGGCCACAGGTACCGGAACGAACTTATGTGGCCGTTCCGACCAGGCGCCGTGCCTGATGACTCCGACGCTATGCCCGCGCCCGTAACGGGCGCGTTTCGACACGCCTCCCCGCGTTACGGGCGTGTGAACCTTCCTCGGCCGGCGGACGACGCCGACGGATGCCGGGGGGCCGTCTCGCCGCTCAGATCGCGGTCGAGAACGACAGCAGCGCCGCGCGCAGCATGGCGAAGGTCTCCTCGGGCACCGTCGCGTGCGCGCTGAGCCGCACGGCGGCGTCGCGCACCGTGGCGCTGACGCCGTGGTTGTGCAGCGACGCGGCCAGTGCGGTGACCTGCTCCGGCTCGGGGACGAGGATGACGATGCCGGCCCGCTCGGTCTCGGCCCGCGGCGACAGCACCGGCACCGCGTACTCGTCGGCGAGGTCGATGAGTCGGGAGACGTGCTCGGCGACCCGCGCGCCGAGCACCGCGACGCCCACGTCGAGCGCCTCGTCGACGGCGGCGGCGAGGCGGGCGGCCGCCACCGGGTCGGGCGGGGAGACCTCGAACGCGGCGGCGCCCGACGGCGGGTCGGTCACCTCGCCCGCGTGCGGGTCGCCCTGCGCAGCGGCGTAGCCCGACCAGCTCGGGGTGATGCGGTCGAGGGCGCGGTCGGAGAGCGCCAGGTACCCGGTGCCCGGTCCCCCGCGCAGCCAGGTGTGCCCGCCGCCCACCACCACGTCGGCGAGGTCGAACGGGGCGTCGACGATGCCGGCGCCCTGCGTCGCGTCGACGATCAGCATCCGGTCGCCGATCACCTGGCGGATGCCGTCGAGGTCGGCGAGCACGCCGGTGCGCTCGTCGACCAGGGCGACGACGACGGTGGTGACGACGGTGGTGACGGCGGCGTCGAGTCCGGCGCGCAGCTCCGACGGGGTGAGCCGGCCGTGCTCGGTCGCCACCGGGTGCGCGGAGATCGCGCCGGTGGCATCCGCCACCCGGTTGACCGCGTAGCCGATCGCCGGCGACTCGGCGAGCGAGAAGGCCACCCCGCCGGTGAGTCCGCTGAGCGCCTGGAACAGACCCGGGCTGGTGCTCGGCTGGAAGGCCACCTGGTCGGGGCGGCAGTCGAGCAGGTCGGCGACCGCGGCCCGCATCCGCTCGTGCTGGGCGTCGAGCAGGGCGAGCGAGCCGTGGCGGGCGGTGGCGAGCGCCGAAAGCAGCGCGTTCTGCTCCTCGAGCACGGTGCGGCCGACCGGGGCGACCCGCGCGTAGTCGAGGTAGCCGGGCTCCTCGGGGAAGCGCAGCAGGTAGTCGTCGAGCTTGCCGGTGAGCGGCTCCCGCGAGGACTTCGGGCTCATTGGCCGTACCTCCGATGTCGTCCGGCGTAGGCGCGCAGCGCGCGCAGGAAGTCGACCTCGCGCAGGTCGGGCCCGAGCGTCTCGACGAAGTAGAACTCGCTATGCGCGCTCTGCCACAGCATGAAGTCGCTGAGCCGCTGCTCGCCCGAGGTGCGCACGATGAGGTCGGGGTCGGGCTGGCCCTGGGTGTAGAGGTGGTCGGCGATCAGCTCCGGCGTGAGGATGTCGGCGAGGTCGTCGATGGTGCCGCCGCCGCTGCCGTGGTGGCGCACGATGCTGCGCATGGCATCCGCGATCTCCCGGCGCCCGCCATAGCCGACCGCGAGGTTCACGTGCATGCCGGTGTTCGCCGCGCTCGCCTCCTGGGCGGCGCCGAGCGCGGCCACGAGGCCGTCGGGCAGACCCTCCGTCGTGCCGACGTGCTGCACGCGCCAGTCGTCGGCGCGGGCGATCTCCGCGGCGAGGTCGCCGATGATCCCGAAGAGCTGCTCGAGCTCGTCGTCGGCGCGCCCCGTCAGGTTGTCGGTGGAGAGCAGGTAGATCGTCACCACCCGGATGCCGAGGGCGTCGCACCAGTGCAGGAACTCGATCATCTTCGCCGCGCCCGCGCGGTGGCCGTGCGCCGCCGTCTCGAGCGCGCGCTCCCGCGCCCAGCGCCGATTGCCGTCGATGATCATGCCGACGTGGCGGGGCAGCGCGGCGTCCGCCAGCTGCCGACGCAGGCGCGCCGAGTAGAGGCGGTACAACGGTCCCCGGCTCTGCGAGGCCGCGCGTTGTGGCATTCCCCCTACGGTAGTCGCTGGATTCAGGGGATTCGGTGCATCGCGACGTAGGCTCCCGGCCATGACCCCGCCTCCCCGTGTCGACCGACCCGCTCCGACCAGCTCCGGGGACGCCGCGATGATCGTCGAGGCCGAGCCGGGCGCCGACCTGCCCAACATCCCGCTGCTCGACGACGCCCACGACTACGCGGCCGAGGAGAAGAAGCCGTCATGGCGCGGCTGGATCCACGCCGGCATGTTCCCGCTGGCGATCGCCGCCGGCGTGCTGCTCATCGTGTTCGCCGACGGCGCCGCCGCGAAGGCCTCCGCCGCGATCTACATGGGCACGTCGCTGCTGCTGTTCGGCGTCTCCGCCGTGTACCACCGGTTCAACTGGTCGCCGAAGGTGAAGGCGGTCTTCCGGCGCCTCGACCACGCGAACATCTTCCTGCTCATCGCCGGCACCTACACGCCGCTCTCGGTGAACGCTCTGCCGTTCGACAAGGGCATCGTTCTGCTCTCGCTGGTCTGGGGCGGGGCGCTGCTCGGCATCCTGTTCCGCGTCTTCTGGCTGAGCGCCCCGCGCTGGTCGTACGTGCCGATCTACGTCGGCCTCGGCTGGGCGGCGGTGCTCTACGCGGGCGACCTGATCGCCTACTCGTGGGTGGCGATGCTGCTCGTGCTGCTCGGCGGGATCGCCTACACGGTGGGCGCGCTGTTCTACGGGTTCAAGCGCCCCAACCCGTTCCCGGGCCGGTTCGGCTTCCACGAGCTGTTCCACACCTGCACGGCGATCGCGTTCGGATGCCACTGGGTGGCGTCGCTGCTCATCGTCACCAACCCCGTCGGCTGGTAGGGACGGCGGCGGTCAGTCCGACGGGGCCTCGTCGCCGCGGGCGGCGGCCTCCTCGGCGTCGAGCTTCGCCGCGACCTGCGCGCGATGGTTGACCCGGCGGGTGCGCCGCACCATGTCGACGACGAGCAGCACGACGATGACCGCGAGCGCGAGGGTCACGACGAAGCCGATGACGCCGGGCGTCACGGTGTCGGCGTCGACCTCGCCGGGGTCGGGGGTGACGAACCACCCGAAGGGCACCGTCGAAACGAGTGCGAGCACGCTTCCTCCCGGGTCGCCGTACGCTGGAATCCCAGGGTAACCCGCCCCCGCCCCACGTCCCCCCGGAGGATCCCGCGTGAGCACGGCGCTCGACGACCGCTACGGTCGCGGACCGGCCGTCCGGCGTCGGCGGAGGCTGCTCGGCGGGCTCGCGCTGGTCGCCGCCCTGGGGGTCGCGGTGGCGTGGGTGATCTGGGCCGGACCGCTGCAGCCGGGCGGATCGCTCGAGTCGCGCGACCTCGGCTACGTGATCCTCGACGACGAGTCGGTCGAGGTGCGGTTCGAGGTGACGACCGCCCCCGGAAACCGCGTGGACTGCGCGATCCAGGCGCTCGACGAGCGGTTCGGGATCGTCGGCTGGCGCATCGTCGAGCTGCCCGCATCGGACCAGCGCACCCGCACGTTCACCACGACGCTCGTCACCACCCACGAGCCGGTGACCGGCACGATCTACCGCTGCTGGCTGCCCTGAGCGCGGCCCCGCGGACGCTTGATCCGCATCGGCGCCTGACCTAGCATGGTCCGACCGCCCGGCCAGCGTGCCGGGCGGCGACTATGTGCCGGATGACGCGGCCCGCCGGGCACCGGACGGGACCATCCGGCCCCATCGCACCAGATCACTCGAGGAGTGACCCATGTCCGACACCGCTGCCACCACCTGGCTGACGCAGGACGCCTACGACCGCCTGAAGGCCGAGCTCGCCGAGCTCGAGGGCCCGGCGCGCATCGACATCGCCAAGAAGATCGAGGCCGCCCGCGAGGAGGGCGACCTGAAGGAGAACGGCGGGTACCACGCCGCCAAGGACCAGCAGGGCCAGATCGAGGCCCGCATCCGCCAGCTCACCCAGCTGCTGCGCACCGCCACGGTCGGCGAGGCGCCGGAGTCCGACGGCACCGTCTCGCTCGGCACCGTCGTCACCGCGAAGATCGCGGGCGACGAGTCGACCTTCCTGCTCGGCAGCCGCGAGATCGCGGGCGACAGCGACCTCGACGTCTACCCGGCGACGAGCGCGCTCGGCGAGGCGATCCTCGGCCTGTCGGTCGGCGACTCCGCCGGCTACACGGCGCCGTCGGGCGCGCAGATCACGGTCGAGATCGTCGCCGTGGAGCGCTACACCGGCTGAACCGGCCGCCGACTCGGCCCGAAACCGAACCGGCCCCGAAACCGAACCGGCACGCGAAACCGTACCGGCTCAGACGTCGAGGTCGACGCGCGGGCGGTAGCCCGACTCGCGCAGCTTGTCGAGCACGAGCTCGGCGTGCTCGCGGCCGCGGGTCTCCATGTGGATCTCGATCTCGACCTCGCTGATCTGCAGTCCGTGGCCGTGGCGGGTGTGCAGCACCTCGACGACGTTGGCGTTCGCCTCGGCGATCAGTTCGGCGATGCGCGCCAGCTGGCCGGGACGGTCGGGCAGCGGGATGTTGACCTTCAGGTAGCGCGCCGAGGCCGCCAGTCCGCGGCTGATGACGCGCTCCATCACCATCGGGTCGATGTTGGCGCCGGAGAGCACCACGACGGTGCGCCCGGTGGGCCGGATCTTCTTCGAGATGAGCGCGGCGACCCCGGTCGCCCCGGCCGGCTCGACCACGAGCTTGGCGTGCTCGAGCAGCACCAGCAGGGCGCGCGCGGTCTCGTCGTCGGGAACGGTGACGACCTCGTCGACCGTGCGGCGGATGATGTCGAAGTTCAGCGCCCCGGGCGTCGCCACCGCGATGCCGTCGGCGATCGTCGGGCGCACGTCGACCGTGCGCCGCTCGCCCGCGGCGAGTGACACCGGGTAGGCGGCCGCGTTCTCGGCCTGCACGCCGATGACGTTCACCGTGCGGCCGGTTCCCGCCGTCGCCTGGGTGACCGCGGAGGCGATGCCGGCGATCAGTCCGCCGCCGCCGATCGGCACGACGATGTTCTCGACGTCGGGCACCTGCTCGAGGATCTCGAGCCCGAGCGTGCCCTGACCGGCGATGACGTCGTGGTGGTCGAACGGCGGGATGATGACGGCGCCGGTGCGCTCGGCGAACTCGGCGGCCGCCTGCAGCGTCTCGTCGACGACGTGGCCGTGCAGCACCACCTCGGCGCCGTAGCCGCGCGTGGCCGTGAGCTTGGGCAGCGCGACGCCGATCGGCATGAAGATGGTGGCGCGGATGCCCAGCTCGCGCGCCGCGAGTGCGACGCCCTGCGCGTGGTTGCCGGCCGACGCGGCCACCACGCCGCGCTCGCGCTCCTCCGGCGTGAGCCGCGACAGGCGGTTGTAGGCGCCGCGGATCTTGTACGACCCGGTGCGCTGCAGGCTCTCCGCCTTGAGGTGCACCGGATGCCCCACCAGCTCGCTGAGGTAGTGCGAGTCCTCCATCGGCGTGACCTCGGCCACGTCGGCGACGCGCGTCCGCGCGTCCTCGATCTCGGCGAGGGTCGGTCCGGGCAGGGTGGCGAGGTCGGCGTCAGCGGGCACGGCGGGTCTTTCGGGGTGTGGGCGGGATGACGTCGGCGACCGTCGGATGCGGGGTGTGGCGCCACTCGCCGCGCGCGATGTAGCCGACGACGACGTTGAGCACCGCGACGAGCGGCACGGCGAACAGCGCTCCGGCGATGCCGGCGAGCAGGCTGCCGGAGGTGACCGCGAGCACGACGGCGAGCGGGTGCACCTTGACCGCCGTCCCCATGACGAACGGCTGCAGCACATTGCCCTCGATCTGCTGCACCCCGATGACGACGGCGAGCATCGCGACCGCCTCCCACGGACCGAGGAAGACGAGCGCGACGAACACCGCGAAGGCGCCGGTCACGACCGCGCCGACGAACGGGATGAACGAGCCGAGGAAGACGATCACGGCGATCGGGATGATCAGCGGGAACGACTGCGGAGAGACCAGCCCGATGATCCAGGCGCCGAGCGCGATGCCGACGGCGTCGACGAAGGCGACGAAGACCTGCACCTTCACGAAGGTGGTGAGCGTGATCCACCCCGCCTCACCGGCGCCCACCATCGGCGGCCGCGCCTTCTGCGGGAACAGCTTCACGAACCAGCGCCAGATGCCGCGGCCGTCGACCAGGATGAACAGCGCCGTGAACAGCGCCAGCAGGAAGCCGACGAGCACGCTGCCCGCCGTCGAGCCCACCTCGAGCGCGCCGTTGACGAGGATGCTGGAGTCGAGCTGGAACGCCTGGACCAGTCCGCCGACCCACGCGTTGATGTCCTCCTGGGTGAGGTGCAGCGGGGAGGCGAGCAGCCAGGCGGTGAACTCGTCGTAGCGCTCGATCGCCTGCGCCTCGATCTCCGAGTATCCGGCGCGCACCTGCACGATCACGAGCGTCACGAGACCGGCGACGACCACCAGGATGCCGATCATGTTGACCGTGATGGCCAGCCACTTCGGCCAGCCGTGGCGCTGCAGCCACCCGGCGAACGGCGCGAGCAGGGCCGAGAGCAGCACCCCGATCAGGAACGGGACGACGACGGCGCGCAGCTGCACGATGAGGAAGAGCACGAGCGCGATGAGCCCGGCGACCACGAGGATGCGCCACGACCACGCGGCCGCGGTGCGCATGCCGGGCGCGACCGTCTCCGTGCCGACCGCGGGCGCGGGCTCCGCCTTCGCGCGGCTCGAGCGCTTCGAGGTCGTCGCCGACGACGTCTCCGCGGCGCCGTTCTTCGCGGCCGGTGTGCGCGGGCGGGAGCGCCGCGGACGCGCCGCGTCGTTCCCGGGGTCGGATGCCTCTGCCACCCGGTCAGTCTAGGTGCGGGCCGCTGGGCGCCATCCGCGTGGTGTCGCCGGGCGTGACTAGGGTCGGCACCGTGCCGTCCTCGCTCTCCGCGTCCGCCGCGCGGCGGGTCGCCCTCGCCGCGCAGGGGTTCGGCGGCCCTCCCCCGGCCGCCGTCGGCACCCGGCAGCTCGGGCTGCTGCTGGCGCGGCTCGCGGTGCTGCAGATCGACTCGGTCAACGTGTTCGAGCGCAGCCACTACCTGCCCGCGTTCGCGCGGCTCGGCGCCTACGACAAGAGACTGCTCGACCGGCTCACGCTCGCGCGCCGCGCCCCCTACATCGAGTACTGGGCGCACGTCGCCGCGTTCGTGCACCGCGACGACTGGCCGATCTGGGGGTTCCGCCGCGACCACTGGCGCGCCCGGGCCGCGCGCGAAGGCGGGTGGGTGCGCGAGCACCCGGCGATGGTCGACTGGGTGCGCGACGCGATCCGCGCCGACGGGCCGATGACGGCGAGCGAGATCGAGCACGAAGAGAACGTGCGCCGCGGCCCGTGGTGGGGCTGGAGCGACGTGAAGGAGGCGGTGGAGTGGCTCTGGCTGCAGGGCGAGCTGGTGACATCCGGCCGCCGCGGCTTCGAGCGCGTCTACGATCTGCCGGAGCGGGTGCTGCCGGCGAGCGTCCTCGCCCCCGACCTGCCCGCGGCCGACGCGCACCGCGAGCTGTGCCGGCGCGCCGTGCGGGCGCTGGGGGTGGCCACGGCGAAGGACGTCGCCGACTACCACCGGCTGCGCGTCGCCGAGGCGAAGACCGCGCTCGCCGACCTCGTCGACGCGGGCGAGGCGCAGCGGGTGCCGGTCGACGGATGGCGCGAGCCGGGCTACGTCCCGGCCGACCTGCGGGTGCCCCGGCGGATGTCGACCACCGCGCTGCTGTCGCCGTTCGATCCGGTCGTCTGGGAGCGCGACCGCGCGCTGCGGCTGTTCGGATTCCACTACCGCATCGAGATCTACACCCCGGAGTCGAAGCGGGTGTTCGGCTACTACTCGCTGCCGGTGCTCGTCGACGACGCGCTGGTCGGCCGCATCGACCTGAAGAGCGATCGGCAGGCGGGGGTGCTACGGGTGCAGTCGGCATGGCGCGAGCCGCAGGCCCCGGCGGGCATCGAGGAGCGCGTCGCGCCCGTGCTGCGCTCCGCCGCGCAGTGGCAGGGACTCGAACAGGTCGCGGTCACCGGCCGAGGCGACCTCGCCGCCGACCTCGCCGGAGCGCTCGGGGTGCGCGCCGGGGCATCCGCCGACTGATGTCAACCTGGACGCCGGGGTCGCACGTCGCCACAGTATGAGCATGACTCCCGTCGTCCGCGCCGCGACCACGCTGGTCGCCGCGACCGCCCTCGCCGCCGCACTGGCGGCGTGCTCCGTCACGCCGGTGCCGGCACCCACCGCGACCGACCCCGCGCCGACGGTCGACCCGACCCCGGTCGTGGCGCCCGCCGGCAGCCGGCCCGACGCCCGCACCGACGCCACCTGCGCCGGGCTCATCGACCCCGCCGCGCTCTCCGCCCCGTTCAGCGCGGCGGTCGTGCTCGCTGGTCCGGAGCGCACCCAGGAGTGGATCGGCACGGTGCTCTCCGACGCCTGGACCGTGCGTCAGGCCGGCGGCCTCGCCTGCGAGTGGAGCACACCCGACAGCCTGGTGACCTCGGAGGGGTGGTTCGGCTACGAGGGGGTGCAGCTGCGGCTGCTGCCCGCGACGCCCGGCGAGTGGGCGCAGTACTCGGGCGGCCAGGCGGTCGTCGAGGAGTGCTACGCCGACTCGTGCACGATCCACGAGTACCTGCCGAACGGCTGGTGGATGACGGTGCGCGGCTTCGACTTCGTCGGCGCGTTCGGCGGCGACCCGTCGGGCCAGGTCGGCGGCGTGCAGGCGGCGCTGCGCGCGCCGGTGGCGGCCCTGGCCGCGCCGGTGGAGCCGTGGTCGCCCCCGGCTCCCGAGATCGACCTCGCGGGCGGCTGCGACGCCGTGATCGCCCCCGCCGCCATCACCGCCGCGTTCGGGCTGCCCGGCTCGGGCGTTCCGCAGGCGCAGGGGGGCGACATCGGCGAGTACTTCGCGCAGGAGTCGACCGGCGCGACCGCGTGCCGCTGGCTCGCCGCCGACTCGTTCACCCTGATCGCCTACGTCGAGGCGCTGCCCGGCGGGGCGTGGGCGATGACCGAATCGCTCGCGGCCGCCCCGACGCCCGCCTCCCCCGTGGCCGTCGCCGGCCACAGCGGCGACGCGTTCCTGCGCGACCACGTCGACTTCGCGGTGCTCGAGATGGATCTCGGCGGCACCTGGGTGAAGATCAGCGCCCCCACCGCCGACCCGGTCGGCACGTCGGGGGCCGACACCGCGCTCGCGATCGCGGCGCGCATCGTGGCCGACCACCCGGCGCCCTGAGTCGCAGCCCGGCCGGGATCGCCGGGGCGCCGCTCAGAAGCGGGTCGCGTTGTCGCGCAGGCGCGCGACCCGGTCGGGGATCGGCGGGTGGGTCGCGAACATCCGGGTGAGCATGCCCGGCTTGTTCGGGTCGGAGATCCACAGGTGCGACATGCTCGTGTTGGTCTTCGCCACCGGCCGGCCGTAGGCCTGCAGCTTCTCGAGCGCGCTGGCGAGCGCCTCCGGATGCCGCGTCGTGAGGGCGCCGGTCGCATCAGCCAGGTATTCGCGCTGCCGCGACACCGCCGCCTGCACGATGCCGGCGACGAGCGGGGCGAGGATCGCCGCCGCGATGCCCACCGCCAGCAGGATGAGTGCCGCGGGCCCCTGCAGGTTGTTGTTGCCGCGGCGGCCGAAGAACAGCATCCGCAGCAGGATGTCGGCGATCAGGCCGATCGCGATGACGAGGCCGAAGACGACGAGCGAGACGCGGATGTCGTAGTTCTTGACGTGACCCATCTCGTGGGCCATGACGCCCTCGAGCTCGGAGTCGGTCATGATCTCGAGCAGCCCGGTGGTGGCGGCGACGACCGCGTGCTCCGGGTCGCGACCGGTCGCGAACGCGTTCGGCGCCGGGTCGTTGATCACGTAGACCTTGGGCATCGGCATGCCCTCGGTGATCGCCAGGTTCTCGACGGTGCGCCACAGCCGGGGCTCGTCGGCCTTGGTGATCTCGTGCGCGCCCGACAGCGCGAGGGTCTGCCGCGTCGCCATGAAGTACTGGAACAGCGCGTACGCGGCCGCGATGACGATCGTGATGATCGCGACCGACCAGTCGCCGAGGAGGTACGCCGACAGCACGCCGAGCGCGCCGATGATCAGCAGGAACAGCAGGATGATGAAGACGGTGTTGCGCTTGTTCTTCGCGATCGCGGAGTACATCGGGTCGCTCCTGGTGGGGCCGCGGGGTCGGGGTCAATCCGCCGGTCAGCCCCTCGGCTCCGCCTCAGTCAATCGGCGGACCCTTGGAGCTTGCTCGGCGCTCGCCTCAGAACTGCACGCGCGGCGGCTCGGCGATCGCCGACGGCTCGTCGACCTCGAAGAACTCGCGCTCGGTGAACCCGAGGCCGCGCACGAACAGCGTGTTCGGGAAGATCTTGATCTTGGTGTTCAGCTCGCGCACGCCGCCGTTGTAGAACCGGCGCGAGGCCTGGATCTTGTCCTCGGTGTCGACCAGCTCGGCCTGCAGCTGCAGGAAGTTCTGGTTGGCCTGCAGCTGCGGGTAGGCCTCGGCCACCGCGAACAGGCTCTTCAGCGCGGCCTGGAAGTGGTTCTCCGCGGCGCCCGCCTCGGCCGGCGTCGAGGCGTTGACCGTCTCGGAGCGGGCCTTGGTGACGTTCTCGAAGACCTGCTTCTCGTGGGCGGCGTAGCCCTTGACGGCCTCGATGAGGTTGGGGATGAGATCCGCGCGGCGCTTGAGCTGCACGGTGATGTCGCTCCACGCCTCGTCGACGCGCACGTTGAGGCGCACGAGGCCGTTGTAGGTCGACCACAGGTAGATGCCGACGATGACGACCAGCAGGACGATGACGCCGACGACGATGAGGATCTCCATACCCCGAGTCTAGGGTCGGGGACCCTCGGGGGCACCTGTGGGAACCCGATGAATGCTTGGTTTCCGCTGAGGGCGGACGTCGGGACCCGTGCCGCGGGTGGAACGGGACGGCGCCGAGGGCGGAGTCGGGGGTCAGCGGCGTCGTGCGCCCTGGAGGGCGCGCAGCCAGCGGTACGAGCCCTTCGGGGTGCGCTCGCCGGTCGCGAAGTCGACGTGCACGATCCCGAACGCTTGCGTGAACCCGGCCGCCCACTCCCAGTTGTCGAGCAGGCTCCACACGTAGAAGCCCTCGACCTCGACGCCGGGAACGCCGCGCGCGGCGACGGCGAGGTGGGCGGCGATCGCCGCGGTGCGCTCGGGGTCGGCGACCGCGCCGTCGACCGCATCCGGGTCGGGGTACGAGGCGCCGTTCTCGGTGATCACGATCGGCGGCAGCCGGTCGCCGTAGCGATCGTGCAACTCCGCGAGCGACCGCCGCAGCCCGTCCGGCACGACCGGCCAGCCGAAGCCGGTCTCCGGATGCTCCGGCTGGGCGACGAGGTGGAAGGGCACGTCGCGCATCGCCTCGGCCTCGCCGTCGGGGCTGCTCACGTCGTCCCCGCCGCCGGCCGCGACCCGGCTCGGGAAGTAGTAGTTGAGGCCGTAGAAGTCGAGCGGCTCCGAGATCGCCTCGAGGTCGGCGCGCCGGATGCGGCCGAGCAGCCGCAGCGCCGCGCGGAACGGCAGCGGCAGGTCGCGCGGCGGCGCAGGCGCGCGCCCGAGCAGCACCGGGTCGGCGACCACGCGGTTGTGCACGTGGTCGAGCAGGGCCGCCATCCGTCGGTCGTCGCGGGAGTCGGAGGCCGGCTCGACGGGCGAGTGCACGTTGACGATGCCGATCCGGCCGCGCACCGGCACATCCCGCAGCGCCCGCACCGCGAGGCCGTGGCCGCGCAGCAGGTTGGCCGCGGCGGGCAGCGCGCGGAACACCCGCGCCCGCCCGGGGGCGTGGATGCCGAGCGCGTAGCCGTCGAGGATGACGGTCGTCGGCTCGTTGATCGTCACCCAGTCGGCGACCCGGTCGCCGAACGCCTCCCCGGCGAGCGCCGCGTACTCGGCGAAGCGCTCGGCGGTGTCGCGCCGCAGCCAGCCGCCGCGCTCCTCGAGCGGCTGCGGGGTGTCCCAGTGGAACAGGGTCGCCATCGGGCGGATGCCGGCCTCCAGCAGCCCGTCGAGCAGCCGGTCGTAGAGAGCGACCCCCGCGGGGTTCGCCGGCCCGCGACCGTCGGGCTGGATGCGCGGCCAGGAGATCGAGAACCGGTAGCCGTCGACGCCGAGGTCGCGCAGCAGGGCGACGTCCTCCGACATCCGGTGGGCGTGGTCGGCAGTGACCTCGGGCGTGGAGCCGTCGAGGACGACGCCGGGGCGCCGGGCGAAGACGTCCCACGTCGAGTCGGTGCGGCCGCCCTCGCGCGCGGCGCCCTCGATCTGCAGTGCGGCCGTCGCGGCGCCGAGCACGAAGCCGGGCGGCAGCAGCGCCGCGACCTCGGCCGGGTCGGGGGCCGGCGGGAGCGCGGGCAGGCCTCCCGGATCAGGCGGCATCGCCGGCCCTGGCGGGACCGCGCCCGCGCCCAACTCCGCGCTCACGCCCCGAACACCCGCCGGGTGTAGTCGTTGGCGAACACCCGGTCGGGGTCGAGGGCGTCGCGCACCTCGAGGAAGTCGGCGAACCGCGGGTAGGCCGGCGCGAGGTCGGCGGCGGTGCGGAAGTGCATCTTGCCCCAGTGCGGGCGCCCGTCGTGGGCGCGCATGATCTCCTCGACCGCACGGAAGTACGGCCCGACGTCTTCGCGGTGGTAGCGGTGCACGGCGACGTAGGCGGTCTCCCGCCCGTGGGCGGTGGACAGCCAGTTGTCGTCGGCCGCCGCCATCCGCAGCTCCACCGGGAACGAGACCCGCCAGCCGTTCCGGTCGACCGTTTCCCGGACGGCGCGCACCGCATCCGGCAGCGCGGCGCTCGGGATGGCGTACTCCATCTCGCGGAAGTGCACGCGGCGGGGGCTCGTGAACACGTCGTAGGAGGGCGCCGTGAACTCGCGGTTGCCGTAGAGCTTCGCGGCGAGCCGGTTGATCGGCGGCGACGCCGCGGGCGCGAGCACGCCCACCTGGCACATCAGCCAGTGGGCGGCGGAGCCGAGCAGCTCGTCCTCGACCCAGCCGGAGACCGGGTGGAGCGGACGGTACTGGGTGTCGGCGGGCAGCCGGGTGTTGGTCTTGGTCGACAGCCGGTCGGTGTGCGGCCACCAGTAGGCCTCGAAGTGGTCGACGGCGACGCTGCGATCGCGGAACTCGTCGATCACCTCGAACGGCTCCGCGCGCTCGACGGCGTGCAGCAGGAACGCGGGCACGCATTGCAGCTCGATCTCGACGAGGATGCCGAGCGCGCCGAGCGCGATGCGGGCGGCGGGCAGCAGTTCGGGGTTCTCGGTCTCCGAGATGCGCAGCAGGTCGCCCGCCGCGGTCACGACGGCGAGCGCGGTGATCTGCGTGGCGAGCCCGCCGAAGGCGAGCCCGGTGCCGTGGGTGCCGGTGCTCGTCGCGCCGGCGATGGTCTGCCGGTCGATGTCGCCCATGTTCTGCAGGGCGAGGCCGTGCGGGGCAAGCAGCGCGGGCAGCTGGTAGAGGTTGGTGCCCGCGCCGAGGGTGATGCGGCCGCGGGCGGCGTCCACCGCGAGCACTCCGTCGATCGCGGCGATGTCGACGAGCACGCCGTCGGTCATCGCGGCCGCCGTAAACGAGTGCCCCGCGCCGATCGGCCGCACCGCGAGACCCCTCTCGCGCGCCATCCGCACGGTCGCGATCACCTCGTCGACCGTGCGCGGGCGCGCGATCACCGCGGGATGGGAGGCGGCGGAGCGCCCCCAGTTGCGGACCCGGCGCCCCGGGTGCAGGAAGTCGTCGGCCACCGGGGCCGTTCCCGTCGAGTCGGTCGATTCGGTCACAGGAACACCTTGCCCTCGCCGCGGTAGGTCGGCAGCTCGTCGATCACCGTGTCGCCGTCGACGACTTGGAGGACGTCGAGATGCTCGACGACCTCGCCCGCCTTGGTGTGCCGCAGCCAGACCCGGTCGCCGACGCGCAGCTCGGCCGCCGCGGCGCCGCGGACCGGCGTCTGCACCTCGCCCGCCGCCTCGCGCGGCAGGAACGAGAGTCCCTCCGGCCACACCGGGAGCGGCAGCCGGTCGGCGGCCGGCGGCCCCGAGGCGATCCAGCCGCCGCCCAGGAGGGTCGCGACGTCGGGAGTGGGGCGGCGCACCACGTCGAGCGCGAACGCCACCGCGGGCGCGGGGTGGAAGTGCCGGTAGTGGTCGAACAGGTGCGGGCCGAACAGTCCCGAGCCCGCGGCGACGTCGGTGACGCTCGCGTCGGCGCGGGTCGACTCGATCGAGCCGGTGCCGCCGCCGTTCACGAAGTCGAGGTCGGCACCCGCCGACTGGGCGACCGCGCGCACGCGGGCGACGGCGAGCGCGCGCCGGTCGGCGAGCTCCGCAGCGGAGGCGCGCTGCATCCAGCGGATGACGCCCGACCCGGCGTTGCCGACGCCGGCGATCTGCGCCTCGTAGCCCATGACGCCCGCGAGCCGGAACCCGGGCCGGCGCACCACCTCCTCGGCCAGGGCACCGAGGGCGTCCGCGTCGCGCAGCGGGGAGCGCCGTACCCCGATGTGGCCGAGCAGCGGATGCCGGAACGACGCGTCGAGCTCGAGGGCCACCCGGATCGGCAGCGACCGCGACCCCGGTGGAACGGCAGCGGCCACGAGGTCGAGCTGGGCGACGTCGTCGATCATGATCGCCACCCGAGCGGCGGCGGTCTCGGAGGTCGCGAGGCGGGCGAGCGCGGCGCGATCCGCCGTCGGGTAGCCGACCACGACATCCGCGTACCGCTCGTCTCCGGTCTCGGCGAGCCAGATCGCCTCGGGCAGCGAGTAGGCGAGCACGCCCGCGTAGCCGGGGGTGGCGAGTACGGCGTCGAGCACGCCGCGCACCCGCACCGACTTGCTGGCCACCCGGATCGGCAGGCCGTCGGCGCGGGCGAGCAGGTCATGCGCGTTGTGGGCGAGCGCGCCGCGGTGCAACGCCCCGACCGGGGCGTCGAGGTACCCCGTCGCCGCGGTGAGCGCGGGCCAGTAGTCGGCCGGCGTCTCCCAGGGGCGCGTCGCGGGGGCGGTGAGGTCGAGGGTCATCGCACGCCCCGCACCCGCAGCACGGCGAGCGCGCCGAGCACCGAGAAGACCGAGCTGGCCACGAACAGGGCGGCGAAACCGCCGAAGGCGGTGACCACGAGGGCGCCGAGCATGGGGGCGCTCGCCTGCGGCACGGCGCTCGCGATGTTCATGATGCCGAGGTCTTTGCCGCGGCTGTGGGCATCCGGCAGCACCTGGGTGGCGAGCGCCTGGTCGACGGAGAGGAAGCAGCCGTAGCCGAGGCCGAGCAGCACGGCGCCGATCAGGAGCGCGTCGAACGACGGCCAGACCACGAGCAGCACGCCGCCGGACGCCTGCAGCAGCGAGGCGACCACGACGAACACACGGCGGCGGCCGAGCACGTCGGAGAGCCGGCCGCAGACGATCGACGCGACGATCGAGCAGACCATGTAGATGAGCGTCGTGACGAGCAGGTCGTCTTCGGCCTGCAGGTTCTCCCGGCCGAGCCCGAAGATCAGGAAGTACAGCAGCAGGCTCGTGCCGAGCGCATTGCCGATGTTCGCCAGCACGCGCCCGAGCAGGGTCCAGCCGAAGTCGGGGTGCTTGGTCGGGCTGATCCAGAAGCCCTGGATCATGCGCCGCAGGGTGAACGGCTCGCGCTGCTCGCGCGGCAGCACCGCATCCTTCACGAACAGGAACGGGATGACGAGCAGCAGCAGGAGCACCGCGAGCGCCGCGTAGCCGAGCAGGGCGCCGACGAACAGCTCGGTGACGAGGATGAGGCCGACGATGATGCCGACCGCCTGCGGCGCCGAGATGAACCCCGACACGAGGCCGCGCTGGCCGACCGGCACCTGGTCGGAGATCGTCGCAGTGAGGGCGGCGGAGAGCGCGCAGAAGCCCGTGATCGCGAGCGACCAGAGCACGGCGACGCCGACGATCGTCTCCTGCAGACCGAGGGCGAGGAGGCTGCCCGCGAACAGCAGCGCACCTCCGACGATCCACGGCCGGCGACGGCCGAACCGCGAGACGGTGCGGTCGCTCAACGCGCCGGTCAGCGGGTAGGCGATGATCGCGCAGATCGACGAGATGCCCGACACCACGCCGAAGGCGAGCACCGAGTCCTGCCAGGAGTCCGTCGAGATGAGCGCGTCGACCTGCACCGGCAGCAGTAGCTGCACGGGAGTGAGCTGCGCCATCCACACGCCCAGCCAGGCGACGGCGAAGCCCGCAATCCACCAGCCGCCCACCTTGCGGGTCGGCTCGGCGAACAGGTGCGGGGTCGTCGGCTCCGCGGATGCGGCGTCCGGGGCGGCGGATGCGGGCGGCTCGGCGGTCATGCGGGGGTCCTCTCGGAGGGCGCGGAAGTCGCGGGGTCGGATGACGCGAGGTCGGGTGATGCGAGGTCGGGCGGGGAGTCGGGGACGGCGTGGGCGAGCAGGGCCGGCACGATCACGTCGCCCGCCGCCCCGGTGTCGGTGCCGGGTTCGACCAGCGCCGCGATCGTGAGCCCGTCGGAGAGCGCCACGACGGTGCGCGCCAGCTCGTCGACCGGACGCGTCCACCGCATCCCGGTCGCCGTCGCGGCGGCGGTGAGCAGGTCGACCACGAGCCCGCGGTACTGCGCGTACTGCTCGGCCGCGACCCCCTCCAGCTCGGGGGTGCGCAGGGCGGCGAAGGTGAGCTCGAGCATCCCCTGCTCGCGGCCCGGGTCGGCGTCGACGCTCGCGAGGTAGGCGCGCAGCCCGGCGCCGACGAGGGCGGCGAGCGCCTCGGGGCCGGTTCCCGCGCCCTCGACCCCGCTCGCGTCGAGCACGGCCGAGGCGACCTCGCGCTCCCCCGCGACGACGAGCCGCACGACCTCGCGCAGCAGTTCGTCGCGCGAGCGGTAGGCGTAGTGGAAGCTCGCGAGGCTCATCCCGGCCTCCGCGACGACCGCGCGGGTTGTGGCTGCCGCGACGCCGTCGCGCGCAATGACGCGCAGGCCGGCCTCGGCCAGCGCGCGGCGGCGCTGCTCGACGGGAACCCGCATCCCGGCCTCCGGTGCGATCGGCGGCCCCCGGCCGGACGGCCGGAAGTGGGTCAACTGTCCCAGACGAGCGTCCCAGCGAGCAAGCGCGCGGCGGAAACGTCACGAACCGGAAACACGCTCGCCCAACTCCCGGATCATCGCCGTCCGCGACCACCGGTCGAGGCCCTGCTCCCGCTCCCGCCGGCGAATGTTCCGCAACCCCGGCCCGAGAGCGTCGGAGTCCACGCCGACGAAGCCCAAGCGTCGGTAGTACGGGGCGTTCCAGGGGACGTCGACGAAGGTGGTCAGCGTCATCGCCTCGAGCCCGCGCGCGAGTGCCCACTCCGCGACCTGTTCGATCAGCGCGGCGCCGATGCCGCGCCGCGCCCATCCGGGGTCGACGGACACCTGCTCGAGGTGGGCGCGGTCGTCGACGACCCGAACGAGCGCATATCCGATCACGGCGCCGCGTGCGTCCGTGGCGGCCCAGGCGCGATCGGCGGCGGCGAACCCGGCCAACGCCGCCTCGTCCGGCGGATCTTCGTCGGCGATCGCACCGAGTCCGACGCTGCGGAACAGCTCGCCGGCTCGGCGCTCGACCTCACGGATCGCCGCCGAGTCGTCCGGCGTCGCACGACGGATTCGGACGGCGTCCACGTGCTCCCGCCGGGACTCGAACCCGGACTGTGCCGATTTTAAGTCGGCCGCCTCTGCCGGTTGGGCTACGGGAGCCCGCTCAGGCTATCCGGCGGATCAGCCCTTCGGGCGGGAGGCGAACTCCTCGAACCAGGCGCGCGGGGTGTCGCGGGCCGGGATGCCGATGAGGTCGCGGCGCAGCAGGAAGTTCATGATCCAGTTGCCGAACACGCGGATCTTGCGCTCCCACATCGGGATGGCGAGGCCGTGGTAGCCGCGGTGCATCACCCAGGCGATGAAGCCCTTGATCGCGAGCTTGCGCCACTGGAACACGCCCACGTAGAGGCCGAGGCCGGCGACCGCGCCGAGGCTCTTGTGGCGGTACTCGCGCGGCGACTCGTCACGCAGCGACGCCACCAGGTTCTTGGCGAGCAGCTTGCCCTGACGCACCGCGTGCTGGGCGTTGGGAACGCAGTAGCCGCCCACGCCGTCACCGGTGAGGTCGGGCACGGCCGACACGTCGCCGGCGCCCCAGGCATCCTCGACGATGTCGCCGTCCTCGGTGCGCACGCGCATGTCGGCGCCGACGCGCAGGCGACCGCGCTCCTCGAGCGGCAGGTCGGTGCCCTTGAGCATCGGGTGGGCCATGACGCCCGCCGTCCACACGATGGTGTCGGCCTCGAACGACTCCCCGGTCGACAGCTCGACGACGCCGCCGACGGCGCTCGCGAGCTGCGTGTCGAGGTGCACGGTCGCGGCACGCTGGTCGAGGTTCTTGAGCACCCAGTGGCTCGTCGGCAGCGACACCTCGGGCATGATGCGGCCCATCGCCTCGATGAGGTGGAAGTGGGTGTCGTCGATGGTGATGCCGTCGAACGAGCCGACGAGGGCGCTCGCGAACGAGCGCAGCTCGGCGAACAGCTCGATGCCGGCGAACCCGCCGCCGACGACGACGACGGTGAGCAGGCGGTCGCGCTCCGGCCCGGCGGGCAGGTTCGACGCCTTGACGAAGTTGTCGGTGATGCGGTCGCGGATGGCGATCGCCTCTTCGATCGTCTTCAGGCCGATCGCCTCGTCGGCGACGCCCGGGATCGGGAACGTGCGCGACACGGCGCCGGCGGTGACGACGACGAGATCGTACGACTCCTGCCACGGCTCGCCGACGGCGGGCGTGACGGTGGCGGTCTTCGACGCGTGGTCGATGCCGGTGACGGATGCCGTCACCACCTTGGTCTTCTTCAGGTGACGACGGTGGGCGACGACCGCGTGCCGCGGTTCGATCGACCCGGCCGCGACCTCGGGGAGGAACGGCTGGTAGGTCATGTACGGCAGCGGGTCGACCATCACGACCTCGGCCTCACGACGGCCGAGGTGCTTCTCGAGTTTCAGGGCCGTGTAGAAGCCGGCGTAGCCACCGCCGACGATCAGGATCTTGGGCACGGGAAAAGGGGCCTCTCGCTGGGAAGTCAAGCTCCAATCTACCGCGCCCGGGGCGGCCGATTTCGCGTCAGCGTCCCGACCAGCAGTCCGCCCCCTGTCACGGCGAGCAGCAGCAGCACCACGAGCGGCGGTCCGAGCAGCTGCAGGTCGGTCGGCTCGGGCAGCAGAACGCCGATCGGATCGGGGAACGCGATCGGCTGCGGCGTCGGCGTCTCGGTGGGCACCGGCGACGGCGTCGCCTCGGCGCGGCGGTTGATGCGCACCCATTCGGCGAGGTCGCCCATCGGGTTCTCGGTCACCTGCGGCACCTCGGCGCGCACCGCCGCACCCGCGTCGACGAGCCCGAACCCGTAGCTGAAGTCGGGTCCGGCGGGGCCCGCGTCGCGCGCGGTCGCGATGAGTCGCTGGATGACGTTGGCGGCATCCAGGTCGGGGTGCGCGGCGCGCACCAGGGCGACGATCCCGGCGACGATCGGCGTCGCGCCGCTGGTGCCCGCCCAGGTGACGTACTCCCCGCTCGGGGTGACGCCGACGAGGTCCTCGCTCGGGGCGGCGACGCCGATGGTGATGCCCTGCGACGACGCGTTCCAGCTCGCCCGGCCGTCGCGATCGACGCCCGCGACCGTCAGGACGCCGGGCATCGTCGCCGGCGCCCCGACCTCGACGGTGCCGCTCGCCCGGTTGCCCGCGGCGACCACCACGACGACGTCCTGCTCGGCGGCGTAGAGGAACGCCTCGTCCCAGCTCTCCGGCCAGGTGAGCGTGTTGCGGGTGAGCGACATGTTGATCACGTCGGCCCCCTGGTCGACGGCCCACATGACCGCCGCCGCGACCTGGGCGTCGGAGTCGGTCGCGCCCTGCCCGAAGCCGATCGACAGCGACAACAGGTCGGCCTCCGGGGCGGCCCCGATCACGCCGTCGCCCGGACCGGTGCCGCGCCCCGCGGCGAGCGACGCGACCAGCGTGCCGTGCGGGGCGGCATCCGTGCCCACGGGGGTGCGCCCGTCGGCGGAGCCCAGCCCCGAGAAGTCGGCGCCGCCGACCACCGCGCCGGCGAGGTCGGGCACTCCCGCCGCGATGCCGCTGTCGATCACGGCGATCGTCACCCCCGCGCCGCGGGTCACCGCCCAGGCGTCGCGGATGCCGTACTCGTCGAGCCAGTACTCCCGCTCGCGCACGAGGTCGCCGCCCGCTCCGCCGGATGCCGGCAGCGCGGCCGGCGCGACGGCGGGCGCCCGGTCGGCGTCGCCCGGCGCCGGGTCGACCGTCGCCGCGCCCGAAGGGGCGAGCAGCAGGCCCGCGACGAGCGCCGCCGCACCGGGCGCGAGCCGTCGCACGCCGCGCCTCACTCCTGCGGGCCGCGCCCGGCCGTCGCCGCACCCGGGTCGGCGCACACGCACCGGCTCGGCGACCAGGTCGACAGCTCGAGCGCGCGGTCGCCCATCGGGTTGACGCCGGGTCCGGCGGCGAGCGCGTGGGCGGCGAGCGCGTGCAGGCACTTCACCCGGTCGGGCATGCCGCCCGCCGAGTAGCCCTCGACCTCGGGCACGTCGCCGAGGGCGGCGCGGTCGGCCAGGTACGCCTCGTGCGCCGCGCGGTAGGCGGCCGCGACATCCGGATCGTCGAGCGTCGCCGCGAGCTCGGGCATCACGCCGGTCGCCTCGAGGGTCGACATCGCCGACGTCGCCGCGGGGTGCGTGAGGTAGTAGACCGTCGGGAACGGGGTGCCGTCGGCGAGCCGCGGCGCCGTGGCGACGACCGTCGGGTTGCCGCAGACGCAGCGCGCCGCGATGCCGGCGACGTCGCGAGCGGGGCGGCCGAGCTGCGCCGAGACGACGGCCACTTCGGCGGTCGTCGGCGGGTCGAAGGGCGGCCGGGTCATGCCGCGACGTTACCCGGTGACCGGGCTGTCGAGCAGGCCGGGCGAGTCGAGGTCGGCGGGAGGCGCGTCGGTCAGGCCCGCCTCGTAGACGCTGGCGAGCACGGCGCGCAGCCAGTCCACCTCGGTCGACTGGATCTCGTCGCTGATCGGCAGGCCGTCATCCGTCGTCGCCACCTGGTCGCCGTTGACGACGATGTAGGCGAAGTCGCCCGGATAGACGTAGTAGAGCCGGTCGCGGGCCTGCGACTCGACGTAGGCCGGGTCGTCCCAGCGCGCGATCTGCTCGGTGAGGTCGTCGACGGCGTCCTGGGCGTCGGCCACCTGCTGCTCAAGCCGGGCGATCTCCTGCTGCTGCTCGACGAGCGTCTTGAGTCCCGGGGCGAGGATCACGATCGCCGCGGCGAGCAGCCCGAGCACGGTGAGGGCGAAGCCGGAGAGTCGGAAGTCGCGCAGCCAGGCGAGCCCGACCGACTCCTCGGTCGACCCGTCGTCGTCGCGCGGCGCACGCGCGGCACGTCCGCCGCGTCGACCCGCCTCGCTCCTCGCCACGAAGTCACGCTAGGCGACCGGATGCCGCGCGTCGCGCGGGCACGCGGCATCCCGGTCGGCTCACAGCCGGGCGACCCGCCCGGCGGGCGTCACTTCGCGCTGAAGCGGGGGAACGCGGAGGCGCCGGCGTACACCGCGGCGTCGCCGAGCTCCTCCTCGATGCGCAGCAGCTGGTTGTACTTCGCGACGCGCTCCGAGCGGGCCGGGGCGCCGGTCTTGATCTGACCGCAGTCGGTCGCCACCGCGAGGTCGGCGATGGTGGTGTCCTCGGTCTCACCCGACCGGTGCGACAGGATCGCGGTGTAGCCGTGGCGCTGGGCCAGGCTCACGGCATCCAGAGTCTCGGTGAGCGTGCCGATCTGGTTCACCTTCACCAGCAGCGAGTTCGCGACGCCGAGGCCGAGGCCCTTCTGCAGGCGGGCCGGGTTGGTGACGAACAGGTCGTCGCCCACCAGCTGCACCGTGGAGCCGAGGGCCGCGGTGAGCGCGACGTAGGCGTCCCAGTCGTCCTCGGCGAGCGGGTCCTCGATGGTCACCAGCGGGTAGTCGGCGACGAGACCCTCGTAGTAGGCGGTCATCTCGGCAGCGGTCTTCGACGCGCCCTCGTAGGAGTAAACGCCGTCGGCGAAGAACTCGGTCGACGCGACGTCGAGGCCGAGGGTGATGTCCTTGCCCGGCTCGAACCCGGCGGCCGAGATCGACGCGACGATGAAGTCGAGCGCCTCGCGGGCGGTGCTCAGGTCGGGGGCGAAGCCGCCCTCGTCGCCGAGTCCCGTGGCGAGACCGTTCTTCTTCAGCTCGCCCTTCAGCGCGTGGTAGACCTCGGCGCCCCAGCGCAGCGCCTCGCGGAAGGTCTCGGCGCCGGTCGGCAGGATCATGAACTCCTGCACGTCGATGCCGTTGTCGGCGTGGGCGCCGCCGTTGATGATGTTCATCATCGGCACCGGCAGGGTGTGCGCGTTGGGCCCGCCGACGTAGCGGAACAGCGGCAGGTCGGCCGAGTCGGCCGCGGCCTTCGCCACGGCGAGCGAGACGCCCAGGATGGCGTTGGCGCCGACCTTCGACTTGTTGTCGGTGCCGTCGACGGCGATCAGCTCGCTGTCGACGAGGCGCTGGTCGCTCGCCTCGAACCCCTCGATGGCCGGGCCGAGCACGTCGAGCACGCTCTCGACGGCCTTCTCGACGCCCTTGCCCAGGTAGCGGTCCTTGTCGCCGTCGCGCAGCTCGTAGGCCTCGAACGCTCCGGTCGACGCGCCCGACGGAACGGCGGCGCGCGAGACGGTGCCGTCTTCGAGGAGCACCTCCACCTCGACGGTGGGGTTGCCGCGCGAGTCGAGGATCTCGCGGGCGCCGACGGCTTCGATTCCGGACATGGGTGCTCCTGGCTGAATCGGGGGTGGTGGTCGCTCTCAGCCTAGCGACGCGGTTCAGCCGAGCGGGCGCAGCTCCAGCGTCGCGGCATCCGCCCCCGCCGACACGAATGCGAAGTGACTGAATCCATCCGCGGCGAGGGAATCGAGCAGGTTCTTCACGTTCTTCGTGCGCGAAACCAAGCGGACGCGATGCGCGGTACCAAGCCCGTGCGGGACCCCGTCACCCCGCAGGAGCGCGCTCTTTAGCGATAGCAACTCATCGAGGGGAACATCCTGGTCGTGGACGAGCGCGACCCGTCCCCCAAGAGGCCCGTATTCCCGGAGGTCGACCAGGTCGACGAGGCGCTCGAAACCGAGGGAGAACCCGGTGGCCGGCACGTCGGTGCCGAGGAAGCGTCCGATCATCCCGTCGTAGCGACCGCCGCCGCCGAGCGAGTACGGCACGCTCGGGTGCGCCAGCTCGAAGATCGGGCCGGTGTAGTAGCCCATCCCGCGCACGAGGAACGGGTCGAACTGCAGCACGATCGGCGCCTCGACCGAGCCCGCGGACTCGGCAGCCCCGAGGCGCGCGCCGAGCACCGCCTCGCCGAGCGCGGCGAGGTCGGCGACGACCGCGTCGTCCGCGCCGTCGGGCAGGGCCGTGCGGATGGCGGCCTCGCCGAACGGCAGGAACTCCATCGTCACCGGGCGGCGCAGGAACGCGGCGAACGCGTCGACCGCATCCGGGGTCGCACCCCGCTCGCGCAGCTCGGCGACGACGCCGTCGGGCCCGAGCTTGTCGAGCTTGTCGATGGTGATGAGCACCGACTCCCGCTCGTCGGGCGTGAAGCCGAAGCCGTCGAGCATCCCGGTGAGCAGGCGCCGGTCGTTGACCCGGATGAAGCCGCCCTCGAGACCGAGGGCGTCGAGCGTGTCGAGGGTCGCCAGCAGCAGCTCCGCCTCGGCTCGGATGCCGGGCTCGCCGATGATGTCGATGTCGCACTGCACGAACTGCCGGTAGCGGCCCTTCTGCGGACGCTCGGCGCGCCACACCGGCGCCACCTGGATCGAGCGGAACACCGCGGGCAGCTCGGCGCGGTGCGAGGCGTAGAACCGGGTGAGCGGCACGGTCAGGTCGAAGCGCAGGCCCAGGTCGGCGAGGTCGAGCGGCTGAGCGGCGGCACGCAGGTCGTCGACCGTGAGCCCGCGCTTCATCACCGCGTAGGCGAGCTTCTCGTTGTCGCCGCCGAGGCCCGCGTGCAGCCGGGCGGAGTCCTCGACCACGGGCGTCTCGATCTCGTCGAAGCCGTGGGCCCGGTACGACCGGCGGATGACGTCGAGCACGGCGTCGCGCTTCGCCTTCTCCGCCGGGAGGAAGTCGCGCATCCCGCGGGGCGGGTTCACCTGGTCGGCCACGGTCGTCCAGTCTGCCAGGGCGGGCGACGCCGACGATCGCGCTACCACGCGGAGGCGGCGTCGCGCGCCTCGACGAGCGCGGCCTCGACACGCTCCGCGTCGCGTCCCGCGAACGTTCGCGAGAACGGAAGACCGACGACGGTGTCGGCGAGATCCTCCGTGACGCCGAGGCCCGAGTGCGGGACGTCTCGGTAGGCGGGCATGCGATGACAGCCGTCCCGCCACCAGCGGCGGGTGTCGATGCCTCGGGCGTCCAGCGTGGACACGACCGTGTCGCGAGTGGGCCGATCGGGCAGGCGGACCACCCAGTAGGGCGACACACGCCCCCTCTGACCGGGGGCGCCGACGAGTCCGAGCCGGTCCGAGATGCCGTCGGCGGCGCACCGGGCGGCCTCCCACTCCGACCTCTCCGACGGCCAGGCGTCGAACGCGGCGAGGGCGACGGCGGCGGACACCTCGGGCAGCTTGCCGTTCACGCCGGGCCGAAGCGACTCGCGGGTGTACTCGAAGCCGAAGTTCGTCCAGGCGCGGAACCGTCGGGCGCGCTCGGCGTCGCCGAAGACCGCGACGCCGCCCTCCCCGGCTCCGAGCACCTTGGTGGCGTGCAGCGAGAAGACCACCGAAGCCGTCTCGGGCAGATCGGTCAGCTCGAGGGCGTCGTCTCCGAGGGACGCGGCGGCGTCGACCACGACCTCACCGCGGCCGGTCCACGCCTCCGGTCCGAATCCCGCACCGAAGGGCGCGACCCGGAGTGTGCCGTGACCGCGTTCGGGCGAGCGCCGCAGCCACCAGTCGTCGGCCGACACGTCGGCGAAGTCGGGCCTGCCCCCCGCCGCCAACACCGCCGCCGCCGTCGCGGTGAAGGTCCACGACGGGAGCGTCCACGCGTCCGCGTCGGCGACGGCGAGCGCGCCGGTCAGGGCGGTGGTCGCGCTGGACGCCAGAACGACCCGATCCGCCGTGGTACCCAGCCTGCTGGCGAGGCGCGCTTCCAACTCGCGCGACAGCGGTCCGAAGTTGGCGAACCATCCGGACTCGCGCATCTGTCCGAGGCGGGCGACCACCCCGTCCGCCGGAGGCGGAACCGGGCGCATCACGGGGATCCTCGCGATCGTCACGGGACCCCCTCGGCCGATCATCTGGCCAGCGGATCGGGCATGGGTAGGGTACCAGCCATGCGCGTGGTGGTCGTCGGTCGTCGCTCGCCGATCGCATCCGCGATCCGGGCCGGCCTCCGCGCGGACGGGGCCACCGTGCTCACCGCGGCGCGGCGCGGCGGAGACATCGCACTCGACCTGCTCGCTCCCCCCGACGTCCTGCGGGACGCCCACGGCATCGTGCGCGCCGACGCGGTGGTGAACGTCGCGGCGTCCACCGACGGCGACGCGGCGACCTCGCGACGCCTCAACGTCGACGGGGCGCGCGCCGTCGCGGAACTCGCCGCCCGGGCAGGCGCCCGCCGACTCATCCACATCTCCACCGCCTACGCCGGATATCCCGAGCGGTACCCCGGGCCCGCGCTGTACCCGGAGTCCAAGGCGGCCGGGGAGCGGGTGCTCGCCGACATAGAGCTGCCAGCCACGATCGTGCGCCTCACCCACGTCTACGACGCGGAGGGCGCGTGCCGCCCGCACCAAGATCTGCCCTACCACTTCGCCGAGACCGCGGCGGCGGGCGGCGAGATCCGACTCCGCGGCAGCGGGACCGCCCGACGCGACTACCTCCACCTCGACGACGCGGCGGCCGCCGTGGCGCTCGCGGTCGCGGGCGCCGCCGACGGGACCGTCACGATCGGGTCCCCGCGGATGCACAGCCTCGCCGAGGTGGCGACGACCGCGATCCGGGTGTTCGGCAACGGGACGGTCGTCGCGGCCGGAGACGGTCGCGACCCGCCGAGCATGCCCGATCCCGGCGATTCCGGCTGGATCGCGCTCGGCGGGCGTCCGAGGGTCGATCTCGCGGCTGGACTCGCTCGGATGCGTCGGGCGATGCTGCCATGACGGTGGTGCTGGTCACCGGCGTCGGCGCGGTCACCGGCTACGGAGTCCTCCGATCGCTCCGCGACGCCCGCCCCGGGATCCGGCTCGTCGGCGTCGACATCCATCGGGACGCGGTGGGTGCCGTCTGGTGCGACGAGTTCCGCACCTGTCCGCCCAGCGCCGACGAGGACTACCCGGAATGGCTGCGCACGACGGTCGCCGACGCGCGGGTCGAGCTCGTGATCCCGACCCTCGACGCCGATCTCGATCGGGCCCTGCGTGGGGGTCTGAGCGTGGGGAGTGAGACGCGGATCGCCCTCAACTCCCGTGCGGCGCTGCGCGCAAGCCGCGACAAGGGCGTGCTCGACGCGGATCTCGAGACGGGCCGTGATCCGACGCGGATCCCCACCAGCATCGCCACCGAGTTCACCGAACTCGCCGCCCAACTCGGGGTGCCGTTCCTGCTCAAGCCCCGCACCGGCTACGGCGGCCGGGGACAGGTCCGCGTCGAGACGGAGGGCGACCTCGCACCGTTCCGGCACCGCATCGGGACCGAGCTGCTGGCCCAGCGGATCGTCGGCTCCGCGGACGACGAGTACACCGTGGCGGTGTTCGGCGACGGACGAGGGGGGATCGCGGCACGGATGGCCCTGCGGCGCCGGCTGGCTCCCGAGGGGATGACCCGCCGCGCGACCGTGGTCGACCCGACGCCCTCGCTGGAGGCGGTGCTCGGCCGACTCGCCGCGGCCTATCGGTTCGACGGTCCGACCAACCTCCAGTTCCGGCGCGAGGGCGACCACTGGTGGCTGCTCGAGATCAACGCGCGGGTGTCGTCGAGCACGTCGATCCGCGCACTCTTCGGCTACAACGAGGCCGACATGTCGGTCGAGCACTGGCTCGACGGGAGACTGCCGCGACAGCCCGAGGTGCGCCACGGGACGGCCGCGCGGTACCTCACGGACATCCCGATTCCCGGCCCCTACGAGGGGCCGCACGGGTGAGCGGGCACCGGGTCGCCGTCATGCAGCCGTACTTCCTGCCCTACCTCGGCTATTGGCGGCTTCTGGCGAGCGTCGACGAGTTCGTCGCCTACGACGACGTGCAGTACAGCTCCGGCGGCTGGGTCAATCGCAACCGGATCCGGCTCGACGGACGGATCGTGTGGCTGACCCTCCCACTCTCCCGCGCGCCGCTCCCGACGCCGATCGCCGATCGTCGGCTCGCGTTCGACCGCTCGACGCGGCAGCACCTCGAGGCGCGGGTCGCGAACGCCTACCGGCGTGCCCCGCACCTCGAGGTGGGCCTCGAACTGCTTCACGAGGTGCTCCGCACCGAGGAATCCCGACTCGGCGCCTTCCTCGTCAGGTCGCTGCGGCTCGTCGCCGAGCGGATCGGCATCGACACTCCGATCCGCGCCGTCTCGGAGTTCGGCGTCCCGAGCGCCGCGGACGCCCAGACGCGGGTGATCGATGTCTGCCGACGGCTCGGGGCCTCCGAGTACTACAACCTCGCGGGCGGGCGGGAGCTGTACGCGTCCGAGGCGTTCGCCCGATCGGGACTCCGTCTTCTCTTCCCCGCCGCCGCGAGTCTCGGACAGGGCGACGACCACGAACTGTCGATCCTCGATCTCCTCATCCGGCGCGGGCCCGACGGGGCCGCTGAGCTGGTCGCCGAAGCCGCCTGGGACGATGCGCCGGGAGCGGCCTGAGAGGATGCCTGCGAGATGTTGAACCGGATGCGCCGCGCCCTGGGCACGAGGGTCCGTTCGCTCACGGGTGCCGCCCAGGTACAGGAACTCCGCGCCGAGGTGGCGGCGCTCAGCGCGCGACTCGACGAGGTGCTCGCCGTCGAGCTCGAGCGGCGGCGGCGGGATCTCGATCGCATCCCCGAGCTCCGCGAAGAACTCGCCGCCACGCGGGAGCATCCGTCGTACGAACTCGCCTTCACCGTCCCCGACCCTCTGGTGACCGTCCGGATCGCGAGCCACAACCGCACGCGGCAGCTCGTCGACACCGCGCTGCCCTCGGTGCTCGAACAGTCGCACGCGAATCTGGATGTCGTCGTCGTCAACGACGGCCCCAACCCGCGGACACGGGCCGCCATCGCGGCGATCGACGACCCGCGCGTCCGCTACGAAGAGCTCGCGGAACGCGGCGACTACCCGGTCGACCCGCTGAGCCGATGGCGAGTCGCCGGGACCCCGGCGGGCAACCTCGGCATCGAACTCGCCGCTGGCCGCTGGATCGCGCCGCTCGACGACGACGACGAGTTCACCCCCCACCACGTCTCGACCCTGCTCGATGCGGCCCGCGCGACGCGGTCCGAGCTCGCCTATGGAGCCCTGATCCAGAGGGATCTCGTGACCGGGCGCGAGTCCCGCATCTGGAGCGACCCACCCCGGCACGGCGGCTTCAGCTTCCAGGGTGCGATCTACCACGCGGGTCTCGCGTTCTTCCGCTACGAACCGCTCGCCTGGATGGTCCACGAACCCGGCGACTGGAACCTCATGCGTCGGATGCTCGCCGCGGGGGTCCGAGTGACCGCGTCGCCCGAGACGGTCGGGTATCTCAACTGGGTCCCGGTCGATGCGAAGCCGGAACACCCCTGGTCCGCCTCCTCCTGAGGCGTTCGTCCACGCGGATGCCGCGCGACGTCGCTCGGTCGGGCCGGTCCGGGACGCGGGGCTATCCGGTCGACTCGCGGTCGCGCAGCATCCGGGCCGCCTCGGTGCGACTCGACGCCCCGAGCTTGCGCAGGATCGCCGAGACGTGCACCGACACCGTCTTGCCCGAGATGTAGAGCCGGGTCGCGATCTGGGCGTTGCTCAGCCCCTCCGCGACCAGGTCGAGCACCTGCCGCTCGCGCGGCGTCAGCTCGTCGCGCTCCCCCGACTCCGCGGCGACGTCGTCGAGTGCGGCGTCGTCGAGGCCCGCGTCGCGCAGCAGCGCGCGGGCGGGAGCCGCGACCGCGCCCACGCCGATCCGCTCCGCCTCGGCGACGGCGTCCACGAGCTGTTCGCGCGCCGCCGCCCGGTCGCCCGCCGCGAGCAGCTGCTCGGCCCACCGCCAGCGGGCGTACGGCCGCAGATTCGCCGGCCCGGGGGTCTCGATCACGGCGGCCCACGGGCCGTCGCCGAGCTCCGCGGCGAACACCGCCTCCCAGGTGGCGCACCGGGGCCACACGGAGCACTCGGTGAACGCCGCGCGGTACGGGGCGTCGTCGACCTCGCCGCCGCGCGCCCGGATCGCCGCGATCGCCCGCGCCGCGACGGCCAGCAGCCGCAGGTCGTGCGCCGGGAACCGGCGATGCTCGGGCGCCACCACCTCGGACGTCAGCTCGAGGGCGGCATCCGGGTCGTCGAGGAAGCAGGCCAGCTCGGCGCGGGCGACCAGGGCGGGCAGGCGGATCTGCTCCTCCAGCGCGCCCAGCCGCTCCAGCTCCTCACGTCCGCGGGCCCAGTCGGCCTGCGCCTCGTCGAAGCGCCCCTGCCACACCCGTAACCACAGGATGCCGACCCGCAGGTACGCGGTGAACACGCTCGGCTCGAGCACGCGCACGAACCGCGCGCTCTCGTCGGCGACGCTGTCCCAGTCGCGGCCGAGCGCCACGGCGGCATCCATCGCGTTGCCCTCGAGCATCGCCGTCACCGAGTAGCCGGCGCCGAGCCGGCGCGCGCGGGCCGCCCCCTCGCGGGCGAGCTCGAGACCGCGCTCGAACTCCCCGAGCAGCAGGAACGCGTTCGAGCCGTTGATGTAGTAGCGCAGCACGGCCTGCGGATGGTCGCCCGCGAGTTCCAGCGCGCGCTGCAGGTCGTCGAGGCCGCCGAGGTCGCCGCGCTCCACGCGGGCGACGGCGCGCAGGTTGATCGCCATCGACGCGGTCGGCAGATCGCCGACCGCGAGCGCCAGGTCGTGGGCCTCGGTGCCCGCCTCGATCGCGACCGGCAGCTCGTTGCTCATCAGCTTCGCCCGGGCGATCTCGAGCAGCAGCGCCGCGCGGGCCCCGTCGTGCTCGCCCGGCGTGAGCAGCGCGAGCCCGCGCTCCACGAACTCGAGCGGCTCCGCGGCGCCGGACTGCCCGGCGGCGAACGCGAACCGCGCGTGCAGTTCGGCGAGCCCGGCGGGGTCGTCCTCGGGCCACTCGTCCACCGCCTGCCGCGCGAGCGCGATGGCGCGGTCGATGCGCGCCACGAAGTGCAGCGCCCGGGAGGTGCGCGACAGCAGCTCCGCGTGCGGGATGCCGGCGACGGCCTCGGCGTCGGGGGTCGTCTCCCACAGCTCGAGCGCGCGCTCTCCCAGCTCGGCCCCGGTCGACATCGCCCAGGACTCCACGGCGACCGCCTGCGCCGCCACCGCCGACCGCAGCGCCCGCTGCGCGTCGCGCGCCTGCCACCAGTGGTCGGCGACCGCGGTGAGGGCCGCCGCCCCGGCGCCGAGGTCCTCCCAGGCGCGGGCGTACGCCTCGTGGATGCGCGAGCGCTCCCCGGGCAGCAGCTCGGCGTGGATCGCCTCCTGCATGAGCGCGTGCCGGAACGCGTACCCGGTGTCGGTGGCGACCAGGATCTGGGCGTCGATCGCCTCGCGCGCCGCCGCCTCGAGCTCGCCCTCGCGCCCGGCGAACACCGTCGCGAGGATGTCCTGCGGCACGGCGACGCCCCCCGCGGCGACCACGCGCAGCACCTCCCGGGTTGACGGGGCGAGCGGCTCGTAGCGCAGCAGCAGCACGTCGCGCAGGGTGTCGGGCAGCGACCGGCCGACGAACGAGGCGATCTCCTCGACGTAGAACGGCACCCCCTCGCTGCGCTCGACCACGTCTTCGAGCTCGCTCGTGCTCGGCGGGCGGCCGAGGATGTCGCCGACGATGCGCTCGATCTGCGGGTCGTCGAGGCGGCCGAGCGCGAGGTCGCGGGCGAGGCGGGATCGACGCAGCTCGCCGAGCAGCCCGCGCAGCGGATGCCCGCGGCCGACGTCGTCGCTGCGGTAGCTGAGCACCAGCAGTGCGCGCGAGTCGCCGAGGGCGAGCACGAGATTGCGCAGCACGGCGAGGGTGGCGCCGTCGGCCCAGTGCAGGTCTTCGACGACGACCACGAGCGGTCGCCCCTGCGCGACGCGCGCGATCAGCTCGGTCACGACGCCGGGCAGGCGGTCGATGCCCGCTCCCCCGTGCACGTCGATGAGGCTCGGCAGCACGGCGCCGAGCGCGTCGGCGTTCGGGCCGGCGGCCTCGCGCACCGCCTCGAGCCCCAGCTCGGCCACCAGCTCGCGCACGATGCCGGTCACCGCGGCGTAGGGCAGCGGCGCGGCGCCCGAGTCGGCGCACTGGCCCGACACGACGAGCGCCCGCTCCCGGGCGCTGCGGGCGAACTCGCCGAGCAGCCGCGTCTTGCCGATGCCGGCCTCGCCCGAGAGCACCACGGTGGTCGCCCGACCCGCGAGGGTGTCGTCGAGTGCGCTCTCCAGCGCCGCCTGCTCCGCCTCGCGGCCGGTGAGCGCGACCTGTCCGGCGCGCATGCCGACATCCTGGCACGCGCCGACGACCCCGCGTCCCCGCACGCCCCGGGTGCGACACGGCCGCGCGGGCCTCAGTCGAGCCGGTGGTCCTCCGCGTGCCGGCCGAGGTGCCGCCCGTACCGCTCGGTCAGCTGCACCATGAGGTCGGGGGTGTCGCGGTCGAGCCCGAACACGTACCCCGGGAAGTCGAGCTCGCGCTGCACCTCCCAGATCTCGTCGTGGGCGTCGGGCGGCAGGATGCGCGCCGGGTCGCCCACGGCCACCCAGCCGATCGGCACGACCGAGCCCTCCTCGAGCCGGGTGCGCAGGTGCACGACCGCGTTGATGCGCACCTCGCTGCCGCGGCCGACGACGGCGCCGTTGAAGATGCGCGCGCCGGTGGCGATGAACACCTCCGGGTCGATGCGCGCCCCCGAGACCGAGGCGAGCGGGCCGATCAGGGTGTGGTCGCCGACGTGCAGCGGGTCGGATGCACTCGCGCGCAGCACCGCGTTCTCCATCACGATGCAGTGCTCGCCGAGGGTGATCGGACCGCCCTCGGCGCTCACCACCGCGCCGTGCAGGATGCGGCAGCCGGGCCCGATCTCGACGTCGCCGCTGACCACGGCGCCGGCCGCGACCACGGCATCCGGATGCACCCGCGGGGCGCGGTCGAGGTGGTCGTAGAGCATGTCAGCCTCCCGGGGTCGACACCGTCTCGGTCGCGGTGACGTCGTCGCGCAGCCCGCGCAGGGCGCCGCGCAGGGCGCGCTCGGCGTCGAGGCCGGCCGCCCGGGCCCCCGCCACGAGGGCGAGCAGGTGCGCGCCCAGCTGCTCCTCGTCGGCCGGCACGGCGGCCGGCTCACGGGTCACGCCCACCTTCTCGGCGCGGCCCAGCAGCTTGTCGGCGAGGGCGAGGGCGGGCATCCGGTCGGGGATGCCGTCGAGCACGCTCGTGCGGTGGCTCTTCTCCTGCGCCTTGAGGTCGTCCCAGCGGGCCATGACGGCGTCCGGGGTGTCGGCGACGGCGTCGCCGAAGACGTGCGGATGCCGGCCGACCATCTTGCGGGTCATGTGCTCGGCGACGTCCTCGAGCGAGTACCGGCCCTCTTCGCGCGCGATGTCGGCGTGGAACAGCACCTGGTAGAGCACGTCGCCGAGCTCCTCCACCTGGTCGGCGTCGGTGCCCTCCTCGAGGGCGTCGACCAGCTCGTAGGTCTCCTCGACCAGGTACTGCACGAGCGAGCCGTGGGTCTGATCGCGGTCCCACGCGCAGCCCCCGGGTGCGCGCAGCCGCTCCAGGGTCGCGACCAGTTCGTCGAGCTGCGGGTGCGGCGCCGTCATGCCGACATCCTTTCAGCCGAGCGGCGGGAGCGGCACGGACCGCACCGGGGGCTCAGCCGAGCGGCGGACAGCCCAGCGCCTCGATCAGGCGCGCCCAGTAGTTGACCTGCGCCGCGGTGGTGGCGATCACCACCAGCTCCCGCTCGGTGAACTCGGCCGCCATGCGCTCGCCGAGCTCCCGGGGGACCACGACCGGCGTCGCCGAGATCGCCCGCACGTACTCGATGGTGAGCCGCTCCGCGTCGCTCAGCGTGGCGACCTCGCCCGGCTCCCGGCGGCCCTGCACGACATCCAGCTCCGGCTCGGTCAGCCGGCGCTCCCAGTCGCGTCCGTTGAACCCGATGCAGAACGGGCACTCCACCGCCGACGACACCGTCATCCGCACGATCTTCAACAGGCGCTCGTCGGCCCGCCCCACCGAGTGCGCGACCAGCCCCTCGAGTGCGGCCGTGCCGACCGCGGCCTTCGGGAACCAGGTGAGCAGCCGCGCGGCGAGCACGTCGTCGCCGGTGATCCGCCGCGAGATCCACAGGCCGAATCGCAGGGGCGGCGGGATGCGGCGGGGCGGGGCGATGAACGCGGTGGTCACGGGTCCTCCTCCGAACGGCGGTGCCCCCATCCTGTCCCGCGCCTCAGCCCGCCGGGATGTCGAGCTCGCCGACCTCGTCCCGTGGCGGGGGCGGGGTGCGCGGCATCGCCGTCACCGTGACCAGCGCGAGCACCGCGGCGCCGGCGCTGACCGCGAACACCGCGGTGGACGCGTCGGTGATGGCCGCCGCGTCGTCGGCGGGGCGGCCGGCGAGCACGGCGGTGGTCACGGCGCCGAGGATGGCGACGCCGACCGTCGAGCCGAGGGTGCGCAGGAACGCGTTGGCGCCGGTCACGACGCCGCGCTCCTCCCAGGCGACGCTCGCCTGGGCGACGATGAGGCTGGGCGATGCCAGCAGGCCGAGGCCGAGGCCGGTGACGAAGCAGCAGAGAGCGGTCACCACGACGTTCGGGTACGGCGCGACCAGCGCGAGCGCGGCGACGGCGAGCACGACGATGGCGGCGCCGATGAACGTGGTGTTGCGGAAGCCGATGCGCAGGTAGACGCGGCCCGACAGCGTGGAGGCGAGCGGCCAGCCGACGGTGAGGGCGGCGAGCGCGAGACCGGCCCAGATCGGCGGGAGGTCGAGCGAGCCCTCGAGGTAGGTGGGCACGTAGGTGGTGAGCCCCATCAGCACCATGCCGACGACGGCGGCGCTGAGGCTCGTGGTGAGCACGATGCGACGGCGCACCACGCCGAACGGCAGGATCGGCTCGGCCGCCCGCATCTCGACGACGACGAAGACGGCCAGCAGCACGACCGCGCCGGCGAACACGAGCAGGCTCGGCGGCGACCACCACTCCCAGGCGACGCCGCCCTGCAGCAGGCCGAGCAGCAGCAGCGTGAGCGCCACCATGAGCAGCGCCGAGCCGGCGAAATCGATGCGGCGCGACGTGCGGGCGACCCGCTCGCGGAAGGCGCGCCAGATCAGCCCGCCGGCGAGCAGGCACAGCGGCAGGTTGACCCAGAAGATCCACCGCCAGTCGACGAACTGGGCGAAGACGCCGCCGAGCGTCGGACCGACGACGGCGGCGATCGCCCAGACGCTCGCCAGGTAGCCCTGCACCCGGGCGCGCTCGGCCACCGTGTAGATGTCGCCGGCGATCGTCATCGCGATGGGCAGGATGGCGCCCGCGCCCACCCCCTGCAGGGCGCGGAAGACGATGAGCGACAGCATGTCCCAGGCGAGGGCGCAGGCGATGGAGCCGAGCAGGAACAGCCCGATCCCGACCAGCAGCGTCGGCTTGCGGCCGAACATGTCGGCCAGCTTCGAGTACACCGGCACGGTGACCGCCTGGGTGAGCAGGTAGCCCGAGAACAGCCACGGGAACGACGCGAACCCGCCCAGCTCGGCGACGATCGTCGGCACCGCCGTGGCGAGGATGGTGGAGTCGATCGCGATGACGCCGACCGACAGCATGAGGGCGACGAGGATCGGCCCGCGTTCCGACCGGAACCCCACGTCGCTGACCGTCACACCGTCCCCTTCCCGACTCATCCTCGCGGATCGCCCGGCGCCGCAGCCGGTCGCGTCCGTCCGGACGGGACGACGCCGCCTCGGACGCTAGCGTGGAGCCGCGCCCAGGAGGTCCCATGCCGCGCCGACTCATCTCATCCGGTTCCGAATTCGAGACCCGCATCGGGTACTCGCGCGCCGTCGTCGACGGCGAGTGGGTGTTCGTCTCGGGCACCACCGGGTTCGACTACGCCGCGATGACGATCGCCGACGACATCGAGTCGCAGACCGAGCAGACGCTGCGCAACATCGAGGCGGCGCTCGCCGATGCTGGGGCGACGCTGGCCGACGTCGTCCGAGTGCACTACCTGCTGCCGGATGCCGCGGAGTTCGAGCGCACCTGGCCGGCCCTGCGCGCCGCGTTCGGCGACATCCGGCCCGCGGCGACGATGATGCAGGTCGGGCTGGCCGACCCTCGGATGCGCATCGAGATCGAGGTCACCGCGCGGCGCCCGACGGCGGACTGACGCGATCGTCGTCCGCGCGCGGCCCGGCGCGGCGCCGGACCCGACAATGGAGCGATGGACCTCACCACGCTCGCGCTGCTGCTCGTGGTGCTCGGCGTGCTCGTGGGTCGCGCGGTGCTGCGCGAGCGACGCGACTACGCCCGCTTCCGCCGCCTGCGCACGACCGCGGCCCGCGTGCGCGTATACCGCCGGTGGACGATCGAACAGGTCGTCATCCTGGGCGGCCTCGCAGCGGCAACGGTGCTCGCGACCTGGCGCGACGCGGATGCCGTGCTCGACGCCGCCCGCGGCCTGCCGTCGGTCGCCGGCGCGGTCGGCTGGTTCGCCACCTCGACCGGCACCGGGTTCGCCATCGGCGCGGGCGTCGCCGCGATCGTCGGCGGCCTGCTGCCCGCGCTCCTGCTGCGCCGCGAGGGGATGGATGAGATTCCCGCCGTGGGCGACATCCGCCCGCTGCTGCCGCGGGTGCGCGCCGAGCTGCCCTACGGGGCCGCGCTCGCCACCGGGGCGGGCGTGATCGAGGAGCTGCTGTTCCGGCTCGCGGTGCCGGCGCTCGTCTTCCGGCTGGTGCCCGACCCGCTCGTCGCGTTCGGCGCGGCCGCGCTCGTGTTCGGCCTGCTGCACCTCTACCAGGGCGCGATCGGGGTGGCCTTCTCGACGGTGCTCGGGGTGGTGTTCACGGCGCTGTACGTGCTCTCCGGCTCGATCTGGCTGCCGATCGTCACGCACGCTCTGCTCGACCTGCGCTCGCTGGTGCTCATCCCGATCGCCGTCGGCGGGGCCTGGCGCACCGAGCCGCCGCGAACGCCGCGCCGAAGCACACCGGCGGCGCCCCCGTCGCCGGGCGCGGGAGACGGCGGTGAGGGTTCCGCCACCCGGGGTTCCGCGGGCGACGGACCGGTGCCAGGCTGACCGCATGGTCACCACGACGAACGCGTTCGCGAGCATGTCGGTCGACGATCTCGACGCGGCGCGGCGGTTCTACGGCGAGACCCTCGGGTTCGCCGTCCACGAGATCCCGCAGGGACTCATGATCACGGTGAATGATGCGACCGTGTTCGCCTATCCGAAGCCTGACCACTCCCCGGCGGCCTACACCGCGCTCAATCTCGAGGTGCCCGACCTCGACGCCGCCGTCGCCGAGCTGAACGCCGCGGGCGTGCTGATGCTGCGCTACCCCGGCATGGAGCACGACGAGGTCGGGATCGTGCGCGGCGGCATCCAGGGCGGCCCCGACATCGCCTGGTTCGCCGACCCGGCGGGCAACGTCATCGCGCTCATGCCGTCGCGGGGCTGACCTCCGGGTCGCCGCCGACGGGCGGCGGGAAGAGTGCGGTGAGCAGCCCGGCGACCCACTCGACCAGTTCCTCGTCGGTGCCGGTCGGGTTGGCGACCCCGGCGAGCAGCGGGATGCTGAGCGACCGGGTCTGCGCGAAGATGCGGCCGCCCGGGTACATCCGCTGCAGCCGGATCTGACGGGAATCGGGCAGGTCGGCCGGCGCGATGCGCAGGTTGCCGCCGACGGCGACGACGTCGCTGAGCCCCGACCGCTGCCCCGCGCGCCGCAGCCGCGACACGGCGATCAGCATCCGCACCGGCTCCGGCGGCTCGCCGTAGCGGTCGGTGAGCTCCTCGGCGACCGCGTCGAGGGCGTCGTCGGCGGATGCCGGCCCGGCCGCGGCGGAGAGCTTCTGGTACGCCTCGAGGCGCAGCCGCTCGCTCTCGATGTAGTCATCGGGGATGCGCGCGTCGACCGGCAGTTCCAGCCGCAGCTCGGTCTGCCCCTCGGCCACGTCGCCGCGGAAGGTGGCGACCGCCTCGCCGATCATGCGCAGGTAGAGGTCGAAGCCGACACCCGCGATGTGGCCCGACTGCTCGCCGCCGAGCAGGTTGCCGGCGCCGCGGATCTCGAGGTCTTTGAGGGCGATCTGCATGCCGCCGCCGAGTTCGCTGTTCGCGGCGATCGTCTCGAGCCGGTCCTGCGCGGTCTCGGTGAGCGGCTTCTGGTCGTCGTACAGGAAGTACGCGTACGCGCGCTCCCGCCCGCGCCCGACCCGGCCCCGGATCTGGTGCAGCTGGCTCAGGCCGTAGCGCTGCGCGTCGTCGATGATCAGGGTGTTCGCGTTGGCGATGTCGATGCCGGTCTCGATGATCGTCGTCGTCACCAGCACGTCGGCGCGGCGCTCCCAGAAGTCGACGATCACCTGTTCGAGCGCCGACTCGCTCATCTGCCCGTGCGCCGTCGCGATGCGCGCCTCGGGCACCAGCTCGGCCAGCTTCGACGCGACCCGGGTGATGTCGGCGACCCGGTTGTGCACGAAGAACACCTGGCCCTCGCGCAGCATCTCGCGCCGGATCGCGGCGGCCACCTGCTTGTCGGAGTAGGGGCCGACGAAGGTGAGGATCGGATGCCGGTCCTCCGGCGGCGTCGCCAGCGTCGACATCTCGCGGATGCCGGTGACCGCCATCTCGAGCGTGCGCGGGATCGGCGTCGCGCTCATCGCGAGCACGTCGACGTTGGTCTTCATCTTCTTCAGCGCGTCCTTGTGCTCCACGCCGAACCGCTGCTCCTCGTCGAGGATGACGAGTCCCAGGTCCTTGAACTTCACGGCCTCGCCGAGCAGGCGATGGGTGCCGATCACGACATCCACCTCGCCGGTGGCGAGCTTCGCGATCGTGTCCTTCGACTCCGACTCGCTCTGGAAGCGGCTGAGCGCCCGCAGGTGCACGGGGAACCCGGCGAACCGCTCGGCGAAGGTCTCCATGTGCTGCCGCACGAGCAGGGTGGTCGGCACGAGCACTGCGACCTGCTTGCCGTCCTGCACCGCCTTGAACGCGGCCCGCACCGCCACCTCGGTCTTGCCGTAGCCCACGTCGCCCGAGAGCAGCCGATCCATCGGGATGGGCCGCTCCATGTCGGCCTTCACCTCGTCGATGGTCTGCAGCTGGTCGGGCGTCTCCACGTAGGGGAACGCCTCCTCCAGCTCGCGCTGCCACGGGGTGTCGGGACCGAACGCGTGGCCTGCGGATGCCATCCGCGCGCTGTAGAGCTTCACCAGCTCGACGGCGATGTCGCGCACCGCCTTGCGCGCCTTGCCCTTCGCGGCGGCCCAGTCCGACCCGCCCATCTTCGAGAGGGCCGGCGCCTCGCCGCCGACGTAGCGGGAGAGCTGGTCGAGCTGGTCGGTGGGCACGTAGAGCCGGTCGCCCGGCTGGCCGCGCTTGCTCGGCGCGTACTCGAGCACGAGGTACTCGCGCACCACCTTCTCGTGCGCGGTGCCGAGCGGGCCGCGCGCGACCCGGCCGCCCCCGGCGACCTCGCGCTGCACCAGCTCGACGAACTTGCCGATGCCGTGCGTCTCGTGCACGACGATGTCGCCGGGCTTGAGCTGCAGCGGGTCGACGACGGTGCGGCGGCGGCTGGCGAGCTTCTTCGTCTGCCGGGAGTCGACGCCGGCGGCGCGGCCGTAGAACTCCGCCTCGGCGAGCACCGCGATCTTCTCGTCGGGCAGCGCGAATCCCGCGTCGAGCGGCGCCTGCGCGAACTCCGGCACGGCGCCCGCCTCGGCGAGCACGTCGCGCGCGCGGTCCACGAGACCCGCTCCACCGGCGGTGACGGTCACGTCCCACCCGTCGCGGACGAGACCGGCGACGTGGTCGACCGCACCCTCGACCCGACCGGCGAAGCTGGGGATCGGGGCGCCGGGCACCACCAGCAGGTCGTCGTCCCCCGAGTCGAACGGACTGAGCGTCCACCACGGGCGGGGCGCCGCCGCGCGGCGCAGCCCCTGCACGGTGAGGAAGTCACCCGCGCCCAGATCGATCGGCGCCTGCGCGCCCGCCGTGGCGGCGTTCCAGGCGGCGTCGAGGAACTCGCGGTTCGTCTCGGCGAGGTGCAGCGCACGGGTCGCCACCCGCTCCGGCCCGAGCACGGCGACCGCGGCGTCGTCGGGGAACGCGTCGGTCAGCGGGGCGAGACCGTCGACGAGCGCCGGGGCGAGGCTCTCCATCCCCTCCGCCGGGATGCCCTCGGCGATCTTCTCCAGCATCCCGGTGAGGGTGGGGAACTCGGCCGCCATCTCGCGCGCCCGCTGCCGCACCGAGTCGGTGAGCAGCAGCTCGCGGCTGGGCAGCAGTTCGACCTGCTCCAGGTCGCCGTCGAGGGAGCGCTGGTCGGCCACCGAGAACGCGCGCAGCTGCTCGAGCTCGTCGCCGAAGAAGTCGGCGCGCACCGGGTGCTCGGCGTCGGGCGGGAACACGTCGAGGATGCCGCCGCGCACCGCGAACTCGCCGCGACGCGTCACCAGGTCGACCCGGGCGTAGGCGAGCGCGACGAGGCGCGCCGACAGCTCGGCCAGGTCGTACCCGCGGCCGCCGGCCGCCAGCTGCACGGTCGGCACGTCGGCGAGCCCCGGCGCCAACGGCTGCAGTGCCGCGCGCACGCTCGCCACCACGATCAGGTGCCCCGGCGCCGCGCCGCGGTCCGCCTGCCAGCGCGCGATCTCGCGCAGCGCGCGCAGCCGCGCGCCCACCGTCTCGGCGCTCGGGCTCAGCCGCTCGTGCGGCAGGGTCTCCCACGCGGGGAACGGCAGCACGAGGGCGTCCGGCAGCCAGGCCCGGGCGGACGCCACCACGGCGTCCGCCTCGCGGCTCGTGGCAGGGATGGCGAGCAGCGCCTGGGCGGGACCGCGACGGTCGAGCATGGCGCCGAGCAGCGGCACGCGGAGCCCGTCAACGATCGCGAGATCGGCATCGCCTCGCGCCGCCTCGAGAGCCGGGGCGAGGGTGCGGGAGCGCGTCAGCGCGGAGAGGACGCGATCCAGGGGCACTCCGTCGAGCCTACGCGCCGCGGCCGACCCGCGCCGCCGGGCTCGGTCAGTCCGCCGAGCCCGCGGCAGGGCTCACGCGCGCGGGGAGTGCCAGTGCTGCTGCGCCGCCACCAGGCCGTCGGTGGTGATCTGCTCCACGGCATCCGCCGCGTCGACGACGAGATTCGGCAGCGACTCGCGCTCCGCCTTCGAGAAGTTCGACAGCACGAAGTCGGCGGGATCCTGACGGCCGGGCGGGCGGCCGATCCCGACGCGCACCCGGATGTAGTCGGGCCCGAGCGCGGAGATGATGTCGCGCAGACCGTTGTGACCGCCTGGTCCCCCGCCGGTCTTGAGCCGGATGGTGTCGAACGGCAGGTCGAGCTCGTCGTGCACGACGATGAGCCGATCGAGCGGCAGCGAGTAGAACTTGAGCAGCCGCGAGACGGGACCGCCGGAGTTGTTCATGAAGCCGGTCGACTTGGCGAGCACCAGCTTCGGGGCGCCCGGCGCGGTGCGTCCCTCGGCGACGAGGGACTGCGCCTTGTGGGTGCCGAAGCGCGCGCCGATCCGCTCCGCCAGCTCGTCGACCACGAGGTGGCCGACGTTGTGGCGATGGCCGGCGTAGCCGGGCCCGGGATTCCCGAGCCCGGCCACGAGCCAGGTGCGGTCGGACACGCGCGAGGGGGCGGAGGGTTACTCCGCGGCCTCGTCCTCGGACGACTCGGCGCCCTCGGCGGCCTCTTCGCCCTCCGCGGACTCCTCGCCTTCGGCGGACTCTTCGTCCTCGCTCGGCGCGGCCGGCACCGTGACGTTGACGATGAGCAGCTCCGGGTCGCTGACCAGGGTCGCGCCCTCGGGCAGCGTGAGGTCGCTCGCGTGGATCTGGCTGCCGGCCTCGAGGCCCTCGATCGACACCGAGACGTTCTCGGGGATGCTGA
>JBHIXX010000008.1:0-83132 GCA_041984585.1 Pseudolysinimonas sp. | reverse complement strand
TATCACCGGCAGCGCCCGCAAGACACCCTCGGCGGATTGACCCCCATCGAATACGAACAGAAACTAGAACCAGCCGCGACCCTCGCGGCCTAAACCGAAACTGTCACCGCTACTTGCACCAGTCCCCAGGGACGCATCACGGCGGTGTGGGCCACAGTCGCTGGATCCAGATTCGCCGCCGAGGTCAGGCTGCATGCCGCTCGGGCCGGCCAGGTCGGCGAGACTTGGCCCTCGGACCACGACGTCATGCCGACGGTCGGAGAGAACGACGCTCCACCGCCGGCCTACGCGGCGCAGGTGGCGATCAGCACTCCTCCGCCACCCAAGGGAGTGCCCACCTGGGGCTGGGTCGTCGCGGCGATCGCCGCCCTCTTCATGCTCTCGATTCCGTACTTCGGCTGGGTCATCTCGATCGCGGTGCTCGTCGGCGCGACGTGGCTGCATTTCGCTCTGCGACGCCGAAGCCCGTCGACGCTCTACCGATCGCCGGAGTGGTAGCTCAGCAGCGTCCCGTGGCGGGGCCACGCCACCACCCGCGTCGACTAGCTGCTGCTCCAGATCCGCGACTCGTCCGACGGCCTGCGCGTCGAGGCGCGTGCCGCCTACAGCCGGACGGATGCCGCCGAGCTGCTCCGCGACCTGCGTGACGACTCCGCCAAGCTCATCCTCAATCCGGCGAAGGAGATTCGCTCGTTAACCGTCTCCCACGTCGCCACCGCCAAGCGCTCCGCGGAGCGCGTCGGCTCCGTCGACTCCGTGTTCGCGGCCGTCGACACCGCCTGCGGGGAGATCGGCCCGCGCCTCAAGGCGTGGTCCGCCGATCCCCCGCGCCACCGCTCCGACGCCGAAGTGAGGTGGAGGCGGATTTGGCGAGCAGCCTGCCCTCCGCGGCGCTGTCATCGCATGATGAGTAATCCGAGATCGTATCCGGGAGACTACGGCGATACCACCGAGCAACGGCGGCCTAGTTGTCGAGTCGCGAGACCGACACACCGAAACTCATCGACTGAAGCAGTCGGCCGTGCTGCATCAGGTTGAGCTTGCTGAAGAAGGGCATCCAATCTCCAGAACTGACGGGCTTCGTGAGGACCACATAGGAAACTCGGTAGTTTCGCGCGTCGACCGAGCTGTGACCGTCAGGCACCAACGCCAACCAAGGGCCAGGATCAGCGAGCCCCTTCGCCACGATGGCCGCACGCACGTCATCGCGGAAGGTCGAGTCGGACAAGAAGGTACGCGCCGAGACCGAACCTTGAGCGAAGAGGTGGCTCAGCGTTGACGACCGCGACTTGCGCTTGACGTGGACAAGAGTCCCATCGCTTGAGAGCAGATCGCAGAACTCAATGCCCGTGGACGCACCGCCAGGTCGGATGATCTTGGCGTCAAGATGGAGAAACTTGTCGGGGTGCGCGTCTGCCATTCGCTCGTTGAACTTGGGCTCCGTCTCCCCCGCGTGGGCAGCCGTGAGAGTAGTGGAACTGGACACGGCCGCAAAGTAGGTCGCGACTTCGTCGGTGAGCGTCTCATCAACCGAGAACCAACGGCCTTCAATCAGCACATAGAGCCGTCCGTCTATTCGCTGCTCGCTAATCAAGCACTGGTATACGCTCCAGAGCTTGTCGCTGTTTCCTGACCTGGAGTACGTGACCGTAACGCCTCGCTGCTGCAGATTCTCTAGTGATGTTGTCGCAAGAACACCATTAGGTATCTCTGCAAGATACGCATCGAGGTCAAGGTCTTCATACCTTGTCTTGCGTGTTGGCGCGATAGTGAAGAAATCGATGTCGTCCCAGTCGAGTGTCTCCGGGGCTGCCATGTAAGTCGCACTGGTGTCCCGCTCCCTGATTGCGTCGAGCAACTGGGCGTCGAGTTGCTCTTTGACAGCTGTGTCGTCAACCACGGCGAGATGGTCAATCCATCCAAAGTTCGGCTTGTAGTCCTCTGACTTGTATGCGTCCAACAGCCGCCCACAAACGCCGGGCAGGTCGGAGATGCCGAACTTCGAAACCAATGTGATCGCGTCTGCGCCGTGCAGGCGACTCGCAAACCCGCGGTCCCTTGGCACTCCTGCGACGCCTCTCAGGATGTCGCGGGTGATGTCAACCCCGAATGAGGGGAGCTCGGAGCTCTTGCTGGATTGCGTGCTCTTGCTTACAACGAGATCCTCAAACGTCTTCGTGTCCATGCTTCGAAGCTGTGCAGGGTCGATGATGTTCAATGCCACCCGAAGGCCGAACTGCCTGACGATCTTGGATGTGTCAAGTAGTGAGCGGCCGTACCCGAATGAGAGGGCAAACCACTCGCCGCCTGCGCGAAGGACCAGTACGCCACTAGAGGAAGCGGAGATCACCCCGCTGATCGGTTCATCAAGGAACGGATTCACCGCATTTACCCAACCCGGCGGATGCGCGGCGGACCTTTGATAGAAGACCGATCCTTCGATGCCGGAACCTTCAGCCGTGTCGACACGCTCAGGGAGCTTCTCGGCGTTGACCGCTTGTTTCGCCGAAACCACATCTCGCAGCAGGAAAACCGAAATCCGGGTGAGCGCCATTTCGACCGACCTTGGAATCGAGGGCAATTTGGACCGATGCTGCTGCTTTGACGAACAGAAGTCAACTACCGCCTATGCGCGACCCCGGGCATGACATCGCGATTTCGCAGAACGGGGCGGCGCCGACAAGCGTCCATGCTGCCCCGGCAGCCCTAGTCCTGCGCCCGCTCCAGCACGAGCTCGCGGACGCGGGCGGCATCCGCGGATCCGCCCATCGCCTTCATGACGGCGCCGATGATGGCGCCGGCGGCCTGCACCTTGCCGTCGCGGATCTTCTCGAGCACGTCGGGCTGGGCGGCGAGCGCCGCGTCGATCGCCTCGAGCAGGGCGCCGTCGTCTGAGACGACCGCGAGACCGCGCGCCGCGACGACCTCGGCGGGTGAGCCCTCCCCCGCGATCACGCCTTCGAGCACCTGGCGGGCGAGGCGGTCGGTGAGGTCACCGTTCTCGACGAGCGCGACGAGCTCCGACACGTGCAGCGGCGAGACGAGTCCGGATGCCTCCACCCCGGCGGCGTTGGCGAGGCGGCTGATCTCGCCGGTCCACCACTTGCGGGCCTGGGCGGGGGCGGCGCCGGCGGCGACCGTCTGCTCCACATCCACGAGCAGGCCGCCGTTGGCGACGTCGCGGAACTCGAGGTCGGTGAACCCCCACGACTCGCGCAGGCGACGGCGGCGCACCGACGGGGCCTCCGGCAGCGCGGCGCGCAGCTGCTCGACGAGCGCGGCGGGCGGCTCGATCGGCAGCAGGTCGGGCTCGGGGAAGTAGCGGTAGTCGTCGGCATCCGACTTGGGGCGACCGGGCGAGGTCGTGCCCGTGTCCTCGTGCCAGTGCCGGGTCTCCTGCGTGATGGTGCCGCCGGCATGCAGGATGGCCGCCTGCCGCTGGATCTCGTGGCGCACCGCGCGCTCCACCGAGCGCATCGAGTTGACGTTCTTCGTCTCGGTGCGGGTGCCGAGCTTCTCCGCCCCGCGGGGGCGCAGCGACACGTTGGCGTCGCAGCGCAGGTTGCCGCGCTCCATGCGCGCCTCGCTGATGCCGAGCGCGCGCACGATGTCGCGGATGGTGCCCACGTAGGCCTTCGCCACCTCGGGCGCGAGGGCATCCGTTCCCATGATCGGCTTCGTGACGATCTCGATCAGCGGCACGCCCGCGCGGTTGTAGTCGACGAGGCTCGCCTCAGCACCGTGGATGCGGCCCGACGACCCGCCGACGTGCGTGAGCTTGCCGGCGTCTTCCTCCATGTGGGCGCGCTCGATCGGCACCGTCACCGTGGAGCCGTCCTCCAGCTCCACCTCGACGCTGCCCTCGAACGCGATCGGCTCGTCGTACTGGCTGATCTGGTAGTTCTTCGCCAGGTCGGGGTAGAAGTAGTTCTTCCGCGCGAACCGACTCGACGCGGCGATGCTGCAGCCGAGCGCGAGCCCGAGCGAGATCGCCGACTCGACGGCCGTCTCGTTCACCACCGGCAGGCTGCCCGGCAGTCCCAGGCACACCGGCGTGACGAGGGTGTTCGGCGCCGCGTCGTGGTTCTCGGGATGCGCCGGGTTGGGGGCATCCGAGAACATCTTCGTCCGCGTGTTCAACTCCACGTGGATCTCGAGACCGATCACCGGCTCGAACAGCTCGAGCGCCTTGTCGTAGTCCATCAGCTGCGCGCGGGCCATGGGGTCGAGCTTATTCGCCCGAGGCACCAGCGGATGCTCCCGCCGGCCTCCGACGGCGATACCGCCCGCGGAGATGAGAAAACCGCGTGGCTGGATGAGAATCCCTCGGCACGGCTCGGGTTAGGCTGGGCGACGCAGGCGTCCGCTGCTAGCCTCCGGCTAGATCCGTGCCTTCGGCCTGGATGTCGAAGGAGAGTCCGACATGCACCGCGCGTCATCCCGAACCCGATCCCGCGCGCTCGCCGCCCTCGCGGCCGCCGCCCTCGGACTCGCCGGTGCCGTCGCCGCTGCGTCGCCCGCTCACGCCGTCACCTACCCGGTGGCGAACGAGGCCGACCTGATCAGCGCGATCAACGCCGCGAACGTCGACGCCGACGAGGACGCGATCACCATCACCGGGCCCATCACCCTCACCGCCGCGCTGCCGCAGATCACCACCCCGCTGACCATCGACGGCGGCGGCAACACCCTCACCGCCGGCGGTTTCAGCGCGATCACCGCCACCGGTGGCGCCGCACAGGTGGAGGTCTCGAACCTCACCATCGCCGGGGCGTTGACCGGCGTCGGCGGCGGCACCGACGCGATGCTCACGGTGACCGACGTCACCGTGACCTCGCCGACCACCGCGGGCATCTTCGTCTCCGACGCATCCCTCATCGTGAACGGCGCCACGGTCACCGGCTCGACCGGCGCGTTCGGGGTCTTCGTGCAGAACCTCGTCATGCCGCGGACCATCGAACTCACCGACCTGAACGTCAGCGGCTCGACCGGCGGGCACGGCATCATCGTCGGCTCGGGCTTCGGCGACGCCACCGTCACCGGCGGATCGTCGACCGGGAACAGCGGCGAGGGGTATTCCCTCTTCGCCATCGGCGACGCCACCATCGACGTCAGCGGGGTCACCGCGTCGGGCAACTCGAACACCGGCATCCACGCGGCATCGGCCGACTCCAGCTCGATCACCGTCACCTCGCCGACCGTGCACGGCACGGCCGCCACCACCGGCATCCTGATGGAGGCGGAAGGCTCCGGCAGCGTCGTGCTCGACGGCGGCACCGTCGACGCCTCGGCGACCGGGATCATGATTCTCCCCGACTCCTCCACCGCGCAGACCCAGGCCCTCGACTTCACGGCATCCGGCAACGACATCGGAGTGCTCGCCCAGCCCCACGGCGACGGCACGGTGCTCGTGCGGGACGCCACCGTGCGGAACAACGGCGACCTCGGCATCTCGATCACCGGGGATGCGGAACCCGACTCGGGCGGAGTGGTGATCGTCGAGCGCACCACGGTGAGCGAGAACGGCGTCGGCATCCTGATGGCCGGCAGCGCCGTCGCCACCACCCTGCACGTGATCGACAGCACCGTCGACGACAACGGTGATGCGAGCGCCCCCGTGGGCGGCATCGACGTGACCCTCGACGACGAGGAGGAGTTCAGCCTGCAGCGCTCCACCGTGTCGAACAACGAGGCGTTCGGCACCGGGGGCGTCGGTGTCAGCACCGGCACCGACTCGACCGTCGGCATCACCAACTCGACGATCACCGGCAACGAGAGCACCGGAAGCGCCGCGCTGTTCATCTCCGGCGACGGCGCTGCGGTGGTGCGCCACTCGACCATCGCCGACAACACCCTCGGGTCGGCCTCGGCCGTCGCCCTGCGGTCGGCGACCACCGACCTCAACAACACCATCGTCACCGACGGACTGGATGTCACGGCCGGGTCGATCTCCTACTCACTGATCACCGGGGGGCTGACTCCCGACGCCGACGTGCTCGCCACCGCCGCACCGGGCAACATCCTCGGCCAGGACCCGATGCTCGACACCCTCGCCGACAACGGCGGGTACACCATGACCCGGCTCGCCCTGCCCGGCAGCCCCGTGATCAACGGCGGCGACCCCGCGTTCGCGCCGCTGCCCGACATCGAGCAGCGCGGCACCGCGCGCGTGCTGGACGGCCGCATCGACATCGGCGCCGTCGAGACCTCGCCGGCGCTCGCCGCGACCGGCGCGAACGTGCCGTGGTGGGCGCCCGTCGCCGCGGTGGTGCTCGTTCTGCTGGGGGTTGCGGGAGTCGTCGTCGGGCGGATGCGGCGGCGCGGAGCGCACCGGGCCTGAGCCGAGAGACCCGCCGGGCCTGCGGACGGGGTCTGGCGAGCGCGGCGCGGCGCGGCGTCGGGTCGGTCGCATCCTCACCATGCCGGGGCGCTGCGACCTTTCCACAGATTCCGCGAATCAGTAGAATATGTGTTCGAATCTTGGGAGAATGGACCCATGCCTCCCACCGCGACATCCGGACTCGCGCTCACCGCGCTGGCCGACGTCGCCGCGCCGTTCGCGCCGCCCGCGGTGGCCGCGCTGGGCGACTCCGACCTGATCGCGGCATCCCGCGAGGTGGCCGAGATCCGACGGCGGGCGGATGCCGTAGCTGCCGTCGTCGCCGCCGAGATCGCCCACCGGTCGCGTCGCGAACTCGGCCACGACGGGCTCGCCCAGCGCCTCGGCATGCGCACGCCCGAGCGGCTCGTGCAGCAGGTCTCGGGCGTCACCCGGTCCGAGGCGCACACCTTCGTGCGCGTCGGCGAGCTCGCCCTGCCGCCCGCGCCCGACGCCGCACCCGACCTGCCGTCGTGGCTGGGAGCGGTGGTGGATGCCGTGCGCGCCGGCACCCTGTCGCTGTCGGCGGCGGATGCCATCCGCTCCGGCCTCGGAACCCCGCGCGAGGGCGTCCCGGCCGAGGCCCTCGCGCGGGCCGCCGCGTCGCTGGTACGGGCCGCGGCCTCGCTCACCGTCGAGAAGCTCTCCGCGGAGGCGCGCGCCGCCCGCGACGAGCTCGACGAGGCCGGCATCGCCGACCGCGCCCGCGCGCTGCGGGAGCGCCGCTACCTCACCCTCAGCGAGCAGCCCGACGGCATGACCCGGCTCGCCGGACTGCTCGACCCCGAGTCGGCCGCGCACGTGCGGGCCGCGTACGACGCCGCCACCTCGCCCCGGCGCGGAGGGCCGCGATTCGTCGACCTCGCCGCCCGCACCCGAGCCGACGAACTCGTCGACGACACCCGCACCACCGAGCAGATCGCGTGCGACTCGCTCGTCGCGCTCATCGTCGCGGGCGCCGCCGTCGACCCCGGGCAGATCCTTCCGGTGCGACGCCCCGAGGTCGTGGTGCACGTCACCCTCGCCGACCTCGACCGGCGGCGGGCGGAACGTCATGCCGACGCGACCGACGCTGGTCGGCCCCGCGGTGATGCGGGGCGGATCGAGGGGTCGTCGGCGTCGATGCCGATCGCCGACGTGGAACGCCAGTTGTGCGAGGCGGGAGCCGTGCCGGTCGTGTTCGACGCCGACCGCCGCGTCGTCGACGTCGGGCGTACGCAGCGGTTGTTCACGGCGCGTCAGCGCGTCGCGCTCGCGGCCCGAGACGGCGGATGCCGATTCCCCGGATGCGACCGGCCGCCCTCGTGGTGCGAGAGCCACCACGTGCGGCCCTGGTCCGACGGCGGCGCATCGGCGGTCGACAACGGCGTGCTGCTCTGCCGTCACCACCACCTACTCGTGCACGACGCCGGGTGGGAGATCACCCCGCCCGCCGCCAGCCCGCCAGATGCGAGCCTGCCGGGTGCGAGTCCGCAGGGTGCGAATCCGCCGGGTGCGCGCCCGCCGGGATGGACGATCCGACCGCCGGCCGACCTCGACCCCGAACGCCGCCCCATCCCGATGCCCGTCCACGGACTCGCCGCGCGACGCACCTGATCGCGCCCGCGCGCCGCACCCGATCGCGTCCTCGTCGCGGGCGATCGGCTGCCTGAGCTCCGCGAGCCTGGCGAGCCCCGCGCTCAGCGGGCGTGCGCCGACGCCCGCACCGGCCAGTGGTCGGCGTCGCCCTCGTAGCTCACCGTCACCGTCGCGCCGCCACCCGACGCGCTCCCCTCGCTCGACGCGCTCTCGGAGCCCGACCCCTCCGGCCCGAGGTCGATCGTGAACGCGCCCGACTCGTCCGTCGACGCCGTGCCCAGGTCGATCGGCTGGGGCGCGATCCGTACCTCCGAGCGGCGCACCTCGCTGCCGTCCGCCCGCAGGAACACGACCGACACCACCACGGTGTCGACCGCATCCGCCGACGCCGAGGCCGTCACCGTCAGCGTGAACGGCGCGTCGGGCGTCACCGCGAACGGGGCCGAATCGACGAACACCGTTCGATCCGCCGGCGCCCGCACCGCCATCGCCGGGCCGGCATCCGTCGACACCACCGACGCCGCGACGTCGCCGTACGAGCCCCAGCCGTCCATGCCCGCCGAGAAGTCCGGATTCGCGACCGCGTTGGCCTCGCCGCCCGCCGCGCCGTCCGCCGCGCCACCCGCCACCAGAGACACCTCGTGCAGCAGCACATCCGCCTCGCCGGGGATGCCGCCCTCCGCATTCGCGCGCACCGCGATGACCGCGTGGTCGGCGCCCGGCGGCACCGCCCCCTCGACGCTCAGCGCCTGCCGCACCACCGCCCCCGTCTCCGCCGTGACGGTGAGCACCGCATCCGGGATCGGCTCGCCCCCGCCGGTCGTCAGCACCCCCGACGCGCGCAGTCCACCGGCAGCGGCGACGAGATCGAGCGAGAGCTCGGGCCGGTCGGCGAAGTAGCGGTTCACCACGCTCGCGAACGCCGACGGGTCCGACTCGGGCAGCACCCGGTACGGCCGGTCGATCCACGACATGATCGGCACCACCTCCGGGGTGATGCCCGCGTACTGCTCGGCGCGCCACAGGTTCCACGCCGCCGAGGACGTGAACTCCGAGTCGGTGCTCGAATCGAGGGCGCCGATGTCGATCACCCCGAACGGGATGCCGCGGGCATCCGCCGCGGCCTCCGCGTCGCGCAGCACCCCCGCCAGCTCGTCGAGGTCCCACTGCTCCCACGGCACGTCGAGGCAGATGAAGTCGAAGTGCTCCCCCGCCGCCCGCTCGTAGGCGTCGAGCCAGATCTCGATGTCGTCACCGTCGATGCGCGGATCCGCCCAGGTGGGCTCGAAGCTGCCGACCACCACATCCGGGAACAGCCCCCGGATGCGGTCGACCATCGCCGCGGTCTCCTCCGCGACGTCGTCGACGGGACGCATGCACGCACCCTCGCCGGTCAGCTTGTGGGCGTGCCCGTACGGCTCGTCGATGTCGATCAGCGCGATCACCCCGCCGAGGTCGGCGATGCGCTGCACCTGCTCGAAGTCGTAGATCCCCTCGAACGACTCGGTCTGGTCGCATACCTCGGGGTCCGGATGCTCCAGCGGCTCGATGTTCATCCCCAGCGCGATGCCCCGCGCGGCGAGGCCGTCGATCACGGTGAGCAGGTCGTCGTCGGACGCGAAGATGCGCCCCCACCATGCCGGGATGATGACCGCATCCACCCGGGCCGCCGCCTCATCCCAGTCGGAGCCCTCGGCGAACATCTCCAGGTAGTCGTCGGACCCGTGCGGCAGCGGCACGTCGCCGAGGCGCTCGTTCGGAGGCAGCGGCGCGAAGATGACGAACGGGTCGCCCGGCTCGCCGCGCAGGTCGAGGTCGGCGCCCGTCACCGGGCCGCTCGGACCCGGCAGCGGGATGACGCCCCGCACCGCGAGCACGACTCCGGCCACCAGCACCGCGACCACGACGGCCGCGATGCCGACGATCACGGCGACGCGTCGGCGGGCGGGCACCTGCCCGACCCTAGCGAGGCGGCCGTGCGGGGCGGAAGGCCGACCGGCCCCGGATGCGGCACCTGAGTGCTCTCTCATCCGGGGCCGGTCGGCGGGGCAGCCGCGTCGCGGGACAGCGGGCCAGCGCGTCGCAAGACGGCGGGCCGGCGCGGCGCGCGACGCGGCGGACCCGCGGGGAGCCTGCTACTCCTGCGTGGCGAGCAGGTTGGTCGAGTAGTTGTCGTCGGCGTCGAGCGAGTAGGTGAAGGCGAGCGACCAGCCGGCGCCCTGGTACTGCAGCGTGCCGCCGCCGTCGTGGGTCGACTCGAGAGTGTTCTCGAGGCCGGCCGCGAGCAGCTCGACGCGGTACGCCTCCACCTGGTCGAGCGTGTCGAACAGCACGAGGATGCCGACCGACTCGTCCGAGATCACCGCGGTGCCGATGATCGGGGCGTCCGGCGCGGGCACCTCCGCCGGCCACTCGGCGGGCAGGTCGAACGTCGCCATCCCCTCGGCCGCGTCACCGGATCCGGTCGACTCGCCGCCGGACTCGCCGCCGGTCGCCTCCTCGATCGCCTCGTCGACGAGGTCCTCGACGTCGCCGGCGCCGGGCAGACCGACGCATCCGGCGAGCAGGCTCACCGACGCGACGACGGCCGCGACGGCGCCGACCACGCGAGTGGTCGACGAGGGGGAACGGAACGGACGGATGCTGATCGCCATCGGGGCGGTCTCCTTCGGGTCGTGCCCGCCGCGGGCGCGCGCGGAAAGGAAGCCGGAAACCCCGATCCCCCCGGCCACGCCCCCGCTCGGCGGGTCGTGCTCGGACCACCCCACCTTGCCGCAGAAGCGTTCCCGAGTCGAACTCACCACCGGCGCGGCGCCCGCTAGCGTCGGAGTGGGGTGGAGGCCGGGCCGGCGGCGCCCGACGAGGTGCGATCCGGCGCTAGCGTCGGAGCATGACGCCCGACGCGCTCCCCCGCGGCACCCGCCTCGTGCACGACGCCCTCGCCGCCGCCGGATTCGCGGACGCCGCCGCCGGCATCCGACTGGTCCCGGATGGCGCCCGCACCGCCGCCGAGGCGGCCGCCGCGCTCGGAGTCGAGGTCGGCGCGATCGCGAACAGCCTCATCTTCGTCGCCGACGACGCCCCGCTGCTGGTGATGACATCCGGGGCGCACCGCGTGCACGAGAAGTGCCTCGCCGGCCGCATCGGATCAGGGGCGATCCTGCGCGCCACCCCCGAGATCGTGCGCGACGCCACCGGGCAGCCGATCGGCGGGGTGTCGCCGGTGGGGCATCCGGCGCCCGTGCGCACCCTCGTGGACGCCGCCCTCGAGCAGTACCCGGAGCTGTGGGCCGCCGCCGGAACGCCGCACGCGGTGTTTCCGACCACGTTCGCCGACCTGGTGGCGATGACCGGCGGCGAGGTCGTCGAGGTCGACTGACGGGGAAGGCCCGAACCGGCCGCGGCCCAGTCAGCCGGTGACGATGGCGATGCCGGTCGCGTCGGAAGCCGACTGCACCGATCCGGCGTTCACCACCGAGGTGAACCCCATCTCCTGCATGATCGACACCGCGGTGCCGGCGCGGTTGCCGGAGCGGCAGTACACGACGTAGTCGAGGTCGCGGTCAAGCTGGTCGACCTGCTGCTCGAACGTGCCGCCGTTGACGTCGATGTTGAGCGCGCCGTCGAGGTGCCCGCCCGCGTACTCGTCCGCCGTGCGCACGTCGATGATCACGGTGTCGGCGGTGACCTCGATCGGGTCGGCCGTCGAGCAGGCGGCGAGGCCCGCGGTCAGCACGACGGCCGCGCCCACGGCGGCGAGGGGGCGGATGACGCGGCGGATCGCGGCACGGATGCGCGTGGCCGCGGCGGTCGGGGCGGCGGCGGTCTGGTCGGCGGAGTTCACGGAGCGGTCCTCTCGAGGTCGGGAAGTCGGACGGTCGGACTCCGGGAAGCCGGACCGACGAGGCGGGGATGGCTCCCACGCACATTCCCCACTATACCCCCCAGGGTATATACTCGCGTCATGGCCACTCGAGAGATCACGATCGACAACCTCGCCGAGACCATCCAGGGCGGTGGCACGGTGCTGCTCGACTTCTGGGCGGAGTGGTGCGGACCGTGCCGCGCGTTCGGCCCGATCTTCGAGAAGGCGTCCGAGGCGCACCCCGACATCGTGTTCGGCAAGGTCGACACCGAGGCGCAGCGCGAGCTCGCGGCCGGATTCCGCATCACCTCGATCCCCACGCTGATGGCGTTCCGCGACGGGGTGCTGGTGTTCTCGCAGCCCGGCGCGCTCCCCGCGCCCGCGCTGCAGACGGTCATCGACCGGGTCGCCGAGCTTGACATGGACGAGGTGCGCGCGGAGATCGCCCGCCGCGAGGCCGAGATGTCCGCGCCGGACGCGGCGTCGACCGCCGCCCGATGAGCACGGAAGTCGACGGCAGCTCCAGCGGCCGCATCGCGCGCGCCGGCCGCAGCATCCGCGCGCTGACGACCGCCGGAAGCTGCGCCGTCACCCCCGGCGAACGCACGTTCCGGGCAGTGGCCGGAGTCGTCACCGGCTCGATGGCGTTCGGGATGGCCGACAACCTGTGGTGCGCCATCCCGGCGGGGGTGTGCAGCGTCTTCCTGTTCGTCGGAGCCCTCACCGGATGGTGCCCACCCGACGCCGTCCGCGCCCTCGCCGACCGACTGGGGCGGGTCACCGGACGCGGCGCCGCCACCCGGCACGCCACCGCCGAGCCGAACCCGTTCGGCATCCCCGAGGCGCGGAACGCCGTCGATCGCGTCGACGCCTGACTCCGCCCCGGCGGCGGGACGAGACGCCCACGTCACGGCCGACGCCGCACCGACCCCGAGACATCCCGACCCGAGACCCCCGAATCACCGAATCACCGAGAGCGACACCGAGGAGAACCCATGTGCTCAGCAGTCACCTGCCGTCAGTGCGGCAAGACCACCTGGACCGGATGCGGCCAGCACGTCGACCAGGTCATGCGCCGCGTACCGGCGTCCCAGCGCTGCCCCGGCCACGAGCGGCAGGGCGGCGGGTTCTTCGCGCGACTCTTCGGTCGCTGATCGCGGCACTTCGGGACTCCGGGAGCGGGCTCGCCGAGACGAGCCCGGTGCCACGCCGGCACGTCAGCGGCTTGTCGCGTCCGGGCGCGTCGCCTCCGGGGCTCGTCGCGTCGAGGCGGGCCGGGTCTGGTCGCGTCGGGCCGGGGCCGGTCGCGTCGGGCCGGGTCGCGTCGGGCCGGGCGCTCAGCCCGCCATCGAGATGAGCGCGTCGAGGCCGTAGTAGATCAGGTAGACCGGCCAGACGATCGCCTGCAGCAGTCCGAGGATCACGCCCCAGAACGATCCGTCGGAGTGCGAGATGAAGTAGATCGCCGCGCCGATGTAGGCGAGCAGTCCGAAGAAGCCGAAGAACCCGGCCGATCCTGCGTTGCTCGACTTGCTCATGGGGTGCTCCTGCCTGTGTGGGGTGGGCTCGGGTGGGATTTACCCGGGTGGGGTGGACTCGGGCGGGATGCGCTCGAGTGCCGAACGGCATCGCCAATACCCGTCGCCCACGCTAGCGAGCCACGCGTGGTCGCGTCCCGGGGGTCATCCCCCGGGTGTCGTCCCCGCCTGTCAGCGCCGGGGGCTTGGCCAGTCGAGCACCGTCCGCACTGTGCGGCCGAGCAGCCACGACTTCTCCTCGACGGTGAGCACCGGGTCGTCGAGGATCGTGCCGAGCGATTCCGCCCACGAGTTGTGCAGGATGTCGACCGTCCAGTCGCTCGCCCACATCACCCGTTCGACGCCGAATGCGTCGACGACGCGGTGCAGATGCTCCCGCACGTCAGGGAACGGATAGGGCTCCTCCGAGAGCAACGGCGCGTGCCCCCACTTGAGGAAAACGTTCGGCAGGTCTGCGAGGGCGAGCAGCTCGGGCACCTGGGCGAAGCGATCTGGCCGCGCGACGCCCCACGACCCCGGCAGCTCGAGACCGGTGTGGTCGATCACGAGACGCAGGCCGGGATGCCGCTGCGCCACATCCCGCGCCAGGGAGAAATCGCCCGGGATGGCCGTGCCGTTGAGCTGGAGGAACACGGGCACGTCGTGACGCTCGGCCGCGGCGAGCCAGCGCGCATAGCGCTCCCCGCGCACATCGTTGGCGAACCGGGCGGCGGCGGCCCGCGAGACCTGCACGTTGCGCGGGTCGCGATCCAGTTCCATCGGGTGCACGGGAATGAACGGGATGAGCCGCAGCGCCCGCAGGCCGGGGCGGTCGCGCAGCCCGGCGACGAGCTCGTCGATGTCGGGGTCGTCCGGCTCGATCCGCGTCAGGTAGCAGAAGCGGTCAGGGTGCCGAGCGACCGCGTCCTCGGCGAACGGGGCGGTGTGGCGGTACGACCCGCCCGGCAGCGGGTGGCCCGGCTGGACCCGTCCCTCCGCATCGAACCCCGTGAACTCGTCGATGACCAGCGCGTCGACGCCGACGGCATCCATCGCCACCAGGCCTGGCTCGAGCCCGACCCCGTTCAGATGCACCTGCGCGTCGACCACCTCGAACGGGTGGGTGTTCACGAGTCCCCCGCGAGGTAGGCCGAGGTGAGGATCTCCGGACTCTCACGCAGCTCGGCGGTCGTGCCGGAGAACCGGATCCGGCCGTGGTCGAGCAGGTACGCCCGCTGGGCGACCGAGAGCGCGACGCTCGCGAACTGCTCGATCAGCAGCACCCCGACCCCGGACGCGGCGATGTCGGTGAGCACCGGCGCGAGCCGCTTCACCACGACGGGTGCGAGTCCGAGCGACAGCTCGTCGACGAACAGGTACTTCGGGTTGGACGCGACGGCCTGCGCGATGGCCACCATCTGCTGCTCGCCGCCGGACAGCGAACCGGCCGCCAGCTTGAGCCGGGAACGCAGCTCCGGAAACAGGTCGAGCACCCGGGCGATCGACTCCTTCGCCTCCGCCGGCTTCTGCGTGTAGGTCGCGACGACGAGATTGTCGGCCACCGAGAGGGCGCGCAGCAGCCGACGGCCCTCGGGCACGATCGCGACCCCGGCGGCGCGCACGCGCTCGGGTCGCAGCCCGCGGATGTCGGCCCCGTCGACCGTGATCGTCCCGCGCGACGACTTCTCGAGCCCTCCGATCGCGAGCACGGTGCTCGACTTGCCCGCACCGTTCGCGCCGAGGAGGGCGGTGATCGCTCCGGCGGGGATGTCGAGGTCGATGCCGTGCACCACCTCGCGTCCGCCACGGAGCACCGCGAGGTCACGCACCTCGAGCAGCCCGGCCGAGCTCATGCCACCACCCCTTCGTCGGTGCCCAGGTAGGCGCGTTGCACGTGCTCGTCGCGAAGCACGTCGGCGGTCGGTCCGGCCGCGATCAGGCGTCCGAAGTCGAGCACCGCGGTGCGGGCGCAGACGGACGAGACGAGCGTCATGTCGTGGTCGACGAGGATCACGAGGGCGCCCTTCTCCTCCGGAATACGGCTGATCAGGTCGATCAGGTGGGTCGTCTCGTCGTCGGTGAGCCCGGCGGCGGGCTCGTCGAGCAGCACGAGACGCGGCTCGCCGACGACAGCCCGAGCGATCTCGAGCACGCGCCGTTCGCGGGCGTTCAGCACCGATGCGGGCTCGGCGGCGAGGTGCGCCAGCCCGACGAAGTCGAGCGCCTCCGCGATCGCGGCGCGGCGGTGCCGCGTGACCCCGCCGGAGTGTTCGAGCACGATGCCGACGTTGTCGGCGACGCTGAGTCCTCCGATGGTCTGCTCGGTCTGGAAGCTCCGTCGCACGCCCCACCGCGCTCGACGATAGGCCGGCATCCGGAGCAGTTCGGTGTCGAACGCCCGCACTCGCCCGGCGACCGGGCGGGCGAAGCCGCTCAGCACGTTGAACATCGTCGTCTTGCCGGCGCCGTTCGGACCGATCAGCCCGTTGACCCCGACCGGGAACTCGATCGACACGTCGTCGAGCGGGGTCACCCCGCCGTAGCGCATCGTGACGTTCTCGATGGCGATCATGCCGCGCCTCCCGTCGACGCCTCGGAGCAGCTAGAGCCCCGCACCTTCCGGCGGATGAACCGCCCGAGCCGCTTCATGTCCTTCGGGAACTGCTCCGTGACCCCGCCCTGCGAGGTGAGCAGCACCTGGATCACGCCGATGCCGAACAGGATGGTGAGCAGCTGCGTCGGCACGTTGAGCAGGTTCATCACCCCGGGCATGACCTGCATGAAGACCGCAGCGAGTACGGCGCCCCAGTAGCTTCCCGCGCCGGCGAACAGCACCGACGCGACGAGGATGATCGACTGCTGCACCGGGAACTGGTAGATCGTGACGCCCCCCGCGCTCGCCGCGAGCAGGGTTCCCGCCACGCCGGTGATGAACGCGGCGAGGGCGAACGCCCACAACTTGTACAGCGTGACGTTGATGCCGGTGGCGATCGCCGCCGACTGGCTCTGCTTGATCGCCGCCCAGGCCCGCCCCGGCTTGCCCCGCACGTGGAGGGTGACGAGCAGGAAGACCAGCCCGACGACGAGCAGCACATACCGGAAGAAGTCCTCGGTCGAGGTCGCGATCTCGGGTCGGGCGAGGGTCGCCGAGGTCGACTGGCTGCTGTCGAATCCGAGCAGGCCGTCGCCGCCGTTGGGGAAGTTGATGAGCTGCAGCACGAGGGTGACCCCCGCGGCGCCCATCAGGGTGATGAGCGCGAGATACAGCCCGTCGAGGCGCAGGGCGGGCAACCCGATGAGGACGCCGATGACCGCGGTGATCAGCCCGACGACGACCAGCAGCACGGGGAACGGGAGGTCGGCGTGCTGACCGATCCGCAAGGCGAACCACGCGGCGACGCCGAGCAGGGCCACCTGGCCGAGGGACGTCATCCCGACCTTGCCGATCAGCACGACCAGGCCGAGCGCGACGACCGCGTGGATGGCGGCGGTGGTGACCAGCTGCAGCCAGTACCCGGAGGAGACATAGGGCAGCCCGATCCACAGCACGCCGAGCACGGCGATGGCGATGGTGTTGGGCAGGGTGGTCATCTTCCACCAGGGGCGCGTGGGCATGAGGTCGCGCGCGGGCGCGATGCCGGACGCGATGCCGGACGTGCGGCCTGCTGCGCGGGCCGACGTGGATCCGGATGGGCGGCGGTTCGAGGAGTCGAGGGTCGGCACCGGAGTCACCTTCCGAGCGAGCGGCGGCCGCTGAACACCAGCAGCGCCACGATGGCGAACACGAACGGGGTGAGGGCGCGGTACTGACTGATCTCCGAGATGGGGGTGATCAGCGACTGAACCACGCCGATGGCGATGGCTCCGCCGAAGGTGGCCCACAGGCTCGACAGCCGACCGATCAGGGCCGCGGCGAGAGCGGGGATGACGAGGAAGGTGAGCGTGACCGCGTCCAGACCGACCAGGTTCGAGAGCAGCAACCCGATGACGCCGGCGAGGATGCCGGATGCCGACCACGCGATCCCCTCGATGCGTCGCACCGGCACTCCGAGCATCGCGGTGATCTCGCGCTCCCCGGAGAGGGCGCGCATCGCGGTGCCCACCCGGGTGCGCTGGAGGAAGATCGCGGCACCGGCGGTGACGGCGATGCCGAGCGCGAACGCGAGCACCTGGGTTCCGTTGATGTACACGCTGCCGAGGTTGATGCTCCACGAGGTGGTCTCGAGGGTGAGCGAGTACGCCCGCCCGGTCCAGAACGCGGCGAGGACGCCGAGCAGGATCAGGAGCAGGGCGAGCGTTCCGATCGCCTTGACGAGCGGTTCCCGGGCAGCGAGCGGCGGACCCATGAGCATGCCGTAGCCGAGCGAGACGAGCCCGGCGACGAGGATCACGATCAGGTAGGTCAGCGGTCGGGGCAGGTGCAGGGTGTTGATCAGCGTGAACGCGAGGAGCGAGGAGAGCGCGCCGATCGCGCCGTACGCCAGGTTGAGCACCCCGGTGGCCTTGTAGAGCACCACCATGCCCACGGCCGACACCGCGAAGGTGCCGCCGAGCGCCAGCCCGAGAACCAGGTAGGGGGCGAGGTTAGGCACGCCGCCTCGCCCCCTTCCCGGACTCCGGACCCGTGAGGATTCCGGAGTCGTTCATCAGCCGATCCCGATAGCCGCTTCGTCCTCGCGGATCTGGTCGAGGTTGTTGCTCGGCAGGGCCGCGATGTCGAGGCACGGGCCGTCGACGAACTCGTTGTCCTGCACGCCGAGCACGCGGGCCTGGTTGTTCGGCACGTGCTCGTCGCCCGGGCCGTAGTACCAGGGACCGCAGAGCATGCCGTCCGGCGCGCAACATCGCGCCATCGTCGACGCGATCCTCGCCGGCGACGGAGGCGCGGCCCGACAGGCGATGATCGACGACCTCGAACCCGTGGTGCGGGGATTGTTGCTGATTCGCGATGGCGCCGAGGACGACCGGCCAGAAATTGTTGACGATTCACCCGCGAGGAATGGCGTCGACGACGGCTCTCCCTAGCTGTCGACGTCGAGATCGCGGCGCGATTCCATCGCCCTGACGACGATCTCGAGGTTGTCGATCGCCGCCCAGAACGCCCCGTCGGGGTCGCGCGCCAGCACTGCGCCCGCCACCTTGCTGACCGCGTCGACGACCTCGTCGCGCACCTCCGGAACGACGAACGGCGGGCCGTCGATGTTGTTCGCCGCGAGCCGGTCGAGAATACCGCCGGCCACCTCGTGCCGGCTCATCCGCTGCACCTGAGCGAGCAGGGCGTGCCCCGCCTGGAGCACGTCGTACATCTCAGGCTGCTCCGCCGCGTCGCGGTAGTGCTCGAGCGCGGCGAGCAGCTCCCGCCGCTCGTCGGCGGTCCCCCGCAGCGCCGCCTTCTGCGCCGCGAGCGCCTGCAGGGCGATCCGCGCCTCGATGATGTCGATCGCCTCGTCGAGGCTGTAGCTGCGCACACGGGCCCCGCGGTGAGGCTCGTGCACGACCAGCCCCTCCGCCGCCAGTTCGAGCAGCGCGGCACGCACCGTCGGCCGGCGCACGCCGATCCGCTCCGCGATCTGCGCTTCGACGAGCCGCTCCCGCGGAAGCAGGTCACCGCGACGGATCTGCGTGCGCAGCAACGCCACCACCTCGGCGACGGTGAGCGGCGAGTCCGGAGCGGGAACGGCGGGCGCGACGGCGTCCACGGTGTCGACCTCGGCGTCGCTCATCCCACCTCCCCGGCTCGGCGTTCAGCCTAGGCGCAGGCGGGCGCGGGTCACGGGTAGTGGTCGGGCAGGTCGTTCTCGTAGAGCACCACGCCGCGCTCCCCCGCGGTGGCGAGGGCGAGGCGCACGCCCTCCTCGCGTGAGGCGACGGTGACGGGCGGATGCGGTCCGTCCGCCGCCCCCGCGACGAGGGCCGCGCGGTTGGTGAGGCCCACGACCACAAGGTGGCCGCCCAGTTCCGCGACCTGCGCCGCGAGCGCCCGGTTGCGCGGCTCCTGCACCGCACCGAGCTCGATCATGCCGGGGGTGACGACGACGAACTCGCCGCCGCGCTCCGCCGCGAGCGCCGCCGCGGTGCGCACCGCCGACGCCGCGCCCACCGGGTTCGCGTTGTAGGTGTCGTCGAGGATCGCCGTGCCCGTGCCGTCCGGCCGCGCGTACTGCAGTTCGGCGCGGTGGGCGGCGCCGCGCAGGTCGCCCAGGCGCGGCGCGAGCGCCGCGAGCTGCACGCCGAGGGCGGTCGCGATGCCGACGGTGACGGCGACGTTGACCGCGTGCCCGGCGGGCGGCAGGGTGACGCGGGCCTCGTCCCGCCCGGTCGGCGTGCGCACGGTGACGGTGCCAGCATCCGCGTCGACGACGACGTCGGCGTCCCGCGCCGCCGCGGTGACGGCCGGGTCGACGGGCCTGCCGTCGGGGCCGAGCGCCGGACCCGCCGAGACGGTGACGACGCGCTTGCCCTCCGCGCGGCAGCGTTCGGCGAGCGCCGCCAGCTCGGGCTCGTCGATCGGCAGCACCACGGTCGAGGCGCGCTCCACGATCTCCGACTTGGCGCGCAGGATGACGGCGCGCGACCCCATCCGGGCCAGGTGCGCCTCGCCGATGGTGGTGATCGCGGCGATGTCGGGCGGGAAGCTGCGCGACAGTTCACGGATCTCGCCCTCGCCGTAGACTCCCATCTCGGCGACGAACACCTCGGTGCCGGGCGCGACCCGCTCGTTGACGGCGCGCGACAGGCCCATCAGGTTGTTGAACGACGCGGGGCTGGCGATGACGGCGAACGACCCGTCGAGCACCTGCGCGACGTGGTTCTTGGTGCTCGTCTTGCCGTACGAGCCGGTGATAGCGACGATCGTCGGCCGCACTTGGCCGAGGCGGCGGCGGGCCGACTCGAGGAACGTCCGCTGCCCGGCCTTCTCGATCGGGCGGGTGAGCGCGAGGGCGAGGTCGGTGACCGGCGCGGCGGCGAGCAGCACGAGCGCGGGGCCGCCCGCTCCGAGCAGCGCGCCGAGACCCACGGCGAGCACCGCGACGAGCACGATCCACGCGACCAGCAGCCGCTTCACCCGGCCGGTGATCGCGAACTTCGAGCTGCGCCCGCGCACCGGCAGACCGATCGGCAGGATGCCGGCCAGCACGACGGCGAGCACTCCGAGCCACGCCGCGGTGGCGAGGTCGAGCCAGCCGAACGTCGCCCCCGCCGCCCAGGCGAGCGGCGCGCCGCCCCACCCGGCGGAGGCGTCGATCGGCGCGGACGCGACGGCGAGCGCCACGAGCACCAGTCCGACGAGGAGCAGGGCGAGGTTCACGGGCCGCAGCCGGTACCAGAGCCAGCCGACCCGGGTGGTCCACGGCGGGATGTAGTGCTCCCGCTGGGCGACGCGCAGCCAGCGCGCGGCGAGCGGGATCGCGGCGGGCACGGCGACGGCGAGCGCCACCAGCGTGGGGATCTCGAGCAGTCTCATGCGCGCGGCTCCGGGCGTGCGTCGGCGGCGGGTGTCTGCGGGGCGCGGGTCATGCGCGCGGCTCCGTCTCGGCGAGGTCGGCGAGCAGGGCGCGCAGCTCCTCGGCCACGGCCGACGCCAGCGGGCCCTCGAGCAGGTGGCCGGCATCCGGAACCTCGCGCCAGCGCGCCCCGGCGACCAGTCCGGATGCGGCCCGGCCGGCATCCGCGGGTGCCTGGTCGTCGAGCGCCCCCCAGACGAACCGGGCGGGCGCGGTGATCGCCGCGAGGTCGTCGCGGTAGTCCTCGTTGACAACGGTGACGAACACGTCGCGCATCACGCCGCTGACGGCGCGGTAGTCGGCCGAGCCGCGCTTCTCACGCTGCTTCTCGAGCACCGACTGCGGGATGAGTCCGCGCCGCGCGAGTCCGCGCACGATCCGGTAGCCGAGCGGCGGGGCCGGGGCGGGGCGCAGGCGCAGCAGCGGCACTCCGCTGAGCACGAGCCCGCGCACCAGGTCGGGGCGGCGGGCGGCGACCCGCACGGCAACGCGGCCGCCGAACGAGTGGCCGACGAGCACGGCGGGGCCGGTCTCCTCGAGCACGGCGACGATGTCGTCCGCGTACTCGGGGGTGCCCCAGGCGGTCGGCGGCGGGTCGACCCGGCCGAACCCGGGGAAGTGCACGGCGACGGCGTCGAGTCCGGTGAGGATGGTCGTGAAGTCGGCGCCCGACCGCATCCACCCGTGCAGCGCGACGACCGCGGGAGGGGTGGACCCCGTCTTCTCGGCGAGGACGCGCCCGCCGGCCAGGGCCGTGATCACGACGCCCAGCCTACCGAGCGCCCGCCGCGCGCCGGGTCGCCACCGTGTCGACGCCGTGCGACCGGGTGGCACCGCGGTGCGGCCGGGTGGCGACGTGGTGCGGTCAGGTGACGAGCCTGCCCCGACTTACTCGCCGACCGGCTCGCCCGACGGGTGGGTCAGGTGCGGCGCCAGGTCGCGCGGCTCGAGGGTCCCGGCCAGCACCTCCGCAACCTGCCCGACGATCGGCATCTCGACGCCCTTGTCGGCGGCGAGCTCGAGCACCGGCGCGACCGACGCGAGCCCCTCCGCCGTCTGGTTCATCTGCGCGATCACCTCGTGGTAGTCGTAGCCCTGCCCGAGCAGACGTCCGGCGGTGTTGTTGCGCGACAGCGGCGACTCGCAGGTGGCGATCAGGTCGCCCAGCCCGGCGAGGCCGGCGAGCGTCTCGGCCTTCGCGCCGTGCGCCACCGCGAAGTCGGTCATCTCGACAAGGCCGCGGGTGATGATCGACGCCTTCGTGTTCTCGCCATAGCCGACGCCGTCGACGATGCCGATCGCGACGGCGATCAGGTTCTTCAGCACCCCACCGAACTCGGTGCCCACCACATCCGTGTTCACGAAGCAGCGGAAGTAGCGGTTGGTCGCGGTGACGGCGACGTCGGATGCCGTGTCGAGGCTCGCGGAGGCGACCACCGCGGCGGTGGGCTGCTCCTTCGCGATCTCGAGCGCCAGGTTCGGCCCCGAGACGACGGCGACCCGCTCGGCCGGGATGTCGAGCTCTTCGAGGATGACCTCGCTCATCCGCGCCAGGGTGCCGCGCTCGACGCCCTTCATCAGCGACACGACGGGCGCCTCGGCGGGGATCAGCTCGCGCAGGATGCGCAGGTTCTCGCGCAGCGACTGGCTCGGCACCGAGAGGTACACCTGCTCGGCGCCGTCGAGCACCTCGTCGAGGCGGGCGCTCGCCGCCAGGTTGCGCGGCAGGTTGATGCCGGGCAGGTAGTCGGAGTTGCGGCGCGACTGGGTGATCTCGCGCGCCAGCTCGGGTCGGCGTGCCCACACGGCGACGCTGGATCCGCCGTCGGCGAGCACCTTCGCGAACGTGGTCCCCCACGATCCGGCGCCGATGACCGCGACTTTGCGGCCCGGCGGCAGGGTGAGGGGCTCGGTGACGGGCATCGTCCCATTCTGGCGTGCCCGGCGGCGGATGCCGTGAGCGGCGAGGTCGGAGCGCCCGGCGCGGCGCTAGCCTGGCCGCATGAGCCCCGCCGATCCGGACGCGCGGATGGCGCCCGACTCCCGGCCCGCCGAATCAGCGCCCGCCGGCCCAACCGCCGACTCCCGGCCCGCCGACTCAGGGCCCGCCGATTCACCGTCCGCCGGCCCGACCACGCGCACCGGCCCCGCCGGGGTGGTCGCCGAGTTCTTCCTCGGCGTCGCGCTGCTCGGCCGCGGGTTCGCGTTCTGGACGCGCCGCCCGGGGCTGATGGCGCTGGGGCTGCTCCCGGCGCTCATCGTGGGCGCGATCCTCGTCACCGCGGTGACCCTGCTGGGCGTGTTCCTCGACCCGGTCACCTCGGTGCTCACCTTCTTCGCCGACGGCTGGGATCCGGTCTGGCGCGACCTGCTGCGGATCTTCGCCGCGGTGGCCCTCATCGTCGCGCTGCTCGCCCTCGCCGCGCGGGTGTTCACCGCCGTGACGCTGCTCGTCGGCGCCCCGTTCTACGACCGCATCCAGCGCGCCGCGGACGCCGCCTGCGGCGACGTCCCCGCCGACCGTTCGCCGGGGGTGTGGCGCTCCATCGGCGACACGATCGTGCTGATCGTCATCTCGCTCGTCGCCAGCATCGTCGTGGCGATCGTCGGGCTGATCCCCGTCGTCGGCTCGGTGCTCGCCGCGGTGATCGGGTTCGTCGTCACGGCCCGCGCGCTCACCTGGGAGCTCACGCTCGCCCCGTTCGGCACGCGCGGCCTGATCGGACGCGAGGGTCGCGAGGCGCTGCGCGGGCGACGCGCGCGGGCGTTCGGCTTCGGCGTCGCCGTGCAGGTCTGCTACCTGATCCCGCTCGGCGCCGTGATCACCATGCCCGCGGCGGTCGCCGGGGCGGCGATCCTGGTGCGGCAGACGCTCGGCGAGCCCGACCGCGAGGCGCGGCGCGCCGACGTGCGCGGGGGCGACAGCGCCTGACCCGGGCGCGGCGTTGCTCGGCGCGGCTCTGCTAGTTGCCGTCGTCGCCGGGGCGCCCGAACTCGGACTGCCCGTGGGCGGCGGGGTCCCAGCGCTCGGCGGGCGCCTTCTCGTGGCGCACCTTCTCGAGCAGTGCGGTGATCTCGTCCATCACGTGGGCCGTCGCCTCGGCGAGCGCCGCCGACTCCTTCGCGCGGCCCTTCCACGGCGACAGGTCGACCGGCTCGCCGACCAGCACGTCGACGTCCTTGCGGGGCACCAGCGACAGCTTCTTCGACCAGCGCGGCAGGATGCGCTGCACGCCCCAGTGCGCGATCGGCACCAAAGGGATGTCGTGCTCGAGCGCGAGGCGCACCGCCCCGCTCTTGCCCCGCATCGGCCACAGGTCGGGATCGCGGGTGAGGGTGCCCTCCGGGTAGACGATCACCCCGTGCCCCTTCGCCACGATCTGCGACGCGGCGGCGAGCGGATCGGCACCCTTCGCGCCCCCGCGATGCACGGGCACCTGCCCGGTGCGGCGCATCACCCAGCCGAGCACCGGCACCGTGAACAGGCTCGCCTTCGCGAGGAAGCGGGGCACCCGGTCGCCGCGCCACAGGACGTAGGCCAGCACCATCGGGTCGAGGTCGGTCATGTGGTTCGGCGCCGCGATGAACGCGCCGCGCTTCGGGATGTTGTCGAGCCCCGCCATCCGGAACCGGGCCAGCGACCGCAGCACCGGGATGACGATGAAGCTCAGCGAATGCCAGCCGGCGTTCTTCTCGCCACGCTCTGCCATCAGCGCGCCGCCGCCCCTGCGGCGCGACCGCTCCGGGCGCCGTACACGCCGCCACCCTCCGCTGGTGCCATCAGCGCGATCCTCAGGACTCGACGAGGTCGAAGTCGGCGCCGAGGTCGGCGAGCTTGCGGGTGAAGTCCTCGTAGCCGCGGCTGATGATGCCGATGTTGCTCACCCGCGAGGTGCCCTCGGCGGAGAGCGCCGCGATGAGGTACGAGAACCCGCCGCGCAGGTCGGGCACGCGCACGTCGGCGCCGCGCAGCGGCGTGGGGCCGGTGACGACGGCGGCCTGCTCGAGCTTGCGGCGCGGAACCCGCCGGGTCACGGCCGCGATGCCCTCGTGGTGCACGACGATGTCGGCACCCATCTCGACGAGCGCATCGGTGAAGCCGAACCGGTTCTCGTACACGGTCTCGTGCACGATCGACTCGCCTTCGGCCTGGGTGAGCGCGACGATGAGCGGCTGCTGCCAGTCGGTCATGAAGCCGGGGTGCACATCGGTCTCCACCTGCACCGGCTTGAGCGCGCCGCCGGGGTGCCAGAACCGGATGCCGTCTTCCAGCACCTCGAACGCGCCGCCCACCTTGCGGTAGACGTTGAGGAAGGTGAGCAGCTCCTGCTGGCGCGCGCCCTGCACGAAGATGTCGCCCTTCGTGACGAGCGCGGCGGCGGCCCACGACGCGGCCTCGTTGCGGTCGAACATGGCGCGGTGCTGGTAGCCGGTGAGGTGGTCGACGCCCTCGATGAAGATGGTGCGGTCGGCCTCGGTCCAGATGATGGCGCCCATCTTCTGCAGCACCGCGATCAGGTCCATGATCTCGGGCTCGATGGCCGCGTTCTTCAGCTCGGTGACGCCCTTGGCGCGCACCGCGGAGAGCAGCACCTGCTCGGTCGCGCCCACGCTCGGGAACGGCAGCTCGATGTTCGTGCCGGTGAGCCCGTCGGGGGCGGTGATCCGGATGCCCTCGTACGACTTGTCGACGACGGCGCCGAACGCGCGCAGCGCATCCAGGTGGAAGTCGATCGGCCGGTCGCCGATGCGGCATCCGCCGAGGTCGGGGATGAGCGCCTCGCCGAGGCGGTGCAGCAGCGGTCCGCAGAACAGGATCGGAATGCGACTCGACCCGGCGAGCGCGTCGATCTGCGCGAAGTGCGCGCGCTCCACGTTGGTCGGGTCGAGCTCGAGCACGCCGTGCTCGGGGCTCGTCACCTCCACGCCGTAGGCGCCGAGCATGCGGCGCACGATGGCGACATCCGAGATGTCGGGCACGTCGGAGAGCTTGCTCGGAGTCTCCCCCAGCAGCGCCGCGACCATCGCCTTGGTGGCGAGGTTCTTCGCCCCGCGCACCGACACGGTGCCGTGCAGCGGCTTGCCGCCGCGGATGACGATGGTGTCGGCCTTCAGACCGACCCGCTCGGCCGCCTTGGCGGCATCCCTGGCGAGTCCGTCGAGGTCGCCCTCACGGTCTTCGAGCGCCGCTCGCGCCATCTCGTCCTCCGGGTCTGGCCGCCGCGTGGGGGCCGTCGCATCTGTCGCCGTCGAGGTGTCGACGGGTGTTATCGCACCGGCAGCGTCGTGGGCCGCCAGGCCGCGCGTCCGCCCTCGAACTCGGTGATCCGCTCCTCGTCCCGCAGGGTGAGGGCGATGTCGTCGAGGCCTTCGAGCAGGCGCCAGCGAGTGTAGTCGTCGATCTCGAAGACGGCTGTGAGGTCTCCGACGCTCACCGTGCGGGCCTCGAGGTCGACGCGCGCGTCGACGCCCGGGTTCGCCTGGATGGCGGCCCAGAACTTCGCGATCTCGTCCTCGGCGATCACCCCGGTGAGCAGTCCCTGCTTGCCCGAGTTGCCACGGAAGATGTCGCCGAACCGCGGCGCGAAGACGGCCTTGAAGCCGTAGTCGCGCAGCGCCCAGACGGCGTGCTCGCGGCTCGACCCGGTGCCGAAGTCGGGACCGGCGAACAGCACGGTGGCGCCCTGCGCCCACGGCTGGTTGAGCACGAAGTCGTCGTCCCCGCGCCACGACGCGAACAGCGCGTCGTCGTAGCCGGTCTTGGTGATGCGCTTGAGGTACACCGCGGGGATGATCTGGTCGGTGTCGACCGCGCTGCGCGGCAGCGGGATGGCGGTGCCTTCGAAGGTGGTGACCTTGTCCATCGTCAGACCTCCGCGCTCTCGGTCGCCTGGGCCGAGTGGTCGACCCCGTTGGCGGCATCCTGCTCCAGGTCCCACACGCTCGACAGCGTGCCGCGGATCGCGGTCGCCGCCGCGACGAGCGGCGACACCAGGTGGGTGCGGCCGCCCTTGCCCTGGCGGCCCTCGAAGTTGCGGTTCGAGGTGCTCGCGCAGCGCTCGCCGGGGGCGAGCTGGTCGGGGTTCATCCCGAGGCACATCGAGCAGCCGGCGAACCGCCACTCGGCGCCGAACTCCTCGATGATCTTGTCGATCCCCTCGGCCTCGGCCTCGAGCCGCACGCGGGCCGAGCCCGGCACGACCATGACGCGCACGCCGTCGGCCTTCTTCTTGCCCTTGATGATCGACGCGAACTCGCGCAGGTCGTCGAGCCGGCTGTTGGTGCACGAGCCCATGAAGACGGCATCCACCCGGATGTCCTTCAGCGGGGTGCCCGCCTGGATGTCCATGTACTCGAGCGCGCGCTCGGCCGACGCCTTCTGCTGGGGGTCGGTCATCGTCGCCGGGTCGGGCACCGCGTCGGAGAGCGAGACGCCCTGACCGGGGTTGGTGCCCCAGGTGACGAAGGGCTCCAGCTCGTTCGCGTCGAGGAACACCTCGGCGTCGAACACCGCGTCGTCGTCGGTCGCGAGCGAGTCCCAGTACTCGACCGCGGCATCCCAGTCGGCGCCCTGCGGTGCGTGCGGGCGGCCCTTCAGGTAGTCGTAGGTCGTCTGGTCGGGCGCGACCATGCCCGCCCGGGCGCCGGCCTCGATCGACATGTTGCAGATCGTCATCCGGCCGTCCATCGACAGCGAGCGGATGGCGCTGCCCCGGTACTCGAGCACGTAGCCCTGGCCGCCGTTGGTGCCGATCTTGGCGATGACGGCGAGGATGATGTCCTTCGCCGTGACCCCGGGGCGCAGCTCACCCTCGACGGTGATCGCCATCGTCTTGAACGGCTTCAGCGGCAGCGTCTGGGTCGCCATGACGTGCTCGACCTCGGACGTGCCGATGCCGAACGCCATCGCGCCGAACGCGCCGTGGGTGGAGGTGTGCGAGTCGCCGCAGACGACCGTCGCACCCGGAACGGTGAGACCGAGCTGCGGGCCGACGACGTGCACGATGCCCTGCTCGACGTCACCGAGCGAGTGCAGCCGGATGCCGAACTCGGCGCAGTTGGCGCGCAGCGCCTCGATCTGGGCGCGGCTCGTCGGGTCGGCGATCGGCTTGTCGATCGCGAGCGTGGGGGTGTTGTGGTCCTCGGTCGCGATCGTCAGGTCGGGACGGCGCACGGGGCGCCCGGCCACTCGGAGGCCGTCGAAGGCCTGCGGGCTCGTCACCTCGTGCAGCAGGTGCAGGTCGATGTAGATGAGGTCGGGCTCGCCGTTCTCGCCCTTCTTGACGAGGTGGTCGGCCCAGACCTTCTCGGCGAGGGTGCGCCCGCTCAGGGGCTGAGGGTCGTGCTCGGTGCTCATATCGCTTCAGATGTCCTTCGTGCGGTCTGTGTCGGCCCGCGACTCACTCCGCGACGAGGGAGGCCGGGGAATCAGGCCTCGTCGCGGCGACGAAGGAGAAGGAGGCGGGCCGGAAGCACCGGATCAGGCTAGCACCGGCAGCCGGGAGGTCGCCGACCGCGGAGGCGACGCGCAGCCGATCCCGGGCGGGCCGGGCGTCCGGAGATCAGACGGATGCCGGAACGGCCGAGACGGTGCGGTCGACCGTGCACTGGCCGAGCACGCGGGTGCCCAGGTAGAGCACCGCGGACTGCCCGGGGGCGACGCCCAGCAGTGGCGCGTCGGGCTCGATCACCAGCTCGGTCTCGCCGGCGGGCGTCGGGACGAGGCGGGCGCGCGCGGGGACGGGGTCGGCGTGGGCGCGCACCTGCACCTCGCAGGCGAGCCCGCCGGACGCGTCGGCGTCGTGCGAGGAAGCGGCGTCGCCATCCGTCAGCCCCGCCGGGATCGGGCCGGCCCACGACATCCGTGTTCCGGCGATCTCCGACACCGCGAGCGCCTCGCGCGGCCCGACGACCACCTCGTTGCTCTTCGGGCGCACCTCGAGCACATAGCGCGGCTTGCCGTCCGGGGCGGGGTAGCCGATGTCGAGGCCCTTGCGCTGGCCGACGGTGAACGCCGCCGCGCCGGGGTGGGTGCCGATCCGGTCGCCCGCGCGGTCGACGATCGCCCCCGGCTCGGCGCCGCCGGGCAGGGTGCGGGCGAGGAAGCCGCGGGTGTCGCCGTCGGGGATGAAACAGATGTCGTGGCTGTCGGGCTTCTGCGCGACGGTGAGTCCGCGGGCGGCGGCCTCGGCGCGCACCTCCGCCTTCGACAGGGTCGCGCCGAGCGGGAACATCGCGTGGGCCAACTGCTCGCTGGTGAGCACGCCGAGCACGTAGGACTGGTCCTTCGCCGAGTCCGCCGCGCGGTGCAGCTCGCGGTTCCCGTCGGCGTCGAGGCGGATGTCGGCGTAGTGCCCCGTCGCGACCGCGTCGAAGCCGAGGGCGAGCCCCTTCTCGAGCACGGCGGCGAACTTGATGCGCTCGTTGCAGCGCAGGCACGGGTTGGGCGTGCGCCCCGCCGCGTACTCGTCGACGAAGTCCTGCATCACGTCCTCGGCGAAGCGCTCCGAGAAGTCCCACACGTAGAACGGGATGCCGAGCGCGTTCGCGGCGCGGCGGGCGTCCATCGCGTCCTCGACGGTGCAGCATCCGCGGCTCCCCGTGCGCAGCTCGCCGCGCTGGCGGGAGAGCGCGAGGTGCACGCCGGTGACGTCGTGCCCGGCCTCGACGGCGCGCGCGGCGGCGACGGCGGAGTCCACCCCGCCGCTCATCGCCGCCAGTACGCGCATGGCGTCCAGGGTAGTTCGGGATGCCGGGCGCGGGCCGGACGTCCGGGATCCGGCACGGGCGCGCGACCGGGTACCCAGCTCCGTGGGGTGCCGCTGCCGGGGCGGGAGCGGCACGATGAGCGCATGACCGAGCTGCTGCGCCTCGCCGACCTCATCCGCCCGGGGCAGAAGACCCGCACCGCGCGCTTCGACGGCGCCGACCACGGCGCGCAGGCGTCGTTCTTCTTCGTCGACAACGACCCGGGCCAGGGGCCGGGGCTGCACTGGCATCCCTACTCGGAGACCTGGATCGTGGTCGACGGCGTCGTGCGCTTCCGGCTGGGCGACGCGCTCGGCGACGCCGAAGACACCGCGATCGAGGAGATGGATGCCGGCGAGGGCACCGTGTTCACCGTGCCGCCGGAGCGGCACCACGGCTTCGTCAACCCGGGCCCCGACGTGCTGCGGATGGTGTGCATCCACGCCGGCGAGCGGATCGTGCAGTTCGACCTCGAGGAGTAGGAGCTCAGCGGCCGAGCGTGGGGGTGCGCGCCGCGAGGCCGGCGCCTCGGGCGGTCTCGACGGCGGCGGGGAGGGCGGCGAGCACGGCGTCGACGTCGACGTCGGTGGAGTCCCAGCCGAGGGTGAAGCGGATCGCGCCGCGGGCCTCGTCGTCGGGCACGCCCATCGCCCGCAGCACGTGGGATGGCTCGGGCACGCCCGCCTGACAGGCGGAGCCGGTGGAGACGCGGATGCCGTCCCGGTCGAGCAGCAGCAGCAGCGCGTCGCCCTCGCAGCCCGCGAAGGTCGCGTGCACGTTGCCGGGGAGGCGTCGCTCCCCCGGGACGTCACCGTCCCGTGCCCCGCGCGCGGTGGCGCCCGGGATCGCGGCGACGCCGGTGAGCAGGCGGTCCCGCAGCGGCGCGAGTCGCGCCGTGTGTTCCGGCAGCTCCGACGCCGCGAGCGAGGCGGCCTCCCCGAACGCGACCGCGCCGGCGGCATCCATCGTTCCCGAGCGGGCGCGCTGCTGCGATCCGCCGTGCAGCAGGGGCTCGACGGTCGCGGAACGCGCCACCAGGAGCGTGCCGATGCCGACCGGGGCGCCGAGCTTGTGCGCCGAGAGGCTGAGCGCGGCGGCGCCCGACGCGTGGAAGTCGATCGGCACCGACCCGGCGGCGGCGATCGCGTCGAGGTGCAGCGGCACGCCCGCGCGCGCGGCGAGCGCCGCGATCTCGGCGACGGGCTGCACCGAGCCCACCTCGTTGTTGGCCCACAGCGAGGTGACGAGCGCCACGTCGTCCGGCGAGGCGAGCGCCTCTTCCAGCGCATCGAGCCGGATGACGCCCTCCCCGTCGACGGGGATCCAGTCGACGATCGCGCCCTCGTGGGCGACGAGCCACTCGACCGCGTCGAGGGTGGCGTGGTGCTCGGCCCGCGTGGTGAGGATGCGGGGTCGCAGCGGCGCCTCATGCCCGCCGGGGGGGCTGCCCGAGACCGGCGCACCGGAATCCCCCTGGCGCGCCCAGTAGAGCCCCTTGACGCCGAGATTCACCGCCTCCGTGCCGCCGCCGGTGAGCACGACCTCCACCGCATCCGCCCCGAATGCGGCGGCGATCCGCTCGCGTCCGGACTCCAGCAGATCGCGCGCCGCCTGCCCCGCTCCGTGGATCGACGACGGGTTGCCGACCATGCCGAGGGCATCCGTGTAGGCGGCGAGAACCTCCGGGCGAATGGGGGTCGTCGCGGCGTGATCGAGGTACACCGCCATGCCCCTAACCTAGATCGCATGCCACCCGCGGATCCGCTCCGGAACCTCGGTGTGCGCATCGTCGGCGACGTCGGCGAACTGCGCGTCTGGAGCGCGAGCGCGACCGGTCTCGACCTGGTGCTGTTCGACCGATCCGACCCGGCCGTGCCGACCGCGACGCTGCCGTTCACCAAGGGTCGCGGCGACGTGTGGACGGTGAAGACCCCCGAGCTGCGGATCGGCGCCGTGTACGCGGTGCGGGCCCGCGGACCGAAGGGGCCGACCCACGCGTTCGACCCGACGCTCAACCTGCTCGACCCCTACGCGCGCGGGCTGCTGCCGACGGCGGGCGGCGGATGGCGCTCCGCGATCGTCGACGAGGGGTTCGACTGGGGCGGCGTGGCCAAGCCCCGCATCCCGCTCGACCACACGGTCATCTACGAGGCGCACGCCAAGGGCCTCACCCGCCTGAACCCGCACCTGCCCGACGAGCTGCGCGGCACCTACGCCGGTCTCGCCCACGAGTCGACGATCGAATACCTGCTCGACCTCGGCGTGACGTCCGTCGAGCTTCTCCCCATCCACCAGAGCGTCAGCGAGGAACGGCTGCGCCGCATGGGCCTCGTCAACTACTGGGGCTACAACACGCTCGGCTTCTTCGCCCCGCACCAGGGCTACGCGACGGCGGCGGCGCAGGCCGACGGACCGGGCGGCGTGCTGCGCGAGTTCAAGGGGATGGTGCGACTGCTGCACCAGGCGGGCCTCGAGGTGATCCTCGACGTCGTCTACAACCACACCGCCGAGGAGGGTCCGCTCGGCCCGACCTCCAGCTTCCGAGGCATCGACAACGCGAACTACTACCGCCAGGACGGCGAGGGCGGCTACATCGACACCACCGGGGTGGGCAACACGGTCAACGCCGCCACCCCGGCGGTCCAGCGCCTCATCCTCGACTCGCTGCGCTACTGGGCCAACGACGTGCAGGTCGACGGATTCCGGTTCGACCTCGCCGCGACGCTCGGCCGCGACGCCGACGTGCACTTCGACCCCGACCACCCACTGCTGCTCGCCATCCGCGACGACCCGGCGCTCGCCGACACGAAACTGATCGCCGAGCCGTGGGACGTCGGCATGGGCGGATGGCAGGTCGGCAACTTCCCCGACGGCTGGTCGGAGTGGAACGACGGCTACCGCGACCGGATGCGCAACTTCTGGCTGCGCGACGTCGCCGCCGCGCGGGCCGCCGGCGGCATCCCGTCGGAGGGCATCGGCTCGCTCGCTCGCCGCCTCGCCGGCTCGAACCACGTGTTCGAGCTGGAGCGCGGACCGCTCGCGAGCGTCAACTTCATCACCGCCCACGACGGGTTCACCGCGTGGGACCTGGTCTCCTACGACGAGAAGCACAACCTCGGCAACGGCGAAGACAACCGCGACGGCTCCAACGACAACAAGTCGTTCAACCACGGCGCCGAGGGCCCCACCGACGACGAGGCGGTGCTCGACACGCGGCGCCGCGCCGTGCGCAACCTGCTCGCCACCCTGCTGCTCTCGGCCGGCATCCCGATGATCACGGCGGGCGACGAGTTCGGCCGCACCCAGCGCGGCAACAACAACGCCTACTGCCACGACAGCGACCTCACCTGGGTGCCGTGGGTGCGCGAGGAGTGGCAGACCGAGCTCTTCGCGGTCACCCGGCGGCTGCTCGAGCTGCGGCGCGAGAATCCGGCGCTGCGTCCGGTCGCCTACGGCCGCTTCGGCGAGACCACCCCGGGCTCCTCGCAGATGGACTGGTACAACAAGCAGGGCCTGTCGATGTCGCTCGAGGACTGGGACTCCCCCGCCGAGCGCACCCTGCAGTACCTCGCCGCCTCGACGCCGGTCACCGAAGAGTTCAACCGCATCCTGCTCGTCGTGCACGGCCTGGAGACCGACGTGACCGTCACGCTTCCCGAGCACGAGGGCGTCGCCGGCTACACGCTGCTGTGGGACTCGTCGCACGACGACATCAGCGAGATGGAGCCCGAGTACGTGCCGGGGCAGGAGCTGGCCGTCGGGCCGACGTCGATGCTGCTGTTCCGCGCGCACTGATCCCCGCGAGCCGACCCCGGGCGCCGCCCCGAGTCGAGGGATCCCCACGGATGCGGCCCGGGCCGTAGCATCGAGCCATGAGCGAGGCGAGCGCCCCCGTCGCGGGCTGGTACCCCGACCCCGAGAACTCCGAGGCCGAGCGCTGGTGGAACGGATCGGGCTGGTCCGACCACCGTCGCACCGGCGGCAGCGCCGCGATCTCCGCGCCCGCGTGGCAGCCGGCCGCGGGACCGGAGGGGGCGGCGCCGGTGTACTACGCCTCCACCACTCCCTCGAACGCGATGGCGATCGCCGGGTTCGCGGTGTCGCTCGGTGCGCTCCTGCTGGGCCTCATCCCGGGCGTCGTCGGGGCGATCCTGTCGGGCATCGGGCTGAAGGCCGCGAAGGAGCGCGAGGCGGCCGGGATCCCGAACACGGGGCGGGGGTTCGCGCTCGCGGGACTCATCATCGGCATCACGCTGTCGGCCCTGACCCTGCTGTTCACGGTGCTGTACTTCGGTTTCTTCTTCTGGGCCTTCTCGAGCGAGGTCTCCGGGTTCTGACCGGGCGCCGCCCGCCCGACGACGCCGACGCCGCCCGCCCGAGGTCGGCGACGCGCTCGGTAGGGTGAGCCCATGTCGGATTCCTCGTCGCTCCCTCCCGCCGGTTGGTACGCCGACCCCGAGAACCCCGGCCAGGAGCGCTGGTGGAACGGCGCCTCGTGGTCCGACCACCGCCGTCCCGCCCCCGGGGCGGTTCCTCCCCCGCCGCCCGTCGCCCCCGGCGCCCCGGCCGCGGACGACCTGCCGACCACGCCGGTCGGAGCGGATGGCGTGCCCGGCATCCCCGACGCCCCCGACCACGTCGACGACGCCACCGACGTGACGCCCGCGTTCGCCGCGCCGTCGTCCGACCCGCGGCCCGACCCCTACGGCCTCGCCGCCACCAGCGCCGCCGCGACCACCGCGCCCGCGTACGGCGGCGCCCCCGCGGCCGCCCCGGCGGGAACGCCGCCCGGCACCCCGCCCGGCGCGCCCCCCGCCTACGGCTCCCCCGCCGCCGCCTACCCCGGGTACGCGCCGCGGCCCGCCAACCCGAACGTGATCGGGCTGGTCGGGTTCATCATCTCGATGGTCGCCATCCTGCTGAACCTGTGGATGCTCGCCCTCCCCGGCATCGCCGGCGGCATCCTGTCGGCGGTCGGTCTCGCCCGGGCGAACCGGCTGCGCCGCGAGGGCGTCGCCAACCACGGCCGCGGGCTCGCGCTCGCCGGCACCATCGTCGGCTTCGGCACGGCGGCGCTCACCATCCTGCTGATCATCGTGTTCGCGGTGATCAGTGCGACGAGCTCGTCGTACTACTACTGAGCCGGCGATGAGCGGGACCCCGGCGACGGTCGCGCTGCGCGCCGCCGGCATCCCGTTCACCGAGCACTCCTACCGGCACGACCCCGGCTCGGCCGCCTACGGCGCCGAAGCGGCCGAGGCGCTCGGCGTCGACCCCGATCGGGTGTTCAAGACGCTGCTGGTCGACGTCGACGGGCGGCTCGTCGTCGGCATCGTGCCGGTCGGCGGGCGGCTCGACCTGAAGGCGATCGCGGCGGCGGTCGGCGGCAAGCGCGCCGCGATGGCGGACCCCGCGGTCGCCGAACGCAAGACCGGCTACGTGGTCGGCGGCATCAGCCCGCTCGGCCAGAAGACCGCGCTGCCGACCGTGCTCGACGAGACCGCCGAACTCTGGGAGACCGTCCTCGTCAGCGGCGGACGCCGCGGCTTCGAGATCGAGATCGCCCCCGCCGACCTCATCCGCGCCACCGCGGCGACGCTCGCCGACATCGCGCGCTGAACCGCGGCTCCGGCCCTCGCGCGGCTCAGGGTGCGGCGGGGCGGGGCGGGTAGCGTACAGACATGGCGGCAGACCAGGTCCCCCCGTCGGAGTCCCCCGGCCCGACCGGGACTCCGCCCGCCCCGAAGAGTCCGCCCACCTCGAAGAGTCCGGCCACCTCGGACGCCCCGCCCGCGTCGAAGACGCCCTCCGCCGCGAAGGCATCCACCTCGCGATCGCGCGCCACCTCCGTCGCGGCCAAGCTGTCCGCGCCGCCGGAAGAGCCTGCGCCCGCCGCACCGGACACGCCGGAGGGGGTCGCCGACACCGCGCCCGAGAAGACCGCTCCCGCAGCGGCGATCCCGCCGGGGCGGCTCGGCCGCATCCCGATCCGCGACCTGCGGCCGAAGCAGCCCGAGAACCTGTGGAACGCGGTCGCCTTCGCCACCGAGGTGGTGCCGTTCGAGGCGACGATCTTCCGCGAGGGGCACGCCCTGCTGCGCGCCGACCTGCTGCTCACCGACCCCGACGGCGCGACCGTCGAGCACCCGATGGCCCTCACCGCGCCCGGCACCGACCGCTGGCGCGCCGAGGTGAAGCTCGACCGCACGGGCGTCTGGACCTGGCGGGTGCGCGCCGCCCAGGACGACTGGGCCACGTGGCGCCACCTCGCCGACGTGAAGGTCGAGGCGGGTCAGGACGTCGACCTGGTGTTCCTGATGGGCGCCGAGCTGCTCGACCGGGCGAGCGGCAAGCTCGCGGCCGACGCGGCCCGCGCGCTGCGCGACCGCAACCTGACGGCGTCCTCGCGGCTCAAGGTGGCCCGCGACCCGCGACTCGACGCGGCCGTCGCCGCGCAGCCCATCGTCTCCCTCGTCACCGAGTCGGAGACGCTGTCGCTCACCGTCGAGCGGGAACGGGCCGCCGTCGGCGCCTGGTACGAGTTCTTCCCCCGCTCCGAGGGCGCCCGGCGCAAGGCCGACGGATCGTGGACGAGCGGCACCTTCCGCACCGCCGCGAAGCGCCTGCCGGCCGTCGCCGAGATGGGCTTCGACGTCGTCTACCTGCCGCCGATCCACCCCATCGGGCGCGCCTTCCGCAAGGGCCCGAACAACTCCCCCGACGCCGGCCCGCACGACCCGGGCAGCCCGTGGGCGATCGGCGGCCCGCTCGCCGACGGGAGCCCCGGCGGCCACGACAGCATCCACCCCGACCTCGGCGGCTTCGCCGACTTCCGCCGGTTCCTCGCCGCGGCGACGAGCCACGGTCTCGAGATCGCGCTCGACCTCGCCCTGCAGTGCTCCCCCGACCACCCGTGGGTGACCGAGCACCCCGAGTGGTTCACCCGGCGCCCCGACGGCACGATCGCCTACGCCGAGAACCCGCCGAAGAAGTATCAGGACATCTACCCGCTCGACTTCGACACCGACCCGGAGGGCCTGTCGCGGGAGGTCCTGCGCATCGTTCGGCTGTGGATCGACGAGGGCGTGCGCATCTTCCGCGTCGACAACCCGCACACCAAGCCGCTGTGGTTCTGGGAGTGGCTCATCGCCGAGGTGGCGCGCCAGCATCCGGATGTCGTCTTCCTCGCCGAGGCGTTCACCCGGCCGGCGATGATGCAGGCGCTCGCCCAGGCCGGCTTCCAGCAGTCGTACACGTACTTCACCTGGCGCAACACGAAGGAGGAGCTCGAGGAGTTCCTCACCGGGATCGCGACCGAGTCGGCCGACTACCTGCGGCCGAACCTGTTCGTGAATACGCCCGACATCCTCACCCAGTACCTGCAGTTCGGCGGGCCGCCCGCCTACAAGATCCGCGCCGCGCTGGCCGCCACCGCGTCGCCGTCATGGGGCGTCTACTCCGGCTACGAGCTGTTCGAGGACGTCGCGCGTCCCGGCAGCGAGGAGAACATCGACAACGAGAAGTACGAGTACAAGCCGCGCGACTGGGCGAAGGCCGCCGCCACCGGCCGCACCCTCGCGCCGTACCTCACCTGGCTGAACACGATCCGCCGCGCCCACCCCGCCCTGCGCCAGCTGCGCAACCTGCGGGTGCACTGGAGCGAGGACGACCACATCCTCGTGTTCACCAAGTTCCTCGCCGCCGAGTTCACCGGCACCGGGCGGCCCGACGGACTGATCGTCGTCGCCAACCTCGACCCGCACGCGGTGCGCGAGACCACCGTGCACCTCGACCTGCGGCAGCTCGGAATGGACCCGGGCGAGTCGTACGCGGTGCGCGAGCTGTTCACCGACTCCCGCTGGACGTGGGGCGACTCCAACTACGTGAAGCTCGACGCCTTCGCCGAGCCGGTGCACATCCTCAACGTCGAGTACGGCCGGAAGGGCTGACCCGTGAGCGCCGCCCCCGCCGACCGCCTTCCGGCCCTCGACCCCGCGCTCGTCGCCGAGCTCGCGGCGGGCAGCCACCCGCGCCCACACGACCACCTGGGGCCGCATCCGGTCGACCCCGCCGAGCCCGCCGCCGGCACCATCGTGCGCGTCGTGCGCCCGCTCGCCGTGCGGGTCGAGGTCGACCCCGTTGACGGAGCGCCCGTACGACTCGCGCACGCGGGCGACGGTCTGTGGCAGGGCGTGCTGCCGGATGCCGTGAGCGACTACCGCATCCGCGCCGCCTACCCGGGGGCGCCCGACTGGTTCGCCGACGACCCCTACCGCTTCGGCCCGAGCGTCGGCGAGGTCGATCTCTACCTCTGGGGCGAGGGACGGCACGAGCAGATCTGGCACGTGCTCGGCGCGCACGTGAAGGAGCACGAGGGGGTCGCCGGCACCGGGTTCGCCGTCTGGGCGCCGCACGCCCGTGCCGTGCGGGTGCTCGGCGACTTCTCCGAGTGGGACGGATCGCGCAACCCGATGCGCCGGCTCGGCGACAGCGGCGTGTGGGAGCTGTTCATCCCGGGCCTCGACGCCGGCACGATCTACAAGTTCGAGATCCTCACGCCGTCGGGCGAGTGGGTGAAGCGCGCCGACCCGATGGCCCGCTACACCGAGCGCCCGCCCGCCACCGGGTCGGTCGTCGGCGAGACCCGCTACGAGTGGCACGACTCCACCTGGCTCGCCCAGCGCTCGGCGCACGACCCGCACACCTCGGCGATGAGCGTCTACGAGCTGCACATCGGTTCGTGGCGGCCCGGCCTCGGCTACCGGGAGCTCGCCGACCAGCTCATCGAGTACGTGCACGAGCTGGGGTTCACCCACGTCGAGTTCCTGCCCGTCGCCGAGCACCCGTTCGGCGGCTCGTGGGGCTACCAGGTGACCGGCTACTACGCCCCGACCAGCCGCTTCGGGCATCCGGACGACTTCAAGTACCTCGTCGACCGACTGCACCAGGCGTCGATCGGGGTGCTGGTCGACTGGGTGCCGGCGCATTTCCCGAAGGACGAGTGGGCGCTGGCGAAGTTCGACGGCGAGGCGCTCTACGAGCACGCCGACCCGCGCATCGGCGAGCATCCCGACTGGGGCACCCTGGTGTTCAACTTCGGCGACTCGCAGGTGCGCAACTTCCTGGTCGCGAACGCGCTCTACTGGCTCGAGGAGTTCCACGTCGACGGGCTGCGGGTCGACGCCGTCGCGTCGATGCTCTACCTCGACTACTCGCGCGAGGAGGGCCAGTGGGTGCCCAACGTGCACGGCGGTCGGGAGAACCTCGAGGCGATCTCGTTCCTGCAGGAGGTGAACGCGACCGCCTACAAGCGCAACCCCGGGGTCGTCATGATCGCCGAGGAGTCCACCTCGTGGGGCGGCGTCACCCACCCCACCTCGGTCGGCGGCCTCGGCTTCGGCCTGAAGTGGAACATGGGCTGGATGCACGACTCGCTGCAGTACATGCATCAGGACCCGATGTGGCGCCGCGACCATCACCGCGACATCACCTTCTCGTTCCTCTACGCGTTCAGCGAGAACTTCCTGCTCCCGATCAGCCACGACGAGGTCGTGCACGGCAAGGGCTCGCTGCTGGCGAAGATGCCCGGCGACCAGTGGCAGAAACTCGCCAACGTGCGCGCCTACCTCGCGTTCATGTGGGCCCATCCGGGCAAGCAGCTGCTGTTCATGGGCTGCGAGTTCGGGCAGCCGTCCGAGTGGAGCGAGCAGCGAGGCCTCGACTGGTGGATCCTCGACCAGCCCGCCCACCAGGGGCTGTCGCGCACCGTCGCGCAGCTCAACCGCGTGTACCGCGAGACCCGGGCGCTGTGGGACCTCGACCACACCGCCGACGGCTTCGAGTGGCTGATCGACGACCCCGAGCACGACGTGGTCGCGTTCCTGCGCCGCGCGTCGGACGGCGGGATGGTGGCCTGCGCCGTGAACTTCGGCGGCAACCCGGTGGGCGGCTACCGCCTGCCGCTGCCGGCATCCGGAGCGTGGCGCGAGGTGATCAACACGGATGCCGCCGAATTCGGCGGCTCGGGCGTCGGCAACCTCGGCGAGGTCGACGCGACCGACACCCCGTGGAACGGGCGACCCGCGTCGGCCGAACTCACCCTGCCGCCGCTCGGGGCGCTCTGGCTGCGCTTCGACGGCTGACCGCCGACGCGGCTCCGACCTCCACCGGAAACCCGGGACTGATACGGTATCGGCCACACGAAACTCGGTGAGAGGAGTTCACGATGGCGGCTTTCGACGACGCGTCGGCGCGGTCCAAGGTTGGCGGCGGCAAGGCGAAGGAGTCCGGCGGGGACAAGTTCGAGGAGCTTCAGAAGAAGCTCGCCGACAAGAAGAAGGCCGACTCGCCGAACCTCGCGGTCGACGGCGAGTGGGGCCCGGCCACCACGAAGGCGCTCCAGGATGTGCTCGGAGTGACCGTGGATGGCAAGTTCGGCCCCGAGTCGACCAAGGCGCTGCAGAAGAAGCTCGGCGTGACCGCCGATGGCGTCTTCGGACCGCAGAGCAAGAAGGCCCTGCAGAAGCACCTCGGCGTCACCCAGGACGGCGCCGTGGGGCCGCAGACCGTCAAGGCGATGCAGAAGCGCCTCAACGACGGGACCTTCTGACCCGAGTCCTCGACGCGGCCGTCCGGTGATCCGGGCGGCCGCGTCGCCATCTACGAGACCGGTCGCCCGCGGAACCTCAGTAGAGCAGCGAGGCGAGCCGGGCGCGGGCGGCGAGCACCCGGGGGTCGTCCTGACCGGCGATCTCGAAGTAGTCGACCAGGCGGGCGCGCACGCGGTCCTTCCCGTCGGCGTCGAGGGTCGGGAACAGGTCGAGCAGGCGTCCGAAGGCGTCGTCGAGGTGGCCGCCGCTGACGTCGAGGTCGGCGACCGCGAGCTGCGCGTCAAGGTCACCGGGGGCGTCCGCCGCGGCGCTGCGGATGCCATCCGCCGTCGTTCCGGTGAGGCGCGCGAGCAGCTCGGTCTGCGCGAGCCCGGCGACGGCGTCGGCGTCGCGGGGGTTCTGCTGGATGGCCTTGCGGTAGGCGGTGATCGCGGAGTCGAGGTCGCCGCGCGAGATCGCGTCGAACGCCTCCTGATGGAGGGGCGGCAGCGGGGGCTCCTCGGGAGCAGCGGGCTCCGCGTCGGCGCCCGGCTCGCCCTCCGCGGCCGGGGCACCGCCCGGGATGGTTCCGGTGACGCCGTTCTGCTGGGCTAGCTGGAGCAGCTCGGCGAACACCTGCTTCACCTCGTCGTCGGACGGGATGCCGAGGAAGAGGTTCACGGGTCGCCCGCCGACGACGGCCGCGACCGCCGGGACCTCGCGCACCTGGAACGCCTGCGCGACCTGGGGACTGGCCTGCGCGTCGACGACGGCGAGCGCGAGGCGCCCGCCGTACGACTCCACCAGGGAGACCAGCGCGGGCTCCAGCCCGGCGGCGATGAACTCGACCACGACGGGGACGGTCGAGGAGAGCTGCAGCACCTGCTGGAACTCGGCATCGCCGACCCGGAAGACGACGCCCGGCGCTCCGCCGGAGTCGGCCGGGACGCCACCCCCCTCGGCGGCGGGGGGCGCGGAGTGGCGCTGGACGAGTGCGGACAGGTCGACCGCGCCGCGCAGGCTCGGTCCGGGGTCGACGGTGCTCACGTGCTCCAGTCTGTCATCCGCGCGTGCGCGGTGCGGGCGCCTCGGGACCGGTCACGATCGCCCTGCGCGAACGACCGTCGTCGAGACGGGTCAGCCGTTCACCTCGCCGGTCAGTCGATCTCCGACGCGGCCACCAGTGCCTGGGTGTAGCCCAGCAGCACGATCTGCTGATCCTCGGCGCCCGCCTGCGGCACGTAGAAGAGCAGCTGGATGCCGTAGGTGGCGGTGATGCCGCGCGTGCTCTGCGACTTGTTGGCCAGCGCCTTCACCGCGCCGTTCGGGTTGACGGCGGCGCCGGCCTCGACCGGGCGCACCGTCTCGGTGTCGGCCAGCTCGAGGGCGACGATCTGGCCGGCGTCGTTGGTCCCGAAGCTGACCGCGGGATCCTCCCCGGGCGCATTGCTGAAGGTGAGCCGGGCGCTCGGCGGGATGTTTGAGGCGCGTTCCGCCTTGTAGTCGGGCCCGTACGCCGCGTACACCGGGTCGGCGGCCAGGTCGAAGAGCGCGGCGAAGTCGCTCTCCTCGCCGTTGATGAGCACGTCGCCGTAGGCCTCGGCGATCTCCGCCGGGGCGAGCAGCCCGAGCCGGTTGTCGGGCGCGAGCTGCGGGGCGCCGATATCGGCGGGAGCGAGGTCGGGCAGCGACTTCACGACCGCCATCAGATGGGTGACGTGGTACTGCGCGCGGGGCTCCTCCTGCACGAGCACGAGCGCCGTCGGCGAGGTCGACGGGTCGTCCTCGTCGTCGACCACCGCGAACACAGTGCGCGGCCAGTCGTCGGTCTGCTGCGGCAGGCTCAGCAGGACGACGTCGGGGATCGCGGCCGGGGCCGACACCGCCCCCGAGTCCCGCCGTTGGATCGTGTAATTCGCCGTGCGCTGATCGAGAGCGGCGCCCGCGAGTCGGCTCTCGGCGAGGTCGGCGTCGCGCTCCTCGTCGGCGATCGCGATCGTCGCCGAGATCGACCCGACGATGCGGTCGAGCTGCTCCTCGGTGACGGCGATGGGAGGCACCTCCACGTCGGGCGACTCGGTCGGGCCGGGGGTCGGCACGCGCGCCGGCGCGCAGGCGGAGAGCAGAACGGTCGCACCGAGCAGCGCGGTCGCGGCGATGAAGCCGCGCTTCGTCGCCGAGCCCCGACGTGCGGAGCCCTTCCGGCGTGCGCGCTTCTGATCCGCCTCGTCGCTCTCGGGAGCAGATCCGTCCACCGGGTACCCGGCCTCGACCCCGTCGACATCGGCCCCGCCCTCGCGATCCGGGACCGCGACATCCGTCCCCGCCGTCGACCCCTTCCGACCGGAGCGGCGCTTCATCCGCGGCGGCCTGGGGGCGCGGCGCAGGCGGCCGGATCCGCGACGCGGACCACGGCGACTGTCGACGAGCGCCCAGACGAAGACGATGAGGCCCAGGAGCAGGGCGATGACCCCGCCGAGGATGAGGGGACCCGACCACGGGGCGGAGTTGTCGAGCGGCCAGGTGATGGTGATCGTGCCGGGCGCCGGAGCGGTGCCGTCGGCGGCGATGAGCACGGAGACGTCGTCGGGGGCGTTGATGCGGCGGGTGAGCGATCCGGTCCCCGAGTACTCCTGCACCCACAGGTCGGATCCGGCCGGGGTCGGCAGCTCCGTCTCGGTGCCGAAGTTCGAGTCGGATGCCATCTCGCCGGTCTCGAGGTCGTAGGTCAGCTCGGCGTACGGGGCGTCGCCGACCCAGGCGAGCACGTCCTCGGTGCGGCCGACCGCGAGGATGATCGGCCCGTCGCCCTCGACGGCGATGGACTGCGTGCCCGCGTGCGCGTTGAGCACGTCGCCGGGGATGACGGTGAGGGGCGCGGTGCCGGCCGTGGTCACCTCGGCGGTGACCGAGTCGGGCCCGGCCCAGATCGTGCGCTGGGCGACGCCGGTGCCGATGGACACGAATGCGGCGACGAACAGGACGATGGCGACGATGAATCGCACGGTGGTGACTCTCCTCCGACGGGAACGCCCCAGGCTATCCGACCACTCCGGGCCAATCGGGGAGGAGGCTGGGAGCGGGCTGAGCCTCCGCCGGACGGCTCGATCACGCGTGGGCGGGCTCGCGTCGCGGCTCCGGCCCCTATCCGCCCGGCCGATCCGCTCCGAGCGGGCACGGCTACACTCGGAGGGTTCCACTCGTCATCTCGACGACCGACACCCACCGACCGGACTATCGAGCGAGGAGCGCCCCGTGGCGGCCGAGGACACCGGGTTCAGCACCGAACTGCGCGGCTACAAGAAGGACGAGGTCGACGAGGCCGTGAGCGGCCTGCGGCACGAGCTGCAGGATGCCGCCCGCGAGCGCGCGGAACTCGCCAAGGAGGTCAAGCGCCTCCAGGCCGTCGCCGAGGACCTCCAGGCCGAGCTCGACGAGGTCGGCAGCCCCACCTACTCGGGGCTGGGCACCAAGCTCGAGAACACCCTCCGCGTCGCCGAGGAGCAGGCCACCCGGCTGATCAGCCAGGCCGACATCGACGCCGAGAAGCTGCGCGCGTCCGTGGTCGCCGAGACGGAGGCGCTGCGCGACGACGCCGCCGCGAAGGCCGACGCCGCCCTCGCCGAGGCGCGCGACGAGGCCGAGCGCGTGCGTCGCGCCGCCAAGGAGGAGGCCGAGCGCACCGTCGCGACCGCCCGCAACGAGGCCGAGACGCTCACCCAGGACGCGCTGCGCGAGGCGGCCACCGCCCGCGGCGCGGTCGCCACCGAACTCGCCGACACCCGCGCAGCCGGCAAGCGCGAGGTCGCCGCCCTGCGGGCGGAGGCCGAGAAGGAGGTCGCCGAGCAGCGTGCCACCGTGCAGCGCGAGCTCGCGGCCGCCCGCGAGGAGGCCGCCGCTCTCGCCCGCGAGACCGAGCGCGCCCGCGCCGAGTTCGAGGCCGAGAACACCGCGCGCCGTGCCGAGCTCGAGCACGACGTCGAGCAGCAGCGCACCGACCTCGCGCGCGAGATCGCCGAAGCCCGCGCGGCGCTGCAGGCCGACACCGAGGCCGCCAACGCGGCGCTCGACGCCGACACCCAGAAGGCGCGCACCGAGCTCGAGTCGTCGACGCGCCAGCAGCGCGCCCAGCTCGAGGCCGAGATCGCGGCCGCCCGCGCAGCCCTCGAGGCGGAGACCACCGGCGCCCGCGAGGCGTGGGAGGCCGAACTCGCCGGGGCCCGCGAGCAGCTCGCGACCGAGCTGGCGCACGCCCGGGCCGAGGCGGAAGCGGAGATCTCACGCCGCCGGGCCGAACTCGACACCGAGATCGAGCAGAAGCGCACCGACCTCGACCGCGACGTCGCCCGCCGCCGCGCCGAGCTGGCCGCCGAGACCGAGAGCACCCGCGCGCGGGTGCAGCACGACCTCGACGGACTCGAGGCGAAGCTGAAGGCAACCGCCGAGCAGGCGAAGGCCGACCTCGAGACCGAGCTGGCCGCGCGCCGCGACGCCGCCGAGAAGGAGTACACGGCGAAGCACCGCGAGGCCGCTGAGAGCACGCAGCAGTTCCTCGACGAGGCGCAGGCGGAGCTGAAGAGCGCCACCGACCTGGCCGCGACCACGCGGGCCGAGGCCGAGAAGCTCGGCGCCGAGAGCCGGGCGACCGCGCAGCAGACGATCGACGAGGCCACCGAGTCGGCCCGCCGCACCGTGGCGGATGCCGAGGCCCGCGCCGCGGAGCTGGTGCGCGACGCCGAGGGCCGGACCGCCGACCTGGTGCGCGAGGCCGAGGAGCGGCTCACCGCGATGCGGGCCGAGCGCGAGTCGATCGCCGGGTACCTCGAGAACCTGCGCGGCGCCCTCGCCGCCGTCGGGCAGGCGGCCGCACCGGCCGACTTCCCGACCGGCCCCCGCGACGACGAGATGCCGGAGGCGGCCGACGACGGCGCCGACGAGGAGAGCCGCGAGCCCGACTACGCGGGCTGACCTCGGGACTCGCTTCCGGCACGGCCGGCGGGCGGTGACCACCGATCCCCGGGGGCGCGCGACCGAGTGCCGGCGGCGTCGCCGCGCTCCGCTAGCCTGAGCGCGTGAAGATCCAGAACGCGTTCCGGCTGGGCCTGTTCGGCGGCCTCGGCGTGCTCACCGCCATCATCATCGGCACCGGCATCGCCAACCTCGCGACCATCCTCACCTACGTCGGCGCGGCGCTGTTCCTGGCGCTCGGGGTCGACCCGGCGGTGTCCTGGCTGCAGCGCAAGGGCCTGCCGCGCTGGGCCGCCATCCTCATCGTGCTGGCAGGCATCCTCGGCGTCGTCGCCGGCTTCGTGCTGGCCATCGTGCCGGTCATCGTCGAGCAGGTCGGCAACCTGATCGAGAGCGTGCCCGACATCATCTCGGCGGTGCAGAACGGCGAGATCCAGACCTGGTGGGACGGCGCCCTCCCCTGGCTGCCGTTCGAGACGGTCACCGACAACCTGCAGACCTTCCTCGAGGACAACATCCAGACCATCACCGGCGGCGTGCTCGCCACCGCGGTCGGCATCGCCTCGGGCGCGTTCGGCGTCGTCATCGTGCTGATCCTGATGCTCTACTTCGTCTCGTCGCTGGCGAACCTCAAGCGCGGCATCTACCAGATCGTCCCGGCCAGCCGTCGCGAGAAGTTCGTCGACATCGCCGAGGAGATCTCCCGCTCGGTGGGGCGCTACGTGATCGGGCAGGTGGGCCTCGGTCTCACCAACGGCATCCTCAGCGCGATCTTCTTCGCCATCCTCGGCGCGGCGCTCGGGCAGCCGATCCAGTACGCCGCGCTGTTCGCGTTCGTCGCCGGCCTGTTCTCGCTCGTGCCCCTGGTCGGCACGATCTCGGGCTCGGTGATCATCACGCTCGCCGTCTGGCTGTTCGACGGCTGGCCCGCGGTGCTCGTCGTCGCGATCTACTACCTCGTCTACATGCAGATCGAGGCGTATGCGATCAGCCCGAACATCATGAACCGCGCGGTGAAGGTGCCCGGTGTCGTCGTCGTCATCGCCGCCCTCGCCGGCGGCACGCTGCTGGGGATCCTCGGCGCGCTGATCGCCATCCCGGTGGCGGCGTCGATCCTGCTGATCTTCAACCGCGTGATCGTCCCTCGGCAGAACGAGCTCTGACGGGCCCGCACCGGCCGGTCACGGTGGGCGACGGGTGTCGGTGCGGCGCGGACGCGCTCAGTCGCGGTCGGGGTCCTCGGACGGCCCGTCCCACGTGGTCGGCAGCGGCAGCGCGGCGGGAGTGACGACCCGCACGATCTCGCTGAGCACCCGGTACACCTGCTTCTCGCCGACCCAGAGGTGCTTGCCGCCCTCGACGTCGACGATCTCGGCGCTCGGCGCGGCGGCGAACCGGCGGCGCGCCTCGTCCGGCCGCAGGAAGTCGTCGAGTTCGGGCACCACCGCGACCAGCGGGCGGCCGGTCTCCTCCCAGGCGGCGAGCTCGGTCTCCCCCACCCGGCGCAGCGGCGGCGACAGAAGGATCGCCCCGGCGATCGGGTGCCGCGGCCCCCACGCCAGCGCGACCTCGGTGCCGAACGACCACCCGACGAGCCACGGGGCGGGCAGGCCGCGCTGAGCGACGAGGTCCATCGCGGCGGCGAGGTCGTGCTGCTCGGCGACCCCCTCGCCGAACTCGCCCTCGGAGGTGCCGCGCGGCGAGGTGACGCCGCGGAAGTTGAAGCGCAGCACCGCCAGGTCGGCGAGCGCCGGCAGGCGGGCGGCCGCCTTGCGCAGCACGTGCGAGTCCATGAACCCGCCGTGGGTCGGCAGCGGGTGCAGGCAGACCAGCGTGGCGACGGGGTCGCGCTCGGGCGGCAGCGCCAGTTCCCCGACGAGGGTGAGCCCGTCGGCGGTGCGCAGCTCGATGTCCTCGCGGCGGGCGGGGAGCATGATCCCCGCGGTGATGTCGACGGTCACGGGGTGGTCCTCCAGCAGTGCGTGTGCCAATGGCGGCGGGCCGCGAGGTCGTCGGCCTCGCCCATGATCCCGTCCGCCCGCCAGGCGACGAGGTGGGCGGTCCCCGGGGCGATCCCGAGGCCGCATCCGGGACAGGTGTAACTCTTCACCGCCGTCGAGGAGCGCTGCGGCTGCACGTTCCACTCGCCGGCGCGCTTGCGCTCGGTGCGGCGCCGCCCCGCGAACACCTGCTCGAGGTCGAGCTCGGCCGCCTCATCCGGTTCGCCGCCCGGCCGGCGCCGGCGGGGACGGTTCGAGCGGGGCATGCCTCCAGCATAGGAAGCACCCGGATGCGGACGCCCGCCCTCAGCGGGTTCAGTACCAGCCGCGGGCCTCCGACGACTCCCACGCGCCGCACGGGGTGCCGTAGCGGCCGGCGATGTAGTTCAGGCCCCAGGTGATCTGCGTCGCCGGGTTGGTCGCCCAGTCGGCCCCGGCTGTCGCCATCTTGTCGCCGGGGAGCGCCTGCGGGATGCCGTAGGCGCCGCTGGTGGGGTTGTGGGCGTAGACGTTCCAGTTCGACTCGCGCGTCCACAGGGCGACGAGACAGGAGTACTGCGCCTCGTTCCAGCCGCGCGCCGCGACCATGTCGTAGGCGATCGCCTGCGCCGTGCCCGGATCGGGCCGGCCGACCGCGGGCGCGGTCGAGAACCGGCTGATATCGAATCCGTCGCGGGCGCCCGCGGCGACGGCTTCGCCGTCGACGACGAGCGTCTGCGGTTCGCCCGCCTCGTCACCCTCCTCGGCGAAGGCCGGCAGCACGGGGGCGGGACCCGGCGCGACCCCGGCGGAGGCGACGAAGACGGCGCAGGCGAGCACGGCGAACACCGGCAGCGACCACGACGCGCGGACGTGCCGCTGCGGATCGGCCGCCGGCCGACGGGGGTCGTACGCCACCCCCCGGCGCCGGTATCCGCTCACGGGCGCGAGTGTAGCCGCGGCATCCGTCGGTCGGCCGGGAATCCGCCGAGCGTCACGCGCGTAGTGCGCCCGGTCAGGACTTGACGGCGAGCAGCACGTCGACCACGGCGTCGAGCACGACGTCGACCTGGGTCTCCGAGTAGCCGCCGCGCTGACGCCGGAACACGGCGGAGCGCACCTCGGCAGTGGTCAGCGGGGTGCCCCGCTGCAGATAGGTGGTGACGCGGTCGGTGAAGGCGTCGACGTCGCGCACCGAGTAGCCGCCGGTGAACGGCCCCACGCGACGGAACCGCGAACCGCGCGGCCGGGTGACCCGGTCGAGCAGCTCCTGCGCGACATCCCGGGTGCGGCTGTACCAGGCCTGGTCGCCCGCCTGCCCGATGGCGCGCTCGCGCTCGCGGGCGGCGAACGCCTCCTCGAGCCGCTCGAGCGCCGCGTCGACGGCAGACGGCTGGTAGCCGCCGCGGCTCATCGAGAACGCGACCTGGCGGATCGTGGTCGCGGTGACCAGTCCCGCGGCGCCGGGGTCGCCCTGGTAGGCGCGGCGCGCGTCCTCGAGGAAGTCCTCGACCTCGGCGACGGCGTAGCCGCGGCGCGAGCCGCGGACGTGCGGGAAGGTGCTGCTGGCCACGCGACGATCCTAGGCGAGCCGAACCGGACGAACGCCCACCCCGGTCCGCCCGTCGGGGTCAGCCGGCGGCGCCCACCACGAGGAAGATCGCGTAGGCGACCGCGGCCGACGGCAGGATCGAGTCGAGCCGGTCGAGGAAGCCGCCGTGGCCGGGCAGCAGGCTCGAGATGTCCTTGATGCCGAGGTCGCGCTTGATGAGCGACTCGGTGAGGTCGCCGAGGGTGCCGACGAGCGCCAGCAGCAGGCCCATGATCGCGCCCACCCACCAGGTCTCGCCGAGCATGAGCCAGCCGAGCAGCGCGCCGGCGATGACGGCGACCACGACCGACCCGGCGAAGCCCTCCCAGGTTTTGCCGGGGCTGATCCGCGGGGCGAGCTTGTGGCGCCCGAACGCGAGCCCCGACGCGTAGGCGGCGAGGTCGGTGGTGACCACGACGATGATCGCCGCGAGGGTCCACCACTCGCCGCCGTCCGATCCGGTGAGCACCACGTAGAACCCGGCGAGGAACGTGACGTAGACCTGCACGAGCGCGCCCGCACCCAGGTCGGCGAGCAGACTCCGCCCCGGGCGCCGGTGGCGGCGCACCGCGAACTCGATGAGGCGGGCGGCCGTCACCACGACGATCGCCGCGAGCACCGCCAGCCAGAGGCCCGGCACGTGCCAGAAGAACGCCGCCGGGATGGTGGCGACGCCCACCACGGTCGACACCACACGCGGCACGTCGCGGCCGGCGAAACGCAGCGCGCCCGCCAGCTCCCAGATGGTGAAGCCGATGAGCACGGCCGCGAAGACCATGAACAGCCACTTGAGGATGATCAGGCTGACCAGGAACGAGCCGCCCAGCAGCACGCCGATGGTCGCCGCGGCGACCAGGTTGCGACCGGCCCGCGCGGTGACCTTCGCGTTGGTCTCCTCGAACTGGTGACGCGCCTCGCGCATCCCGGCCTCGATGTCGTGCATCGCCGCCTGGGCCCGCGCCTCGAAGTCGCTGCGGGGCCGGGGATCGTCCCCTCCCGCCGGAGGGTCGTCGGTGGTGCGCTCGATGCGGGCCATCAGACCTCGAGCAGCTCGGCTTCCTTGCGCTTGAGCGCCTCGTCGATCGCGTCGACGTGCGTCTTGGTGACCTGGTCGAGCTCCTTCTCACCGCGCGCGATGTCGTCGTCGCTCACCTCGCCGGTGAGCGCGTCGAGGTCGTCCTTCGCCTTGCGGCGCAGGTTGCGCAGCACGACCTTCGCGTCCTCGCCCTTGGCGCGGGCGATCTTGACGTACTCCTTGCGGCGGTCCTCGGTGAGCTCCGGCATGGTGACCCGGATGATGTTGCCGTCGTTGGACGGGTTGGCCCCGAGGTTCGGCGTGGCGACGATCGCCTTCTCGATCTCCTTCAGCGCGCTCTTGTCGTAGGGCGTGATGATGATCGTGCGCGCCTCGGGGTTCTGCAGCCCGGCGAGCTGCGCCAGCGGCGTCGGCGTGCCGTAGTAGTCGACCAGGATCTTCTGGAACATGGCGGGGTTGGCGCGCCCGGTGCGCACCGTCGCGAAGTCGTCCTTGGCCACCTCGACGGCCTTGTCCATCTTCTCGCGCACATCGGTGAGAACGTCGGCGATCACGGCACACTCCTTCGCAGTCCGCATCCGATCCTACGGGGCGGCACGCCCCGACGACCCCGGATGCCTCAGACGGTCAGCGTGTAGAGCACGGCGGCGGCGAGCCAGCCCGCGATGGTCAGGCCGAGCGAGAGCGCGGGGATCCACCAGGTGCGGCGCCCCACCCGCTGCAGCAGGACGGTGGCGGCGGTGGCGGCCAGCCCGATCACGATCAGCACCACCCCGACGCCGACCACTGCGGCGACCCCGGCGCGCACGTCGGCGTCGTCGGCGAACACCGCGTCGGTGAAGGCGATGCCGAGCAGCGCGAACACCGAGCCGACGAGGAAGGCGACGTAGGTGCCGATCAGCAGCACCGCGGAGAGCACGACGTCGCGGGCGCGGCCCGGCTTCGGCGGCACGGGCGGCTCGGTGCCGCCGACCACATCCGGACGCAGGGGCGGGGCGACGTGCCCGGCCCCGGTGCCGGGCGCGATCGGGCCGGTCGCACTCGGCGACCCGGCCTCACGGGGGGCGTCGCTCACGCGCTCACCAGGGTGCCGAGGCGCTCGCCCTTGAGGGCGCGGGTGACGTTGCCGGAGGGCTCCATGCCGAAGACGACCATCGGCATCCCGTTGTCCATGCACAGGCTGAACGCGGTCGAGTCGACCACCTTGAGTCCGCGGACGAGCGCCTCCTGGTACGAGATCTCGTCGAGCTTGCGGGCGTCGGGGTTGCGGCGCGGGTCGTCGTCGTAGACCCCGTCGACGCCGTTCTTGGCGACCAGCACGGCATCCGCGTTGATCTCCAGCGCGCGCTGCGCCGACACCGTGTCGGTGGAGAAGTAGGGCAGCCCGGCGCCGGCGCCGAAGATGACGACGCGGCCCTTCTCGAGGTGCCGCTCGGCGCGCAGGGGGATGTAGGGCTCGGCGACCTGCGTCATCGAGATGGCGGACTGCACCCGGACCGGGGCGCCCGCCTGCTCGAGGAAGTCCTGCAGCGCGAGCGCGTTCATCACGGTGCCGAGCATGCCCATGTAGTCGGCGCGTCCGCGGTCCATGCCGCGCTGGCTCAGCTCCGCGCCGCGGAAGAAGTTGCCGCCGCCCACGACAACCGCGACCTCGACGCCGTTCTTGTCGTCGGCGCCCTGCGGCACGGCCGCCGCGATCTCCTGCGCTATGGCGGACACCACGTCGGGGTTGACGCCGAGCTGTCCGCCGCCGAAGGCCTCCCCCGACAGCTTCAGCAGAACCCGACGTCGACGGTGCTTCTTCTTCGGCATCCAGGGCTCCCGTTCCTGCTCGTGGGGCGCGAGGCGCGCGTGGCCGCATCCCAGCGTACCGGCGGGCGGATGCCGGCGCGGCCCGCGCACCGGGGACCGCGCTACTGCCCCAACCCGAGCCGCTCGGCGAGTGCGCGCCACCGAAGTCGCCGGGCGTGCCCCCGCTCAGATCAGCCGGTCGTCGAAGTCGGCGGCGTCCTGTCGGTGGTGGAGGACGGCGATGACCTGGATCACCCGATCGTCGAGGCCGACGCGGTACCAGAGCAGGAACGGAAACGTCCGGAGAGCGGCACGTCGCACTCCGCTGCGGAGACCGGGACCTGCCTCGGGGAACGCTGCGAGCCGCGCAGCGGTCTCGAAGAAGTCGGCGATGAAACGATCGGTCTGACTCGGTGCCTCGGCGTCGTAGTACGCCTCGATACGGTCGAAGTCGCGCTGCGCGTTGGCGTGGAGCCGGACGGTGAAGGTCACGCGCTCCGGCGCGCCCGCACCTCGCGCTCGAAGTCGTCGAGCGCGACCGAGTCCTCGGGGTGCTCGATCGCGTCGGCGAGGCGCTGGTGGATGATCGCCGCGATCCCCGGCGGAACGTCGCCTTCGTCGAGCGAGGCGTCGAGGGCGTCACGCAGCTCGCGCCGGGCGGGCTCGTCGAGACGCATCACCTGCTCCAGCAGCGCCTTGTCGACCATGCGGACATGGTAGTTCCGACCCTCGACAGCCGGACGGATGAATCCACAACGCGTCGGTGCCACGCACCGGGGAGAAGTCATCTTCATTGCGACTCGATCACGGCGCTCGTCGTGGGGTGTCGCTCCGTCGGAAGGGGCGAGATACTCACGTCCGTGGAACTAGCGCGACGGGTGAGCGCGGTCGCTGTCGCCGGTGCACTGATGGCGAGCTTGACGGCATGCGATCAGTTCCTGCCCGAACCCCTCGCATACACCCGTGTCGACGGCGTCCCGATCGTCCGGGTTTGTCTGCCGCTCGCCATCACGTCGATTGAAGTGTCACGAGAAGAGGTCGTTCCCGCCTCGAACGGGGCGTCCCGGACGAGCTTCCGCATTGTCTGGGCCGCCGTCGGCGAGGCCAAGGTCGAGGCTGGGACGGAGCTCGAGGTTGGCGCAACGCTCGAAGGGCTCGAGGTCGTCCACGACGATGAAGTCGAGTGGCGGGACGGCGTATTCACCGTCGCGATGAGCGTCAGCCACGACGTCGGGGGAAGTTGGCAAACGTTCTCCTACATCGATGGTCGCGATCTGAGTGAGGGCGAGTGGCTGAACAGCTACGGCGAATCGGAGGCGACGCCGTGCACCCACGGCGACTGCAATCCGGTTGCCGCATGCCACAACAACTGGCCTGAACCGACCGGTTACCCCACACAGCCGCAACCGACGTTCTCGCCCGTCCCGACCGGCAATTCGGAAGCCGAGTGAGTTCTCACCCCACCCCGAGCCGTTCGGCGAGTGCACGCCACCACCGCCGCACGGCGCCGAGGCGGTAGCGGCTCGCGAGGCGGCGCCGGCGCGAGACGCCCGCGCTCCCCGCCGCGACGACGCGCTCGGCGTCGGCCCAGGCGTCGGCGACCTCGGCGTCGCTCACGTCGAGTCCGGCGAAGACCGCCGTGTCCGCCCGCCGCGCGACGGCGACGAGTCCGTCCGCCCCGGCGTGCTCGAGCTCGCGGGCGGCGACGACGCGGGTGGCACGGCCGGGCGTCGCGTAGCCGAGTTCGAGCAGGCGGTCGAGGGCCTCGTCCCAGGCGCCGGCGACGGCGTCGTGTCGCGCGGCGGCCGTGCGGCGGCGGTGGGCGCGCCGCGCCTTGAGCGCCGCGACGACGAGGGCGGGCAGCAGGAGGAGCAGCGTGGGGACCGCGATCGCGACGGCCACCACCCCGACCCAGGCGGGCAGGGCGGCGAGGCCGTCGTCATCCGCGTCGGGGTCCTCGATCTCGACGGCGGTGACCAGGTCGTCCTGCTCGAGCTGGCTGCGCGGGGGCTGGCGCACCTGCGGCTGCGGCTCGGACTGGGGCTCGGGAACCTGGTCCTGCGGCACGTCGGTCTGCTCGGGCGTGGGGGAGAACGGCAGCCAGCCGACCCCGTCGAAGGCGACCTCGACCCACGCGGTGACGTCGCCCCCGCGCACCTCGACGGGGCCGCCGGCCGCGCCGGTCGTCTCGGGGGCGAAGCCGAGCACGATGCGCGCCGGGTAGCCGAGGCTGCGCGCCATGAGGGCGAACGCCGACGCGTACTGCTCCTCGTCGCCGACCATCGGCTCCGTCGTGAACAGGTCGGACATCCGGTCGGCGCCGTGGCCGGCGAGCGACGGGGCCGCGTCGGAGGCGGAGCCGTGCGACAGGTAGCCGGTGGTCTGCAGCGTCTGCTCGATGGCGCGCAGCTGTGCGATGGGCGAGGTCTGCCCCGCCGTGATCTCCGCGGCGCGGGCGGCGACCACGTCCGGGATCACCGCCACCGGAGCGAGCTCGACGGTCGCCGTCGGCACGTCGCGCAGCGCGTCGTCGTCGGGGGCGGCGGCCTGCGGGACGGCGACCAGCACGATCCGGTCCCCCGCCTCGAGCCCGTCCTGCAGCACGACGCCGCCGGTCGCCGGGTTGTAGCGCAGACCCTCCAGCTCGTCGCGGGTCGCGGTCGGCAGGCTCAGCGACGTCGCGTAGCCGACGGTCGGGATCCACACGTCGGCGTAGTCGCCGACCTCGATCGCGAGCGCCACCGGATCGGCGGGGGTGAGCAGCGGCGGGGCGGGGAGCTCCGCGCCGACCAGGCTGAACCCGCCGGAGCCGCCGGCCGTGGTCGTGGCACCCGCAACGGTCCAGATGTGCCCGTCGTAGGCGTCCATCGTCGCCAGGCGCAGCCGCTGATCGGCGGGCAACCCGTCGACGGTGAACAGCACCTCGTCCTCGAGCAGCTTCGTGAACTGCCGGAAGCCGGCGAGCGGGCTGGGGAACTCCAGTGGCACGAGCGGCGGCTCGATGCGCTCGCGCAGCACGAACCGGGTGTCGGGCGGCGGGGCGAGCGCCGCGCCGGTCAAGGCGCCGACGGTCGCAGCCGCCGCCACCACGGCGGTGCCGCCGACCAGCCGCCGGCGCAGCATCCCGGGCGATCGCATCACCTCGACGTCGTCGGTGACCGCGCGCCGCCAGCCGAGGCCGATGAGCGCGACGCAGGCGAACACGACCCCGCGCGCGCCGGGGAGGAACGGCTCCGAGGTGCCCAGCAGGATGCTCGCCAGGTAGAGCGCCAGCGGCCCCGGCAGCAGCACGGCGGCCCGCCATGCGCCGCCCCGGCGCGGCAGCCAGCGCACGGCGAGGGTCGTGCCGACCAGTCCGACCAGCCACGACGCCACGTAGGGCACCACCGTCACGTGGTCGGGGAGGTCGACCGGGGCGGCGAGGGTGACCAGGTCGGCCCAGCCCCACACCGCGCCGACGACGAGGCTCTCCAGGCTGCGCGCCGTCGGCACGACGCCCGCCACCGCCTGCTCGGGCACCGCGAAGGCCGAGCCGAACAACAGGTACCCGGCGAGGGCGAGCGCCACGGTGAGGAGCGGCCCGAACCGCAGCGCCCGCGCGACGAGCGCCGCCGACGTGCCGACGAGCAGCCCGCCGACGCCCGCCAGGAGCCACCCGAGGTCGTCGAACCCGGTCGCCAGCCCGACGATGCCGAGGAGGGCGAGCGCGGTGTGCAGCGCGATGTCGGCCCACTGCCGCGCCGTCACGTCGTCCTCCGCAGCATCCGGGGCAGCTCGGCGAGCGCGCCGATGGTCACCGTGCGCAGGTCGGCGACGACGCCGATGCGCGGCTCGGCGCCGACCTCGGCACGCAGCACGACGACGCGGGTGTCGCCCCGGTACAGGGTGCCGATCGCGCGCAGCTCCGCGAGCGAGGCGGCGGAGCCGGCGACGACGACGAGCACCGACGGGGCGGCGAGGCGGCGGGTCGCGGCGCGCACCACCTCGCGCGCGGCGGGAGCGCCGAGGTCGAGCGGTTCCAGCCGACTGCAGTCGTCGAGCAGCGTCTCGCGGGTCGCCGTGCGCAGTCGCAGCCGGTCGCTCGCGACGTGCAGCCGGGTGCCCTCGCGCAGCACCTGTGCGCCGATCGACGCGGTGATCGAGACGGCGAGCTCGAACTCGTCGCCGCCTGCGTAGCCGGCGCGGTCGGTGAGCTGCACGAGCAGCATCTCCGAACGCCGGGTCTCCTGGAACTGGCGCACCATCAGCGTCCCGGTGCGCGCGGTGGTGCGCCAGTGCACCCGTCGCCGGTCGTCGCCCGGCTCGTAGGGGCGCAGCGCGTGGAAGGCGAGGTCGTCGTCGGTGATGGTGCGGGTCGTCTCGCCCTCGAGGTCGCGCACCAGTCCGGATGCCGACGGCGCCAGGCGGACGGTGCGCGGGTGCACGAACAGCTCCACCGGATCCGCCCAGCGCACGGTGCGCCGCACGAGCCCGAGGGCGTCGCCGCGCACCGACTCGGCGGGGCCGGCGACGATCACCGCGCGACGCTCGGTGGGGACGGCGAACAGCTCCTCGTGCTCGCCGCCCGCGGGCAGCGCCGGGACGACGAACTCGGCCCGCCCGCGCCCGACGGGCAGGTCGAGCCGCGACGCCGCGGAGCGCCCCGATCCGGCGTTGGCGACGACGAGCCGCCCGAACGCGCGCTCGCCCGCGACCACCCGGCGCGGCTGCAGCTCCACCAGCACCCGGTAGCGCGCGCGGCCGAGCAGGAAGAGCACCGCGACCACCAGCGCCGCCGCGAGCGTGAGCCCCAGGTAGAGGAACTCGGGCCAGCCGAGCAGCGCCGCGGTGACCACCGCCGCGAGGGCGACCGCGGCGACGACCCAGCCGACGGGACTCACCACCGCGAGCACCGGGCGCAGCACCGACCACGCCCGGCGCGCAGCGGCGCGGGCGAGGGCGGCGAGCGTCCGGAGCAGGGTCATGCGTCGGCGTCGTGCTCGGGGTCGCCCGGAGCCGCGGCACCCGGACCCGTGGAATCCGGGGCCGCCGAACCCGGGGTGGGCCGCGCCGAGGTCGCGTCATCGGCCACGTCGGACGCCGGCGGCTCGCTCGGCTCCGATCCCGGGGTCGTCGCGGGGCGCGCGGACGGCGGCGCCGCCGCCGTCGACCGCGAGGTGGGCGGCGCCACCCCCGCCACCGCCCGATCGACCACCTGGATGCCGGTCACCCCGGCGAACTCCGCCTCCGGGTCGATGATGATGCGGTGGGCGAGCACCGGCACCGCCAGCTCGCGCACGTCGTCGGGGGTCACGAAGGCGCGTCCTGAGGCCAGCGCCCAGGTGCGGATGGCCCGGGCCAGTGCGAGGGCTCCGCGCATGCTGACGCCGAGCGCGACACGGTCGTCCGCACGGGTGGCGCTCGCGATCGCGGTGATGTACTCCATGACCGCCGGATCGGCGTGCACGTCATCCGTCATCCGCGCCATCTTCGCGACCGAGTCGGCCGCGATGATCGGCGTCACGTGCTCGGCGCGCGCCCGGTTGGCGGAGTCGAGCAGCAGCGCCACCGCGGTCGCGTCATCCGGGTAGCCGAGCGAGGTGCGGATGAGGAACCGGTCGAGCTGGGCCTCGGGCAGCGCGTAGGTGCCGGCCTGCTCCACCGGGTTCTGGGTGGCGATGACCATGAACGGCCGCCCCACGGGATGCCCGACGCCGTCGATCGTGACGACGCCCTCCTCCATCACCTCGAGCAGCGCGCTCTGCGTCTTCGGGCTGGCGCGGTTGATCTCGTCGGCGAGCACGATCGACGCGAAGATCGGCCCGGGGTGGAACTCGAAGCGCTCCTTCGCCTGGTCGTAGATGCTCACGCCGGTCACGTCGGAGGGCAGCAGGTCGGGGGTGAACTGGATGCGCGACGACCGCCCGTCGATGGTCGCGGCGAGCGACTTGGCGAGCACCGTCTTGCCGGTGCCGGGCACGTCTTCGAGCAGGATGTGGCCGTCGGAGAGCAGCGCCGTCAGCACGAGCCGGATGACGTCCCTCTTTCCGAGGATCGCCTGGTCGATGTTGTCGACGAGGCGCTCGAACGCGTCGGCGAACCATTCGGCCTGGTCGGGGCTCACGGGCATGGCGTCTCCTCGGAGGACGGGGGCGCCGCGGCGCCCGGGGTGGGGGAGGTCATCAGCATGCGGGCGCGTTCCCCCAGCGGGTGGTGGAGTGCAGGCTCCCGTTGACGTAGATGCCGATCATCGCGTTGTCGTCGTTGTCGCTGACCCCGTCGCCGGCGCCGCCCGCGTGCCACGACTGGAGCCGCACCGTGCCGCTCGATCCGGTGGTCACGCCGGAGCTGACGCCCGCGTCGGCGCGCAGGGTGATGCCGGCGCTGGTGTTCGCGTAGCGGATGCCGATGTTGTAGAACCCGCCGTAGTCGTTGTGGTAGCAGAGCGTGTACGACGGCGGCAGCACGTCGAGCGGGGTGACGGTGTTCGACACCCCCGCCGGTCCGGTGATCCCGGCGCTCGTCGCGCGCACCCGCGCCGTGTACCCGGTGTCGAACTGCCCGTCGAAGCTGTAGCTCGTGGCGGTGCCGACATCGATCCACGCCCCGTTGTTGATGCTCACCTCGTAGCCGGCGATCGGCTCGGTGCTCGCGGCCGCCGTCCAGGTGACGTTCACGGTCGTCGTGCCGCGCGGCCCGGGCCAGTTCGCCGAGACGGAGGGCGCCCCGGGGGCGGGCGTTCCGGTGCCGGTCGAGGTGAACGCGCTGCTCTGCCCGCCGGGGCCGAGCGTCGTGATGGTGTAGCCGTAGGCGGTGCCCACCCGCCCCGGCACGGTGGTTGTCGTGACGTTGCCGACGTCGTAGGTCGCACCTCCCGGCGTGACGACGATGCGGTAGCCGGTGATGGCGCGCCCATTGCCCGACGCCCCACCCCAGCTCAGGATCACGTCGCCCGAGCCGTTGGTGCTCCCCGTGGCCGTGGCCGAGGTGACGGGGAACGGCGCGCCGTACGGGGTGGCGGTGGCGCTCGACGCCGACACCTGACCGGCGCCCAGCACGTTCGAGGCGCGCACCTGGAAGGTGTAACCGGTGCCGTTCGCGAGCCCGGTGAAGGTGTGCGACGCGGCCGAGCCGGGAACCGTGACCGCTGCGCCGCCCGACCACGAGATCGTGTACTGGGTGATCGGCTCGCCGTTGGTGGCGGGCGCGTCCCACTCGACGGTCACCTGCTCGTCGCCCTCGATCACCGTCGGCGCCGCCGGGCGCCCCGGCACGTCGCGCACCGTGTACTGCAGCCGTCCGGTGACGCGGCGGTCGGGATCGCGGGTGGCGTCCTCGATCTCGTAGACGACGCTGATCGTGCCGATGAAAGCGGCATCCGGCTGCAGCGAGATGTCGCCGGTCGGGGTGAAGGTCATCGACGCCGACGTCTCCGCGGCGTTCTCGATGCGCGCGTCGACGACCCGCAGTGTCTCGCCGGGGAACGGGTTGTAGTCGTTGGCGAGCACGTTCACCGTGTCGGGCACACTCCGCTGGCCCTTCGCCGCATCCGACACCGCCTGGGCGAGCGGGCGCGTCGACGACACGACGGTCACCGTCACCCGCCCCGGCACCTCGAACTCGCCGAACCGCACCGTGAAGTCGAGCGCCGTCGTCGTTCCCGGCTGCACCCCGAACGGCGCCGACACGACGAGGTCGCCGCCGGAGATCCCCGCCGCGATGTCGGCCGTCGCGCCGGTCAGCCCGCCGTACGAGAACCGCGACGCGAGCGCCGGGTTGGGGTGGGTGGTGGCCGCCCGCAGGTCGAGGGTGGTGGGCGCCTCGCCCGCCTCGACCGCGAGGGTCTGGGTGACGAACTGCGGCGGGGTGTCGGTGAAGTCGGGGTCGCCCACGACGAGCGGCATGCTGAGCAGCGCCGTGTTGCCGCCCGGATCGTCGGGGGTCGCCCCGTCGGTCACCCGGAACGTGATCGCGGCGGGACCGCGGTAGCCGGGGGTCGGGGCGAACCGGATGGTGTCGCCGTCGACGACGAGGTCGCCGCCGTCGGCATGGGTGGCGGTGACGGCGTCGTCGGCGAGGATCGGATCGCGTCCCGACGGCACGTAGACGATGTCGGCGAGGTCCCACTCGGCGGCGCCGTCCATGTCGACCACCTGCTGCTCGAGGTCGTCGCGCAGCCGGGGCGGCGGGGCGTAGTCGGGGCCGACGGCGGGCGGCACCAGGATGAACGCGGTCGCCTGCAGTCCGTCGTCGGGGTTCTCGACCCGGTAGGCGATGGCCGTGCGCCGATCCCCCGGCCGCACCGTGACGGTGCGCGCCTCGGGGTCGACCGTGGCGAGCCCCGCGTTCGGCCCCTCGATGCTGAGGACGAGTTCGTCGGTGCGCCCCGCGGGGCTCGCGATGACGGTGTCGAGCGACACGGTCAGCTCGTCGACGCCGACCACGTCGTCGATCGGGATGACGAGGTCGTCGGCGGTCGGCGGCACCGGCGGGGCGTCGTCGGTCACCTCGACCTGGAGGAACGCGCTGTCGGTGCCGCCGTGTCCGTTCGAGATGCCGTAGCGCAGGGTGAAGGCGCCGGGCTCGTCGGGGGCGGCGAGCACGATGTCGCTGCCGTCGACCTCGGCCGCGATCCCCGGGTCGGCCTCGACCAGCTCCGGATCGAGGGTCAACGGGTAGCCGTTGGGGTCGGAGTCGTTGAGCAGCACGGCGACGGTGGCGGTGCGGCCAGGGCGCATCTGCACGGCGTCGTCCACCGCGTTCGGCGGCGACGCGACCGCCGGCCGCGGAACGACCCCCACGGTGATGGTGCCGAGCGCCTGCACGCCGTAGGCGTCCTCGACGACGTAACCGAAGGTGTCCGTCCCGGCCGCGCCGGCATCCGCCGTGTACTCGATGGCGGTCGCGCTGCGACCGGTGATGGTGCCGAGCGTCGGCGGCGTCGCGAGGTCGGCGATCACGACGGAGTCGCCGTCGGGGTCGATGCCGTCGAGCGGGATGACGATGGGCACCGTCGCCCCGGCGAACACGCGGGCGGTCTGCGGCAGCGGCACCGGCGCCTGGTTCGACTCGGGATCGGGGGCGACCACGACGAAGGTGACCCGGGCGGTCGCGCTCTCGCCGTACTGGTCGGAGACGCGGTAGACGACGCTGTACTCGCCCGGCTCGGCGCCCGCCTGGTAGCGCACGGCGCCGCCGCCGACGAAGGCGAGTCCGCCGCCCGCCGCCGACACGTCGACGAGCTCGGGATCGAGGCGCAGCAGACCCTGGTCGGGGTGGTGGTCGTTGGCGAGCACGTCGGCGGTCACGTAGTCGCCGGCCCGCACCCGCACCCGGTCGTCGAGCGCGACCGGCGGCTGCCGGTTGACGATCGGCGGAACCGGCACGACGGTGACTCCGGCGGTCGCCGTCGAGGTGCCGTCGGAGATCGTGTAGCGGAACTGGGTCTGCCCGGTGAGCGCCACCGAGCTGGTGACCCGCACGACGGTGTTGCCGAGCACCTCGACCGACAGCCCGGATGCCGCGCCGGCCGCATCCACCGACTGCACGGCGATCACCCGTCCGTCGGGCGAGACGTCGTTGGCGAGCACCGCCACCACCGTCGGCTCCCCCGCGCGCAGGAAGGCGGTGTCCTTCACCGCGACCGGCGGGGAGGTCGAGCCGGGATCGGGCAGCACCTCCACCCGGATGAGGCCGACGCTCGTCGCCGCACCCGCCGCGAGCTGGTACGTGAAGTAGTACGACCCGGGCATCGGCGCCTGGAAGGTGAGGGTGCCGCGCTCGAGCTGCGGGATGACGGTGGCCGCGCTCGGCACCTGGTCGACGCCGAGCAGCGTGAGCGCCGCGCCGCTCGGCGAGACGTCGTTCTCGAGCGGGGTCAGCGCCACCGCCTCGCCGGCGAACACCGACGTGTAGTCGGGGGTGCCGACCGGGGTGAGCGACCCGGCGGGCTCGACCTGCACCAGCAGCGTGCCGACGGTCTCCAGCTCGCCGTCCGAGACGACCAGGGTCACCTCCTTGGTGCCGCTCGTGCCCGAGGTGTGCTCGAAGGTGACCACGCCGTCCGGGGTGAACCGCACCGTGTCGGCGGATGCCGGCGAGGCCGCCTCGAGCAGGATGTCGTCGCCGTCGGGGTCGATCCAGTCGGCGAGCACGTTGTAGCCGATCGTCCCGCCCACCTCGACGCTGACCGCGGTCGTGCGCTCCTCGACCGGCGCCGAGTTCTCGGCCTCGGCCACCACCCGCACGGTCACCTGTGCCTCGGCGACGCCGCCGGCGCGGCCGTCGTCGACGGTGTAGCGGAAGGTGGCGCCGGTCGCGCCGAGCGCCGGGGTGAACTGCAGCGCGCGGCCGCCGTCGATGACGTCGAGGATGCCGACCTCTGGCGGCAGGTCGCTCACCCGCGGGATGACCAGCACGTCGCCGTCGGGGTCGGTGTCGTTGCTCAGCACCGGGATGATCGTGGTGCGCCCGGCCCGCACCCCGTAGGAGTCGTCGCGGGCGACCGGCGGCCGATTCACCTCGGTGCGCTCGGCCAGGGTGTCTTCGAACGACTGGGTGCTCGACGCGTCGTCGCCGTCGTCGGTCTCCTCCTCCTCGGGCGGGGTCACCTCCTCCCAGTTGTCGACCAGGCGCATCTCCTCGGCGGGCAGCCAGACGTTGCCGGTGGTGAGGTCGTTGAGCGCGACGACCGAGCCGTTGACCCGGAACTCCAGCCGGGAGCCCTGGGTGCGCTGGGCGATGTCGAACGCCCGGGCGCCGTCGGCCCCCCCACCGTCGGCACCTTCACCGTAGGCCCCTTCACCGTTTGCACAGACGAGCACGTAGCGCTGCGCCCCGCCCCACGCGCCGTGGGCGCAGCCGTCGACCACGACCGGCGCCGACACCGCCGACGCCGACCCGACGGGCGCCGCCAGGTCGGCCGCGACCTCGCGCACGCCGCCGGAGCCGAGGTCGACGAACAGCAGCGAGTCGCCCGTGGCGAGCACCGCCTCGGCCGCCGACTCCCCCGACTGCTGCAGACGCAGGGCCGCGACGGGGAGGTCGGTGCGCGAGCCGTCGTCGCGGTACAGCACGTTCTGCTCGGGGTCGAACACCGCGAGCCGCTCCCCCACCGCCGTGAGCACCCCGTCGCGCGGCACCGGGAAGTCGCGCGACTCGGGCAGCGCGCCGGGCCCGGGGATGCGGTACGCGGCCTGCGCGTCGGGGCTCGTCGCCAGCACGGCGCCGGTGGGGGTCACCACCGCGCCGCCGCCCGGTCCGAGGTCGACGACGGGAGCCGCGGCGGGGTCGAAGACGAGCGCGTTGCTCACGTCGACCACCCAGAGGGCGCCGGCGGGCGACACGATCGCGAGGGTGTCGCCGCCGAGGGCGACCTCCGATCCGACCGGGATCTCCGACGGCTCGACCAGGCTGGTGTACGCGGGGTCGACCCGGGCGATCTGCCCGGCGTCGGCGTCGACGAGGAAGACGTCGGAGCCGTTCTGCAGCACGTCGAGCGTGGGGGTGCGGCCGCTGACCGCGCCGTCGATCTCCTCGATTCGGCTGTTCAGGCGTCCGCCGAGCAGGGCGCTGCCGTTGGTCACCCAGACGTCGCGGGCCTCGAGCTCGACGTCGCTGACCGGGAATCCCTCGTGCAGCACGGCGAAGGTGACGGGGACGCCGGCGAGCAGGGCGATGCCGAGACCGGAGGCGACCGCCTTGCGGTGCCGCGCGATGGTCCCGACGATCCCCACGTCCGGAGTCCCCCCCTGTCGCCCGACCGGTGGCGACTCACGCTAACACGGGGCCTTCCCGCTCATCCCCGGGTCTCCACCGGTCGTGGCCGCCCCGCGGAGGGGGAGTCGGGGCCGACGATCAGTCGGTGCAGATGGTCAGCGGCGCCGAGGTGCGCCCGGCGCGGCCGGTCTCGACGTCGACGCACACCCGGCTGCCCGGCACGATCCCGTCGACCACGGCGACCGGATCGTCGACGACGGTGCGCTTCTCGGGCGACTCCGACCGAGCCCAGTAGTACACGTCGCCGTCGGCCGGGTCGGGGTTCGTCCAGCGGAACTCGACGGCGGTCCCGTCGGCGCTCGGCACCGCGACCCCGTCGACGGGCGCCGGCACCGCCGAGCCGACGAGCGCGGGGCCGCCGTCGCCGGTCGGCTCGCTCGCCGCCTCGGGCGACGTGCGGGTGCCGAGCAGCACCACCAGCCCGACGGCGAGCACGGTGAGCACCGCGAGCGCGCCGACGAGGGCGGCGATCAGCGTGCGGCGGGGCGGTCGTTCCCCGCGCGGAAGCCGCGGTGCGCCGTCGGTCGGGCTCGCGGCGCCGGTCGGGGGCACGGCACGCCCCGAGGACGCGCCGCGGCCCGCACCGGCGGTTCGGCCGCGCGGCACGGCGCCGCTCGGCGTCGCGACCGTGGCGACCCCCCGCGCCCGGGTCGCCGGCGCGTCGTCGGTGGCGGCCGGGATCACGGCCGGCGCCTCGACGCGCGGCACCTCGATCTCGGTCGGCGCGTAGCCCAGCTCGAGCTCGACCGCCTGCAGCGCGCGGGCGAATTCGGCCGCCGACGGCTGCCGATCCTCCCGCCGCGGCGCCATCCCTCGCTCGAGCGCGGCGATCAGGCTGCGCGGCACGTCGGGGCGCTCGAGCGGGGTGAGATCGCCGCGCTCGATGCGGTCCATCAGCTCGACGGCACCGTTCGGGCCGCCGCGCACCTCGAACGGCGAGCGCCCCGCCAGCACGGTGTGCACGGTCGCTGCGAGCGAGAACACATCGGAGCGCACGTCGGGCTCCGGCACGTCGTCGAACATCTCCGGCGGCGACCACGGCACCGACAGGCCGATCGAGGCGTCGGCATCCGCGCCGTCCTCCGTCGGCGGCGCTCCCGAGGCGCCCAGGGTCGAGGCGATCCCGAAGTCGGTGAGGGCCGGCCAGCCGTAGTCGTTGGTGAGCACGTTGCCGGGCTTCACGTCGCGATGCAGGATCCCCGCGCCGTGCGCCGTCGCCACCGCCGACGCGAGCCGGATGCCGGTGCGCACGGCATCCGGGACCGACAGCGGCTGCGCCTTGTAGCGCTCCGCGAGCCCGGGGCGGGAGCAGTACTCCATCACCAGGAACGGCCGCCCGTCGGGCGCGAGGCCGGCGTCGTGGATCGTGACGATGTACGGATGCGTCGACAGCGCCGCCATGAGGTTCGCCTCGGTGGTGAACGCGGCCCGCGCACCCGGCGTCAGTTCCGACGCGAGCAGCACCTTCACCGCCACCTGGCGGCGCGGGAGCTCCTGCTCGTAGAGGAAGACGTCGGCGAACCCGCCGGTCCCGAGCACGCGCACCGGCCGGTACCCCGGGAGTGCGGGCGGAGTCGACGGGGTGCGGGACGCCACCCGGCGACTCTACCGAGCGGCCCGCAGCGGCTCGTCGGCCGACCGCGACTCGGCGCCGGGGAGCAGGTCGAGGTCGGCGTCGGTGACCAGGTCGTGCTCCACCGCGAACTCGGCGAGCCGGCGGCGGCGGTCCCCCGCGTGCATGCCGCGCGCCCCGCGCAGCCCGGAGACGCCGAGCCGGTCGAGCTTCTCGCAGATGCTGTCGAGCTTGCGGTTGAACGCGGTGACCGTCCAGCCGAGACGCTCGGCCAGTTCCCACGACGGCGGGATGCGCTGCCCGCGCTCGCCGCGCAGCCGCGACTCGCAGAGGGCGACCAGCAGCAGGCGCTGCGACGGGGTGAAGGCGACCCGCTCGTGCAGCGTGCCCGCCCGCTCGCCGCCGGCATCGATCCGGGTCACGGGCGCGACGCCGACCTCCTCCGCGATGATGTCGAAGTCGTAGGTCGTCGGCCCGGCGCGGAACTCCACGCGCAGGGTGGCGGCCACGATCGGGAATCGCGCGCCGGGCTCCATCGCCGCGCGCAGGCCCCGCCCGTCGCCCACCTCGAGCCCGATGGCGTCGCTGCGGTTGACGAGCCACCACACCGCGTCGCGACGCTCGAGGTGCGCCACGACGGGGTCGAGCTCGGGGTTGCTGTCGAGCACCACATCGGCGGCGGCGCCGAGGGTGAGTCCGTCCGCGGAGACCACCGAGATCTCGCCGCAGTAGTCGACGTGCATCTGATGCATCCACCTCCCGCCGCACGGCCGGGTACCGGCGACTCTTCCAGGCTGCCCGGGTATCCGGACCTCCGACAGCCGTGGTTTCGCGTGGCACCCGTTCGGGGGGCGGCGGCGAACTGTCGGCGCCATCCGGCGGCCGTCACGGGTGTCCGGTAGCCTGCCGTCACCCGCCCGAGAGTCGAGGGAAACCCGAAATGTCGCGCGTCATCCTCATCGACGACCATGAGGTGATCGCGCTCGCCCTGCGCGAGGCGCTGGCCGACGAGCCGGACCTCGACTTCGCGGTGGTCGCGACCACCGTCGACGAGGCTCTGGCCCTCTGCGGGGAGAGCGACGACGACGGGGTCGCGGTGCTCGACCTGCGGCTCTCCGACGGATAGTCGCCGGTGCGCAACGTCGACCGGCTGGTCGCGGCGGGATTCGCCGTCGTCGCCTACACGTCGGGCGAGAGCCCCTACCTGCTGCGGCTCGCGGCGCAGACCCCGATCCTCGCACTGGTGCGCAAGTCGGAGCCTCTGACCCGGCTGATCGAGGCGCTCCACGAGGCGGGCGGCGGGCGCGCCACGATGTCGACCGAGTGGGCAGCGGCGATCGACTCCGATCCGGGTCTCGACGCGGCCGCGCTCAGCGAGCAGGAGCAGCACGTGCTGCGGCTGTTCGCGGCCGGACTCAAGTCACAGGCCGTCGCCAGCGGGCTCGGCATCGCGCCGTCGACCGTCGACGACTACGTGCGCCGCATCCGCACCAAGTACGCGCGCATCGGGCGCGACGCGGGCACCAAGATCGACCTCTACAAGCGCGCCGTCGAAGACGGCTTCCTGCCGCCGCCCTCGCCGCGCGCATGAGCGACGTCGCGCGCCGGTCGGGCGCCGGACGGGCGACGGACCGCATCCACCGCGCCATGGCGGTCGCGCTCGGCTTCGGCGCGCTCGTCTTCGTGCTGCTCACCGCCGGCCCGTTCCTCACCCAGGGCCCGCACGTCCAGCCGTTCTGGTCGTGGCTCACGCTGGTCGGCGCACTCGGCACCCCGATCGTCGCCGGGGCGCTCAGCCGGGTGGCGTCGGTCCGCGTGCTGCGCGTCATCCTCGGTGTCGGAACGGTCGCCTACCTCGTCGGGCTCGCCACCCTCGAGTTCGCCGTCGCGGGCGGGGAGCTGGACTGGGACCTGGGTGCGCCGTGGCCGTTCTCGGTGTCGGTGATCGCCACGTCGTGCGCCGCCGTCGCGTTCCGCCCGGCGATCGCCTGGCCCTACGTGGTCGCGGTATCGGTGCTCATCGCGGTGGACCGCCAGCTCGCGGCGCCGCTCCCGATCGTCGGGCTCGCCTTCCAGGACGCCCTGCACAACCTGCTGTTCACGACGATCTTCGCCGCGCTGGCGATGGCGATCCGGCACGCCGGCGTGGTGCTCGACCGGGCGGCGGATGCGGCCATCGCCGAGGTCGAGGCGACCTCGGCCGCCGACGCACAGCGCCGCGAGCGCGACCGGGTGGAGTCGCTCGTGCACGACTCGGTGCTGGTCGCGCTGCTCATGTCGGCCCGCGGCTCCGCCGACGACGCGGCACCGCAGGCCCGGCAGGCGCTCGACGCGATCGCGCGGGTCGCCGAGGGGGCGCCCGAACCCGACCTGACCGCGCGCGAATTCGCCTACCGCGCCCAGTCCGTGACCACGCAGATCGCGCCCGAGGCGCGGTTCGACTTCGCCGTCACCGGCGACCTGGTGATCCCGGCGGACGCCGCCACCGCCGGCGTCGAGGCGATGGCCGAGGCGCTGCGCAACAGCGTGCGGCACGCGCTCGACGCCCAGCGGGTCGTGCACCTCAGCGCCGACGACGCCGGCTACGACGTGGCCGTGCTCGACGACGGGCCGGGGTTCGACCCCGACGCGATCTCGCCCGCCCGCCTGGGTGTGCGGGTGGGCATCTCGGGGCGCATGGCGCGCATCCCGGGCGGCGTCGCCCGCGTCGCGTCGTCTCTCGGGCACGGCACCCGCGTGCGCATCACCTGGGAGCGCCCGTGAGACCCGTCGATCCCACCGACCTCAGCCGCCTGCTCGGCATCGGGCGGCCCGGATCCTGGGTGCTGCTGGGGCTGTTCGCGGCCACGTACGTGACCATCGCCTCGCTCTCCGGCGGCGTCGCGATGGCGACCGTCGAGGGGAAGCTGGCGCTGCTGCTGCTGATCGCCACGGCGGCGCTGCTGCTCTGGCCGGGGCCCGACCCGCTTCCTGTCTGGCGCACGGCCGTGGCCATCGTCGCGACCGTCGTGATCACCGAGTCGATCATCTGGCACCTCGATCCGGTCGGCTGGCCCGGCTGGGCCAGCTGGAACTTCGGCGGATGCACGTTCCTGATGTTCGCCCTCGCCCTCCGCGGTCGCCCGCTCGCCGGACTGGGCGGTCTGCTGCTGGTGACGGCGCTCGCGGTGCACTGGTCGTGGGCGACGGGCGGCGACCCGCTGCACGGCGTGCTGCTCACGTACCAGCAGGTGATCACCTACGGCGCCGGGGCGTTCATCGGGATCGTGCTGCGACGCACGGCGCGGCAGATCGCCGAGTTCGAGGCGTCGGAGCGGCATCGCGCCGCGGCCGAGGCGAGCGCCGCCGCGGGGGCCCGCCAGCTCACCGCCGAACTCGGGCACGTGCGCGACTCCGCCGTGCCGCTGCTCACCCGCATCGCGGCGGGCGATCACTCGCCCCGGACCCGCGAGGCGGCGCGCCTGCTCGAGGCCGAGCTGCGCGACCACATCCGCGGCCGCCGGCTCGCGACGCCGACCATGGCCGATGCCGCACGCGACGCCCGGCGACGCGGGGTCGAGGTCGTGCTCCTCGACGACCTCGACGCCGACCCCGCGGTGACGGCGGATGGCGGGGGCAGGCTCGACCGGGCGCGCGCGGCCGCGGTCGCGCGCGTCGAGGCGGCGACGGGCGGGCGGCTCACCATCCGCCTCACCGGCACCGCCGACGACCCGGTGCTCACCGTCGCGGACGGGTCGCGGGTCGACTCGCTCGCCTGAGCCTCAGTCGGAGCCGCGCGCCGCCGCGTCCGAGTCGAGGCGCGGCGACTCCGCCTCGCGCGCGTCGGTCAGTGGCGTGCCGTCGTCGGCGACCGCCTCGGCCACCGGGGCCTCGACGGGCTCGCCGCGACGCGCATCGATCCGCAGCTTGATGAGGCTCGCGATCACCGCCACCGCCATCGCGGCGACGATGACGCCGAGCGACTCGAACGTGCCGATCTCGGGCGCCCACGAGATGTGCTCCCCGCCGTTGATGAACGGCAGCTCGTTCTCGTGCATCGCGTGGAGGAACAGCTTCACGCCGATGAACGCAAGGATCGCCGCGATGCCGTACTTCAGGTAGACGAGCTTCTCGACCAGATCGCCGAGCAGGAAGTAGAGCTGTCGCAGCCCCATCAGTGCGAACACGTTGGCGGTGAAGACGATGAACGGCTCCTGGGTGATGCCGAAGATCGCCGGGATCGAGTCGAGGGCGAACACCAGGTCGGTCGTGCCCAGGGCGATGAGCACGACGATCACCGGCGTCCACACCCGGCGGCCGTCGACGACGGTGCGCAGCTTGGCGCCGTCGAACTCGTCGGTGATCGCGATCCGCTTGCGCAGCATCCGGATCAACCGGTTCTCGGTCTCGGCCTCGTCCTCGTGGCCGGTGAAGGCCTGGTTGAACGCCGTGTAGATGAGGAACAGCCCGAAGATGTAGAACACCCACGAGAAGTTCGCGATCAGCGCGGCGCCGAGCAGGATGAACACCCCGCGGAACGCGAGCGCCAGGATGATGCCGATCATCAGCAGCTCCTGCTGGTACTTCCGCGGCACCGCGAAGCGCCCCATGATCAGCAGGAACACGAACAGGTTGTCGATCGACAGGCTGTACTCGGTGAGCCACCCGGCGACGAACTGGCCGGCGTGCTCCGCGCCGGCGAAGACGAACATGAGGCCCGAGAAGATCAGCGCGAGCAGCACGTAGAAGCTGATCCAGAGCGCCGACTCCATCGTCTTCGGCACGTGCGGGCGGTGGAACGCCCACCAGATGTCGAAGGCGAGGATGAGGCCGAGCACGACGTAGGTGCCGATCTCGAACGACAGCGGGATCTCGAGCACGAGGAGCCTTTCGAGCGGTACCGGACGACGTGGTCGGCGCCCGGGGTCGGTGGATGACCGAACGTCTCTCCCGCGCCGACCCGAGGGTGGCGGTCGCGACCGGGGCTGCGGCATCGGAGCCCGTGATGACGGCCGCGACGAGGTGGGATACTCCCCTTCGCGCGGTCAGCCTACGGCATCCGGGGGCGTCGGCGGCGGGCGAGCAGGTCGGCCTGTCAGTGAGCCGGTCAGAGCGCGTCGACGCGCAGACGGTCCCCGACCGGGCCGCTCGCGGCGACCGCCTCGTCGAGCAGGTCGCGGTCGCCGGCGCGGGCGGGGTCGAGCCAGGCGTCCCACAGCCCGCGCGGGAGGATGAGCGGCATCCGGTCGTGGATGCCGGCGATATGCGCCGCCGGGCTGCGGGTGACGATCGCGTACGACACCATCCAGCCGCCGTCGGCCTGCTTGGTGACGGTCGACAGGCCCGCGAAGGCGAACAGCCCCTCGTCGAGAGTGAAGCGGTGCCCCTTCTCGTGGTACTCCGTCGCGGGGACCAGCACCCGCCCGCGCTCGAACGGGCGCCGCCACGCCCCCGAGTCGAGCAGGCGCTCGGATCGCGCATTGATGGCGGGGAACTTCGCCGGCTCGCCGCCGACCCAGAGCTTCCACCAGGCGAGATCGAGCGTGCGCTCCACCCGGCCGTCGCGCTCGCGCTCGCGCACGATCGGGTTGAGGTTGCGCGCCCGGCTGCCCGTCGGCTTGACCGCCTGAGTGCCCCAGGTCTGCATCCAGTCGGTGAGCGCCGCGTCGTCGGCGCGGACGTCCATCACCCCGAATTCGACGTGCAGGTCGCCCACGCTCGTCTCGAGGCCGTAGCTCGCGCACATGCCCCCAGTGTGGCCCGCACCGCCGACTCGCACCGGGGCGGCGGGCTTCCCCACGGTTCCGGAAACGACGAAACCCCCGGAGATCCGAGGGTTTCGGTTGGTGACCCCAGCGGGATTCGAACCCGCGTTACCGCCGTGAGAGGGCGGCGTACTAGGCCACTATACGATGGGGCCGTCACGACAACCGTTCGAGTATATACACGTCCGAGCGGTCCGTCGAACCGGCCGCCGACCGCGGCTCTGCGGGTTCCGCGACCTGCCGAAGCGGCGCGCGTTCAGCGCGTCGGGGCCAGCACCCGCAGCGCCGCGGGGACGACCTCGACGTCGATCGGCAGGGGCGCGATCCGCTCGCCGTCGCCGTACGCGACGATGCCCTCCGCCTCGATGCGCACCCGCTTCGCCCGCTCGATGGTGACGTTCGGATGCGAGACGTGCGTGCCCTGGAACACCCGCGGGAAGATGCGCAGGAAGTTGACCCGCGACAGCGGTCGCACGACGCACACGTCGAGCAGACCGTCGTCGACGAGGGCGTCGGGGGTGATCTTCATTCCGCCGCCGAACGAGACGTTGTTGCCGACGGCGACGAGGTTCGCGTCGACCTCCATGACCCGGCCGTCGAGGTCGAGCCGGTAGCGAATCGGACGCAGCCGCACGAGTTCGGCGAGGAGCGCCAGGATGTAGCGGCTCGGGCCCTTCGGGTGGCGCATCGCGTTGGCCCGCTCGTTGACGATCGCGTCGAATCCGGCGCTCAGCGCGCAGGCGAACCAGCGCTCGCCCGGCTCGCCCGCGTCATCCCAGCGGATGCGCGCCGCGTCGATGGTGCGCGGTCCCGCGGCGAGCGCCGCCTCGAGCGCGCGGATGGCGCCCTCGGTGTCTTCGTGCGGGATGCCCAGTCCGCGGGCCATGTCGTTGCCGGTGCCCGAGGGGACGATCCCGAGCGGCACCTTGGTGCCGACGACGAGGTTCACACCGAGGTTGACCATCCCGTCGCCGCCGACGACGACGAGCGCGTCGGGACGACCGGCGAGCGCGCGGCGGGCCGATGCGAGCAGTTGCTCGAAGTCCGGTTCGGTGAGCGAGGTGACCTCGTGGCCCGACGCCCGCAGGGTCTGCACGACGGCCGGTCCGATGGCGGCCGTCGAGCCGAACGACGCCGTCGGGTTGATCGCGACGACGATCCGCTTCGATCGCTCCGTCGCCATCCCGGAAGTATCGCAGAGCGGCGGTCGCGCGGCGGTATCGTCGGCGGCATGAGGATCACCAAGCACGAGCACGCCTGCCTCCTGGTCTCCGTCGGCGACGAGAACCTGGTGATCGACCCGGGGAACTTCCTCAGCGTCACCGACTTCCACGACGTCACGGCGGTGGTCGTCACCCACGAGCACGCCGACCACTGGACGCCCGACACCCTGGAGCGGCTGCGCGAGGACAACCCCGACGTGCCGATCTACGGTCCCGCGGGCGTCGCCGCCGCCGCAGAGGGGTTCGACGTCACCGTGGTCGCCGCGGGCGACGAGGTCGAGGTCGGCGGGTTCCGGCTGCGCTTCTTCGGCGGGGTGCACGCCGAGATCCACTCCTCGATCCCGCTCATCGACAACCTCGGGGTGCTGGTCAACGACGAGCTCTACTACCCCGGCGACTCGTACACGGTGCCGGAGGGGGTCGAGGTGGGCACCCTCGCGGCGCCGGTCGGAGCCCCGTGGCTGAAGATCGGCGAGGCGATGGACTTCGTGCTCGCCGTCGCGCCGAAGCGGGCGTTCCCGACGCACGACATGACGCTCTCGACCGCGGGCAAGGGGATGGGCGCGACCCGTCTCGGCTGGGCGGCCGAGCAGGGCGGCGGCGAGCTCACCGTGCTGCAGCCCGGCGAGACGCTCGACGTCTGACGGTGGCCGCGCCAGCGGTCGCGCGGCGGGTCAGTCGGTCGCGTCGCCGCGCTCTCGCCGCGCCTGGCGGTGCAGCTTGATCGCACGATAGGTGAGCTGCGCCGCGATCGCCACGACGAAGCATCCGAACAGGATGCTGGACAGCCGCGCCGGCAGGATGAACGCCACCTCGGACCCGATCAGCGAGGCGCCCGCCGCGGCGAGGCCGATGATGAGGCCGTCGGTGAGGCGCACCATCCGGTTGCGCGCGTTGGCGATCGTGCCGGTGAGCGCGGTGGGGATCATGGCGAGCAGCGACGTTCCCTTGGCGACGAGGTCGCTCGCGCCGAACAACGCGATGAGCACCGGCACGGCGATGACGCCGCCGCCGATGCCGAACAGGCCGGCCGCGATGCCCATCGCGAGGCCGAGCGCGACGAGGCCGGCCCCGGCGAGCACCTCGTGGCTGATCTCGCCTCCACGCTCGGGCACCGCAAGGAACATGCGCACGGCGATGCCGAGCAGCAGCAGCACGAAGCCCCAGCGCAGCACCGCGAGCGGCAGGATCTTGAGCAGCCGGGTGCCGATCAGCGAGCCGCCGATGCCGCCCGCGGCGATGAGCACGCCGGCGAGCACGTCGAGGTGGCCGTTGACCAGGTAGCTGACGCTGCCCGCGATTGCGCCGGGGACGATCGCCGCGAGCGACGTCGCGGCGGCGTGCCGCTGGTCCATCGCGAGGAACCAGATCAGCAGCGGCACCATCACGATGCCGCCGCCGACGCCGAACATCCCCGACAGCATCCCGCCGACCAGACCGACGACGACGAGCAGGACGATGCGGGTCCACCCGGAGCGCTCAGCGGCGGCGGGTGCGGGCGGCGTGGAGATGGCGGGATCCTCGGCAGGTGAGACGGGAGGCGCCCGGATCGGGCGCGGAACCCGGCCAGCCTACCCCCGCCGCCGACGGCATCCGGACCGCGCGCACACCGGCCGGGACATGCGAAAGCCCCCGGGATTCGGGGGCTTCGTCTGAGCTGGGGTACCTGGACTCGAACCAAGAACAACTGAACCAGAATCAGCCGTGTTGCCAATTACACCATACCCCACCGGGTCGGCCGAGGGCCGTCCGGAGGGCCCGCCCGGAGGCGGACCGAGTGGCTACTTTACCGTATGCCGCGGGGCGACTCGACCCGGTCGCGTCGTGCCGAGAGTCCTGCCTCCGGCGAGCGGCTACTTCCGCCGTGTCCGGGCCGTACCCGCCGGCTCACCCCTGGAATGCACCGATGATCGCCCCCATCGCGGTGTAGCTCAGCACCGCATAGCCGGCGTTGATCGCCCAGTGACCGAGCGGCCGCCGCTCGAACAGCGCGATCATCCCGATGCTGGTCGCGACCCAGCCGAGCCCCACAGCGAAACCGGCGAGCGCGCCGAAGGCCGGACCCGCAGGCCCCACGAAACCGGCGAGCACGACCGCCATGATCGCCGCGAGCAGGAACGATCCGATGAACACGCGTGCGGCGCCCGAGTTCGCCTGCTCTTCCGACACCCCGGCGAGCCGTCGCCACGGCCGGGCGAACAGCAGCGAGTACCAGATCCCGCCCACGACGAATGCCGAGACGGCGGCGACCGCCACTCCCAGCCAGCTGATCGAGATGTCCATGTGCTCCGTCCACTCCTCCGGGCGCTCGCCCGGACGCCCCGACCCTAGGGAGACGCAGCGCTGGCCGGATTGTCGGAATTCACGCCCCGTCCATTGGAACGAACAGGGCGTAGTCACCCCCGTGCTCGCGCACAGCGGTCAGGTACTGCGTGGGAGTGCACCCGACGAACCGGCGGAAACTCCGGATGAAGTGGGGCTGGTCGAAGTAGCCGTGGGTCACCGCGAGCTCGCTCCATCGCGGGGCCTCGTCACCGATCGGGATCGCGGTGACGAAACGATGGAACCTCACCAGGTCGGCGTAGGCCTTGGGGGTCACTCCGCACGCCGAGCGGAATGCGGCGAGCAGGCGCCCGTGGCGCACTCCGAGATCCGCGGCGAGTCGGGCGATCGGCAAGTCGGGGTCGGCGTCGAGCAGTCGACACGCCGCCGAGGCGAGCTCGTCGGGGCGCCACCCCGGCCGGAATGCCGCGACGAGCTGGTCGGCGAACGTCTCGACGGCGCCCTCCCGGGCGGCGCGCAGCGCCGCACGCCACCGCCCGCTCCCAGGAATGACCTCCGCGGTCGTCACCAGCCCCGCGAGCTCCGGCATCGGGCGGTCGACGAACGCGCCTGCACCGTACGGGGAGAGCTCGGCGACGCAGTTCCAGACCTCCCCCGGGTTCTCGCTGACGATGTGCTCCCGCTGCAGCACCGACACGAAGACACCTGCGACGACGTCATCCGTGATCCGCTCTCCGCGGCGCACGACCCGATACGGGTCGGAGAGATTCACGATGATGTGCGCCGCAGGCTGCGGAAGGATCCGCTCGAAGCGCCGCGCCGGGATGGCGCGCAGCGACCAGATGGAGCGCACGGCCCCCGCGAGAGCAGGCGGCACGGGGTGCGCCCGGAAGTCGGGCGCCGCGCGCGGCGTCGGCGCGGTTCCGGTCATGCTCACCTCAGCGGTCTCGACCCGCGCCGCTCAGGCCAGGTGCTTCCGCAGCCGCTCCACGCGGGCGAGGGTGGACTCCTTGCCGAGGATCTCCATCGACTCGAACAGCGGAGGGCTCACCCGCCGTCCGCTCACGGCCGTGCGCAGCGCCCCGAACGCCGTGCGCGGCTTGAGACCCGCGCCGCCCTCCTCCGGCGGCGCGGTGAGAGCCGCGCGCAGCGCTGCCTCGATGGCCGCGGCCGAGAAATCGTCGAGCTGCTCGAGGGCGGCGTACCCGGCGTCGAGCACGAGGCGGGCCTCGTCATGGTCCTTCTCGCGGGGCAGGGCGTCGGCGTCGAACTCGATGTCATCATCCGGGGTGAACAGGAAGGCGAGCATGCCGCGCGCCTCGGAGAGCACGTTGACCCGCTCCTGCACGAGCGGCGCGGCTTCGCGCAGGATGGCCTGCTGCACGGCCGTCGGCGGGTCGGCGACGAGTTCGGGCTCGGTCGTCCCGTCGGCGAGGTCGCGGGCCCCGAGGTAGGGGACGATGCGCGCGGTGAAGTCCTCGACCGGCAGCATCCGCACGTGGTCGCCGTTGATCGACGTGGCCTTGGCGACGTCGAAGCGGGCGGGATTGGGGTTCACGTCGGCGACGTCGAATGCGTCGATCAGCTCCTGCTGGCTGAACACGTCGCGGTCGGGGCCGATCGACCAGCCGAGCAGGGCGAGGTAGTTGAGCAGCCCCTCGGGGATGAAGCCGCGGTCGCGGTGGTGGAACAGGTTCGACTCGGGGTCGCGCTTGGAGAGCTTCTTGTTGCCCTCCCCCATCACGTAGGGCAGGTGGCCGAAGCGCGGCACGGCAGTGGCGACGCCGATGTCGATGAGCGCGCCGTAGAGGGCGATCTGCCGCGGCGTGGACGACAGCAGGTCTTCGCCGCGCAGCACGTGCGTGACGCCCATCAGCGCGTCGTCGACCGGGTTGACGAACGTGTAGAGCGGCGCCCCGTTGGGCCGCACGGCGACGAAGTCGGTGGTCGACCCGGCCGGGAAGGTGATCTCGCCGCGCACGAGGTCGTCGAAGCCGAGGTCCTCGTCGGGCACCCGCAGACGCAGCGCCGGCTGCCGGCCCTCGGCGCGGTACGCGGCGCGCTGCGCGTCGGTGAGGTCGCGGTCGGAGTTGTCGTAGCCCTGCTTCGGGTCGCGGCCGTTGGCGACGTTGCGCGCCTCCATCTCCTCCGGTGTCACGTACGACTCGTAGAGGTGGCCGGCGGCGAGCAGCCGGTCGATGAGGTCGCGGTAGATGTCGCCGCGCTCCGACTGCCGGTAGGGGCCGTGCGGGCCGCCGGTCTCGACCCCCTCGTCCCAGGTGAGCCCGAGCCAGCGCAGCGCGTCGAGCAGCTGCAGGTAGCTCTCCTCGCTGTCGCGGGCGGCATCCGTGTCCTCGATGCGGAACACGAAGGTGCCGCCGGTGTGCCGGGCGTAGGCCCAGTTGAACAGCGCGGTGCGGATGAGGCCCACGTGGGGCGTGCCGGTGGGCGAGGGGCAGAAACGCACCCGGACGTCGGAGCCGGATGCCGTGGTGACGGGGAGGGACATCGCCTCCGATCCTAGGCCGGGGGCGCCGCCGTCGACGCCGCGTCACCCGCCGCCGGCCGGCCGCCGCCTCAGCCGAGCGGCGCCGTCGTCGCGCGGGCGCGGTGGAGGGCGAGCGCGACGAGCACCACCACGGCGAGCGCGGTCGCGGCGAGCGACAGGCCCGCGTAGCCGATCACGAACAGCACCGGGCCGGCGAGCCCGCCGCCCAGCGCGCCGGCGGCGCTCATCGCGAGGTCGGCGCGGCCCTGCACGCGCGTGCGGTGCAGCGGGTCGGCGCTCTCGGCGATGAGCGCGGACCCGGCGACCGTCGACGCGCTCCAGCCGAGCCCGAGCAGGATGAGGCCGGCGACGACCCACCCCGACGACTCGGCGCCGAACGAGGTCATCGCGAGCGACGCCAGCAGCACGGCCTGGCCGGTCGCGATCACCGGCACCCGCCCGACCCGGTCGGAGAGCCAGCCCCACAGCGGCGAGAGCGCGTACATGCCGGCGACGTGCAGGCTGATGGTCAGTCCGACGATGGTGAGCGTCGCGCCGTGGTCGACGAGGTGCACCGGGGTCATCGACATGACCGCGACCATCATCGCGTGGCTGAGCGCGACCGCGACGATCCCGGTGCGCACCCCGGAGCGGTCCGCCGCGCCGACGGGCGCGCCCGAGGGCCGCTTGGCGCCGATCTCCTGGGCCAGGCGCAGCGGATCGGGGCGCAGCCCGATCAGGTAGAGCACCGCGGCGAGCGCCTGCGCGGCGATCGGGAAGAGGAACACCCCCGAGAGCTCGGGCAGTCCGAGCGCGGTGCCGAGCGAGTCCGCCGGTGAGATCAGGTTGGGTCCGGCGATCGCGCCGATCGTCGTCGACCACACGACGAGGGCGAGGTCGCGGCCGCGCGTGTCGGGCGTCGAGAGGTCGGTCGCCGCGAACCGGGACTGCAGGTTGACGGCGGTGCCGACGCCCATCAGGGCGAGCGCGGCGAGCAGCAGCGGCAGCGACCCGAGCCCGACGGCGACGAGGCCGACGATCCCGCCCGCGGCGGCGACGGCCGCCCCGGTCGCGAGCGCGGGCGCCCGGCCGGCTCGGGCGGCGAGCGCGGCGAGCGGCACCGACGCGATGCCGGCGCCCACCGTCAGCGAGGTGGCGGCGAGCCCCGAGAGGGCGGATGACGACACCTGGGTCACCAGCAGCGCCCCGGCGGAGAGGGCGGCGCCCATTCCGATGCCGGCGAGGGACTGCCCGGCGATGAGCACGCCGCGGGTGCGGCCCCGGACGACCGCGACCCGTTCGGGGTCGAGGTGCGCGTCGTCGTCGACCGGGGCCGTCGTCATCCGTCCCGCGCTTCGGCGGGGTTGGAGAGCGTTCCGATGCCCTCGATCGTGATGTCGACGGTCTGCCCGGGGAGGAAGCCGCCGAGACCCGACGGGGTGCCGGTCATGATGATGTCGCCGGGCAGCAGCGTCCACACGTCGCTCGCGTAGGCGACGATGTCGGGGAGGCTGTGGATGAGGTCCTTGGTGTTGCCGTGCCGCCGGGGCTCGCCGTCGACGGTGCTGCTGATCTCGAGGTTCGACGGGTCGAGCTCGGTCTCGATCCACGGGCCGATCGGCGCGAACGTGTCGTAGCCCTTCGCACGAGCCCACTGCCCGTCGGCGAACATCTGGTCGCGGGCCGACACGTCGTTGCCGATCGTGAAGCCGAACACGTAGTCGCGCCAGTCCTCGGCGCGCACCTGCTTGGCGATGCGCCCGATGACGAGCACCAGCTCGCTCTCGTGGGTGATGCGTCCCTCGACGGGCGGGATCTTGATCGCCTCGCCGGGCCCGATCACGGCCGTGTTCGGCTTGAGGAACATCAGCGGGTTCTCGGGGGCGTCGACCATCGTCATGTCGGCGCGGTGGTCGGCGTAGTTGAGTCCGATGCAGACGACCTTCGACCGCGGGATGACCGGGGCGAGCAGACGCGCCTCGGCGAGCGGGATGCGCTCCCCCGTCGTGTCGAATCCGGCGAACATGGGGTCGGCGGCGAGCACGACCAACTCGTCGCCGTCGACGACCCCGTAGCGGGGATCGTCTCCGGGGGTGGCGAACCGGGCGACCTTCACAACGGTCCAGCGTAGCGGCGCGGCGCGGGCGTCATCCGCCGACCGCTCCGGCCCGCGGGACGGGCGGCGCGGCACCGCCCAGGGCGACCGGGCGTGGGCCCGTCGGCGGGCGGGACGAGCCCGGCTGGGAGGATGGCCGCGTGGATCTGCTGCGCACCGAGCCCGGCGGCGCCCCCCTCGCGACGCTCGTGCTCGCGCACGGGGCGGGTACGGCGATGGACTCCCCCTGGATGAACGACATGGCCGGCCGACTCGTCGCCCGCGGGATCGCGACGGTGCGCTTCGAGTTCGGCTACATGGCCGCGCGCCGCACCGGCCGGCGCCGACCCCCGCCCCGCGCCGAGACCCTGGTCGACGAGTACCGCGACGTCGTCGCAGTACTGGATGCGGCGGCGCGCCCGCTGCTCATCGGCGGCAAGTCGATGGGCGGCCGGGTGGCGAGCCTCGTCGCCGACGACCTGCGAGCCGACGGCTCGGTGGCCGGACTGGTGTGCCTCGGCTACCCGTTCCATCCGCCGGCGAAACCCGAGCGGACCCGCACGGCGCACCTCGCCGACCTCGCGACGCCGACGCTGATCTGCCAGGGCGAGCGCGACCCGTTCGGCGGCCCCGACGACGTCGCCGGCTACGACCTGTCGCCCGCGATCGAGGTGCGCTGGTTCGCGGACGGCGACCACGACCTGCGCCCGCGCCTGAAGGTGAGCGGGCACCGGTTCGCCGAGCACCTCGACGCCTGCGCCGACGCCGTCGCCGCGTTCGCCCGACGGCTCGCGGCATAGGTCTCCCGGCGTCCCGCCGCGAGGGCGCGGCGGGGACGTCAGAGCGTGGCGGAAGCGTCAGGCGTCGAGCCGCAGCATCCAGCCGTGGCGGTCCTCGACGCGCCCGTACTGGATGTCGGTCAGCTCCTGGCGCAGCGACAGCGCGACCTCGTTGCCCGACTCCGGCATGACGATGCCGTCGGCCTCGGCCTTGATCTCCTTGATCGGCGTGATCACCGCAGCGGTGCCGCAGGCGAACGCCTCGACGATCTCGCCCGACGCCACCCCGTCGCGCCACTCTGCGTAGGCCACCCGGCGCTGCTCCACCTCGAATCCGCGGTCGCGGCCGAGCTGCAGCACCGAGTCGAGGGTGATCCCCTCGAGGATCGAGTCGCTCTCGGGCGTGATCAGCCGGTTGTCCTTGGTGACCAGCACGACGTTCATCCCGCCGAGCTCCTCGATCCAGGTCTGCTCCTGCGCGTCGAGGAAGAGCACCTGCGCGCAGCCGTGCTCGTACGCCTCGGCCTGGGCGACCAGCGACGCCGCGTAGTTGCCGCCGGTCTTGGCCGCACCCATCCCGCCGTGACCGGCGCGCGAGTAGGTCGTCGACAGCCAGATCGACACCGGCTCGACCCCGCCGTGGAAGTACGCGCCCGCCGGGCTCGCGATGACGTAGTAGTTCACCTTCTTGGCCGGACGCACGCCGAGGAACGCCTCCTTGGCGAACATGAACGGTCGCAGGTAGAGGCTCGTCTCGTCGGCGGTCGGCACCCAGTCGCCGTCGACGGCGATCAGCTGCTTCAGCGAGTCGAGAAAGTACTCGGTCGGCAGCTCGGGCAGGGCGAGCCGCTTCGCCGACCGCTGCATCCGCGCCGCGTTCATCTCGGGACGGAAGGTCCAGATCGACCCGTCCCCGTGGCGGTACGCCTTGAGCCCCTCGAAGATCTCCTGCGCATAGTGCAGCACCGAGGTGGCCGGGTCGAGCGAGATCGGGCCGTAGGGCTGCACCCGCGGCCGGTGCCAGCCGCCGCGCTCCGACCAGCAGATGTCGACCATGTGATCGGTGAAGTGCTGGCCGAATCCGGGCGCCTCGAGGATGTGGGCGCGCTCCTCGGCGCTGCGGGCGTTCTCGTTGCGGACCACCTGGAACATCAGGTCGGGGGTGGCCATCTGCAGGAGCTTGGGCATGTGGTGTCTCCAGATCGGCCCGGTCAGAGCCGGGCGGTGATCGCCGCGCCCACCTCGGCGGTGGTGCGGGATGCGGACCCTCGGTCGGCGAGGTCGCCGGCGACCGCCGCTTCGATCCGTCGCGCCGCCTCCGGCAGCCCGAGGTGGTCGAGCAGCAGGACGGTGGAGAGGATCGCCGCGGTGGGGTCGGCTTTCTGCTGCCCCGCGATGTCGGGCGCCGACCCGTGCACGGGCTCGAACATCGAGGGGAACGTGCCGTCGGGGTTGATGTTGCCCGAGGCCGCCAGTCCGATCCCGCCGCTGATGGCGCCGGCCAGATCGGTGAGGATGTCGCCGAAGAGGTTGTCCGTGACGATCACGTCGAACCTAGCAGGGTCGGTGACCAGGAAGATGGTCGCGGCGTCGACGTGCAGGTAGTCCCAGTCCACGTCCGGATGATTGGCCGCCTCGGCCTGCACGGCCCGAGTCCACAGCGACCCGGAGTAGGTGAGCACGTTGGTCTTGTGCACGAGCGTGAGCTTCTTGCGGCGCTTCTCGGCCGCCGCGAAGGCGTAGCGCACGAGGCGCTGCACGCCGTGGGCCGTGTTCACGCTCACCTCGTTCGCGATCTCGTGCGGGGTGCCGACGCGGATGCTGCCGCCGGTGCCGACGTACGGCCCCTCGGTGCCCTCGCGCACGACGACGAAGTCGACCTCGCCCGGGTCGGCCAGCGGGCTGGTGACGCTCGGGAACAGCCGGGTCGGGCGCAGGTTGACGTAGTGGTCGAAGGCGAAGCGCAGCTTGAGCAGCAGTCCGCGCTCGATGATCCCGCCGGCGAGGCGGGCGTCGCGCGGGTCGCCGCCGACGGCGCCGAGCAGGATCGCCTCGTGCTGCGCGAGCGCGGCGAGGTCGTCGTCGCCGAGGATCACACCCGACTCGAGGTAATGCCGGGCGCTGAACGGGTACTCCGTGGTGCGCAGCTCGGCCTCTCCGCCGACCGCGGCCCGCAGCACGTCGACGGCCTGCTCGACCACCTCGGGTCCGATGCCGTCGCCGGGGATGAGGGCCAGATCGATCGCGCGCGTCACGCCGGTCAGCCTACCGAGCGTCGCCGGGAGCCCCCGCGGGGAGACCCGACCGGTCTGTACCCCGATCCGTCCCCACTCTGGGGGACTCGGCGGCGCTACACTCGGCGCGTGGCCCTCAGCGTCGGAGTATTCCTGGTCGTCGTGGGCGCCGTGCTCTACTTCCTCGTCGACGCGGACACCGGCGGCTTCGACCCCGCCGGCGCGGGGCTCGTGCTGATCGCGGTCGGAGCGCTCGTCGCCATCGCGGGCGGGCTCATGCTCTGGCTCGGCCGCCGCCGCTCCTGAGACCCGTCGCGGCATCCGCGGAGGGTCCGACCCCGGATTCCGCACCCGGCGAACGGTCAGTCGGCGACGATCTCGATCGCGCACACGGACTCGGCGTCGATCGCCGCAGCGATGCCGTCGAGCAGCTCGTCGGGCACCGGGGAGTCGACGGTGAGCACCGCGAGCGCGGTGCCGCCCGCCTCCTTGCGGCTGATCTGCATGCTCGCGATGTTGATGCCGGCGTCGCCGAACGCGGTGCCGTAGATCGCGACGATGCCGGGACGGTCGACGTAGCGGAGCAGGATGTGGTGGGTCGCGATCGGCACCTCGATCTCGTACCCGTCGAGCCCGATGATCTTCTGCGCCATCTTGGTGCCGGCGAGCGTGCCCGACACCTCCACCGTGGTGCCGTCGGCGAGCACGCCGCGCAGCGTCGAGGTATTGCGGTAGTCCGTGCTCTCCTCGGCGACGGTGAGCGACGACTCGATGCCGCGCTGCTCGGCCAGCAGCGGCGCGTTCACGTACGACACGTTCTCGGTGACGACGTTGGTGAAGTAGCCCTTGAGCGCGGCGAGCCGGTAGACGCTCACGTCGTACGCCGCGAGCTCACCGCGGATGTCGACGTCGAGCCGCGTCAGCGCGCCCTGCCCCGCGACGCCGGCGAGCACCTGGCCGAGCTTCTCGACGAGGGCGATGCCGGGGCGCACGAACGGGTCGATCACGCCGCCGGCCACGTTGACCGCATCCGGAACCAGGTCGCCGCCGAGCGCGAGCCGCACGCTGCGGGCGACCGAGACGCCGGCCTTCTCCTGCGCCTCGTCGGTCGAGGCGCCGAGGTGCGGCGTCACGACGATGTTCGGGGCGGAGGTGAGCACGTCGTCGGTCGGCGGCTCGCTGGTGAACACATCGACGCCGGCGCCGGCGATGGTGCCATCGCGCAGCGCGGCGGCGAGCGCCGCCTCGTCGATCAGTCCGCCGCGCGCGACATTGACGACGAACGCGCTCGGCTTCATCGTCGCGAGCTCCGCGGCGCCGATCATCCCGGTGGTCTCCGGGGTCTTCGGCATGTGGATGGTGACGACGTCGGCGATCCGCAGCAGCTCGTCGAGGTCGACCAGGCGCGCG
>JBHIXX010000007.1:0-89243 GCA_041984585.1 Pseudolysinimonas sp. | reverse complement strand
ACCAGGTACTGCAGGGTCACGTCGAGGTCGTCGGGCGACTCGTTGACGACGGAGGCGAGCAGGTTGCCGTCGACGCCGTCCTCGCTGAGGATCATCGCGTTGAGCACCTTGACGTCGCCGACGGTGATGTTGACGCCGTCGCTCGGGAAGTAGGTGGCCTGCGTCTGCGGCACGGCGTAGCAGGCTGCGAGCCCGGTCGCGAGTGCCGTCGCGAGCATGATCGAAGCGGCGGTGCGAGCCCTCACGGTTGGCCTCCAGGACGACGGATGCGGGACGCCTTCCAGCCTAGCGGCGCGTGGAGGGGGCGCCGTTCGGGGCGCCGGCCGGGTGGATCCGCCCCGTTAGCACCCCGATGCCCGTCCTCCGGGGCGACACCCCGCTGTGATAAAATGGGCGGTCGGCGGAAGGAAACAACTCCATGCTCTTCGAGGTCGGCGAGACGGTCGTCTATCCCCATCACGGTGCGGCGACGATCATCGAGGTGAAGAACCGGGTGATCAAGGGCGAGGAGAAGATGTACCTCAAGCTCAACGTCGCCCAGGGCGATCTGACCATCGAGGTCCCCGCCGAGAACGTCGACCTGGTCGGCGTACGCGACGTGATCGGCAAGGAGGGCCTCGACCGCGTGTTCGAGGTGCTGCGCGCCGAGTTCACCGAGGAGCCCACCAACTGGAGCCGCCGCTACAAGGCGAACCTCGAGAAGCTCGCCTCCGGCGACGTCATCAAGGTCTCCGAGGTTGTGCGCGACCTGTGGCGCCGCGACCAGGACCGCGGTCTCTCCGCCGGCGAGAAGCGGATGCTGGCCAAGGCCCGCCAGATCCTCGTCTCCGAGCTCGCGCTCGCCGAGAAGACCGACGAGGAGCGCGCCTCCGAGGTGCTCGACGAGGTCCTCGCCTCCTGACCCCCGTCGCCTCGGGTCGCTCGCGCGGGTGACAGCGCACCTCGCGTCCCCGACCGGGCCGTCCCGCATCCCTATCCTCGAGGCATGACGCACCCGCGGATCGGCCTCGTCGTGGTGGCCGCCGGCAGCGGCACCCGCCTCGGCCGTGCCGAGCCGAAGGCCTTCGTCGACCTGCGCGGCCGTCCGATCCTGCAGCACGCGCTCGAGGGCGCCCTCGCCGCGGACGACCCGATGTCGGTCGTCGTCGTCGCCCCCGCCGCCGAACTGGATGCCGCCCGCGGCATCGTCGAGCGGGTGGGCGCAGCGGGCGACGTGCGGGTCGTCGCGGGCGGAGCCACCCGTCAGGGCTCGGTCGCGGCCGGGCTCGCCGCGCTGCCCGTCGAGGTCGAGGTGGTGCTCGTGCACGACGCCGCCCGCGCGCTCACGCCGCCGGCGCTGTTCGGCCGGGTCGCGCGCGCCGTCGACGAGACGGGCGCCGGCGTGATCCCCGGCCTGCCCGTCGCCGACACCCTCAAGCGCATCGACCCGAGCGGGGCAGTGCTCGGCACCGTCGACCGGTCCGAGCTCGCCGCGGTGCAGACGCCGCAGGGCTTCCCGCGCGCGCTGCTCGACGCCGCATACGCCGCCGCGACCGACGACCACACCGACGACGCGGCGCTGGTGGCCGCGGCGGGGCATCCGGTCGTCGTCGTGGAGGGCGAGGCGCGCGCGTTCAAGATCACGACCGCGTGGGACCTGCGCCGGGCGGAGAAGGAGCTCGCCCCGGCGACGGGCCTGCGCACCGGCATCGGGGTCGACGTGCACGCCTACGACCCGGACGCCGAGCTGTGGCTGGGCGGGCTGCACTGGCCCGACGAGGCCGGACTGTCGGGGCACAGCGACGGCGACGCGGTGGTCCACGCCGTGTGCGACGCGCTGCTCTCGGCGGCGGGACTCGGCGACATCGGCGGTCGGTTCGGCACCGACGACCCGCGCTTTCGCGATGCCCGCAGCGAGGTGTTCCTGCGCGAGACCCTGCAGCTGCTCGCCGACGCGGGGTTCGCGGTGGTCAACGTGGCGGTGCAGGTCGTCGCCCGGCGCCCCCGGCTCGCCCCGCGTCGGACGGAGATGGAGAGCCGGTTGAGCGCGCTCGTGGGCGCCCCCGTCTCGGTCGGCGCGACCACCACCGACGGGCTCGGCTTCACCGGCCGCGGTGAGGGCGTGCAGGCGATCGCCACCGCGCTCATCGCCGTCGCGTCATGAGAGGCCGGGTGCCGCATCCCGCCTCGTAGACTCGCGGGGTGACCGTCCGGCTCTACGACTCGCGCGCCCAGAGCGTCGTCGACTTCGCCCCCCTCGTCGCGGGGGAGGCGTCGATGTACGTCTGCGGGCCGACGGTGCAGTCGTCGCCGCACATCGGCCACCTGCGCAGCGCGCTCGCCTACGACCTCTGGCGGCGCTGGCTCGGCTATCGCGGCCACCGCGTCACGTTCGTGCGCAACGTCACCGACATCGACGACAAGGTGCTCGCGAATGCGACCTCCGACGAGCCGTGGTGGGCGGTCGCCTACCGGGTCGAGCTCGAGTTCACGGCCGCGTACGGCGCCCTCGGCATCCTGCCGCCGACCTACGAGCCGCGCGCGACCGCGAGCATCCCGCAGATGCAGGAGATCATCGCGACCCTCATCGAGCGCGGACACGCCTACGTCGCCGACGACGGGTCGGGCGACGTGTACTTCGACGCCGGCTCGTGGGCCGACTACGGGTCGCTGACGCGGCAGAAGCCCGCCGACATGGTGGAGTCGCCGGATGCCGCCACCCGCGGCAAGCGCGACCCCCGCGACTTCGCGTTGTGGAAGGGCAGCAAGCCCGACGAGCCGGAGTCGGCGTCGTGGGCCTCGCCGTGGGGCGCCGGACGGCCCGGATGGCACATCGAGTGCTCGGCGATGAGCAAGCGCTACCTGGGGCCGGCCTTCGACATCCACGGCGGCGGACTCGACCTGCGCTTCCCGCACCACGAGAACGAGCTCGCCCAGTCGACCGCCGCGGGCGACGCGTTCGCGACCCATTGGGTGCACAACGGCCTGGTCAACGTCGAGGGCCAGAAGATGTCGAAGTCGCTCGGCAACTCGATCTACGCCTCCGAGCTGCTCGCCGCGGGGCCGCCGCTGATCACGCGCTACTACCTGGCGAGCGCCCACTACCGGTCGACGATCGACTACTCGCCCGCCGCGCTGCGCGAGGCCGCCACCGCGTTCGAGCGGATCACCGGCTTCCTCGACCGCGCGGCCCGCGCCGTCGAGGCGACGCCCGAGGTCGAGCAGACCGGGGCCGTCGATGTGCCGCTCGCGTTCGGTGCGGCCATGGACGACGACCTCGGAACCCCGCAGGCGGTGGCCGTCATCCACGACACGGTGCGCGCCGGCAACGCCGCGCTCGACGGCGGCGACGTGCCGGCCGCCGCGCTGCGCCGCTCCGAGGTGCTCGCCATGCTCGACGTGCTCGGGCTCGACCCGGCCGCGTGGGCGGTGGCCGAGGACGGCGCCGAGTCGGTCGTGCTCGCGCGTCTGGTCGAGGCGCTGTTGACCGAGCGCGAGACTGCGCGCGCCGACCGCGACTTCGCGGCCGCGGACCGCATCCGCGACACCCTCGCCGCCGCCGGAGTGGCGCTCGAGGACGGCGCGACGACGACGAGGTGGAGCATCTGATGGCCAAGCCGGGACGGCCGGGAGCCCGCAAGGGCGGCAAGAAGGGCCCCACGTCGGGCACCGGGGGCAAGGGACGCCGCGCGCTCGAGGGGAAGGGCCCCACCCCGAAGGCGGAGGACCGCTCGTGGCACCCTGCGGGAAAGCGCAAGGCCGCCAAGGAGCGCCTCGACGCGGCCCGTGACCGCCACGGCAAGGGCGGCGGAGCGCCGGCCCCGCGGTCGCGCGCCCCGAAGCGCTCGGACGACTCGGAGCTGGTCACCGGGCGCAACTCGGTGGTCGAGGCGCTGCGCGCCAAGGTGCCCGGATCGACGCTCTACCTCGCCGCCCGCATCGAGATGGACGACCGCGTCAAGGAGTCGCTCTCCCTCGCCGGCAAGCGCGGCATCCCCGTACTCGAGGTGATGCGCCCCGAGCTCGACCGGATGTCGGGTCCCGACGCCGTGCACCAGGGCATCGCCCTCAAGGTGCCGCCCTACGAGTACGCCCACCCGCTCGAGCTGGTGGAGCGGGCCGTCGACCGCGGCGAGCAGCCGCTGCTCGTCGCCCTCGACGGCGTGACCGACCCGCGCAACCTGGGGGCCGTGATCCGCTCGGTCGCCGCGTTCGGCGGGCACGGCGTCATCGTGCCGCAGCGCCGCAGCGTCGGGATGACCGCCTCCGCGTGGAAGACCTCGGCCGGTGCCGCCGTGCGCGTCCCTGTCGCCATGGCGTCGAACCTGACGACGACGCTCAAGGAGCTGAAGAGCAACGGCGTGTTCGTCGCCGGGCTCGACGGCGACGGCGACGTGTCGCTGCCGGGCCTCGAGCTGGCGACCGGCCCACTCGTGCTCGTCGTCGGCAGCGAGGGCAAGGGCCTGTCGCGGCTCGTCACCGAGACCTGCGACGCCGTCGTCTCCATCCCGATCGCCGCCGACACCGAGTCGCTCAACGCCGGGGTCGCGGCCTCCGTCGCGCTGTACGAGGTGGCGCGGCTGCGCAGCGGGGTCTGAGCGCGGCGCGGGTCAGCGGATCACGCCCCGACGGATCGCCACGATCGTCAGAGCGAGTGCGACGAGTGCCGTCGCCGTCACGAGGAGTCCGACGGCAGGGAATCCCGCCGCGCGGAAGAGCGCGTCGGCGATCCAGGTCGCCAGGCCGCCCGCGAAGAACGTCGTCGCCGTGTAGACGGTGTTTGCGCGTCCCGTCTCGGCGGGCGCGACGGCCGCGAGCGCGTGGGCCTGGGTCGTCACCTGGGAGGTGATCAGTCCCACGCTCATCAGGAACAGACCGACGACCAGTCCCGGGAGCCACGTCCCGCCCACCGCCAGCAGCGCTGCCCCGCTGAACAGCACGATGATCGCTGCGAGCACGGATCGACGTGATCCCAGCCTGCGGTGCACGCGGGCGAGCAGGATGCCGACGGCGCCGCCGAGCATGCCGGCGATCCCGGGCAATGCGGCCTCCGTCACGCTCAGCCCCATCGTGTCGATCGCCAGCAGGGTGGAGGTCGCCCAGGCTGCGATGAAGCCCGCGAACGCGATCGCGTGGGTGGCCGACATCAGCATCAGCGCGGGGGAGCGCCGGGCGACGCCGGGAAGAGAGCTGATCACCTGCCAGATACCGGGTGGCGAGTCCCGGCTCTCGTGGGGGACCGAGAGCCGCGCGGGAACCAGGAGGACCAGGACGAGCGCGGCGATGCCGAGCAGCACGGCTCGCCAGCCGAGGGCACCCGCCGTGGCCCCGAGGCCGGTGCGCACCAGGAACAGTCCCACCAGGAAGGCGCCGAGGAGCACCGCGACGATCCGCGACCGCGACTCCTCGGGGGCGGAGCGCAGCGCGGTCGCGATGATGAGCTGTCCGTAGCTCGCCGTCGCCCCCGAGACGAAGCAGGCGACAACGTAGACCGAGTACGACGGCGCGAGCGCCGCCGCGGCGATGGAGAGCGCGGTCGCCGCCATCTGCGCAGACACCTGGGCACGGGGGGAGAACCGGTCCCCCATCGAGACGAACAGGATGAGGCCTAGCGCGTACCCGAGCTGCACCGCGACCGGGGCGATCGCCGCCGCGGAGGCCGCGATCCGGAAGCCGTCCGCGACCAGCGTCTGGATCGGCTGCGGCAGGTAGATGACCGCGACACCGGATGCGGCGACGATCGCCAGCGGCGCGACGCGCCGGGCCCACTCCGACGCGTCGGTGACCGCCCCGCTCACCGACGTCCCGGACGGATCACGCGACGGTGAGGCCCGACCAGTCGCGCGGGAAGTACATCGCGTGCTGGGTCGGGGGCTTGGGCGTCTGCACCTCGAGCCAGCGCAGCGGCTCGTCGCTCGTCGTGTAGAACCCGTGCGTCGCGCCGACCCCCGTCCACACGGTGTCGCCCGCGCTGATGTCGACGTGCTCGCCGTCGAGGATGCCGTGGGCCGACCCGGTGAGCAGGTGGTAGGCCTCCTCGAACGGGTGGTAGTGCTCGAGCGCGTACTGGGCGTTCGGGTCGCGGGAGCCGAACTCGACCATGAAGTGGGTGTGCTGGGTCGCTCCCAGCAGCTCGTCGATGAGCATCCGGATCGAGATGCTCTTGATGTTCGGCCCGTGGTAGCCGGGCATCCCGATCGGGCCGTGCGGGGGCATGTCCTCGTCGCGGAACTGCCCCGCCCACATCGAGCGCGGGTCGGTCTCATCGGGGGTCAGCAACTCGGTCGACGGGGTCCAGTCGCCCGCCGGGGTCTCGCCGCGCTCCGGGTCCGCCGCCTGCGCCTGTGGAGTGCGCATCCGCAGCCACGTCATCCCGTCGGGGCCCGCCGTCTTCATCTCGGGTGCGGTGACCGGCGTCATGCCGAACGATGCCTCGGTGACGGCGTACGACACGTGCGCGGTGGAGGCGGTGCCGGATCCGCCGAGCACGTACCAGGACTCCTCGAAGGGATGCCGCGCCGGCAGCGTCGAGGCCCCGGCGGCGAGTCGGCAGAGGGCGAGTTCCATGTGCACCGACCCGATCGACGGGCCGACCAGGATCGCGGTCTCGAAGCCGGGGGCGCCCTCGACGGGCACGAACCGCTGATCGCTCGCGCGGGCGACGTGGTGGGCCATGGTTCTCCTCGGATCAGCGGGATGCGGCCGCGCTCAGGTCGAGCAGGCGCGAGAGGTGGGCGGGGTCGGGTTCGAGCTCGTGGTCCTCGATCGCGCGGGCGAGCTCGACGACCGCGGAGTTCACCGGCGAGGCCCGTCCGTGGTCGGCAAGGACGCGCACCACGCGACCGTTGATGTCGCCGACCTCGCTGCGGCGGCCCTTCATCCAGTCCTGCAGGATCGTCGTCTTGGTCGTGGACAGCACGAAGCCCTCGAGCAGGGTGTCGAGGAGGGTCTCGACGAGGTCGTCGGACTCGGCGAGGTCGTCCGCCGTGAGACCGAAGATCGGGAGGGGCGCCAGCCCCTGCAGCCGTCCGGCCTCGAGAGCCTCGCGACCGGACAGGAGCATGAGGTCGCGCATCGCCGGGATGGCCGCCGCGTCGAGCATCGGCAGGCCGAGGATCGCCGTGGTGACCAGGGTGGTCGCGTTGCTTACGAGCTTCATCCACTTCGCGGCCCGGATGTCGTCGACGACCTCGACGGTGCCGGCATGCCGGAGCAGGCGGGCCACCTCGTCCTCCCGCCCCGCCGTGGCCGAGGACAGGCTGCCGACCGCGAACCAGCTCCGGTCGCGTCCGGAGTGGCGCAGGACGACGCCGGGCTCGAACATCATCGACGAGATCTCGATCACCGAGCCGACAGTGCGATCCGGCCCGACGACATCGGCGATGTCGTCGACGGTCATGCCGTTCTGAACCCCGACGAGCAGCCCGTCGTCGGCGAGCATCGGTCGCATCAGCTCGGCGGCCCAGCGCGAGTCGTACGCCTTGACGAGCATGAGTACGACGTCGAACGTGCCGCGCAGCTCGGCGACCTGGCAGAGGTGCACGATGTCGAGGTCGCGGTGGGTCTGCACGCCGTCCGGTGTCTCGATCCGCAGCCCGCGCTCTCGGATCGCCTCGACGTGCGCGGGCCACTGCTCGATGAGGGTGACGTCCTCGCCGGCGGCCGCGAGGTCGGCACCGATCGAGGCTCCGTTGGCGCCCGTGCCGATCACGGCGATTCGCGTCATTGCGGCCTCCGATGGGGTGGATTGCGGCATCACGCTAGCACAGTCAGAGTGAACAACGTTAAGCTTGGGTGAACAAACGGACGAGGAGGTCCCGATGATCGTGCACAACATCGCATTCCGGTTCCAGGGCGACGACGCCGAGGGGCGACGGCGCCTGGCCGAGGAGTTCCGGGACCGGTTGGCCGCGCTCGAGGATCGGATCGACGAGGTCCGCGAGATGCGCATGGAGCTCGACCTGGGCCATCTCGACGACCACTTCGACTTGGTCCTCATCTCCACCCACGATTCCTACGCGGACCTCGAGGCGTATCAGGGACATCCTCTGCACCAGGATGTCGCCGCGTACGGCCGGACGATCATCGTCGCGCGTGCCTGCGTCGACTACGAGGTCGACGACGTAGCGTGACGCGGGAGACTCGCGTCACGCCCGCGCGAGGCGCACGAACTCGTCGAGCAGGCTCATCGACGGCTCGATCTCGTGGCTCTCGATCCGGTGCGCGATGCGCGTGGCCGCCGCGTTGACCGGCGCCGGGCGGCCCGCCGCCGCCAGCACGTCGACGACGAGACCGTTGATCTGATCCACCTCCGAGCGTCGGCGCTTGGCCCAGTCCTGGAGGGTGGTCGCCTTCGAGTCGGGCAGGGCGAAGTGGGTCAGCAGCAGGTCGAAGATGTCGACCAGGAACTGCTCGGGACGGTCGGGGTCGACGTCCTCCATGCCGATGATGGGACGCACGCGGTGCCCGAGGACCGCGGCGGCGGCGATCGCCTCCCGCCCCGCGTCGAGCATGAGTTCGCGCATGACCGGGATGTGTGCGGCCTCGACGATCGAGATGCCGAGGATCGACGAGGGGACGAGCTCGGCGGCGTTCAGGATGAGCTTCATCCACTTGTCGGCCCGGATGTCGTCGGAGACCACCGCTGTGCCGGCGGCGCCGAGCGCATCCGCGACCGTCGCCGCCTTGGCGTGAGCGGTCGGGTCTTCGCTCCCCACCGCGAACCAGGTACGGTCCGGCGGGGTGTCCCGGGTGACCTCCCCCGGGACGTACATGTTGCCGCCCATCTCGATCACGCCGCCGAGGGCGCGCTCCGGGCCCATCACGTCGATCACGTCGTCGATCGACATGCCGTTCTGCAGTCCCACCACGACGCCGTCGGGCGCGACCAGGGGCTTGATCAGCTCGGAGGCCCAGCGGGTGTCGTAGGCCTTGACGAGCACCAGGACGATGTCAAAGGCGCGGCGCATCTCGGCCACCTCGCACAGGTGCACGACCTCGACGGGCGTCACGGTGGTCTCGCCGGCGCAGGTCGAGCGCACGCCGCCCGCCCGCATGGCGTCGACGTGGGTCGGCCACTGCTCGACGAGGGTGACGTCGTGCCCGGCCCGAGTGAGGTCCGCCCCGATGCCGGCGCCGTTCGCGCCGGCTCCCACGACGGCGATCCGCGGAGCGCTCATGACGCCCGCCCGCCCGTCGCCCGCGCGCGGGTGACCTCGGCGACGGCGGACCAGTCGAGGTCGACCAGGGCCGGATCGGCCAACGCCTCCTCGAAGAGACCCCGGAGTGTGGGCGCGCTCGGGAGCTCCACCCCCTCGGCGTCGGCGGCCCGCTCCGCGAGGGAGAGGTCCTTGAGCCCGAGCTCCAGCCGGAACGCCGCGGGCGAGTACTCGCGGCCGGCGATGAGCGCGCCGTAGCCGGTGTAGGCGGAGCCGGTGAATGCCGCATCGGTGAGGATGTCGACGAACTGCCGTCCGTCGACACCGCCGTGCTCGATCAGGGTGATCGATTCGGCGAGCGCCTGGATCGCGTGGATGAGGTTGAAGTTCACCGCGATCTTGACCAGATTGGCGGCGCGTGGCGACTCCCCGACGATCCAGGTGCGCTTCCCGAGCACGTCGAGGTATCCGGCCACGGCGTCGATCTCCGCCGTCGGTCCGCCCGCCACGATGTTGAGCTGTCCGGCCGCGGCGACCGCGGGGCGCCCCAGGACGGGAGCTGCGACGTAGCCGACGCCCGCGTCGCGGTGGAGGGCCGCCATTCGATCGGCGCACTCGACGCTGACGGTCGCCATGTTGACGTGGATGGTGGAGGCCCTCGCCGACCCCAGGCTCTCGGCGTCGAACAGTGCCTCGACCGCGGCGTCGTGGGCGAGCATCGAGAACACGACATCGCATCCGAGCGCCTCCGCGACCGTGTCGGCGCGCCGCGCCCCGCGCGCCACGGCATCGCGCAGGGCCTCGGAATCGGAGCGGTTCCAGACCACGACCTCGTGTCCGTGGTCGAGAAGCCGTTTGACCATCTCGATCCCCATCGTGCCGAGGCCGACGTATGCGATTGTGCCCATGGGTCCTCCTCGCGGTCCCTCGTCGGACTCGCTGCTAGATGTTCATCTCAACTAAACGTTGACCCTACTCGTCGGCCGGGTTCGCGTCGACAGCGCCCAGTTTCCGGGCAACGTCGCCCGGCTGATTGCCCAGTTGTTCACCTTGAGCGCACATCTTGCTACCCTCCCGGAAGAAGATGCGAGGAGGCATTGTGACGGACCAGGCTGTCGAAGCGATCGTTCCCACCACCGACCCGGGCGAGTCGCGCGGGTTCCCCACCCGCCGCGCCGAACGGCCCGACGCCGCCGGTCCGCGCACCTTCCTCTCGGAGGTTTTCGGCCTCGGCCGCTTCCACAAGATCGGACTGGTCGAGGACCAGACCACCGGCCGCACGTGGTGCCTGCAGTCGGACGAGGGGGCGAGCCTCGGCGGGACCAACCTCGCGCCGGCCCCACTGTTCCAGTGGCTGGCGGGCATCCAGGCCGACGTCGCCGCGCGGGTCGTCGCCGCCGCCCGGGCGCGGGGCGTGACCCTTGAGCACCTCCAGGTGGGCGTCAGCCAGGGCTTCGCCTCGAAGGGTTCGTTCGCGAAGGGCGAGGCCGTCGCGCTCGTCTTCGGCCTCGACTGGGACGTCGATGTCCGCGGCTCGATCGACGACGACGGCGCCGAGGTCCTGGTGGCGACCGCTCTGGCGTCGTCCCCCGCGGTCGCCGTCATGCGCAACGCCGTGGAGGGCCGCTTCGCCCTGCACACCAACGGCCGGGCGACCTCGCTCGACGGCGCGATGCCGGTCTGGTCCGAGTCGGCCCTGCAGGATCCGGTCCGGCGATACGGCGCCGTCCCGGCCGCGACCGGCGAGACCCACGAGCAGGTCTTCCGGTTCGTGAAGGGCGAGGAGGCGCCGGCCGCGGCGAACGACAAGATCGCCACCCACTCCAGCGCCGACGCCTCCGACGTGCCGGTCGGATTCACGATCGACGCGCGGGGCGAACTCGACCTCGCCGCCGGGATCATGCGCACCAGCACCGGGCTGCCCGAGATGACCTCGGACCGCTGGGTGGTCACCTCGGATCCGACGGGGCAGGTCGCCCCGTCGCCGCTCGCGCTGGTCGCGATCGGCTCCGCGTTCTGCTACCACACCCAGCTCAGCCGCTACGTCACCGTGCGCCGCCTCGACCTCAAGAACTCGGGGCTGGCGCAGCTCACGACCTACGACCCGGGGGCGCCGGACGCTCTCGGCGAGGCCGTCGCGTTCCCGATCCTGACGGACATGTTCCTCAACGGCGGGGAGTCCGAGGAGGCGACCCGCTCGCTCATGCAGGTGGCCGCCAACACCTGCTACGTCCACCGCGCGATGGGTGTGGAAGTCGACACGACGGTCGACGTCGCGGTGCTCGAGGGGGCGGCTCGATGAGCTGGGACGCGCCGCGGATCGCGGTCGTCGGCACGGGTGCGAACGGCGCCGCGCTCGGCGCCGACATGATCCGGGCCGGTCTCGACGTCACCTTCATCGAGCAGTGGCCCGCGCACGTGGAGAAGATGCGCGCCGACGGGGTCGCGGTGACCACGGCCGACGGCACGACCATCACGCCGGTGACGGTGCATCACCTCTGCGAGGTCGCTGAACTGCGCACCCGGTTCGACATCGTGTTCGTCTCGGTGAAGACCTACGACACCCGCTGGACGGTCGAGCTCATCAAGCCGGTGCTCGCCGACGACGGGGTGGTCGTCGGTCTGCAGAACGGCATGACCATCGACGACGTCGCCGACATCGTCGGCGAGCAGCGGACGATCGGCGCGGTGCTCGGAATCGCGGCGAACATGTACGAGCCGGGTGTGATCATCCGTCAGGTTCCGGTCGCGGGGACCTGGCTGGCCGTCGGCGCGCTCGACGGTCGCCGCACCCCCGCCGTCGAGGCCGTCGCCGCGGCGCTGCGGAACTGCGGCACCGTGGAGATCTCCGACGACATCCGCGCCTCGAAGTGGATGAAGCTGCTCGCCAACATCCCCGAGATGCTGCCCTCCGGCATCCTCGGCCTTCCCCTCGTCGCGGCGGAGCGGGTCGAGGGTGTACGGGCGGTGATGGACGAGGCGTCGCGGGAGGCGTACCGACTCGCCCGCGACCTCGGCATCCGGATGGTGCCGATCTTCGGCAAGTCGGCGTCCGACGTCGGCGACGGCGAGGGCTACGCCGTCGGATTGCTCGATGAGGTGCTCGCCTCGTACTCGCTGCCCGAGACCCGGGTGGCCGTCCTCCAGGACTGGGACAAGGGCCGTCGTGCCGAACTCGACGGCTTCTGCGGGTACATCGTCGCTCAGCGCGAGCGGATGGGATCGGAGGCGCCGGTCAACGCCGCGATCCTCGACATCGCGCGGCGGATCGAGGCGGGGGAGCTCGCTCCCGATCCCGCGAATGCGGCGCTTCTCGCGGCGGCGGTGGCCCCGGTCGCATCGTGACCCGAGGGCGGCGATGACGCGGATCGCGGTCCTCGGGGCCGGGGCCAACGGCGGTGCGATCGCCGCCGACCTCATCGACGCCGGGTTCGACGTCACGCTCATCGAGCAATGGCCTGCTCACGTCGAGGCGATCCGACGAGACGGGCTGACGGTGCGGGAGCCGGGTCGCACCCGGACGGTGTCGGTGCCGATCCTCCACCTGTGCCAGATCGCCGAGGTGCGATCGCCGTTCGACGTCGTGTTCCTCGTGATGAAGGCCTACGACACCCGGTGGGCGTGCACCGCAGTCCTCCCGGTGCTCGCCGCGGACGGCGTCGTGGTCGCCGTGCAGAACGGCATGACCCTCGACGACGTCGAGGACGTCGTGGGCACTGGTCGCGCGCTTGGCTGCGTGATCGAGATCGCCAGCGGTCTGTTCGACCCCGGGGTAGTGGTGCGCCAGACCCCGCCGCAGGGCACCTGGTTCGCCCTCGGCGGGCGGACCGAGACGTCGCACGCCCGTGCGTCCGCGGTCGCGGAGATTCTGTCGCACGCCGGCCGGGTGGAGGTGCGGGAGGAGATCACCTCGGCGAAGTGGGCGAAGCTCGTCGCGAACGCCGCGGAGCTCGTCACCTCCGCCGTACTGGACCTCCCGCTCGCCGCGGCCGTGCGGATCGACGGGATGCTCGACTTCATGATCGAGGCAGGCGCTGAGGCTGCCCGCGTCGGGGTGGCGGCCGGTCACCGCCTGCCGCCCATCTTCGGCCTCGACCGGGTCGACCCCGATCCCGACGACTACGCGCGTCGACTGCTCGGCGTCGTCGTCGATGACTATTCGATGCCCGACACCCTTACGACTGTCTTGCAGGACTGGCGCAAGGGGCGCCGGGCCGAGATCGAGGAGATCCACGGCACGGTCGTGCGGCTCGGCGTCCGGCACGGGATCGCGACCCCGGCGAACGAGCGAACCCTCGCGGCGGCGCGGGCGATCGAGGCCGGTGAGCTGGAGCGCGGGGTCGGGAATGTCGGAATCCTGCTCGGCAGCGGGGTTCCCTCGGCGCCGGGAGCGACCCGATGAACAATCTGACTGCACGATTTGCGCAAGATCGTTCAGTGTGGCTTGACACTGTTTCCTCTGCGTGCCACGATCGATGCAATCGAATGCACCGCCGCATTCGCCACAGCGCGCGTGCGGTCCGGGGCTGAGAGAAGCAGTGTCCGCGGGCGGTGGATCCCCCGCGACGATCGACCCGGAGATCCAGGCGCTCGTCCCGATCCAACGCCCATAGTTCCCATGTAGTGTCACAAGGGAGTTCAACGATGAACATCACGAAGAAGTGGCGATCGCGCGTCCTCGCGACGATCGCCCTCGGATCGGCGGCGCTCCTCGCGGTCGCCGGCTGCACCACGGATGCGGGAGAGCCGACCGACGACGGACCCATCGTCATCGGTGCGACCCTCGGCCTCACCGGCGTGTTCTCCGGCCCTTCGGCCGGGTACGAGCTCGCCTACGAGTTCTGGCTCGACGAGGTCAACTCGAACGGCGGGATCGACGGCCGTGAGGTCGAGATGATCCTGTACGACGACGAGAGCAACCCGACGGTGGCCCAGCAGCTCTACCAGCGACTGATCAACGAGGACGGGGTCGACGTGCTGTTCGCCCCCTACACCACCGCCGTCGGCGGCGCGGTGGTCCCGATCGTCGAGCGCGCCGGTCTGCTGATGATCAACCCCGGTTTCGTCGGCAAGGAGATCCACCAGGAGGCGAGCCTGCTGGTGAGCACCTGGCCCTACCAGGACATCGAGTACTCGCTCGGAATGTTCGAGTTCTTCGACACGCTCGATCCGGCAGACGTGCCTGAGACGCTCGCGGTGGTCACCGCGCAGAACCCCTTCACTCTCGCGGCCCTCGACGGCTTCGACGGCGAGGGCGGCGTCCTCAACTACGCGGCCGAGCGCGGCATCGAAGTCGTGGTCAACGAGCAGTACGACCAGACGGCGACCGATCTGTCCAGCCTCATCGAGACGGTCAAGGCATCCGGCGCGGACGCGCTCATCGCGCTGAGCCTCCCGAACGACGCGGCGCTCATCGCCCGCACCGTGAACGAGGCGGGCTACGCCCCCGAGTTCTACTGCCAGTGCGGTTCGCAGGTCACCTCGCTGCCGAACTGGCCGGACCTCGGTGAAGCCGGGATCAACGTCTTCGCCAGCACCTCGGCGTTCCCCGGGCAGGACGGGTTCCCCGGCCTGCAGGAGGTCGCCGACTACATCACCGAAGCGCAGGGAGTCGAGGGTGCGCCCGCGTACTCCGCCCCGGCGCTCGCGGCGGGCCAGGTGCTGCAGCAGGCGATCGAGGGCACGGGAGGCTCGCTCGACGCGGAGACGCTGCGTGCCTACATCGCGGAGAACACCTTCGAGACGGCGGTCGGGACGATCACCTACAACGCGGACGGGACGATCGACTTCCGTCAGGTGCTGCTGCAGTTCCAGACCACCGGCAACGAGGTGATCTGGCCGACGGACCAGGCGACCGCCGACGCGGTCTTCCCGCTCCGCTAAGCACCGCATCGCCAGAGGAGGTTGAGTGAATGTCGTCCATTATCGAAGTGCAGGGGCTCGTCAAGAGCTTCGGAGGCATGACGGCTGTGAACGGGGCATCCTTCGAGATCCCCGCCGGAGGCATCGTGGGTCTGATCGGCCCCAACGGTTCCGGGAAGACGACGACACTCAACCTCCTCAACGGCGTGCTCGCCCCCGACGCGGGATCGATCCGGGTCGACGGTGAGGAGCGCGCCGGCAAGTCGAGCACCGCGCTGGTGAAGGCGGGCGTCACCCGGACCTTCCAGAATGCGCGGGTGTTCTCGACGATCACCGCCATCGAGAACCTGCTGATCCCGGTGCTGCACACGCCCGGGCTCCGCAGCCGGTGGATCGAGAAGGCCGAGGGGCTCCTCGAGTTCGTCGGCCTCTCGAGCCACCGGGATACCCCGGCGAGCGAGCTGTCCGGCGGGCAGCAGAAGCTCCTTGAGTTCGTGCGGGCGCTCATGACCGACCCCAAGGTCGTGCTCATGGACGAGCCGTTCGCGGGCGTGCACCCCAGCGTCAAGGAAGTCATGCGCGCCCGCATCCTGGAGCGCAACGAGCAGGGCACGGCGTTCCTGATCGTCAGCCACGAGATCCCCGATCTCACCCGGCTGTGCTCCTCCATCATCTGCATGGCCGAAGGGGCGGTGATCGCCGCCGGCTCGCCCGCCGACGTCACGTCGGATCCGAAGGTGATCGAGGCGTACCTCGGCCATGGACCCGCAGGACGAGGAGAACGAGGATGACTCCCGCTACCGACCCCACCACGACCGACCATCCGGAGCTCGTGCTCACCGGCATCACCGCCGGGTACTTCGCGAACGACATCGTGCTCGACGACGTCTCGGTCAGGGTCGCGCCGGGCAAGGTGACCGTCGTGCTCGGTCCGAACGGATCCGGCAAGTCGACGCTGCTGCGCGTGATGTCGGGATTCGTCTCGCCCCGCAGCGGCTCGGTCGAGCTCGCCGGCACCGACATCACGAACGACGGCCCGGTGGAACGGCTCGCGATGGGCATCTCGGTGCTCCCGCAGGGACGCTCGGTGTTCCCGGAGCTGTCGGTGGAGGAGAACCTCCGCCTCGGGGCGTGGCAGATCCGCCGCGATCGTGACCGCTTCGCGGGAGCGGTCGACGCGATGTTCGAGCGGTATCCCACGCTCAAGCCGCTCCGCCAGAAGGCGGCCGGCAGTCTGTCCGGCGGTCAGGCGCGCATGGTGGAGTTCGCGCGGACGCTCATCCTCGAGCCGCGCGTGCTGCTGATCGATGAGCCCTCCGTCGGCCTCGCGCCCGTGCTGGTCGACGGCGTCTACGACGAGCTCGACCGGCTCAAGGACGAGGGACGCACCATCCTCCTCGTCGACCAGAACGTGCAGGCGGCGGTCGAGATGGCCGACTACGTCTACACGCTGGCCTACGGCCGCAACCACCTGGATGGCGCGCGCGACGGGTTCGAGGGACAGCTCGACGACCTGATCAAGCAGTGGCTCAACCTCTGAAAGGCAGCACCTCGTGAATCTCGACACGATCGTCCAGGCCTTCGCCAACGGACTCCTGCTGGGCGGGGTCTACGGCGGGCTGGCCATTGGACTCAGCCTGATCCTCGGCGTCCTGCGGATCGTCAACATCGCCCACTCGGTGATCATCATTTTCGCGGGACTGCTCTACTGGCAGTTCGTGAACGGGGCGGGCCTCGATCCGCTCCTCATGATCGTGCCGGTGGTCGCGATCGCCTATGTGTTCGGACTGGTCGTCCACCGGGGCGTCGCCCAGCACCTGGCCCGGGAGGACAACTCCACGGTGATGCTCGCGTTCTTCGGCCTACTGGTCGTGATCGAGAGCGTCGCGGTGATGATCTGGACCACCGACACCCGCACCGTCGATCTCGGATACCTCGCGCAGGTCATCGAGATCGGGCCGATCTCGGCGCCGCTGTCGCGCATCGTGGCGGCAGCGATCACTCTCGGTGTGCTGATCGCGCTCCACATCTTCCTTACCCGGACCCTGACCGGATCCGCCATCCGGGGCCTCGCTCAGAACCCCGATGTCGCGTCGATGGTCGGCATCGACGTCACCCGGCTGTCTCGTCGGGTGTTCGCCGCCGGCGTGGCCTTCGCGGCGTTCGGCGGCGTCGTGCTCGCGATGACCCAGTCGTTCAACCCCCAGGAGCACTACCGGTGGCTCGCCTGGGCGTTCCTCGTCGTCATCCTCGGCGGTCTCGGCTCCGCGCTGCGGACGCTGGTCGCCGGTCTGATCGTCGGGGTGATCGAGACCATGGTCGGAATCTTCATCCCGTTCCAGTACACCTACCTCGTCCTGTACGGGGTCCTCGCGGTCGCCCTGCTGGTGCGCAGCGAGGGCCTCTCCGGTGCCAAGCAGAGGATCGTCTGATGCCGACCGACAAGCCCACGACCCCGACGCAGAACATCGCGCTCGCGCAGGCGAAGGCCAGCGCGGCCACGACACGGAACATCCCGCGGTGGGTGTTCCCCGCCGTCGCCGCGGCGATCTTCCTCGTGCTCGCCCCGATGGGCGTGTTCAGCAGTCTGGGAATCCTGACCACGCTCACGGCGATCCTGTTCTACGTCATCGTCGCGCAGGGCTGGAACCTGCTCGGCGGCTACGGCGGATACCTCAACTTCGGCGCGGCGATCTTCGTCGGGAGCGGCGCCTACATGGCGGCGTGGCTCAATGACGGGTTCGACTGGCCGGTCTGGTTCACCCTGATCCCCGGCGCGATCGCGGCGATCGCCGTGTCCGTGATCATCGGATACGCGACCCTGCGCCTGCGCAGCCACTACTTCGCGATCTTCACGCTCATCCTGACCTTCCTGGCGCTCACCGTGGTCAAGAACACCCCGGCGCTCGGCGGAGCGATCGGCCTGTTCGTCCGCGTCGACAAGGGGCTGAACTCGCGCGAGATCGGAATGCTGTTCTTCTACCTGATGCTCGCGCTCGCGATCATCGCGACGATCATCGCCTACGCGGTCGAGAACTCGAACTTCGGGTACGCCCTCCGCGCGATCAGTGAGGACGAGCCCGCTGCGCAGGTGCTCGGCGTCAAGACCGTCGCCGTGAAGCTGCGCGCGCTCGTGATGGGAGCCGCTCTGGGAGGGATCGCCGGCGCCGTGTGGGCATTCTGGACGGGATACATCGAGCCCACAGGGGCGTTCAGTGTCAAGATCGCCCTCGACATCGTTCTCGTCTGCGTCATCGGCGGCCTCGGGAGCTGGCTCGGCCCGCTCATCGGCTCCTTCATCGTCGTCGGCCTCGAGCAGATCCTGCGGGTCACGCTGCCGGGGATCGATCTCTTCGGATTCGGCCTGCCCGCCGAGACGAACCGGTTGATCCTGGGCGGAATCCTGATCGTGTTCGCCCTGTTCATCCGCCGGGGGATCGTCGGGCTCCTGAAGAAGCGACGCGGGCGCGCGATCGCCGTCTGAGCAGATCGTGGATACCGTCGGGCGACGGCGTGCGACTGCGCGCGACGTCGCGGCGCGAGCGGGGGTTCACCCTTCGACGGTCAGCCGGAGTCTCGACCCGGGTCAGCGCGCCCGTGTCGCCGACGCAACCCGTCGGCGGGTCGAGGAGGCAGCCGAGGTGCTCGGCTATCGCCCTGATCTGACCGCGAGCAGTCTGCGTCGGCGCAATTCGCGGACGATCGGCGTGCTGATCTCCAGTTTCAGCAACCCGATCTACGGGGAGCTCCTGCACGGCATCAGCAGTGAGCTGGAGCAGCTCGGGTACCACGTCCTCATCGCCGAAGTGCCGGACGAGCCGGGGCGCGAGCGGATGTCGACGGCGATCGAGATGCTTCAGTCCCGGGGGGTCGACGGCCTGATCTGCGCCGCATCGAGAGGCGCCGACGGCCCTGTCCTGCGAGGGCTCGTCGAGACAGGCCTGCCCGTCGTCCTGTGCCTCCGGTGGATCGGCGCGACCGGCATCCCTCGGGTCGTGAACGACGACGCCCTCGGCGGCGCGATGGCCGCTCGCCATCTGCTCGACCTCGGGCACACCGACATCCTCGAGATCACCGGCCCGACGGACATCAGCACGTTCGCGGAACGCGAACGGGGCTTCCGCGAGGTGATCGGGACGGCGATGCCGGCCGTTCAGCACCGGAAGATCGCGGCGCTCACCCCGTCGATCGACGAGGGGCGACGGGTGATCCGCGAGGTTCTCCTCGGATCCGGCGGGGGCATCGGCGCCACCGCCATCTTCGCCCACAACGACCTGCTCGCCGTGGGGGCCCTGACCGAATTGCACGAGGTGGGAATCGAATGCCCCGCCGACGTCTCGGTCGTGGCCTATAACGACAGCCCGCTCACCGGACACCTGAAACCGGCGCTCACCACGATCCGGCTCCAGATCGACCAGATGGGACGTGAGGCGGCGCGCGCCGTCCTCCGCGTCCTCCGAGGAGACGGTTCCGTCCCGTCGGAGATGTCGCTCGAACCGGAGTTGGTGGTGCGCGAGTCGACGTCCCCGCGGAGCGCCGACTCGCTCTAGGCGGCGGGGTCCAGCAGGACCTTCCCGGCGACGCGGCCGGCCACCATGTCGTCGAGCGTCGCGCCGATCGCGCTCAGGGGGCGCACCGAGTCCAGGAGTTCAGCCGCGAGCCCGGTGCTCCCGAGGATGTCGAGCGCGACCGGGATGTCCTCCGGGGTGACCAGGGCGACCGTCGTGTCGAGCGTGATCTCCCGCAGGACGAGCTCATGGATCGGGAGCGGGATGTCGCCCGGGGGCATGCCCACGGCGAGGACCCGGCCGCCGGCGGCGGTACGGTGGATGCAGGACGTGAGGGTCCCGGGAGCTCCGCTCGCCTCGATGGCCACGTCGAAGGAGTCGAGTCCCTCGCCCGCGGGGCGCGCCGTCGCGCTCGCGCCCAACCGCAGCGTGCGGGCGAGCTTGTCCGGGTCCACATCGACGACGGTGATCTCGAGGTCGGGCACGAGGTGCCGCAGCGCGGCGAGCACGAAGCTCCCGATCGCGCCGGCGCCGGAGATCAGGACGCGATCGCCCGCGCGGGCGCCCGCCCGCCGCGCCGCATGCAGACCGACGGCGAGCGGCTGGGCGAGACCCGCCGCGTCGACGGGGATCTCCGGCGGGATCGCGATGAACGACCGGGCGGGACCCGCGACGTACTCGGCATGCCCGCCGGGCGCGTTCAGCCCCAGCGTGTAGAGCCGCTCGCAGATGTTGTACCGGCCCTCCGCGCAGCGACGGCATGCTCCGCAGTACACCTGGGCCCCGGACGCCACTCGGGTGCCGACCGGGAGCCGAGCTGCGTCGGGCGTCTCGACGACTTCGCCGATGAACTCGTGGCCCGGGATCATCGGACCAAGATGGCCGGAGTGCGGGTGAGCGTCCGCGAGTGGGATCATCACGGGACCGGCGCGCCATTCGGTCGCGTCCGTCCCGCAGAGCCCGGACCGCAGGACCTTGACCAGGACATCGTCGGGACCGGCGGTCGGTCGGGGGACCTGCTCGATGCGGATGTCGCCCGCGCCGTGGAAGACCGCCGCACGCATCGTCGCCGAGGTCACGACGACCCGCCGGCCGCGCTGTCGTGGTTGTGGCGGAACGAGTCCGTGATCAAGTTCATCGGGCCGTCTACCGTGAAGTAGCGGTGCCCGCCGGCGACCATCAGATCCTGCGCAGGGAACTTGGTGATGACCTCGCACCCGTCGCGGGTGACCACGACCTCCTCCTCGATGCGGGCGGCGCCGATGCCGTCGGCGGCCGGCCAGTAGGTCTCCAGCGCGAACACCATGCCCTCTTCGAGCACCTCCGGGTGGTCGAACGACACGAGCCGGGAGAAGATCGGCTTCTCCCAAATCGACAGCCCGACTCCGTGGCCGTACTGCAGGGCGAATGCGGCCTCCTCATCGGGGAAACCGAACTCCTGCGCGGCGGGCCAGACCGAGACGATGTCGGCGGTCGTCGCGCCGGGGCGTACCAGTGCGATCGCGAGGTCCATGTACTCGCGCGCCCGCTTGTACGCGTCGCGTTGTGCGCGAGTCGCGGACCCGACCGCAAATGTGCGGTAGTAGCAGGTCCGGTACCCGTTGAACGAGTGGAGGATGTCGAAGAATGCCGGGTCTCCCGGACGGATGATGCGGTCCGAGTAGACGTGCGGATGCGGTGAGCACCTCTCGCCCGAGATGGCGTTCACCCCCTCGACGTACTCCGAGCCGAGGTCGTAGAGCGTCTTCGAGACGAGGCCCACCGCCTCGTTCTCGCGCACGCCGGGCCGGAGGAACTCGTACAGATCCTCGTAGGCGGCGTCCACCATCGAGGCCGCCGTCGTGAGCAGGGTGACTTCGTCGCGGGTCTTGATCCGCCGCGCTTCCATGAACACCTGCTGGCCGTCGACCACGTTGATGCCCGCCGCAGTGAGCGCCGAGAGTACCGGCAGTTCGATGATGTCGACGCCGAGCGGTTCGTTCAGGAGGCCGAACTTGTCGAGCTCGCGGCGGATCTTTGCGGCCAGATTCTCCGCCATGCCGGCGTCGGGGTGGAACGCCCCTCTGAGGACGGAGAGCCCGGGGCGGGCGCCGGACTCGGCCCGCGGCCGCCGGGCGCCCTCGTGGGGGGCGTGGGGGTCGGCGTCCATCTCCATGCTGGTCTGGTGCAGCCAGGGGTTGTACAGGTCGTGGTGACGCGCCGCTGACCCGAAGTCCCACGAGATCGGGTCGGAGTTCCGGGTGATCAGAGCGAACCGGATGAACTTGTCCATCGCCCAGGTGCCGATGTGGGTCGCCGTCATGTAGCGGATGTTTCCGAAGTCGAACGCGAGGAGCGCCCCGAGGTCGGACTCCTCGAGCTTCGCGCGAAGACGGGTGAGTCGCTCGTCCCGCAGGCGGTCCATGTCGACGCGGGCTTCCCAGTCGACGGCCATCGTGCCGGGCGTCGCGGTGTCGATGTTCACGGTCGCTTCACTCCCCTGGTAGACAAATGCGGAGGTTGTAGCCGCGAATCGGCTGCAACGCTGCAACTTGTTCACCCCTACTGTACACTGTTTCGTGGGCCACCCGAGCGGTTTCCCGCGAGTGAACGGGCCATGCCCCAGAAGGTTGAGGACGACCGTGGAGGAACTCGGAAGCGCCATCCGAGCCGCGCGAGCGCAGAAGGGCCTGAGTCTCCGTGCTGTCGCCGCCGCTGCCGACATCTCGCCAAGCCTGCTCTCTCAAGTAGAGACCGGAAAGACGCAGCCGTCGGTCGGAACCCTCTACGCCATCGTGAACGTTCTCGAGGTCTCGATTGATGAGCTGATGGGGATGCCCCAGCGCGTCGCCGAGCAGGGTGAGGACTCGGACGAGCATGCGCCGATCACGGCGAACCCCGTGCAGCGCCAGGCCGACAATCCGACAATCATCATGGAGAACGGCGTGAGGTGGGAACGTCTCGCCGTCGACGGCACGGGGCTGGTCGACGCCCTCCTCACCACCTACGAACCGGGCAGCTCGAGTTCCGTCGAGGGCAAGCTCATGCGGCACTCGGGGATCGAGTATGGCTACGTCATCTCCGGGGAGGTCACCCTCCGGCTCGACTTCGACGAGCATGTGCTTCGGCCCGGCGACTCGGTGTGCTTCGACTCCCGGCGCCCGCACCTGTACGAGAACCGCACCGGAGAGATGGCGCAAGGATTGTGGTTCGTCCTCGGTCGTGCCCAGGGAGCCGCTCCCACCGACAGTGCTGAGCGATACAGCTCCGCCGTCGACGTCCTCAGCGCCATGGGCCGTCTCCCGGTGGCGGCCGAGAACATGTCCAATCTCCGGCTCCCCTGAGGGCGCCCGGAGCCGTTACGTCCCCACGGATCGCGAAGGAGCCATCCCATGACCGGTGAACCGTACCGACCCATCCCCGCCCCCGGGCACATGGGCGTCGACTACGAGGCACGGGTCGACTTCGATCGGCTCCGCGACTACCGGCTCGGCCGCGCGAAGGACGCGCTCGAGGCCAGCGAGTGCGGGGCGTTCCTCCTCTTCGACTTCTACAACATCCGCTACACCACGCAGACGTGGATCGGCGGGGCGCTCGGCGACAAGATGGTGCGCTACGCCCTCCTTCGCAGGGGGCATGACCCGATTCTCTGGGATTTCGGGTCGGCGGTGAAGCACCACAAGCTCTACTCGCAGTGGCTGCCCGACGACAGTTGGCGGCCCGGATTCCTGGGGTTCCGAGGGGCCGTGGCGCCGGACGCCGGGCTGATGCGCGACGCCGTCGCCGAGATCAAGTCCCTGTTGACCGAAGCCGGGCTCGCCGACGCGCCCGTCGGACTCGACATCGTCGAGCCGACCTTCCTGTTCGAGATGGAGCGCCAGGGACTGAAGGTCGCGGACGCCCAGCAGTCGATGCTCGACGCCCGGGTCATCAAGTCCCAGGACGAGATCATGCTGCTCAACCAGGCCGCCGCCATGGTGGACGGCGTCTACCAAGACATCGTCGAGGCGCTCAAGCCGGGTGTCCGGGAGAACGAAATCGTCGCGCTCGCGAACAAGCGGCTCTACGAGATGGGCTCCGACCAAGTGGAGGCAGTCAACGCGATCTCCGGCGAGCGGTGCAACCCCCATCCGCACAATTTCACGGACCGAATCATCCGACCAGGCGACCAGGCGTTCTTCGACATCATCCACTCGTACAACGGCTACCGCACCTGCTACTACCGCACATTCAACGTCGGGAGCGCGACGCCGATCCAGCGCGACGCCTACAAGAAGGCACGGGAGTGGATGGACATCGCGATCGATGCGATCAAGCCCGGGGTGGGGACCGACGAGGTCGCTGCGGTGCTGCCCAAGGCGACCGACTTCGGGTTCGACAACGAGCTGGCTGCCTTCGGGCTACAGTTCGCCCACGGACTCGGACTGGGCCTCCACGAGCGGCCGATCATCTCGCGCCTCAACTCGTTCGCCGACCCGGTCGAGCTGCGCCCCGGGATGGTGTTCGCGATGGAGACCTATTTTCCCGCCAGCGACGGGATCTCGGCCGCGCGCATCGAGGAGGAGGTCGTGCTCACCGAGCACGGGACCGAGATCCTGACCAAGTTCCCGGCGCAGGAGCTGTTCGTCGCCAACGAGTACTGAGGGGCGGCCGAGTACCGAGCGGCGGCCGATCGGCCGCCGCTCGCCGACCGGGAGGTCAGCCCTCCCAGACGGTCTTGAGGTTGCAGAACTCCCGGATTCCGGCCGCGGCGAGCTCCCGGCCGTACCCGGAGTTCTTGATCCCCCCGAACGGCAGCTCGGGGTAGGAGATCGTCATTCCGTTGATGAACACCGCCCCCGCCTCCAGCTCCGTCGCGAAGCGCGCCTGCTCCGCCGGGTCGGTGGTCCACGCCGCGGAGGAGAGGCCGAAGTCCGTGCCGTTGGCGATGGCGAGCGCCTCGTCGATATCGGCGACGCGATAGACGGTCGCGACCGGGCCGAACGCCTCCTCGAGGTGCAGCCGCATTCCGGGGGTGACGCCGGCGACGACGGTGGCGGGGTAGAACCAGCCGGGCCGGTCGGGCACCTCGCCGCCGACCAGGATGTCGGCGCCCCTGTCACGGGCGTCGTCAACCAGCTCGGCGAGCTCGTCGCGTCCCGACTCGGTCGCCACGGGACCGATCTGCACCGACTCGTCCATCGGGTCGCCCATGGTGAGCGCGCCCATCGCTGCGGTGAAGCCCTCGACGAACCGGTCGTAGACGTCAGTGTGCACGATGAACCGCTTCGCGGCGATGCAGGACTGCCCGTTGTTGAGGGTGCGGGCGGTCACGGCGGTGGCGATCGCGGCGTCGAGGTCGGCGCTCGGCATGACGACGTAGGGGTCGGATCCGCCGAGTTCGAGCACGGCCTTCTTCACCTGGGCGGCCGCGGTCGATGCGACGGAGCGGCCGGCCGGCTCGGAGCCGGTCAGGGTGACGGCCCGCACCCGCGGGTCCTCGATCACGGGAGCCACCTCGCGGGCGCCGATGAGCAGCGTCACGAAGGCGCCGCGGGGGAACCCGGCCCGTTCGAACAGCTCCTCCAGGAACACCGCCGACTCGGGAACGTTGGAGGCGTGCTTGAGCACCCCGGTGTTCCCGGCCATGAGCGCGGGGGCGGCGAACCGCATCACCTGCCACAGCGGGTAGTTCCAGGGCATCACGGCGAGCACGACCCCGAGGGGCTGGTAGCGGGCGAACGCGCGCGACGCGTTGACGCTTGACGGGTCGGCGAGCGGCTCGTCGGCGAGGAACTCCTCCGCGTGGTCGGCGTAGTAGCGCATCACCTTGGCGCACTTGAGCACCTCGGCGCGGGAGGCGGCGATCGGCTTGCCCATCTCGCGGGTGATCATCGCGGCGAGGCCGTCGACCTCCGCCTCGAGGATGTCCGCCCCGGCGCGCATCCAGGCCCCGCGCTCGGCGAACGACGTGCCGCGCAGCGCCTCGAAGGCGGACTGGGCGGCGGCGAGGCGCTCCTCGACCTCGGCGGCGGTGTGCGGGGTGAACTCGCGCTCGGTGATGCCGGTGGCGGGGTTGACGACGGCGATGGCCATCTGGACGTCCTTCCTGTGGTGGTGATGCCGTGCGCCGGCGGTGCGGCCGGCCGCTCTACTCGAAGACCTCGGGATGCCGCCCCAGCCCGAGGCGGGTGCGGCGGATGTGGGCGGCGAGCACGCGCTCGGCCTCGTCGGCATCGCCGCGGCGGATGGCGTTCACGAGCAGGTGGTGCTCGTGGTGCACGCTGCGGTCGCCCTCGGCGTGGAACACCCGGGTGAACGCCCGCCGGTAGTGGTGGGTGCGGTTCCACAGCCGCAGCACGGTCTCGCCGAGCATCTCGGTCTCGACGGCGCCGTAGCAGGAGAGGTGGAAGTCGCGGTCGAGCTGCAGGAACTCCTCGTCGTCCTCCGTCTGCTCCATCCGCCGGGCGAGGTCGGCGAGCCGGTCGATCTCGTCGGGTCGCAGCAGCGGGAGGTTGAGCCGCAGCAGGAGCGGCTCGAGGCGCTCGCGCACCTGGTAGAGCTCCTCGCAGTCGGCGAGGCTGAGGCTCGACACCCACGCGCCGGTATTGGCGACGAGCGTCACCAAGCCCTCGGCCTGCAGCATCCGCAGCGCCTCGCGCACCGGCAGGCGACTGGCGCCGTGGCGCCCGGCGAGGTCCTCCTGGCGGATGCGGTCGCCGGGCGCGTACTCGCCGGCGAGGATCGCCTCGCGCAGCCCGGCCGCGATACGGGCCCCGGCGGCGCCGTGGCCGTCGAGGGTGCCCGTAGGCAGGGGGGTCACGGCGCTCATTCGGTCGGCTTCGCGGGATGCCACAGCTTGACGCTAGCGTCCGCCTCGTAGGCCTTGCCGTCGGGGAAGCTCACGAGCTCGAACTGCAGGCCCCAGGGGGCGCGGAAGTACAGCCAGCGCTGCCCGGCGGAGGCGCCGGCGCTCGCCACCGGGGCGCCCATCACCTCGACGCCCTGCTCCCGGAGATACGCCTCGGCGGCGTCCATGTCGTCGACGTAGAGGGCGATGTGGTGCCCGCCGAGGTCGCTGTTGCGCGGGGGCGGGGCCTGCCCGTCGGCGGCGTCGTAGTGGAAGACCTCGAGGTTGAGTCCGGTGCCGAGACGGTAGAAGCGGATCTCGCGGATCACGGTGCGGGGATGAACGCCGAGGTGCACCGTCATCCAGTCGTCGTCGGCGCGCTTCGCGCCGAGCGTGTACACGGGGACGGCTCCGAGCACGTCGACGAGGAATCGCTCTGCCGCATCGAGGTCGGGCACGGTGATGCCGATGTGGTCGGCGCCGCGCATCCCGGGAAGGGGAGCCATGGACGACCTCCTCGTCGTAGTGGATACAACCCGCAGCCCATCTCGGGGTGATTCGCAACCTGAGCGAGCCCGAGGGCTTGAATTGGATTCAATCATGGGATACCGTCGCCCGCAAGAGCGGTCCACGACCGCAGAGCGCAAGGAAAGTGGCGACGATGCCGAGGACGCGACGACTCGAGACCGGGGTCGACTGGATCCAGTTGACGACCACCGCGGCCGACTGGAAGGCCGCCGACCCGGCCCTGTTGGCGGGGATGCTGGGGCAGCTGCACCTCATCCGGGCATTCGAGGAGACGGTGCTCGAGCTCGCGGGGGAGAACCTCGTGCACGGACCCGCCCACTCCAGCATCGGTCAGGAGGGCGGCGCGGTCGGCTCGATCATCGGGCTGCGCTCCAGCGACGCGGTCAACGGCTCGCACCGCGGCCACCACCAGTTCCTCGCGAAAGCGCTCACCCACGTCGCCGGCCCCCACCTCGACCTGGCTTCCCTCGTGACGCCGCAGATCCAGGAGGTGCTGCAGCGCACCCTGGCCGAGATCCTCGGTCTCGCCCAGGGCTACTGCCGCGGCCGCGGCGGGTCGATGCACCTGCAGTGGTTCGAGGCGGGCGCGCTCGGCACCAACGCCATCGTCGGCGGCGGCGCCGCGATGGCGGCCGGCAACGCCTGGTCGCAGAAGCACTCCGGCACGACCGACCTCACCATCAACTACTTCGGCGACGGCGCGAGCCAGATCGGCTCGGTGCTCGAATCGATGAACCTCGCCGCGACGTGGAAACTGCCGGTCGCGTTCTTCATCGAGAACAACCTCTACGCCGTCGCCACCCGCGCCGACGAGATCTCGGCCGACCCGCGGTTCTCGATCCGCGGTCAGGGCTTCGCGATCCCGTCCTGGCGCGTCGACGGCATGGACCCGCTCGCCGTGCACCTCGCGATGGAGCAGGCGGCGGAGCGGATGCGCGCCGGCGACGGCCCCGCCGTGGTCGAGGCCGAGGTCTACCGCTTCTTCCACCAGAACGGCCCCTACCCCGGCAGCGCCTTCGGCTACCGCAGCAAGGACGAGGAGAAGGAGTGGCGCGCCCGCGACCCGCTCGGCCGCGTCGCCGCCGAGATGATGAAGCTCGGCCACATCGACGAGGCCGGGGTCGCGGCCGTGCGCGAGCAGGCGCAGGCCGCGATGGTGGCCGCCGTGGGTGAACTCGTCGAGCCCGACCCCGAGTCGGCGGGTACCCGCCGCATCCGCCCCGAGCTCTGGCCCGATCCGGGATTCGTCGACGTCGGCATCCGCGGCGACGCCTCCGAGCTGGAGTCCCTGACGGCGGGCGAACCGCTCGCCATGGACGGTGAGTGGCGCGACCTCAAGTATGTGGAGGCCGTCTCGGGGGTCATGGACCGCCGGATGTCGCAGGACGACCGCATCATCGTGCTCGGTGAGGACGTGCATCGCCTCGGCGGGGGCACCAACGGAGCCACCAAGGGGCTCGCCGCGAAGTTCGGCGACCAGACCGCCGCGGACGGCCGCGTGCTCGGCACCCCGATCAGCGAGAACGCCTTCACCGGCCTCGCGGGCGGCATGGCGCTCGACGGACGCTTCCGGCCCGTTGTGGAGTTCATGTACCCGGACTTCATGTGGGTCGCCGCCGACCAGGTGTTCAACCAGATCGGCAAGGCGCGTCACATGTTCGGCGGCGAGAATCCGGTGCCGCTCGTGCTGCGCACCAAGGTGGCCATGGGATCGGGCTACGGCTCCCAGCACCTGATGGACCCGGCCGGCATCTTCGCGACGAGCCCCGGATGGCGCATCGTCGCCCCGTCGACGGCCGCCGACTACGTCGGGCTCATGAACGCCGCGCTGGCGTTGGAGGACCCGGTGCTGGTCATCGAGCATGTGGACCTCTACGGGCGCGCGGACCGCGTGCCCGAGGGGGACCTCGACTACGTGATCCCGCCGGGGTCCGCCGCGATCCGCCGCGAGGGGTCCGACGTGACCGTCATCTCCTACCTGTCGATGGTGCATCACTCGCTCGAGGCGATCGAGCAGACCGGCGTCGACGCCGAGCTGATCGATCTGCGCTGGCTCGACCGCGCGTCGATCGACTGGGACACCATCGAGGCGAGCGTCAAGAAGACCAACGCGGTGCTCATCGTGGAGCAGGGGGCGCAGGGCACCTCGTACGGCGGCTGGCTCGCCGACGAAATCCAGCGGCGCCTGTTCGACTGGCTCGACCAGCCGGTGCAGCGGGTCACCGGCAGCGAGGCGTCGCCGAGCATCTCGAAGGTGCTCGAGCGCGCGGCCATCGCCCGCACCGAAGAGGTCGTCGCCGGCCTCGAGCGGGTGCGCGCCGGGATGGGGGCCCGCTGATGGCCACCGTCGTTCGGATGCCCGCCGCCCTCGCCGGGGTGACCGAGGCCGCCATCCAGTCCTGGTTGGCGAGCCCGGGGCAGAGCGTCGCCGAGGGCGATCCGATCGCCGAGATCGAGACCGAGAAGGCCGTCGTCGAGTACGCCGCCGAGGCGTCGGGAACGGTCGGCCGCCTGCTCGTCGAGGCGGGCGACAACGTCGCGGTCGGCACGCCGATCGCCGTGCTGCTCGCCGACGGCGAGGGCGACGACGCGATCGGCCCCGCGCTCGCGGCCGCCGGCGCCGACGAGTCCGCCGAGCCGAACGCGACCGGCCCGTCGGAGGCTGCTGCCTCCGCGGAGCCGCCCGCCGTCGAGGCTCGCGCCGCGTCGTCGGCCCCACTCGACCCGCCGTCCGCGGACTCCGCGACCGGCGCTTCCACTCCTCCGGCGGAGACGCGGGTGGCGTCATCTCCGCCGGAGGGGCCCCACCCGGGCCGACGGTTCGCGAGTCCGATCGTGCGTCGCCTCGCCAAGGAGCGCGGCATCGACCTCGACGCCATCGAGGGGACGGGCCCGGGCGGACGCATCGTGCGGCGCGACCTCGACGCAGCTCCGACGGCTCCGCCGACTCCGGCGGCTCACGCCGCCGCGCCGACGGCACCTGCCGAGGGCGAGACCGTGCCGCTCACCGGGATGCGCCGCGCCATCGCGCGCCGGCTCACCGAGAGCAAGACGACGGTGCCGCACTTCTACGTCACCGCCCACTGCCGGGTGGATCGTCTGCTCGCGCTGCGCCGCGAGGTCAACGAGGCCGCACCGCGCAAGATCTCGGTGAACGACTTCGTGCTCAAGGCGGTCGCCGGCGCCTTGCTCGAGGTCCCGGCCGCGAACGCGATCTGGGGCGGGGACCACATCGTCCGCTTCGGCCAGGCCGACATCGCGGTCGCCGTCGCCATCGGTGACGGACTGCTCACCCCGGTGCTCCGCGGCGTCGACCGGATGCCGATCACCGAGGTGGCGGCCGCCGTGGCCGACCTCGCCGAACGGGCGCGCGCGGGCCGGATCAAGCAGCACGAGCTCGAGGGCGGCAGCTTCTCGGTATCGAACCTCGGGATGTACGGGGTCGACGAGTTCAGCGCGATCCTCAACCCGCCCCAGTCGGGCATCCTCGCCGTGTCCGCGGCGAAGCAGCAGCCCGTCGTCGACGACGGCGAGCTGGTGGTCGGCACGGTGATGACGGTCACCCTCTCCGCGGACCACCGCGTCGTCGACGGCGCGGTGGCAGCCGAGTGGATGGCGGCGTTCGTGCGGCGGATCGAGAACCCGGTCAGCGCGCTGCTCTGAACCGCGGCCGGTCTGTCGGCTCGATCCGTCCGCCGGGAAGTCGGCGGGCCGGGTTCGGTCTGATCAGACCTTGTCGCGCCAGTCCGGCACCGGCCCGGTCGGCACGGGCCCGGTCGACGCGCCCGAGATGATCGGGATCGGCGCGGTGAAGGTGCCGGTGGGCGGACCCATCACGGTCATCTCGTCGCGGCGGTGGCGCAGCACGGTGTCGATGTAGGAGGTGAGGGCCTCGGCGAGCGGAACGCTGCGCTTCTCCTCCTGCGAGCGGTACCAGCGGTGCTCGAGCAGCTGATGGAACATCTCGGCCGGCTCGAGCTTGCCGCGCAGGTCGCGGGGGATGGCGCGCACCACCGGCTCGAACACCTTGGTGAGCCACTCGTGGGCGACGACCTCCTCGTCGAGCTGGGCGCGGTCGCCCTGTGCCCGGTAGGCGTCGAGGTCGTTGAGCAGCCGCCGCGCCTGGTTCTCGCCGGCGTCGAGCCCGGTGAGCCGCAGCAGCCGCCGCGAGTGGTGTCCGGCATCCACCACCTTCGGCTGGATGCGCACCTTCGCGCCGGTGTCGTCGCGGCTGATCGACAGCTCTTCGATGTCGAAGCCGAGGTCGTTGAGCCGCTCCACCCGGCGCGCGATGCGCCAGCGCTCCGTCTCGGGGAACGACTCCGACGCGGTCAGCTCCTCCCACAGCTGGTGGTAGGTGCTGACGATGCCGTCCGCCACCTCCACCGGGTCGACCCCGTCGTCGAGTCGCCCGCCGGACTGCAGGTCGAGCAGTTCGCCGGCGATGTTGACCCGCCCGATCTCGAGGTCGTGCTCACGCTGCCCGTCGCTCAGGCCGTGGTCGTGCAGCTGACCGGTCTCGGCATCCACCAGGTAGGCGGCGAAGGCGCCCGCGTCGCGCCGGAACAGGGTGTTCGACAGCGACACGTCGCCCCAGAAGAAGCCGGCGATGTGCAGCCGTGCGAGGAGCACCGCGAGCGCGTCGACCAGGCGGGTGGCCGTGTCGGGGCGGAGCGCCTGCGAGTAGAGCGCGCGGTAGGGGAGCGAGAACCGCAGGTGGCGCGTCACCAGCACCGGCGCGAGGGCCTCGCCGTCGGCGGCGGTGCGGTCGGTGATCACGGCCACCGGTTCGACGCTCGGCACGTCGATGCGCTGCAGCTGGCGCAGCAGGTCGTACTCGCGCCGCGCCATCTCCTCGGTGGTCTCCTTCACGGCGAGCACGTGGTCGCCGAGGCGCACGAAGCGCACCAGGTGGCGCGAGATGCCCTTCGGGAGGGCCGCGATCGTCTCGTCGGGCCACAGCTCGAGCGGCAGGTCCCAGGGCAGATCGAGCAGCTCGGGGTCGGGGACCGCCGAGGTGATCGACAGGGCGCGGGGCACGGGGAGAGCCTACGGGAGCGGGATGGGGGCGGACCGGGCGGACGGAGGACCGAACGGGGCCGGGTGGGAGACCGGAGACGGGAGCGCCCCGCCCGGCGGACCGGACGGGGCGCTCGCGACACGGGGTCAGGCGGCGGTGGTCGCCTCGACCGGCTTGGTGAGCCGCTCGCCGGTCTCGCCGTCGAACGCGTGCACGTGCTCGGGCACGGGCGTGACGACGATGGTCTCGCCGGCGTTCGGGTGGTTGCGGCCGTCGACGCGCGCCACGATCTCGACCCGCTGGCCGTTCACGTCGGCGTGGCCGTAGAGGTAGCCGTCGGCGCCGAGCTCCTCGACGACGTCGACCTCGACCTGCAGGCCCTTGCCCGAGGTCGCGATCTGCAGGTCCTCGGGGCGGATGCCGACGGTCGCCGTCTTGCCCTTCAGGTGGCTGATCGTCTCGCGGTCGAGCTTCGCCACCGCGGTGCCGAACTTGAGGCCGTCCTCGACGACGTCGGTGGCGAACAGGTTCATCGCCGGGCTGCCGATGAAGCCGGCGACGAAGTCGTTCGCGGGCGACTCGTACAGGTCGCGCGGGCTGCCGACCTGCTGCAGGACGCCGTCCTTGAGCACCGCGATGCGGTCGCCCATGGTGAGCGCCTCGGTCTGGTCGTGGGTGACGTAGACCGTGGTGACGCCGAGGCGACGCTGCAGCGACGCGATCTGGGTGCGGGTCTGCACGCGCAGCTTCGCGTCGAGGTTCGACAGCGGCTCGTCCATGAGGAACACCTGCGGCTGGCGCACGATGGCGCGACCCATGGCGACGCGCTGGCGCTGGCCGCCTGAGAGCGCCTTCGGCTTGCGGCCGAGGTAGGGCTCCAGGTCGAGCAGCTTCGCGGCCTCGAGCACGCGCTCGGCCCGCTCCTCCTTGCCGACGCCCGCGATCTTGAGCGCGAAGCCCATGTTCTCGGCGACGGTCATGTGCGGGTAGAGCGCGTAGTTCTGGAAGACCATCGCGATGTCGCGATCCTTCGGCGGGACGTCGGTGACGTCGCGGTCGCCGATCAGGATGCGCCCGTCGTTGACCTCTTCGAGGCCGGCGAGCATGCGCAGCGTGGTCGACTTTCCGCAGCCGGAGGGGCCGACGAGGACGAGGAACTCGCCGTCGGCGACCTCCAGGTCGATCTGGTCCACGGCGGGGCGGGACGTTCCCGGGTAGATCCGGGAGGCCTTGTCGAAAGTGACAGTTGCCATAGCTGTACTACTTCCCTTCACCGGCAGGTACGTGCCGGACGATCCGTTGTGAATGGGTGGGGCTCCGTCATCGGAGTCGGTGCCCAGTATCGCATGATAATTTGAGCGCCGATTTTCCCCCGTCCCGTCCCCTCTGAGGTGTCCATGACTTCCGCCGATCCCGACCGGCCGGCGGACGCCCGTACCGCCGCGCGCGAACGGGCGCGGGAGCTGCGCGAGCAGCACCGCAAGCGCGACCGGCGCACCCGGTTCATCGTGGCCGGCAGCATCATCGGCGGAACCGTCGCGGCGATCGCCGTCGTCGCGCTCGTGCTGGTGAGCATCGGCCCCGGCGGACGCGGCCCGCTCAACATGGCGACCGACGGCATCCGCATCGGCGAGGGCCTCGCCGCGCAGACGACGATCGGGCTGCCGGATGGCGCCACGCCCCGCCCGGCGGCGACCAACCCGCCCGAGGTGGTCGACATCCGCATCTACTACGACTACCTCTGCCAGAACTGCGGCACCTTCATCGAGCGCAACGGCGACCTCATCCGGTCGCTCGTCGAGGAGGGCGGCGCGACGGTGGAGTTCCACCCGATCGCGGTGCTCACCACCCAGTCGGCCGGCACCCAGTACTCGTTGCGCGCGGCGAACGCGGCGGCGTGCGTGGCCGAGTACTCGCCGAACGACTTCTTCGACTTCACCCTCGCGCTGCTCTCCGATCAGCCGGCCGAGGGCAGCCCCGGCCTGACCGACGACGAGATGCTCGACCGCGCCCAGCAGGCGGGGGTCGGCAGCATCGCGCGGATCAAGACCTGCCTGGCCCAGCGCACCTTCGTCGACTGGGTGCGCGCGGCGACCGACCGCGCGCTGGCCGGCCCGATCCCGGATTCAGACGTTGCGTCGATCTCGGCGACGCCGACGATCATCGTCGACGGCCAGCAGTTCCACACCGCGTCGTTCGACCCGGGCGAGTTCGGCCAGTTCCTGCAGCAGGCGGCGGGGGAGACGTTCGTGCAGAACTCGACGCCCACCCCGACGCCGACCCCCACCGTCGAGCCCTGAGCCGACCCGCCGGGGCCGCGTTCGGGGCGCCGACAGGGTTCCCGTCGCGCGGAGTGCCGCCGCGCGCGCTCTCGTAGACTCGGCGGCGCGCCTCCTTAGCTCAGCTGGTAGAGCACCGCTCTTGTAAAGCGAAGGTCGTCGGTTCGATCCCGACAGGGGGCTCGTGACCGACGTGCCGAGCGACTCCGGCGCGCCCGCGACCCCCGGTGATCCGCCGACCGCCGATCCGGCCCCGGCGGCGCCGGGGTCTCCGCCGGATGTCTCGCCCGCGCGCCTCGCGCTCGCGCTCGGGGCGGCGTTCGCGACCGGCGGGCTCGTCGCGCTCCAGTCGCGCATCAACGGCGAACTCGGGGTGCGGCTCGGCGACGGCTACCTGGCGGCGCTCATCTCGTTCGGCTCGGGGTTCCTGCTGCTGGCCGTTCTCCTGCCGTTCTGGGGTCCCGGCCGTCGCGGTGTCGCCCGGGTGGTCGGCGCGCTCCGGCGCCGTGAGATCCCGTGGTGGCTCGTGCTGGGCGGCGTCGGGGGCGCCGTGTTCGTCCTGGGCCAGGGGCTCACGGTCGGCGCGCTCGGCGTGGCCCTCTACACGGTGGGCGTCGTCTGCGGCCAGACCGTGAGCTCGCTGCTGCTCGACCACCGGGGACTCGCCCTCATGGCGCGCACCCCCGCCACCCCGACGCGGGTCGCCGGCGCGGCGCTCGCGGTGGTGGCGGTGGGCGTCGCGGTGTCGCAGCGCATCCGCCCCGACGCCCCGTTCCTGCTGCTGGTCATCCCGATCGTCGCGGGGCTGATGGTCGGCTGGCAGCAGGCGGTCAACGGCCAGGTGCGGTCGGTCGCGCGCTCCGCGTTCACCGCGACCTTCGCCAACTTCCTCGTCGGCGCGGTCGTGCTCGCCCTAGTGTTCGGGGTGCACGTGCTCATCGGCGGGTGGCGCGCCGACCTGCCGGGGGAGTGGTGGCTCTACGCGGGCGGCGCCGTCGGCTGCGTGTTCATCGCGGCGCAGGCGCTCATCGTCCGTACCACCGGGGTGCTGCTCATGGGGCTGGCGCTGCTCGCCGGGCAGCTCACGGCATCCGTGCTGTTCGACCTGCTGGCGCCGGTGCCGGGCTCCACCCTCGACCCGGCGACCGTCGTCGGTGCGGCGCTGCTGCTCGGCGCGGTGCTGGTCGCGGCGGCGCCGCGGACGCTCCGGATGCGGCGGAGCTGACCGCGGGGCGCGTCAGAGCGCCGTGAGGTGGTCGCGGGCGCGGATCGGCCTGCGCGGCTTGCGCCGGTCGTCGCGTCGTCCGCCCACGTAGAGCCAGCCGAGCAGCCGCTCGTCGGGCGCGAGGCCGTGCATCCGGTGCACCGGTTCGGTGCGGGTGTGCTCGCCGGTGCGCCACATCACTCCCCAGCCGTCCTCGTCGAGCACCAGGCTGAGCGCGTGCGCGACGCCCGCGGCGACGGCCTCCTGCTCCCAGTCGGGGGCCTTGCTGCTCGGTCTCGGGCTGACCACGACGGCGAGCAGCAGTGGCGCCCGCAGCGGTTTCGCGGCGAGCTTGGCGGCCGCGGGCCCGGTCAGTCCGGCGGATTCGGCCAGTGCCGCGCCGAGCCGCTCGCGGGCGTCGCCACGCAGCGCGATCACGCGCCAGGGGCGCAGTCCGCCGTGGTCGGCGACGCCGCCCGCCGCGCGCAGCAGCTTGCGCAGTCGCCGGTCGCTCGGGGCCCGGTCGGTGACCGCGGGCTGCGAGCGGCGGCGCTCCATCGCGGCCGCGACCGGCCGTCGGCTCATCGCCGGCCGCTCAGGACTCGTCGGCGGTGAACGTCAGCGACACCGAGTTCATGCAGTAGCGCAGGCCGGTCGGGGTGCCGAAGCCGTCGGGGAAGACGTGCCCCAGGTGGGAGCCGCAGCTGGCGCAGCGCACCTCGGTGCGCACCATGCCGAGCGAGGTGTCCTCGATCAGCTCCACGGCCTCCGGCTTCACCGACTCGTAGAAGCTGGGCCAGCCGCATCCGGAGTCGAACTTGGTGCCGCTCTGGAAGAGCTCGGCGCCGCACGCGCCGCAGGCGTAGAGGCCGGAGCGGTGCTCGTCGAGCAGCTCGCCCGTCCATGCCCGCTCGGTGCCCGCCTCGCGCAGCACGCGGTACTGCTCGTCGCCGAGCTCGTCGCGCCACTGCTCGTCGGTCTTGTCGACGGCGTACTGCTTGCCGGTGGTGTCCATGTCGCGTCCTCCGCGTCGTCCGGGGCCGGGGATGCGGCCCTCGCCCGTCTCCCCATTCAACCGGAGCGGGCTCTGTTTCGTTCCCGGTGGACGGTGGTGACGCCCTCGGAACGCCCGCGGGCGGCGCCGAACCCGGGTGGAACGATCTGTTTAGGTAAGGCTTGCCTTTGACAAACCCGGGGTAGGGAAGTTAGCTGAGCCTTAGCTAAGTCATTCCTGCCGGATTACCCGGCTCATCCCCCTGGAGCTGTCGTGCCCCACGCACCCGCGCGCCCACGCGCCGCCGTCCTGCTCGCCCTGCTGCTGAGCGCCGTCCTCGCCCTCATCGGCATCCCCGCGATCCCGGCCCTCGCCGTCGGGCCCGCGCTGAGCGTCCCGTCGGGCGCCGTCGACCCGACCGCGACGGCGACCGTCACCGTCAGCGGGACCGGCTTCGAGGTCGGCGCGGCCGCCCAGGGCGTCTACGTCAACGTCGGCGAAAGCTCGATGTGGTCGCCCGGGTCGACGCCGCCCTCGTCGGGGTTCATCGACTCGGCGTTCGTGCCGACGGCCTCGATCGTCGACGGCGCGTTCAGCACGACGCTGACGATCCCGGCCGACACCCTGCAGGAGGGCACCGAGTACTCCGTGATGGCGTTCTGCGCGCACGGCTGCTCACTCACCGACCGCAGCCTCGACGCCGAGACCGCGCTCGTGGTCTCGTGGCCCGACGAGGGCTCCGGTGAGGGCGACGGCGGCGAGGGCTCCGGTGAGGGCTCGGGCGAGGGCGACGAGGAGGCCGATCCGGCACTCGCGGTGACCTCGGGCGCGGTCGACCCGACCGCGGCGGCGACCGTCACCGTCAGCGGGTCGGGCTTCGACGCCGCGACCGACTACGACGGCGTCTACGTGAACGTGGGCGAGACCGCGGCGTGGTCGCCGGGCAGCACCCCGGACGCGGAGGACTTCATCGACTCGGCCTTCGTTCCGGCCGTGCTGATCACCGACGGGGCGTTCACGGCCACGCTCGAGATCCCCGCCGACACGCTGCAGGAAGGCACCGCCTACTCCGTGTCCGCGTTCTGCGCCCACGGCTGCTCGGTCACCGAGCGCGGCCTCGACGCGATCGTGTCGCTCGAGGTCGAGTGGCCCGAGACCGACCCGGAGAGCGACCCGGAGCCCGACCTCTCGGGCTCGATCGAGGTGTCGCCGTCGGTGGATCTGGCGGATGGGGACACGGTGACGGTGTCGGGGTCGTTCCCGTCGGTGGTGGAGACGTCGTCGGGGGATGTCGCGACGGGTGTGTACCTGATGTTCTGTGTGGAGCCGGGTGAGACGCCGGGGTCGTCGTCGGCGGGTCGTGCGACGGGTGACGCGTGTGAGTCGTCGGTGCAGCAGTACGTGAGTTCGGTGTCGATGTACGGCGGGTACGTTCCGGCGACGGGCACGGTGTCGGACGGGCGGTGGACGTTCTCGGTGGAGATGGATCTGCCGGCGTCGTTCGGTGAGCACGAGTGCGCGGATGCCGCGGATGGTGGCGAGCAGTGCGGCGTGTTCGTGCGGCTGTATCACGCGTTCTCGGAGTCGAACACCGACAACCCGTACCTGTACGACCAGTTCGTCCCGGTCACCTTCGCCGCGGTCGACGACGGCGGGAGCGGGGGCGGGGGCGGCACGCCGACCGACCCGGGCGCGCCCGCTTCGGTGGCGCTCAGCGTGAGCCCGTCGACCGTCAACCCGACCGTCTCGAACTCCCTCACCGTGTCGGGACGCGGCTACACCGGGGCGGGCGCCGCGAACGGCGTGTACGTCGTCGTCGGCTCGTCGTCGACCTGGCAGCCCGGATCGGTGCCCGGCTCGAGCGGCTGGATCGTCAGCGCCTGGGTTCCGGCATCCGCACTGTCGGGCGGAGCGTTCACGACCACGCTGACGATCCCGGCCAACGCGATGAGCCTCGGCGGCGACTACGGCGTGGGCACCTTCGCGGCGCACGGGCTGTCGGTCACCAACCGCACGCTCGACGCGTGGGCGCCGCTCACGCTCGACACCTTCGCGGTGGCGTCGACGGGATCGACCGGCGGACCGGCGGCGACCCCGCCGTCGAACTCCGGCATCACCGTCGTCTCCGGCGGGACCGCCGAGGGCGGCGAGGTCACCGCCACGGCGGACGGCTTCCAGCCGAACGAGGACGGCATCCTGGTCGTCGTCTACTCGGACCCGATCGTGCTGGCCGAGGACGTGACCGCGGATGCCGACGGCGTCGTCACCTGGTCGGGCCGGCTGCCGTCGGGTCTCACCGGCGAGCACACCCTCACGTTCCAGGGCTCGGTCGACCGGGGTGTCGTGCTCGACATCACGGCGGCGGATGCGGTCGGCTGCCCGGTGGACGCGGCCGCGCTGAGCTGGGGCTTCAAGGAGTCGTTCCGCGCCTACATCGACGGGTCGATCGCCAACGGCGAGTGGACCGTCGCCGACGGGGCGACCTACGAGACGCCGAACTTCGGCTGGACCACCGAGGAGGGCGGATTCGCCGCCGAGGGCACCCTGGCCGACCTCGCGTTCGACGGGTCGGTGCGCTTCACCGGGCACGGCGGGGCGCTCGACACGACCATCGCGAACCCGCGGATCGTGCTCGAGGGCGACACTGGCATCCTCTTCCTGGATGTCACCGGCACCACGCAGGAGGGTGACGAGGTGTCGGCGATCGGCATCGAGTTCGCCGCCCTCGACGTCGCGGCGGCCGAGGTCATCGAGGGCGAGTCGCTCACCCTCGCGGGCATCCCGGCGACCCTGACCGAGTCGGGCGCCGCCGCGTTCGGCACCTACGAGGCGGGCAGCGAGCTCGACCCGGTGACGCTGGTCGTCGCCGTGGGCGAGGACTGCGCCGAGCCGGTCGCCACGACGGATGACGGTGCGGAGGTGGACGCCGAGCCCGCCTCGGCGTCGTCCCCGCTGCCGTGGGTGATCGGCGGGCTCGTCGTCCTCGCGGTGCTCGTCGCCATCCTGGTCGCCGTCCTCCTCCGGCGGCGCGCGGCCTGAGCTCGGATCGGCGGTCGCGCTGCGAGGATGCCCGCATGGCATCCGACGGCAGCGCGACCGCCGACTGGTACGACCGGGCGACGCGCGACCTGGCGGGTCACAGCGCGCTGCACGTCGCCTGGGCGACCGGGGTCCGCGACGACCCGGAGGTGCTCGCCGTGCTCGACCGGCTGCCGCGCGAGCGTCGGCAGCCGTCGCTCGTGTTCTCGGTCGCGACCCTGCTCGGCGCGCCGATCGGCGGCTATCCGGCGTTCCGCGAGTGGCTGCTCGCCCACGCCGATCGGCTGGTCGACGAGGCGTCGCGCCGCCGCACCCAGACCAACGAGGTGGGGAGGTGCGCGCCTCTGGTCGCCGCGCTGGCGCGCATCGCCGGGCCGATCGCGCTGCTCGAGGTGGGCGCGTCGGCGGGACTCTGTCTGCTGCCCGACCGCTACCGCTACCGGTTCTCCGCCGCGGCAGCGGAGGGCGTCGCGCCGGGCGGTGACAGGGCTGCCGTCGACCTGGGCGACGGCGATCCGCTCGTCGAGTGCGTCGTGAGCGGGGTCGGCGCCGCGCCCCGGCGGCTCCCGGACATCGTGTGGCGCCGCGGCCTCGACCTCGACCCGCTGCACCCCGAGACCGACGCCGCCTGGCTCGAGGCGCTCATCCCGGCCGACCGGCCCGATCGCCGCGCCCGGCTCCGCGCGGCGCTCGCCACCGCGCGGAGCGATCCGCCGGAGGTGGTGGGCGGCGACGCCCTCGCCGGGCTCGATGCGGCGCTGGCAGGCGCCCCCGCCGACGCCGAGCTCGTGGTCGCGTCGCTCGGCACCCTCGTCTACCTCGCCCCGGAGGCGCGCGCCGCGTTCCCCGACGCGGTGCGCGCCCGCGGGGCGCGGCTGGTCGCGCTCGAGGGTCGCGGGGTGCTGCCGCGGGTGGCGGAGCGCCGCGCCCGGCTCGACTGCCCCGACCCCACCGGCTTCGTGCTCTCACTCGACGAGGAGCCGATCGCCGACGTCGCCCCGCACGGCGACCGGATGTCGTGGCTCTCCGGGTCGGGGCATCCGGGTGGCGCCGGTGGTGCCGCCTAGGCTCGGGTCGGAGGAGGACGACGTGACGACCACCACCCCCGACGTCCCGGAGCACGACCTCGCCGACCGGGCGGATCGCTCCGCCGGCTCGGCCGCGGATGCCGCGGGCCTCGGCGATCAGGCGCGCCGGCTGCTCGCCTTCGAGCGCGCCCGCGAGTCGGCGCAGGGGTCGCGCGACGCCGCCATCCGGGCCGAGTTCGGCGTCTCCCCAGCTCGGTACTATCAAATGCTCTATGCGGTGCTCGATTCGCCGCCCGCCCTCCGGCACGACCCGTTGCTGGTGAGGCGGCTGCAGCGCCTCCGCGACCACCGCCGCGCGGCGCGCGGAACCGCACGACCCGGTCCCACGACCGCATCCCACCGACACCAGGACTGAGACCGGATGGCCGCCTTCCCGCCCGATCGCTTCGACGAGACCCCCGACGACCTCACCCGGGTCGGCGCGCACCGTGCGCCCGCCCCGCGCGGTCGCGGCTGGATCGCGTTCGCCTGGGCGGCGCTGGCCACCGGCATCCTCGTCGCCGGCGGACTCTACGGGCTGTCGCGCTACGACCCGACCTTCCAGTTCGACCTGCCCAGCTTCGGCGCCGGCGAGACCACAGGTGAGCCGACGACCGAGCCGACCGAGACCGTCGAGCCGGTCACCGACCCCTCGACCGTCGACCCCGACCTCGACCTGACCATCTCGGTGCTCAACGGCACCGAGACCCAGGGGCTGCAGAACACGGCGGGCGACCAGATCGAGGCCGCGAACTGGCCCGACCCGGCCCGCGCGAACGCCTCGAACCGCACCGAGGAGACGACGACGATCTTCTACCACACCACCGATTACGAGGGCATCGCGCTGGGCCTCGCGGAGCTGCTCGGCGCGGGTGAGATCGTGCTCTCGGACGCGTACCTCGGCGCGCCGGTGACCATCCTCCTCGGCACCGACTACGTCCCCGCGGGCTGACCCGGACGGCGTCTCCCCGGGGCCTCGGCGGCCACTGTGTTACGCGGATGTTTAATCTCTGTTGAATCTCCCCTCCCGGCCCCGTCGGGGCGGCTTTCCGGGCCGATCGGGCCCGTTCGGCTGGCTACCATTCGGGACACCAGGCATGACAGGGAGTGGCACGGATGCCGAACGGGACCGTGAAGTGGTTCAACGCCGAGAAGGGCTTCGGCTTCATCACCGCTGAGGACGGGCAGGACGTGTTCGTCCACTACTCCGCGATCGACATGAGCGGCTACAAGACCCTCGAGGAGGGCCAGGCGGTCCAGTTCGAGGTCGGCACCGGCTCCAAGGGCCCGCAGGCCGAGGGCGTGCGCCCGGTCGCCTGATCCGCCTCTCCGACCCCGCGTCGCGGGTCGGTCGCGCGCGCCGTCGCGCCGTCGGCGTCGGTCGCCGAACCGTCGCGACGGGCGCCCCGCGCCGCCGCCCCGCGTCGGCTTGCACTCCCCGGGGGCGAGTGCCAGACTGATCTCTGGCACTCGCTGGCCGCGAGTGCCAGTGCGCCCCTCTCGTGGGCGCGAGACAGTGCTTGGAAACAACGTCCGGGAGGGACGACAACACCCATGGCAAAGATGATCGCTTTCGACGAGGAGGCCCGGCGCGGGCTCGAGCGCGGACTCAACACGCTCGCCGACGCCGTCAAGGTCACCCTCGGCCCCCGCGGCCGCAACGTCGTCCTGGAGAAGAAGTGGGGCGCCCCCACGATCACCAACGACGGCGTCTCGATCGCCAAGGAGATCGAGCTCGACGACCCGTACGAGAAGATCGGCGCCGAGCTGGTCAAGGAGGTCGCGAAGAAGACCGACGACGTCGCCGGTGACGGCACCACGACGTCGGTCGTGCTCGCCCAGGCGCTCGTGCGTGAGGGCCTGCGCAACGTCGCGGCCGGCGCCGACCCGATCAGCCTGAAGCGCGGCATCGAGAAGGCCGTCGCGGCGGTCGAGAAGGAGCTCGTCGCCCAGGCCAAGGAGATCGAGACCAAGGACGAGATCGCCGCCACCGCGTCGATCTCCGCCGCCGACACCGAGATCGGCTCGATCATCGCCGAGGCGATCGACAAGGTCGGCAAGCAGGGCGTCGTCACCGTCGAGGAGTCGAACACCTTCGGCACCATGCTCGAGTACACCGAGGGCATGCGCTTCGACAAGGGCTACCTGTCGCAGTACTTCGTGACCGACCAGGACCGCCAGGAGGCGGTCTTCGAGGAGCCCTACATCCTCATCGTCAACGGCAAGATCTCGACGATCAAGGACCTGCTCCCGGTCGTCGACAAGGTGATCCAGTCGGGCAAGCAGCTCCTGATCATCGCCGAGGACGTCGAGGGCGAGGCGCTCGCGACGCTCATCGTCAACAAGGTGCGCGGCATCTTCAAGTCGGTCGCCGTCAAGGCCCCCGGCTTCGGCGACCGCCGCAAGGCCCAGCTGCAGGACATCGCCATCCTCACGGGTGGTCAGGTCATCAGCGAGGAGGTCGGTCTCAAGCTCGAGAACGCCACCCTCGACCAGCTCGGCCAGGCCCAGCGCGTCGTCGTCACCAAGGACGAGACCACGATCGTCGGCGGCTCCGGCTCGGCCGACATGATCGAGGGCCGCAAGAAGCAGATCGCGACCGAGATCGCCAACACCGACTCGGACTACGACCGCGAGAAGCTGCAGGAGCGCCTCGCCAAGCTCGAGGGCGGCGTCGCCGTCATCAAGGCGGGCGCGGCCACCGAGGTGGAGCTCAAGGAGCGCAAGCACCGCATCGAGGACGCGGTGCGCAACGCGAAGGCCGCCGTCGAGGAGGGCATCGTCGCCGGTGGTGGCGTGGCCCTCATCCAGGCCGGCGCGAAGGCGTTCGACAAGCTCAAGCTGACGGGCGACGAGGCGACCGGGGCGAACATCGTCAAGGTCGCGATCGACGCGCCGCTCAAGCAGATCGCGCTCAACTCGGGTCTCGAACCGGGCGTCGTCGTCGAGAAGGTCCGCGGCCTCCCGTCGGGCGAGGGCCTGAACGCCGCGACCGGCGAGTACGGCGACCTGCTCGCGCAGGGCGTCGCCGACCCGGTGAAGGTGACCCGCTCCGCGCTGCTCAACGCGGCGTCGATCGCGGGCCTGTTCCTCACCACCGAGGCGGTCGTCGCCGACAAGCCGGAGAAGAACCCGGCTCCGGCGGGCGACCCGACCGGTGGCATGGGCGGCATGGACTTCTAAGAGTCCCGTCTTCGGACGACACGCGGGCGGTCCCCCTCGGGGGGCCGCCCGCTTCGTCGTTCCCGGTGGCTCAGCGCCCGAACAGCCGGGCGTTCTGCATCTCGATCTCGGCGTACTGCCGCCCCGCCTGGCCGAGCGCGGTGCCGATCTGGGCGAGGCTCTCCTCGACCCGGGCCTGGGTCGCGGTCCAGTCGGCGACCACGCCCTGGAACGCGACCGCGGCCGGTCCGTTCCACGAGCCCTGCAGTTCGGTGAGGCGTGACCGGAGCCCGCCGACCTCCGCCTGGATGCGGCCCATCGCCGCCTGGATCCCGGTGGTCGCCGCAGCGACCGCCTCGCTGTCAACCTGGTAGCGCGTCATGCCCCGGACGCTAGCGACGCGGTGCGCGCCCCCGTCCGCCCCGCGACGGGGCTGGGGAGGACGCCTCGGTCTCCGTGGTGGGGAGGGGCGGCTGCGGCAGGCTGACCCGGAACGTGGCGCCGCCGCCCGGGGTCTCCAGCACCTCGACGTGACCCTGGTGGGCCGCCACGATGCCGGCGACGATGGCGAGCCCCAGTCCGCTGCCGCCGGTGTCGCGGGTGCGCGAGGTGTCGGCGCGCCACAGGCGCTGGAAGATCTTCTCCCGCAGCTGCGGCGGGATGCCGTCGCCGTGGTCCACGACCGAGATGACGCCGAACCGGCGGTCGCGGTCGACCTCGACCACCACCTCGATCGGGGTGTCGGGCGGGGTGAACCGCAGGGCGTTGCCCATCAGGTTCGTCACCACCTGCCGCACCTTGTCCTCTTCGGCCAGCACGATCGGGCCGAGCGGCGAGGTCTCCGCTCGCTCCGTCGCCGACGCGGCATCCGGACGGCGCCGCCGCAGGCGGGCCAGCCGCGTGCCGGCGAACGAGAACGCCCCCGCCGAGGCGCCCGGGCGCCGTGCGGCGCGCGCGAGGGCGGCCCGCTCGCGAACCCCGACCGGGTGGTCGTCGTCGGCCGGGTCGACGACGGTGACCGGCTCGGTCGGCTCGGACGCCGACGTCGCCTGCGCGGCATCCGCCGGCCCCGGCAGCACCAGCGTGATCCGGCGCTCCGGGGCGGATGCCGACGCGTCGAGCACGGCGTCCTGCGCGATCGGCAGCAGGTCGAGCGGCTTGCGCTCGAGCGGGCGGTCGACCTCGTCGAGGCGCGCCAGCTCGAGCAGGTCCTCGACGAGGGTGCCCATCCGGATCGCCTCGCGCTCGATGCGGTCCATCGCCTGGCCGACCTCCTCCTTCGAGGAGAGGGCCCCCATCCGGTACAGCTCGGCGTACCCGCGGAGCGAGACCAGCGGCGTGCGCAGCTCGTGGCTGGCGTCGCCGACGAAGCGCCGCATCTGGTCAACGCTGCGGTCGCGGTCGGCGAACGCCCGGTCGATGCGGGCGAGCATCGTGTTGAGCGAGCGGTTGAGGCGGCCGACCTCGGTGTTCGGGGTCGCTCCGCCGAGGCGCTGGCTGTAGTCGCCGGCGGCGAAGCGGGCCGCGGTGCGCTCCACGTCGCGCAGCGGGGCGAACGCGCTCGTCACGAGCAGCTGCGCCGCCGCGGCGCTCATCAGCAGCACACCGAGCGAGAACGCGAGGAAGATCGCGGTGTAGCGGCCGATGATCCGGTTCATGTCGCCGAGGCTGCGCCCCACGACCAGGGTCGCCTGCTCGGTGCCGACGCCCACCCCGAACGGCACGGCGGTGATGCGCCACTGGGCGGTGCCCGCCTCGTTGGTCACCGTGAGGTGGCCCTCGAGCTTGGCGACCTCGATCAGCGTCAGGTCGGCCAGCACCGGCCGCACCTCGTCGTAGCTCTCGTCGAGGTTGTCGGCGACGATCGTGCCGTCCGCCGAGATCGCGCCGATGTAGTACGGGGTGGTGATGCCCGATCCGCCGCCGTAGGGGCGGGCCTGCTCGATCTGGAAGGGCTGGTCGATGGTCGACAGGGCGCCGTCGATCTGCGAGTCGACCTGTTCGAGCAGGTAGCTGTTGAGCACGGTGATCGTGCCGGCCCCGGCGATGGTGAGACCGAACGCGAGCAGCGCGACGACGACGCCGGTGACCTTGGCGCGCAGCGACACCCCGTTCCACCAGCGGTCGAACCGTGCGTGCACGGCTCCGGCCACCTCGCGGTTGGTCACGTGTCGACGCTCCCCGACGTCCGGGGCCCGGTCAGGCCTTCGCCGGGATCTTGAGCATGTAGCCGAAGCCGCGCTTGGTCTGGATCATCGGCTCGCTCGCGTGGCTGTCGAGCTTGCGGCGCAGGTAGGAGATGTAGCTCTCGACGATCCCCGCATCGCCGTTGAAGTCGTACTCCCAGACGTGGTCGAGGATCTGGGCCTTGCTGAGCACCCGGTTGGGGTTGAGCATCAGGTAGCGCAGCAGCTTGAACTCGGTGGGCGAGAGCTCGACCGGCACGTCGCCGACCGACACCTCGTGGGTGTCCTGGTCCATGGTGAGCTCGCCGGCGCGGATGATCGCGTCGTCCTCCTCCTGCATCGTGCGGCGCAGGATGGCCTTGATGCGGGCGACGATCTCGTCGAGCGAGAACGGCTTCGTCACGTAGTCGTCGCCGCCGACCGTGAGGCCGGTGATCTTGTCCTCGGTGTCGTCCTTCGCGGTGAGGAACAGGATGGGGGCGGTGTAGCCCGATGCCCGCAGTCGCTTGGTCACGCCGAACCCGTTCATGTCGGGCAGCATGACGTCGAGGATGATGAGGTCGGGCTCCTCCTCGAGCACCGCCGAGATGGCCTGGGCGCCGTTCCCGACGGCGCGCACCGCGAATCCGGCGAAGCGCAGACTCGTCGTGAGCAGGTCGCGGATGTTGGGCTCGTCGTCGACGATCAGGATGCGGGGGCCGTCGCTCATGCCGCCCATTGTCTGCGCGTTCGCTGAAAGCGGCCTGAACCCGGGCGGCGGGTCGCCCGATCCGGACCTGCGCCTCTACGCCGCCAGCGCGCTGGCATCGAGGATCGTGTACGAGTACCCCTGCTCGGCGAGGAAGCGCTGCCGGTTCTGCGCGAAGTCCTGGTCGACCGTGTCGCGGGCCACCAGCGTGTAGAACGAGGCGGGGATGCCGCTCTCCTTCGGGCGTAGCAGGCGGCCGAGGCGCTGGGCCTCCTCCTGGCGCGAGCCGAACGATCCGGAGACCTGGATGGCGACGGTCGCCTCGGGCAGGTCGACCGAGAAGTTGGCGACCTTCGACACCACGAGCACCTTCAGCGTCCCGTCGCGGAACGCCTGGTAGAGCCGCTCCCGTTCCTCGACCGGGGTGGAGCCGGTGAGGCTGGGCGCATCGAGCGCGGCGCTCAGCTCCTCGATCTGGTCGAGATACTGGCCGATCACCAGGATGCGCTCGCCGTGGTGCTTGGCGACGAGGTCCTTCACCACCCGCAGCTTCGCGGGCGCCGTCGCGGCCAGCCGGTAGCGGTCGTCGTCCGCGCTCGCCGCGTACTCCATCCGGTCGTCGGCGGGCAGGTCGACGCGCACCTCGAAGCAGGTGGCGGGGGAGATGTAGCCCTGGGCCTCGATCTCCTTCCACGGGGCGTCGAACCGCTTGGGCCCGATGAGCGAGAACACGTCGGACTCGCGGCCGTCCTCGCGCACCAGTGTGGCGGTGAGGCCGAGGCGGCGCCGCGCCTGCAGGTCGGCGGTGAGCTTGAACACGGGGGCGGGCAGCAGGTGCACCTCGTCGTAGACGATGAGCCCCCAGTCGTTGGCGTCGAGCAGCGACAGGTGCGCGTACTCGCCCTTCCGCTTCGCGACGAGGATCTGGTAGGTCGCGATGGTGATCGGCTTGATCTCCTTGACCTGGCCCGAGTATTCCCCGATCTCGTCCTCGGTGAGGCTGGTGCGCTTCAGCAGCTCGGCCTTCCACTGCCGCGCCGACACCGTGTTGGTGACCAGGATGAGCGTGGTCGCGTCGGCCTCGGCGATGGCGCCTGCGCCGACGAGCGTCTTGCCCGCGCCGCACGGGAGCACCACGACGCCCGAGCCGCCCTCGAAGAAGTTCGACACGGCGGTGCGCTGGTAGTCGCGCAGTGCCCAGCCGTCCTCCACGAGATCGACCTCGTGCGGGGTGCCGGGGGTGTAGCCGGCGTGGTCCTCGGCCGGCCAGCCGAGCTTGAGCAGCTCCTGCTTGACCTGCCCGCGCGCCCACGGCTGCAGCGTCCACTCGGTGGACGAGCGGCGGATGCCGAGGAACGGCCCGACCTTGGAGCTGCGGGTGATCTCGGCGAGCACCGCGGCATCCGTGGCGGTGATGATCAGCTCGCCCTCGGCGTCGCGCTCGATCACCAGTCGCCCGTAGCGGCCCACCGTCTCCTCGATGTCGACGGCCACGGTCTGCGGCACCGGGAACTTCGCGTACCGCTCGAGGGTGGCGAGCATCTGCTCCGCGGAGTGCCCCGCCGCGCGTGCGTTCCACAGCCCGAGCCGCGTGATGCGGTAGGTGTGCACGTGCTCGGGTGCGCGCTCCAGCTCGGCGAAGACGGCCAGTTCGTGCCGGGCCTCCTCGGCCTCGGGATGCGCCACCTCGAGCAGCACGGTGCGGTCGCTCTGCACGATCAGCGGCCCGGAAGTCATAGCGGGCCAGTCTATCCCGCGCGCGCTCCGCGGGCCGGGTCGGCGACGGTCGTCGGGCGGCGTCGGGCGCGGCGTCAGGCGGGGCGTCAGGCGGGGCGCACGTCGACGATCGACGACAGCGGGAGCGTGCGCTCGATGTCGGCCCGGCGGTCGCGCGCGCGCAGCCGTCCGCCGGCGACGGCCGCCGGCTCGAGGGTGTACTCGGCCTCGCTGCCGTCGGGCATCCGCACGGTGACGGTCACGGCGACCTTGCCCTTCGCGGCCAGCTCGATCTGCCGCACCAGCCACGCCCGGTCGTCGTCCGGCTCGGCCGTCGCCACCTCGCGCACGTGGGCGATGAGGATCGCGGCGGTGTCGTCGGGCACGCCGCCCCGGTCGGCGCGGGTCGCCCCCGCCGTCGCGATGCGGCCCGCGGCGTCTTCGCGGACAGCCGGGTACCGGCGCTCGACGAGGGTGGTGACGACGACGCCCGCGTCGAACCGGCTCACCAGGCGGTCGCCCTCGTCGGCGAGGCCGAGCGTGGCGAGCGTCTGGTCGACCGCCACCTGGCGCAGCAGGGTCGGGTCGTCGGAGCGCACGTAGCTGCCCCCGTGGGGTTCGGCGCCGACGCGCAGACTGCCGAACCGCGCCGCCGTCTCGGCGACGAGGTAGTCGAGCGGCTGCGGGAATCCGGTCACCGAGACCCCCGACAGGAACTCCCGGATGCCGGCCTCGCTCTCCCCGGCGAGCAGCGCGCGGGTCAGGCTGGCGGCGGTGATGCGGAACCCGGTCGCCACGCCGCGGGTCTCGACGTCGGCCAGACCCCGCATCCGCAGGTCGAGGTCGGCGCGCAGCGGACCGGGGGAGATGACCGTCAGGTCGTCCTGCAGGTAGACCGAGTCGACCTCGGGCGGCAGCAGCTCGGCCATCGCGACGGCGGCGGCATCCGGCCCGTCGAGCAGCAGGGCGGTGCCCGGAGTGCTCGGGGTCGAGGAGCCGGCGAGTCCGAGCAGGTCGGCCTCCTCGCCGAAGGTGGCGGCGCGGGAGCGGATCCACTCGCCGCCGCCCGGGTAGAGCCAGCGCAGGTAGTCGAGCAGGCCCTCACCCCAGACCGCGCGGGCCCGGTCGCGCAGCAGGTCGCGCAGCTCCTCGGGGAGTCGGGCCAGCCATCCGGCGGCGAGGTCGCGCCAGCGGTCCACCCGCGGGGCGGCGAGCCAGTCGCCCGCGGCGGAGAGCGGCTCCCACCCGGAGCCGTCGAGCGACACCAGGCCGGCGCGGCCGGCGATGTCGAGCAGGATGCCGACCTCCTCCGGCTCGACGCCGGACGCCTCGCCCAGCCGCCGCGCATCGGGCAGCGCCACCCCGCCGCGGGTGAGTCGACGGGCGGGTCCGTCGCGCAGCGCGAGCAGCAGGTCGGTGATGGCCGCGACGGTGGCGAACGCCCGGTCGCCCGCGCCGCGGTCGATGAACCGCGCGTCGGCGGCGCTGACCCGTTCGAGGGCGGCCGGGGCGGGGATATCGGCCAGCTGGCTCGCCGTGGGCAGGCCGAACGCCGGCCAGGAGCGCAGCTGCTCGACCACGGCGTCCCAGGGGGCGTAGCGACCCGACTCGGCGCCCGCCAGGCCGGCGGAGATCGCCACCTCCAGCCGGGCGGCGACGTCGTCGACGTCGAGGCCGACCCGCTCGGCGACCCGGTCGGCGGTCGGGGCGCCGGTGCTCTCCGCCAGTTCGCCGGCCGCGGCCAGCACGGCGAGCGTGGGCCGGTCGAGGCGCTCCAGCGCCGCCTGCACCGACGTGCGGTCGAGCAGCGCCTCGGCGAGGTCGAAGAAGTCGTCGATCCCGCCGGCGCGCACGCCGCGCGCGGTGACCAGGCGGGTCAGCTCGTCGTCGGGGAGCGCCCGCAGCCGGGCCGCGAGCGCGAGGACGGATCCGCTAGTCGCGGCCACCTTCGGCGATCCTGCGGCGGCGGAGGGTGCTGAGCACGAGGAAGACGATGATCAGCACGAAGGCGAGCGGCAGCCCGACGAGCGGGAGCAGCTGCACCGACTCCCAGAACGCGCCGCCGCCCGGGGCGGCGCCCGTGGCGGTGAGGATGGTGACGACGACGATGGTCACGACCGACAGCACGAGGATGCCGGCGATCATGAACACCAGAACGCGTTCGGTACGATTGAGCGGCACCCGGGTCTCGTCTGACACGGTTTCAAGGATAGGGGTCGTGGCGATGCCCACCGGCAAGGTCAAGTTCTACGACGCGGAGAAGGGCTTCGGCTTCATCGCGTCCGATGACGGGCAGGAGGTCTTCCTGCACGCGTCCGCGGTGCCCGAGGGCGCCGTCATCAAGGCCGGCAGCCGCCTCGAGTTCGGCATCGCCGACGGCCGCCGCGGCGCCCAGGCGCTCTCGGTGCGCGTGCTCGACGCCGCCCCCACCCTCACCGCGCGCAACCGCCGGTCGGCGGACGACATGGCGATCGTGGTCGAAGACCTGGTGAAGCTGCTCGACGGCATCGGCGCGGGACTGCGTCGGGGCCGCTACCCCGACCGCGCCCACGGCGCGAAGATCGCCGCGGTGCTGCGCCGGGTGGCCGACGACCTCGATGGCTGACGCCGCGGTCCGGGAGCGGGTGGCGCGCGCCGCGCTGCTCGAGATCACGGCCGAGGGCGACGTGGGCGAGCTGGTCGCCGCCGCCGAGGAGGGCGACGGCGTCGTGACGCTCGCCTTCTCGGCGCGGATGAGCGGGTATCCCGGGTGGCGCTGGACGGTGAGCCTCGCCGAGGTCGACGATGCCGACCCGACGGTGCTCGAGGCGGAGCTGCTGCCGGGAGACGGCGCGCTGGTCGCCCCCGAGTGGATCCCGTGGGCGCAGCGGCTCGAGGAGTACCGCGCGGCTCAGGCCGCGGCGGGGGAGCCGGACGCCACGCTCGAGGGCGACGACGCGGACGACGCCGACGACGAGGACGGCGACGACGACTTCGAGGACCTCGACGAGACGGACCTCGGCGACGACTCGGTCGAGCGCGACGGGGTCGACGAGCCCGACCTGGACGGTCCGGCCGACGGCGCATCCGCGGACTCCGCGGCGACCGGTGCAGCCGCCGACGCCCCCGCTGCGGACGACGCGACGGCCGACGCAGCCGCCGACGACGGCGCGGCGGATGGTGGGACCCCCGACGGGGACGCCGAGGGCGACGCCCCGGCCGAGGGCGCGAAGAAGCGGCGTCAGCGCTGGCCGCGCCGCCGGAAGACGACGTAGCCGAGCAGGACGAGTCCGAGCGCCACGCCCGCCAGGGTGAGGGGCACGAGCAGGTCGCGCACCGGGCCCTCGGGCGCGACGACGGCGGCCACGACGGCGGCGACGACCCAGAGCCCGCCGCCGACCAGCACGGGTACGCGCTCGTCGGTCGCGAGCGGGTCGGGTTGCGCCCGCCTCTCGGACGCTCGGAGCCACAGCCGCACGGCGTCAGCCTAACGGCGTCGGGTCACGCGGGCAGGTGCTCGACGACCCAGTCCAGCGCGCCGATCAGGGCGCGGACGTCATCCGGATCGATGCCCGCGAAGGTGGCGATGCGCAGCTGGTTGCGGCCGAGCTTGCGGTACGGCTCGGTATCGACGATGCCGTTCGCGCGCAGCGTCGCGGCGATCGCGGCCGCGTCGATCCGGTCGTCGAAGTCGATCGTGACGACCACCTGCGACCGGTGCGCGGGGTCCGCGACGAACGGGGTGGCGAACTCGGCGGCCTCGGCCCAGTCGTAGAGCAGTCCGGACGACTCGCGCGTGCGCGCATCGGCCCAGTCGAGCCCGCCGGCGGCGCGGATGGCGTCGATCTGCGCTTCGAGCAGCAGCAGCGTGGCGATGGCCGGCGTGTTGAGCGTCTGGTTGAGCCGCGAGTTGTCGACCGCGCTCTGCAGGCTGAGGAAGCCCGGGATCCAGCGCTCGCTCGCGTCGATCCGCGCGATGCGCTCGATCGCGGCGGGCGACATCGCGGCGAGCCACAGCCCGCCGTCGCTCGCGAAGTTCTTCTGCGGGGCGAAGTAGTAGACGTCCGTCTCGGCGAGGTCGACGGCGACCCCGCCGGCGGCGCTCGTGGCGTCGACCACGGTGAGCGCGCCCGCGTCGCCCGCGGCCCGGCGCACCGGGGCCATCACGCCGGTGGAGGTCTCGTTGTGCGGCCAGGCGTAGAGGTCGACGCCGTCGACCGGCTCCAGCTCGCTGCGCGACCCGCCCGGGGCGGTGATCACGTGCGGCGCCTCGAGGAACGGGGCGGCGGCGGCGGACGCGAACTTGGAGCCGAACTCACCGAACGAGAGGTGCTCGCTGCGGCGCTCGATGAGCGAGAACACGGCCGCGTCCCAGAACGCGGTCGAGCCGCCGTTGCCGAGCACCATCTCGTAGCCGTCGGGCAGGGCGAACAGGTCGGCGAGTCCCGACCGCACCCGGCCGACCAGGTCCTTCACCGGCGCCTGCCGGTGCGACGTGCCGAGCAGTCCGGCGTGGGCCACGAGGTGGTCGACCTGGCTCGCGTCGACCTTGGCCGGTCCGCATCCGAACCGCCCGTCGGTGGGCAGCAGGTCACGGGGGATCTCGAGCGCGGGCATGGCTCCGATTCTAGGTCGCGCGCCCCCGGCGCCCGACCCGGGGGCGGGCCGGTGAGGGGTTCCCGGGGCGGAGCGGCCGGTCGGCGGGCGAGGATAGGCTGTCCTGCGTGACGGACCTCGTCGACACCACCGAGATGTACCTGCGGACCATCCTCGATCTCGAGGAGGAGGGCATCGTGCCCCTGCGCGCCCGGATCTCGGAGCGCCTCGAGCACTCCGGCCCGACGGTGTCGCAGACCATCGCCCGGATGGAGCGCGACGGTCTCGTGCGCGTCGAGGGCGACCGTCACCTCGAGCTCACCCCCGAGGGCCGCACCCGCGCCCTGCACGTCATGCGCAAGCATCGGCTCGCGGAGCGGCTGCTGGCCGACGTCATCGGCCTCGACTGGGCCTACGTGCACGACGAGGCGTGTCGGTGGGAGCACGTGATGAGCGAGCAGGTCGAGCGCCGCCTGGTCGAACTGCTCGACCGCCCGACCGAGTCGCCGTACGGCAACCCGATCCCGGCGCTCGAGGAGATCGGCGGCGACCCCGCCCCGAGCTTCCTCGACGGGGTCGTCAACCTCGTGGCGCGCACGGCGGATGCCGACGGCCCGGTGTCGGTCGTCATCCGTCGGCTGGGCGAGCCGGTGCAGTTCGACCCCGAGCTGCTCGCGCAGCTGCGGGAGGCCGGCGTGACGCCCGGGGCGACGGTGATCGCCGAGCCCGCGGGCGGCTACGTGCTGGTCCGCGCCGACGGTCACGGCGACGGCCTCGAGCTGCCCGCCGAGGTGGCCGTGCACGTCTACGCCGTGGCCTGATCCCGGGCCGTTCCCGCCGCGGGCCGGGGCCCGCGCCGAGCCCGGAGGGGCGGTCGCGCCCGGACGTCCCCGTCGCCGGAGGGCGGCCGGAGGATCGCCGTGAATGTGCTGGGAGGGCCCGGCTCGGCTGGGTGCCCGCGGGCGCCGAACGTACACTCGATCCGTCCCGCCGGGCATCACGGGCGGGACCCGACGCGGGGCGTCTCATCACCCCATCCCCCGTCGTCGGGAACCTGAGAACCACGGGATGGGCCGATCACAGCCGGCGAGACGCGGGAGATCCTCCTCGTGCTGTCACCCTTCTCCGGGCGCGACTCCGCGTCCACCGATCCCGCCGTCCGCGCCTCGCGCCGCGACGGCGCCCTCAAGCTGCTCGTGCTCGGCGTCGCCGTGCCGGGCCTGTTCTGCACCGTCGCGCTTCCCGCGTACGCCTACTCGGGGTCGGGCGATCCGGCCGAGACGGCCGCCGTGGCCGTCGACGCGCAGAGCCTGACCCTGGCCGCGGTGGCCGAGGTCGAGTTCGCCGAGCGCGACGACTACGACGCCACCTCGGCGGCCGAGATGCGCCGCCAGGCGCTCGCCGCCGCCTACGCGGCCTACTCGGGTCCGTCGGTGAGCGACTACCTCGCCAACCCGCCCTACCCGAACTTCAGCCTCGACGCGGTCGTCGCGGTCGCGATGAAGTACCAGGGCGTCCCCTACCGGTTCGGCGGCGCCGACCCGTCGGGCTTCGACTGCTCGGGCTTCACCCAGTTCGTCTACTCCCAGTTCGGCGTCTACCTGCCGCACTCGTCGAGCGCCCAGGGGCGGATGACGGCGATCGCGCCGTCGGCGGCGCTCCCCGGCGACCTGGTCGTGATGGACGGCGGCGGTCACATCGGCATCTACCTGGGCAACGGGCAGATGATCGACGCGCCGCGTCCCGGCACCGTCGTGGCCGTGCGGCCGATCTACAGCGCCAACCACTGGTTCGTGCGGCCCACGGCCTGACCCGCCCCGGGGCGGATCAGGCGAGCAGCTCGCGCATGCCCGCCTCGAGCCGCGCGACCGTGGCGCGGGCCCCCGCCCAGCGTTCGGCCGCCCCGCCCTCGGCGTAGGCCGCGTCGAGGTAGCACTTCAGCTTGGGCTCGGTGCCGCTCGGTCGCACGATCACCCGGGCGCCGCCCGCCAGCCGGTAGCGCAGGATGTCCGCCCGCGGGTAGTCGCCCACCCCGGTCGCGAAGTCGTCGACCGACTCCACCGGCACGCCGCCGATCTCGGCCGGGGGCTCGGCGCGCAGCCGGGCGATCGTCCGGGCGATCACGTCGAGGTCGTCGACGCGGATCGAGATCTGCGCCGACGCGAACCCTCCGAACCGCTCGGCGAACCGGTCGAGGTGCTCGGCCAGAGAGATGCCCTGCTCGCGCAGCTCGGCGAACAGCGTGAGCACCGCGACGAGCGCCGAGATGCCGTCCTTGTCGCGCACCTTGTCGGGGTCGACCAGGTAGCCGAGCGCCTCCTCGTAGCCGAACACCAGGTCGGGCGCGCGCGAGATCCACTTGAACCCGGTGAGCGTCTCGACGAAGTCGAGCCCCTCCGCGGCGGCGATCGCGCCGAGCGCCGGGGAGCTGACCAGCGAGCAGGCCAGCGTGCCGCTCTCGGCGCGCTCCGCGGCGCGCGCGCCGAGCAGCCAGCCCACCTCGTTGCCGGAGAGCTGTCGCCAGCCGTCGGCATCCGGCACCGCGACGGCGACCCGGTCGGCGTCCGGATCGTTCGCGATCACCAGGTCGGCCCGCTCGGCGCGCGCGAGCGCGAGGGCGAGGTCGGTCGCCCCCGGTTCCTCGGGGTTGGGGAACGCGACGGTGGGGAAGTCGGGGTCGGGGTCGGCCTGCTCGGCCACCACGATCGGCGCGGGGAAGCCCGCGGCGGCGGCGACCAGGCGGGTCGTCTCGAGTCCGACGCCGTGCATCGGCGTGTAGACCCAGCGCAGCGGCGCGGTCGTCTCGGCGAGCGCGGCGGTGCGCGCCACGTAGGCGTCGAGGACGCCCTCGTCGGCCGTCGCGTAGTCGTCGGAACGCGGCAGCTCGACGATCGACCCGGCGGCCACCTGCGCGATCGCGGCGGCGATCTCGGCATCCGCGGGCGGCACGATCTGCGACCCCGCGTCCGCGCCGCCGAGGTAGACCTTGTAGCCGTTGTCGCGCGGCGGGTTGTGGCTCGCGGTCACCATGATGCCGGCGCTCGCGTCGAGGTGACGCACCGCGAAGGCGAGCACCGGGGTCGGCAGCATCCGCGGCAGCATCGTCACGGCGACGCCCGCGCCGGCCAGCAGCTCGGCGCTGTCCCGCGCGAACACGTCGGAGTTGTGCCGCCCGTCCCAGCCGATCACGACGCTCGGATGCGGGTCGCGCGCCAGCAGGTGGCGGGCGAGCCCGGCGGCGGCCTGCGCCACCAGCACGCGGTTCATCCGCATCGGCCCGGCGCCCAGCTCGCCGCGGAGACCCGCCGTGCCGAACTCGAGCCGGCCCGAGAACCGGTCGGCGAGATCGGCGGCCGCGGCGGCGTCGCCCGCGCGTGAGGCGTCGAGCAGCGCGGACAGCTCGGCGCGGGTCTGCGGATCCGGGTCCTGCGCCTGCCACGCCTCGGCGGCCGAGGTGTCGACGCTCACAGCGCCGCGACCACCCGGGCGAGCAGGTCGGAGATGACCGGCTCGGCGTCCTTGCCCGCCTGGATGACCTCGGCGTGGCTCAGCGGCTCGGGCGAGATGCCGGCCGCGAGGTTGGTGATCAGCGAGAAGCCGAGCACCTCCATCCCGGCCTGCCGGGCGGCGATCGCCTCGAGCGCGGTCGACATCCCGACGATGTGCCCGCCGATCGCCTTCGCCATCTGCACCTCGGCGGGCGTCTCGTAGTGCGGGCCGCGGAACTGGCAGTACACGCCCTCGTCGAGCGACGGGTCGACCCCGCGGGCGACGTCGCGCAGGCGCGACGAGTAGAGGTCGGTGAGGTCGATGAAGGTCGCGCCCTCGAGCGGCGAGTCCGCGGTCAGGTTGATGTGGTCGGAGATGAGCACCGGCGTGCCGGGCTCCCAGTGCTCCTTGATGCCGCCCGCGCCGTTGGTGAGCACCATGATGCGCGCGCCGGTCGCGGCGGCCGTGCGCACCGAGTGCACCACGCGCCGCACGCCGTGGCCCTCGTAGTAGTGCGTGCGGGCGCCGATCACGAGCGCGTGCCGCCCGTCGACGAGGCGCACGCTGCGCAGCGTGCCGACGTGGCCGGCGAGGGCGGGTGCGCTGAAGCCGGGGATGTCGGTGGCCGGGATCGTCGCGACCGTCTCGCCGAGCAGGTCGGCGGCCTTCGCCCAGCCGCTGCCCAGCGTGAGCGCGATGTCGTGGCGCTCCACCCCGCTGATCTCGGCGATGCGGGCGGCCGCCTCGCGGGCGATCTCGAACGGGTCGGCGGCGGGGTCGTCGAGGGGGTGCGCGGACATGCGATCACTCTACGTCGCGGGCGCGGGGCCGCATCCGGGTCGCGGGATGCCGATCGGCACTCGGCGCGGGACCGGGACGGGCCGCGGGGAGGGGAAGGAGTGCGGCCCGGACGCGGGGACCGGTCGCCGATCGTCGACGGGTCCGCGGCGAGCCGCGAAACCGGCAAGAATCGGGGTATGGCCTCCCAGTTCGAGCGAACCCACCGCATCGCCGTCGTCGGGGGAGGTCCGGGCGGCTACGAAGCCGCCATCGCGGGCGCCCAGCTCGGCGCTGAGGTCACCCTGGTGGAGCGCACCGGGGTCGGCGGCGCGGCGGTGCTCACCGACGTCGTTCCGTCGAAGACCCTGATCGCCACCGCCGAGGCCGCCACCGCCGTCGCCGAGTCGAGCGACCTGGGCGTGCAGTTCTACACCCGCACCGACCCGGGCCGGTCGCTGCGCCCGCAGGTGGCGGTCAACCTGTCCGCGGTGAACCAGCGCCTGCTCTCGCTCGCCCGCCAGCAGTCCGCCGACATGAAGTCGCAGCTCGCCAAGGCCGGGGTGCAGGTGGTGACCGGCGACGGCCGGCTCGACGGCCCGAACCGCGTGGTCGTGTCGACCGGCAGCGGAAAGCGCCGCACCGACTTCGACGAGATCGAGGCCGATACCGTCGTCGTCGCGGTCGGCGCGAGCCCCCGCGTGCTCCCGTCGGCGAAGCCCGACGGCGAGCGCATCCTCAGCTGGACGCAGCTCTACTCGCTCGACGCGGTGCCCGAGCACATGATCGTCGTCGGCTCGGGCGTGACCGGCGCCGAGTTCGCCTCCGCCTACCTCGCGCTCGGCGCGAAGGTCACCCTCGTCTCCAGCCGCGAGCAGGTGCTCCCCGGCGAGGACACGGATGCCGCCCACGTCGTCGAGGAGGTGTTCCGTCGCGGGGGCATGGACATCCTGTCCCAGAGCCGGATGGAGTCGGTCGCGCGGACCGACGACGGCGTGGTCGTGAAGCTCACCGACGGCCGCGAGGTGACCGGGTCGCACTGCCTGCTCGCCCTCGGCGCCATCCCGAACACGGCCGGCATCGGACTCGCCGAGGCGGGCGTGCAGATGACCGACTCGGGCCACATCCGGGTGAACCGGGTGGCGCGCACGTCGATGCCGTCGATCTACGCGGCGGGCGACTGCAGCGACTTCCTGCCGCTGGCATCCGTCGCCTCGATGCAGGGCCGCACCGCCGTGTACCACGCGCTCGGCGACGCGGTCTCGCCGACCGAACCGCGCAACGTGACGAGCAACATCTTCACCCAGCCCGAGGTCGCGACCGTCGGCTGGTCGCAGAAGCAGATCGAGGAGGGCCTCGCCCAGGGTGAGATCTGCAAGCTGCCGCTCTCGGCGAACCCGCGCGCCAAGATGCTCGGGCTGAAGGACGGCTTCGTGAAGCTTTTTGCCCGCACCGGCTCGGGCACCGTGATCGGCGGCGTCGTCGTCGCGCCGAAGGCGAGCGACTTGATCCTGCCGATCGCGCTCGCGGTCGAGCACCGGCTCACCGTCGACCAGCTCGCCCGCGCGTTCAGCGTGTACCCGTCGCTCTCGGGGTCGATCACCGACGCGGCGCGCGCCCTGCACATCGTCGACTGAACGCCCGCCGCCCCGCCTCGCCCCGCCTCGCCTCGCCTCGCCTCGTCTCGCCTCGCCCCGCCCCGCGATGCGGCGGCGGCCCGCGTGCGGAGCCGGCGAACCCTCCCCTCCCTCCGTTTTCAGGAGTTTGCGGGGCTGGAGTCGAAGGGAGGGGCGGGTGGGGCTCATATCCCCGGATCCGCCCCCGGATCTCCTGTACACGGAGGGAGGCCCGACCCCTCTACACCAGCGAGGCTCGACTCGTGCACCGGGAGCGAGGCTCGCGAGGTCGTGCGCGGGCGGTCTCCGATCGTCCCCATGGGGCGGCGCCGCGCTGACTCCCCGGGCGCGTCAGCGGGGCCCACGCGGTCACCCGTCCGGGGAGGATGCCGGGATGCACCGCGCCGTCGCCCCGGTCTGTCGCTCGTTCGGCGGCATCGCCACGCGCCGTCAGATCCTCGGCCGGGGAGTCGACGGTGGCGACATCGCCTCCGCCGTCCGCCGAGGCGAGATCCGTCGGGTCCGCCGCGCGCACTACGCGAGCCCGGATGCGAGCGTCGACGGGATCCTCGCGGTGCGCGTAGGCGGGCGACTGTGCGGTCTCAGCGCCGCCGGGAGCCACGGACTCTGGTCCGGGCACGGGGACGAACTGCACATCGCGGTGCCGCCCCACGCCTCGCGCCTGCGCACCGTGGGCGTCGGGGACGCTCGGCGGCCCGACATCGCGGACCGGCGGATCATCGTGCACTGGATCCCCACCGCCCCGCACCGGGAGTGCTGGCGTGTCGGCCTCGGCGATGCGCTCCGTCAGGTGGCTGCCTGGGCGGATCGGGAGACGGCGATCGCCTGTCTCGACAGCGCGGTCGGGGCGGGGATGCCGCTCTCCGCACTCCGGCGCGAGCTCGAGGACGCCGACGCACTGGCGCGGGTGCGCTCGCTGGCCGTTCGGGAAGGGAGTCAGTCCGGTCTCGAGTCGATCGTGCGCCAGCGGCTCGGGGCGCTGGGACTCGCGCCGCGTCAGCAGGTCGCGATCGCCGGGGTCGGCCGGGTCGACATGGTGGTCGGGCGCCTCGTGATCGAGGTCGACGGCGCCGGATTCCATCGCGGGCCCGCGGCGTTCGACGAGGATCGCCGGCGCGATGCCGAGCTGGTCGCGCGCGGGTACGCCGTCATCCGACTCAGCTACGACCGGATCGTGACCGACTGGGCCTGGTGCGCGTCGCGCGTCGTGGCGGCCCTCGCTCAGCACTCAGGAGATCCCGCCGGCGAGACCGGCCCGCCGGTACCAATGCGAGACATTCGTCACACCCGCACCGTCGGCTCCTGAGAAACGGAGGGGCGGCCGGGCGCCCGCGCCGGGACGGTCCTCGCGGCGGATGCCGCGAGCGGTCAGTCCTGGATGAGCAGCAGCCGGTGACCGGCCGACACGGTCGTGCCGATCGGCGCGTCGAGCCCGGCGACGATCCCGTCGCGGTGGGCGGTGATCGGCTGCTCCATCTTCATCGCCTCGAGCACGAGCACGAGGTCGCCCTTGACGACCTTGGCACCCTCCTCGACCGACACCTTCACGACCGTGGCCTGCATCGGCGCCGTGAGCGCGTCGCCCGTCGTCGCGACCGTCGAGCTGCCCGCGGCGCGGCGCTTCGGCGGGGGAGCGGCCGAGACCGAGCCGGTCGACGGCAGCAGGTTGGTGGGCAGCGACACCGTGACGCGCTTGCCCTCCACCTCGACGACGACGCTGTGCCGCTTCTCGGCGGGCGCGACCTCGGGGAACATGCCGCCCCAGGGCTCGAGGTCGTTGTCGAAGTCGGTCTCGATCCACCGGGTGTAGACGCCGAACTCGCCGTTCTCGGCGGTGAACGCCGGGTCGCGCACGATCTTGCGGTGGAACGGCAGCACCGTCGGCAGGCCCGCGACCTCGAACTCGTCGAGCGCACGGCGCGCGCGCTCCATGGCGTCCTCGCGCGAGTGGCCGGTCACGATCAGCTTCGCCAGCAGCGAGTCGAACGCGCCCGAAATGACGTCGCCGGTGGTGACGCCGGAGTCGACGCGCACGCCGGGGCCGCCGGGGAAGCGCAGCACCTGCACCGGTCCGGGCGTCGGCAGGAAGTTGCGGCCCGGGTCCTCGCCGTTGATGCGGAACTCGATCGAGTGGCCGTGGTTCTCGGGGTCGACGTCGTCGAGCAGGCCGCCCTCGGCGATGCGGAACTGCTCGCGCACGAGGTCCATCCCGGTGACCTCCTCCGAGACCGGGTGCTCCACCTGCAGGCGGGTGTTGACCTCGAGGAACGACACGGTGCCGTCCTTGCCGATGAGGAACTCGCAGGTGCCCGCGCCGAGGTAGCCGACCTCCTTGAGGATCGCCTTGCTCGAGCTGTAGAGCAGGTCGCGCTGCTCGTCGGTGAGGAACGGCGCCGGCGCCTCCTCGACGAGCTTCTGGTGGCGGCGCTGCAGCGAGCAGTCGCGCGTCGAGACGACGATGACGGTGCCGGCGGAGTCGGCCAGGCACTGGGTCTCGACGTGGCGCGGCTCGTCGAGGTACTTCTCGACGAAGCACTCGCCGCGGCCGAACGCCGCGGTCGCCTCGCGCACGGCCGACTCGTAGAGCTCGGGGATCTCCTCGCGCGTGCGGGCCACCTTGAGGCCGCGGCCGCCGCCGCCGAACGCGGCCTTGATCGCGACCGGCAGTCCCACCTCGTCGGCGAAGGCGAGCACCTCGTCGGCGCCCGTCACCGGCTCCAGGGTGCCGGGGGCGAGCGGCGCCCCGACCTTCTCGGCGACGTGCCGGGCCGACACCTTGTCGCCCAGTCGCTCGATCGCCTCGGGGCTCGGTCCGATCCAGATGAGCCCGGCGTCGATGACGGCGCGGGCGAAGTCGGCGTTCTCGGCGAGGAAGCCGTAGCCCGGGTGCACGGCGTCGGCGCCCGAGCGGCGCGCCACCGAGAGCAGCTTGTCGATGACCAGGTAGGTCTCGGCGCTGGTCTCGCCCTCGAGCGCGTAGGCCTCGTCGGCGAGGCGCACGTGGCGCGCGTCGCGGTCCTGATCGGCGTAGACCGCGACGGAGCCGATGCCCGCATCCCGCGCGGCGCGGATGACGCGGACGGCGATCTCCCCGCGATTGGCGATCAGGACCTTGGAGATGCGGGGGGCCATAGTCTTCGAGCCTAGGGGTCGGCGGGGTGGCCCCGGTTGTCCGGGCGGGACAGAAACCCCGCGCGCGGCTGCTGGGGAACCCACAACCCCGCGAGTCGCCCGATCGGCGCCGTCTCGGGGGCCGACATGCGACCGGATGCCGTCAGGGCCGGTTCCAGAGGTCGGTCCAGGCCACGCCGAGGTCGCGCACGAGCACGCGGAGCGCCGGGATGCTGAGCCCGACGACGGTGTGCGGGTCGCCCTCGATGCGCGAGATGAACGCGGCGCCGCGGCCGTCGATGGTGAACGCCCCGGCGACCTCGAGCGGCTCGCCGGTGGCGAGGTAGGCCTCGATCTCGGCGTCGTCGACGTCGTCGGCGAACTCGACCCGGGCCGACGTCGCGACGCCGACCGCCGCCCCCGTTCCGTCGGCGCGCGCGTCGATCAGCCAGTGCCCGGAGTGCAGCGTGCCGGCGCGACCCCGCTGCGCCCGCCAGCGCTCCCGCGCCACCTCGGGCCGGTGCGGCTTGCCGTAGACGGCGCCGTCGAGCTCGAACGCGGAGTCGCCGCCGAACACGAGCCCGTCGAGGTCGTCGCGGGACTCGACCACCGCCTCCGCCTTGAGTCGGGCCAGCAGCAGCACCATGGCGTCGGGGCTCAGCGGCCCGGCGGCGGCCACCGCGGCCTCTTCATCCACGCCGGGGGCGATGGCGACCGGCTCGACGCCGGCGGCGCGCAGCGTCGCGAGGCGGGCGGGCGACGTCGACGCGAGGTACAGGCGGACCGGCGCCACGGGCGCTCCTAGACTCGGCGGAATGGGCGGAGAGAGCGGCGAGGGCGCGATGCGCGGCCGCGAGGTCGAACTCGACGCTACCAACATCGCGCACGGCGGCATCTCGGTGGCCCGGCTCGACGGGCGGGTCGTGTTCGTGGCCGACGCCATCCCGGGCGAGCGGGTGCTGGCCCGCATCGTCGACGATTCCAAGCCGCGGTTCTGGCGCGCCACGACCGTGCGGGTGCTCGAGCCGAGCCCGCACCGCGTGCCCCACGTCTGGCCGGAGGCCGACGTCGCCCGTGACCCCGACGAGCGCCCGGGCGGCGCCGACTTCGGCCACATCTCCCTCGCCCACCAGCGCGAGCTGAAGGCGCGCGTGCTCGCCGAGGCGCTCGACCGGATGGCGGGGCTCCGCCGCGAGGTGACGGTGGACGCCCTACCCGGCCCGGCCGACGGCACCGGATGGCGCACCCGCGAGCGGCTGCACATCGACGCCGACGGCCGCGTGGGCCCCTACGCCGCGCGCTCGCGGCGTGTCGTCCCCGTGGCCGACCTGCCGCTCGCCGTCGCGGCGGTGCGCGACCTGGCGCCCCTCGGCGACCGGATGCCGGGGGCCGCGAGCGTGCAGGTGCTCGCCCCGAGCGTGGGCGACGGCGCCCGGCTGGTGATCGACGCGCAGCAGCCCACCGTCATCCGCGAGCGGGTCGGCGAGCGCGAGTTCCGCGTCGACGACACCGGGTTCTGGCAGGTGCACGCCGCCGCCCCCGCCGCGCTCTCCGAGGCGGTGGTCGGCGCGATCGACCCGGATGCCTTCGACCCCGGCGCCGCGAACCTCGACCTCTACGGCGGCGTCGGCCTGCTCGCCGCCGCCGTCGGCGACCGCTTCGGCCCCGCCACCCGCATCACGACGGTCGAGTCCGACGCGCGGGCCACCGAGCACGCGGCCGAGAACCTCGCCGACTGGGTCGGGGCGCGCGCCGTCACCGCCCGGGTCGAGCGCTGGGTCGGCGGCCTCGCCGATGCGAGCGCCGCCGAGCGAGCCCGCCTGCGCGCGGCGACCGTCGTGCTCGATCCGCCGCGCTCGGGGGCGGGGCGCGCCGTGGTCGACGCGATCGCGTCGGCGGGGCCCGCATCCGTCGTCTACGTGGCCTGCGACCCGGTCGCGCTCGCCCGCGACGCGGCGCTCCTCGCCGGGCACGGCTACGAGCTGACGACCCTGCGCGCACTCGACCTGTTCCCCGGCACGCACCACGTCGAAGCGGTGGCCGCGTTCCGCCGCGACGGCGGGCCCGGGCGGTAGACTTCCCGGAATCGGACTGAGCGGGCTCTCCGCCCGCCCGGGGCTGGGAGAGAAACGGATGGCTGTGTCGCAGGTGGAGCGGCCCTCGGACGCCACGACGCTGAGCGTCGCGGTCGTCGACGACCACGAGTCGGTGCGGCTCGGGCTGAAGGCGGCGTTCTCCGACGAGGGCTTCGACGTCGTCGAGGTCGCGCCGACCGTCTCCGACCTGCTCGACGCGCTCGCGGGCCGCGAGGTCGACGTCGTCGTGCTCGACCTCTCGCTCGGCGACGGGTCGAGCGTCACCGACAACGTCAAACGGGTGCAGGCCGCCGGGGCCGCCGTGCTGGTGCACAGCATCGCCGACCGCGTCGCCCTCGTGCGCGAGGCGCTCGCCGCCGGCGCCGCCGGTGTCATCCCCAAGTCCTCCGCGACGAGCACCGTCATCGCCGCGGCCGCCACCGTCGCCCGCGGCGAGGTGCTCAACAACCTCGAGTGGGCGAGCGCGATCGACGCCGATCGCGACTTCGCCAAGGCGCAGCTGGGGCGCCGGGAACGCGAGATCCTCCACCTCTACGCCTCCGGGCTCCCGCTCAAGCTGGCTGCCGAGCAGCTCGGCATCGGGTACTCGACGGCGCGGGAGTACCTCGACCGCATCCGCGTGAAGTACGTCGAGGTCGGGCGCCCCGCGCCCACCAAGGTGGATCTCCTCCGCCGGGCGGTGGAGGACGGCATCCTGCCGGGTCTCGATCCCGACGGCACGGGCCATTAGCGCCACCGCCGCATCGCCGTCGCGGGCGGTGCGGAACCCGCTGAGCCTGCTGCGGGTCGACTCGGCCATCGCCCGGTTGGCGGCGGTGATCGGTGTGGTGTTCTTCCTGCAGTCGGTGCCGCTGCAGCTCGAGCAGCTGCCGAACATGAACCCGATCTGGGTGTGGACGATCGCCGGCGGGTTCATGCTCCTGCTGCTGGTCGACCTGGTCGCGGCGTTCAGCGGTCGGCTGGTGCGGCCCGCGTTCCTCGTGTTCGCGGGCTTCTTCGTCGTGGCGCTGCTGAGCTGGCCGTTCGCCATCGCGAGCGTCGAATCGCAGTCGTCGTCGAGCTACTGGCTCTACTTCCTCGTCACCATCGCGACCACGAAGGCCGCCTACGCGCTGCCGTTCTGGCCCGCCGTCGCCTTCAACGCCGTGGTCCCGCTGATCTACGGCGCCATCCGGATCACCCCTGCCGGGGGCGGCTCCGATCCGCTGCTGGCGCTGCTCGACTCGGTGTATTCGATCCTGCTCGGCGGCGCGATCCTGATCATGATCGTCGTCATCCGCGGCGCCGCGGTCGGGGTGGACACCGCCCAGCAGAACGCCCTCGAGCGCTACTCGCACGCGGTGCGCCAGCACGCCATCGACGCCGAGCGGGTGCAGGTCGACGCCATCGTGCACGACAGCGTGCTCACCACGCTGCTCTCCGCGGCACGGGCGTACACGGCCGAGGCGAAGACGCTCGCCGCGACGATGGCCGGCAACGCGATCGGCTTCCTGCGTGACGCCGTGGCCGCGGCGCCCGACTCCGACGTCACCGTGCGCGACAGCGTGGTGGCCGGTCGGATCGCCGAGGCGGCGGCCGACCTGACACCGCCGGTGCGGGTCACCTCGACCGGCGCGGGTCGGCTGCAGCTGCCCTTCCCGGCGGCCGAGGCCGTCTACTCGGCCACCGTGCAGGCGATGATCAACAGCCTGCAGCACGCGGGCGGCGCCGACGTGCGCCGACGGGTCGAGATCGCGTCGTCGGCCGACGCCATCCGGGTGGTCGTCTCCGACGACGGGCAGGGCTTCGACCCCGCCGCGGTGCCGACCGCGCGACTCGGGGTGCGGGTGTCGATCCTCGAGCGGCTCGCCACGGCGGGCGGCGTCGCCACCATCGACTCCGCGCCCGGGGAGGGGACCCGCGTCACCCTGCTCTGGCCCGACCCCGATCCGCCGGCCGAGCCGGAGCTCGACGCCGGCGTGACGGAGGCGACGCCATGAGGCCCCGCCGCATCCCGCGCGCGTTCATCGTCACGATCGCCGCGCTGTTCTCCGGCTACCACGTGCTGCTCGGGCTCTACTCGCTGCAGTTCGACTACACGTCGGATGCCGGGCGGGTGATCGCCGCGATGGTCGTCTACGGCATCGCGACCGTGGCGGTGCTCATCCCCGACGGTCGGCCGCGGATGCCGATCTGGCTCGGGGTGTTCGCCGTCGCCGTCTCGGTGACCGTGCCGCTGCTGGTGACCACCACCCTCGACCCCGCCCGCGAGGGCGGCAACGGCTACGCCACCTGGTATGTCGCCGCGGTCGGCACGCTCGCCACGATCGCCGCGGTGCGCGGCCGGCCCGGCTACGCCTGGACCTCGATCGGCTTCCTCGTCGTGCACACCGTGCTCTGGGCGGGCCCGTTCGCGGTCGTCGCGATCGGCGTCGTGGGCAGCGTCGGCTGGGTGGCGATCGCGCACCTGCTGACCAACGCGCTCGCCAAGGCGGTGCGCGACTCGCAGCGGTTCGCCTCCGCCGAGCGGGAGGCCACCGAGTGGCAGGCGGCGCAGGAGGCGCACCTCAACGAGCGCCAGTTCCGGCTCGGGCAGACCTCGGTGATGGCGCTGCCGATGCTGCGCACCATCGAGCAGACCGGGGGCGACCTCACTCCGGCGCAGCGGGCCGAGTGTCTGCACCTGGAGAGCGCCATCCGCGACGAGATCCGCGGCCGCCGGTTGCTCAACGACGCCGTGCGCGAGCAGGTGATGCTCGCGCGGCGCCGCGGCACCACGGTCACGCTGCTCGACGAGGGCGGCGTCGACGACCTCGAGCCCGACGACCTCGAGGCGGCGCTCGACCGGCTCGCCGAGGCGCTGCGCGGCAGCTCCGCCGACAAGATCATCGTGCGCACGGTGCCGGAGGGCTCCGACGTGGCGATCACCGTCGTCGGCCTGCGCACGTCGGAGGACGGCAGCGCCAGCGCCCTCGGACCGTCGGGCGACGACGACGAGATCGACCTCTGGCTGGAGATCCCCCGCCCGGGCGCCTGACCGCCGGGCGCGTCCGCGCGGTCGGCGCGGCTCAGCGCCGGGGGAGGAACCCGATCCGGTCGTAGGCCTTCGCGAGCGTCGCCTCCGCGATCTCCGCGGCGCGCTCGGCGTTGGCGGCCAGCATCCGGTCGAGCTCGGCCGGGTCGTCGAGCAGCTCCAGCGTGCGGGTGCGCACCGGCTCGAACGCGGCGACCACCGCATCCGCCGTCTCTCCCTTCAGATCGCCGTAGCCGCGACCCTCGAAAGACGCCTCGAGGTCGGGGATCGACTCGCCGCCGAGCACCGACAGCAGGGTGAGCAGGTTCGAGACGCCCGGCTTCTCGGCCGGGTCGTAGCGGATGTCGCGGTCGGCGTCGGTGACCGCGGACTTGACCTTCTTGGCGGTGACCTTCGGGTCGTCGAGCAGCCACAGGATGCCCTGCGGCGACTCGCCCGACTTCGACATCTTCGCCGTCGGGTTCTGCAGGTCGTAGACCTTCGCCGTCTCGGCGAGGATGCGCACCTCGGGGATCGTGAACGTGTCGCCGAACCGCGAGTTGAACCGGGTGCCCAGGTCGCGGGTCAGCTCGATGTGCTGCCGCTGGTCCTCGCCCACCGGCACCACCTCGGCGTCGTAGAGCAGGATGTCGGCCGCCTGCAGGATCGGGTAGGTGAACAGGCCGACGCTGGCGGCATCCGAGCCCTGCTTGGCCGACTTGTCCTTGAACTGGGTCATCCGGCTGGCCTCGCCGAAGCCGGTGATCGTGTTGAGCACCCAGGCCAGCTCGGCGTGGGCGGGCACGTGCGACTGCACGAACAGGATCGACGAGGCCGGGTCGATGCCGGCGGCGATGTACTGCGCCGCGGTGCGTCGCGTCGCCTGGCGGAGCTGCTCGGGATCCTGCGGCACCGTGATCGCGTGCAGGTCGACGACGCAGAACACCGCGTCGTAGTCGCGCTGCAGCTCGGTCCACTGCAGGAGCGCGCCGATGTAGTTGCCGGCGTGCAGCGACTCGGCGGAGGGCTGCATGCCCGAGAACAGGCGGGGCCCGGAGGTGCTGGGGGCCGGAGACATGTGAGGTCCTTCTAGAGCTGGTAGTCGACGACGAGCGGGGCGTGGTCGGACCATCGCTGGTCGTAGGCGTCCGCGCGGTCGATCCTCACATCCACGACCCTACCGGCCAGCTCGGGGGTCGCCAGCTGGTAGTCGATGCGCCAGCCGGTGTCGGTGTCGAACGCCTTGCCGCGCTGCGACCACCACGTGTACGGCCCGTCGACCTCGCCCGCGAACCTCCGGCCCACGTCGACCCAGCCGAGGCCCGCGCCCGCGTTGTAGGCGGGGTCGTCCTCCGCGCCGAGGATGCGGTCGAACACCGCACGCTCCTCGGGGAGGAAGCCGGCGTTCTTGACGTTGCCCTTCCAGTTGCGGATGTCGAGCGTGCGGTGGCCGACGTTGAGGTCGCCGACCACGACCGCGAGCGGATGCGCGCGCAGCTCCGCGAGCCGCTGCTCGAAGGTAGCGAGGAAGTCCATCTTCTCGTCCTGCTTCGGGGTGCCGGCGCCGCCGGTCGGCAGGTAGCAGGAGACGACGGTGAGGGCCGTGCCGTCGACGTCGTAGTCGGCCTCGATCCAGCGGCCCGCCGTGTCGACCTCGTCGGAGCCGAACGAGACCCGGTGGATGGTCGCCGGCCGCCGACTCGCGATCGCGACGCCCGCGCGACCCTTCGCGGTCGCGGGGTCGTGCACGAGGTCCCACTCGTCGCCGAGCAGCTCCGCGAGCTGCTCGGTCTCGGCCCGCACCTCCTGCAGGGCGAGCACGTCGACGTCGCGCGCGGCGAGCCACTCGCCCATGCCCTTGCGATACGCGGCCCTCACGCCGTTGACGTTGACGCTGGCGATCCTCAGAGGCACCCGGGCAGCCTACCCGCGGCCCCCGACCTCACCCGCGGTCGTCGTCGCGCCCGAGACGCCGCCGGATCCAGCCGAGCGGCCCCCGCGCCTTCGGCCCGGGCGGGGCGTGCTCCTCGACCAGACGCCGGGCGGCCTCGAGCCGCTCTTCGGCCACCCGCTCGTCGAGCACGTAGTCGTCGTCGTCGGTGACCACGGCGATCCACGAGGCGCCCAGCAGGATCACCTGACAGGCGAAATTGAAGTAGATGAGCAGACCGACGAGCACCGCGAACGACGCGATCAGCGGGTTGCGGTCCGCACCGCCGAGCAGCGCCGTGCCCAGCACGGTCAGACCCGCGAGCCCGACCCCGGCGACCAGCACGCCCTGGCGCAGGTAGCGCGGCGGCAGGCCCACGCCCGAGAGCACCCGGTACATCCCGGTGAGCACGGCGGCGTACAGCGCCACCAGCACGAGCAGCGTCACCGCGCGGGATGCGATCGTCGCCGGCACCGAGTCCGACCCGATGCCGACCAGGTCGAGCAGCGCGCTGGTAGCGCTCGTTCCGGCGAACGACAGGGCGGCCGCGAGCACGAGCGCGACGCCGAGCCCGATGCCGAAGGCGAGATCGACGAGCTTCTGCAGCACCGGGTTGGTGCGGCTGCCGGGGAGCTCGAGCAGCGCGCGCACCCCGTCGCGCACGGCGGCCAGCCAGCCGAGCGCGGTGAACAGCAGGCCGACGAGGGCGATCGCGCCGGTCCAGCCGAACACGGATGCCGACAGCAGCAGGTCGGGGTCGATCGCCCCGGCGGCGTCGTCGGTCTCGATCAGTCCCGGAATCGCCGTGTTGAGCACGCGGAACAGCGACTGCTGCAGCACCATGTCGCCCGACACGACCAGTCCGGCGATCGCGAACGCCACCCACAGCGCCGCGAACACCGCGAACAGCGCCTGATACGCGAGGCCGCTCGCGAGCAGCGGACCGCGGCGGGCCGAGTAGTGCAGCAGCACGCGCACCGCGCGCCACGACATGACGCGGTCGACCACGCGCTGCAGCGGCGCGGGCAGCCCCGAGGGCGCGTCGTCGCCGGGGGCGTCGACGCGGGGGTCGGCGGCGGGGCGGGCTCGGGGGGACATCCGGCGCCAGCCTACGTCGGGCTCCCGTCCGTCGCGAGCGGGCCGCGGGGAGGCGCGCGCAGACGAGGGCTTCGGTCGCCGCGCCTCGCGCGAACGGCCCGGGGAGTCGACGTGACGTTTCCTCGCCGTGGGGTGGACGATTCGAGGTTTTCGCGTCATAGTGGACCGAACGGGCTGTCTCTCCTGGTGAGGACCACGCAACGCAGCGAGTGTTCCGGGTTCTCATCCATCCGAGAAGGGAAAGAGGCCCGGGAATGGATCAGGGGGATGGGCAGCCAGGAGTCGAAGCTCACCACTTCGGACGCGGTGCTGATCGAACGCGCACGGTCGGGGGACCGCGACGCCTTCGGCGAATTGTGGCGCCGTCACTACCTCCCGGCTGCTCGCGTCGCCCGCCGGTTCACCTCGTCGATCGACGCGGACGACCTCGTCTCCGAGGCGTACGCGCGGATCTACAAGAGCGTGCTGGCGGGCGGCGGCCCCTCCGGGGCCTTCCGGCCGTACCTCTACACGACCATCCGCAACCTGGCGAGCACGTGGGGAGCCGCCCGTCGCGACGTGAATGTTGACGTGATCGAGGAATACGAAGACGAGCGCATCCCCGAGGATCCCGCCGCCTGGGCCCTCGACCGCACGCTCACCGCGCGCGCTTTCCGGTCGCTGCCGGAGCGCTGGCAGACCGTGCTCTGGTACACCGAGGTCGAGGGGATGGACCCGCACGAGGTCGCCCCCATCCTCGGCATCACCGCAAACAGCGTCGCCGCGCTCTCGTACCGGGCGCGGGAGGGGCTGCGCAAGGCGTGGCTGCAGGCGCACGTCAACGACGCCACCGCATCCGGCGAGTGCCGCTGGACGATGACCCGACTCGGGGAGCACACGCGCGATGGGCTCGGCGCCCGGGACCGCACCCGCATCGCCGCGCACCTGGCCGACTGCGCCTCGTGCACGATCGTGTCGGAGGAGGTCGAGGAGGTCGGCTCGCGCCTCGCCCTCGTCATGCTCCCGCTCATCCTCGGCGGAGTCGCCGGCGGCAGCCTCCTTGCCGCCGCCTCGGACTCCGGCCCCGCGATGGCGCTCACCGACATCCCCGACCTCCCCGCCAGCGTCGAGGCCATCGCCTCGACCGGCGCCGCCGTCAGCGCCCCGGTGGCGGGAGGCCTCGCGCTCGGTGCGCTCTCCGGCACGGGCGCCCTCGTCGGCTCCGCGGCGATCGTCGCCGTCGTCGGCGGCAGCGTGCTGCTCGGCGTCGCCCCGACCCTGCCCGCCGACGACGAGGGGACGACCACCGTCGTGGCGGATGCCGGCCCCGTCGGCGGGGGCGAGGAGACCGACCGGGGGACCGGCGACGGCGAGGGCGGCGGCGAGCCGACCGCGACCGAGGACGACCCCGACGGCGTGCAGCAGATCGTTGACGACGGCGTCGGAGGCGTGGTCGGCGGTGTCGTCGGCGACGTCGACTCGCTCGTCGACGGGGTCGTCGGCCCGATCAGCGGCTCCGAGACGCCGCCGCCCGGCCATACCGCCGGCGGCGGGGTCGTGAACACCGACGTGCAGCTCTCGCTCAGCGGCACCGGAACGCCCGGCGCCCACGTGTCGCTGCAGGCCGCCGGCCAGGTCTACGCCACCACCACGGTGGGTGCCAACGGCACCTACACCATCGTCACCGTGGTGCCCGGCGGGGTCTCCTCGCTGCAGCTGGTGCAGACCGTCGACAAGCTCTACCTCGCCGACCTGCTCGGCATCGACGGGCTGCTCGCCAAGACGCTCGGCACCCTCGACGCGCTCGTGCAGGGGCTGATCAAGCCGCTCACGCTCGGCTCGTCGACCAACGGCCTCACCATCCAGCTGCTGTCCTGAGCCCCGTCACCGCGGGGCCGACCCGGGCGGGCCGTCGGTCGACTTCGCCCGCGCGTCGGCGCGGCGTCCCCGGGTATCCGCGGCGTGTTCCCGAGAAATCGACGGAATCCGCGTCATAGACGGGTCGGTGCGCGGTCTCCCCGAGTGAGGCCGTCACGGCCCGCCCTCCGACGTCCCATCCGAGGGCACTCGGTCCGGCTCCGGGGATCCCAGCCCCCGGGGTCGGGCCTTCCCGCGCCGTTCTGTCGCGCCGCCGCTCCTGCGGCGCGACGTCGTGCCGGGGTGGGCACGACGCGGTCGCGCCCACCCCTGGGGCCACCCGGGCGCGAATCGTGCCTGGTGGTCGTTCCCCGGCGGGCGGTCAGACGACGGTGAGACTGAGGGTCGACTTGGGGATGTCGGGCTTGCCGCGCAGGACCGCCTGCTTCACCTCGGCGATGGCCTTCGTGACCTCGATGCCGCGGGGGCAGGCCTCCGAACAGTTGAAGGTCGTGCGGCAGCGCCACACGCCCTCCTTGTCGTTGAGGATGTCGAGGCGCACCTGCGAGCCCTCGTCGCGGCTGTCGAAGATGAAGCGGTGCGCGTTGACGATCGCCGCCGGGCCGAAGTACTGGCCGTCGGTCCAGAACACCGGGCACGACGAGGTGCACGCGGCGCAGAGGATGCACTTGGTGGTGTCGTCGAAGCGCTCGCGCTGCGCGATCGACTGCACGCGCTCCTTCTCCGGGTCGTCGCTCGCGATGAGGAACGGCTGGATCTGGCGGTACGACTCGAAGAACGGCTCCATGTCGACGATGAGGTCCTTCTCGAGCGGAAGACCCTTGATCGCCTCGACGTAGATCGGCTTGCTGATGTCGAGATCCTTGATCAGCGTCTTGCAGGCGAGCCGGTTGCGGCCGTTGATGCGCATCGCATCGGATCCGCAGATGCCGTGCGCGCACGAACGCCGGAACGACAGCGAGCCGTCCTGCTCCCACTTGATCTTGTGCAGCGCGTCGAGCACGCGGTCGGTGGCGTACATCTCGACGTCGTAGTCGCGCCAGACCGGCTCGTCCATGGTCTCCGGGTCGAACCGCCGGACGATGAGCGTCACGGTGAACGGGGCGAGGCCCGCCTCCTCGGCGGGGGTCTCGGTCGCGGTCGCCGTCACCATCAGCAGGTCCTCTCGATCGGTGCGATGCTCTGCGGGGCGCCCATCAGTACTTGCGCTCCATCGGCTGGTAGTTCGTGATGACCACGGGCTTCCAGTCGAGCTTGATGTGGTCGTCGGCAATCGACGAGTGCGGGTCGCCCGACAGGTACGCCATCGTGTGCTTCATGTACTCGGCGTCGTCGCGGTCGGGGAAGTCGTCGCGCATGTGGCCGCCGCGGCTCTCCTTGCGGTTGCGGGCGGAGTAGACGACGACCTCGGCCAGGTCGAGGAGGAAGCCCAGCTCGATCGCCTCGAGCAGGTCGGTGTTGAACCGGTTCCCCTTGTCGGTGATGCCGACGTTGCGGTACCGCTCGCGCAGCCCGGCGATGATGTGGGTCACCTTCTCGAGCGACTCGTCGGTGCGGAACACCTGGGCGTTCCGGTCCATCTCCTCCTGCAGCTCCTTGCGGATGGCGGCGATGTTCTCGGTGCCGCTGGCGTTCCGCAGCGACTCGACCATCTCGAGCACGCCGGCGGCGGCATCCTTCGGCACCGGCACGAAGTCGGCGGTCTTCGCGTACTCGACCGCGTTGTTGCCGGCGCGCTTGCCGAACACGTTGATGTCGAGCAGCGAGTTGGTGCCGAGGCGGTTGGAGCCGTGCACCGAGACGCACGCGCACTCGCCGGCGGCGTAGAGGCCCGGCACGACGGTGTCGTTGTCGCGCAGCACCTCGGCCTTGACGTTGGTCGGGATGCCGCCCATCGCGTAGTGCGCGGTCGGCATGACCGGCACCGGCTCGTACACCGGGTCGACGCCGAGGTAGGTGCGGGCGAACTCGGTGATGTCGGGGAGCTTCGTCTCGAGCACCTCGGCGCCCAGGTGGGTGCAGTCGAGGTAGACGTAGTCCTTGTGCGGACCGCCGCCGCGCCCCTCCGCGACCTCCTGCACCATGCAGCGCGAGACGATGTCGCGCGGCGCGAGGTCTTTGATGGTGGGGGCGTAGCGCTCCATGAACCGCTCGCCCGATCCGTTGCGCAGGATCGCGCCCTCGCCGCGGGCGCCCTCGGTGAGCAGGATGCCCAGGCCCGCGAGGCCGGTCGGGTGGAACTGGAAGAACTCCATGTCCTCGAGCGGCAGGCCCTTGCGCCAGATGATGCCGACGCCGTCGCCGGTGAGGGTGTGGGCGTTCGAGGTGGTCTTGTAGATCTTGCCGAAGCCGCCCGTGGCGAAGACGATCGACTTCGCCTGGAAGACGTGCACCGCGCCGGTCGCCAGCTCGTAGGCGACGACCGCCGACGGCTGCTCGACGCCCTTGACCGTCGTCATCGCGATGTCGAGCGCGTAGTACTCGTTGTAGAACTCGACGCCGAGCTTCACGCAGTTCTGGAAGAGCGTCTGCAGGATCATGTGGCCGGTGCGGTCCGCCGCGTAGCAGGCCCGGCGCACCGGCGCCTTGCCGTGGTCGCGGGTGTGGCCGCCGAACCGGCGCTGGTCGATGCGACCCTCGGGCGTGCGGTTGAACGGCAGGCCCATGTTCTCGAGGTCGAGGACCGCGTCGATGGCCTCCTTGGCGAGGATCTCGGCCGCGTCCTGGTCGACGAGGTAGTCGCCGCCCTTGACGGTGTCGAAGGTGTGCCACTCCCAGGAGTCCTCTTCGACGTTGGCGAGGGCGGCCGCCATCCCGCCCTGCGCCGCGCCGGTGTGCGACCGGGTGGGGTAGAGCTTCGTGATGACGGCGGTCCTCGCCTTGGGGGCGGCCTCGATGGCGGCGCGCATGCCGGCGCCGCCGGCGCCCACGATCACGACGTCGTACTGGTGGTAGGTGACGCCGTCGATGACCTCGCCGTCGCGGAAGTCGAGCGTGCTGGTGCTGTTCACGTGTTGATCAGTCCCTGGTGGTGCTCAGAGCGTCGAGCAGAAGTCGGGCAGGAGGTCGGCCGGCGACCCCGCGGGGCACGGGTCGAAGGTGGTCAGCACGAGGGTGCCGAGCACCAGGAGCACGACGAGCGACGCCGCGAGCGCGACCAGCAGCACCCGGCGCAGCGTGCCGGAGGCGTAGTCGTTCACCAGCGTGCGCATCCCGTTGGCGCCGTGGATGAGGGCCAGCCAGAGCAGCAGCAGGTCCCACACGATCCAGAACGGGTCGGCGAGCTTGCCGGCGACGAAGGCGAAGTCGATGGCCTGCACCCCGTCGCCGAGGAACAGGTTCACCAGCAGGTGGCCGAAGATCAGCACGACGAGCAGCACGCCCGAGGCGCGCATGTAGAGCCAGCCCCACTTCTCCCAGTTCACGCGGCGGCGCGGGCGGGCGGGGGTGCGGGGGGCGTCGATGGTGGTGCTCATCATGCGCCTCCGAAGACGTGCATCAGGTGGCGGGGCAGGAAGCCGGCCAGCAGCAGCACCCAGAGCACGATGACCGTCCAGAACATGGCGCGCTGGATGCGGGTGCCGAACGAGAAGAAGTCGATCGCGATGATCCGCAGGCCGTTGAGCGCGTGCAGGCCGATGGCGGCGACGAGGGCCGCCTCACCGAGCCCCATGATCGGCGTCTTGTACGCGCCGATCACCGCGTTGTAGGCCTCCGGGCTGATCCGCACCAGAGCGGTGTCGAGGATGTGGACCAGCAGGAAGAAGAAGATGGCGACACCGGTGATCCGGTGCAGGACCCACGACCACATGCCTTCTCGGCCTCGGTACAGGGTTCCGGCTGGGGCCTTCGGGGCGCGGATCCGCTCGGCGGCCGCAGCTCCCGAGCGCGCAACCTGGGTGGACACGACACTCCTCCTGGGGTTTCCGGTGCGGTCGACGGGTGGCGCGCCGGTCGCTCGTCATCGGATGCAGCCAGCCTATCCCCGCCGCGGAGGCGTCGCTGCCCAGGCTGGCCTAACCCCGGCGGGCGCGCCGCGGTCGCTCAGGCGCCGCTGGTGGCGATGCTGCGCCCGACCCGACCCGCGATGACGCGGCCGTAGTGGTCGAGCAGTTCGCCGAAGACGGCGTCCCACGAACGGTCGCGCACGCGACGGCGTCCGGCCTCGCCCATCCGGGCCCGCAGTCCCGGGTCGGCGACGAGCGGCTCGACCGCGGCGCGCAGACTGCCGTCGATCGCCGGCTCGTAGAGCCATCCGTCGACCCCGGTGTCGACGAGGTCGATCGGTCCGCCGGCGCGCGGGGCGACGACCGGCAGGCCGCTCGCGTGCGCCTCCTGCAGCGTCTGCCCGAACGTCTCCTCGGTGCCGGTGTGCACGAACACGTCGAGGCTCGCGTAGGCGTCGGCCAGATCGTCGCCCGACAGCGACCCGGTGTAGGTCACCGGCATCCCGTCGAGCGCGCGTCGCACCGACGGCAGCGAGGGGCCGTCGCCGACGACGACGAGGCGGGCGCCGGGGATGCCGCGCAGTTCGGCGAGCCGCTCCACGCTCTTCTCGGGGGCGATGCGGCCGATGTAGCCGAGCAGCACCTCGCCCTCGGGCGCCCACGCGGCGCGGTTGGCGGCGGCGGCCGCGCCCTCGCGCCGACGCGGGTGGTACCGCTCGACGTCGACCCCGCGGCCCCACCGCTCGAGGTGGCTGACGCCGGCGCCCTGCAGGTCGTTCATCGCGGTGGTCGACGGGGCGAGGGTGAGGTCGGCGCCCTCGTGGATCCAGCGCACCAGCCGCCAGGCGAAGGCGCTGGCTGCGGCGAGCCGGTTGCGGCGCGCGTAGCCGGAGACGTCGGTCTGGTAGATCGCCACGCTCGGCACGCCCATCCGGTTGGCGGCGGCGATCGCCTGGGCGCCGAGCAGGAACGGTGCGGCGACGTGCAGCACGTCGGGGCGGAAGTCGGCCAGCAGCCCGCTCACCTGCGAGTTGGGCAGGCCGACCGGGAATTGGCGGTAGGCGAGCGCCGGGATCTCGTGCACCGGGAAGCCTGCGTAGCGCCGGGGCGCCCCCGCGGCGGGGACGACGACCATCGCGTCGTGTCCGCGATCGGCGAGGTGCTCGAGCAGGCGAACCACGCTGTTGGTCACGCCGTTGACGGTCGGCAGGAAGCTCTCGGTCACCACGGCAACGCGCATGACGCCCTCCATCTCTCCCGATTGCGGCCACGGTAGGTCGGGGGGCGCGCGGGCCCGGCGACGCCGACGTGTCCGCCGGGTGCACGGTCGGTGAAGAAACGGAGGACCCCCTCCCCGGTCGGATGGTTAGGGTGGTCGGCGTGCAGCACGGGCTCGAGCGGTTCTACAGCGTCATCCCGGCCGGGGGCATCGGCTCCCGGCTCTGGCCCCTGTCGCGTGCGGACGCCCCGAAGTTCCTGCACGACCTGACCGGATCGGGCACCACCCTGCTGCGCGGCACGTTCGACCGGCTCGCGCCGCTCTCCGGCCCCGAGCGCATCATGGTCGTCACCGGGCGGGCGCACCGCGCCGCGGTGGAGGAGCAGCTGCCCGAGCTCGAGGACCGCAACGTCGTGCTCGAGAGCGAGCCGCGCGACTCGTCGGCGGCGATCGGGCTCGCCGCCGCCGTGCTCGCCCGCCGCGAGCCCGACGTCATCGTCGGCTCGTTCGCCGCGGACCACGTGATCGCCGACCAGGCCGGCTTCGAGCGCGCCGTGCGCCAGGCCGTCGCCGTCGCCGACGCCGGGTACATCGCCACCATCGGCATCCAGCCCGCCGAGGCGGCGATCGGCTTCGGCTACATCCGGGTCGGTGACGAGCTCGCCGTCGAGGGCGCGCCCCAGGCGCGGCTCGTCGACGCCTTCGTCGAGAAGCCCGACGCCGAGACGGCCGAGCGCTACGTCGCCGACGGCGGCTACCTGTGGAACGGCGGCATGTTCATCTCCCGCGCCGACGTGCTGCTCGAGGAGATGCGCCGCAGCCACCCGCAGCTCGTCGCCGGGCTCGAGGAGCTCGCCGCGGCGTGGGACGACCCGGCGACCCGCGGCCCCGCGGTGGACCGGATCTGGCCGGCGCTCACCAAGATCGCGATCGACTACTCGGTGGCCGAGCCCGCGGCGGCGGCCGGGCGCCTCGCCGTCGTGCCGGGCGCGTTCGACTGGGACGACGTGGGCGACTTCGCGGCGATCGCGAAGCTGCACGGCGGCGGCGCCGCGAACCTCGCCATCCTCGGCGAGAACGCCCGTGTGCTGGCCGACTCGTCGAGCGGGGTCGTGATCTCGCAGACCGAGCGGGTCATCTCGCTGATCGGCGTGCACGACGTCGTCGTGGTGGACACCCCGGACGCTCTGCTGGTCACCACCAGCGCCAACGCGCAGCGCGTCAAGGCCGTGGTCGACGCCCTCAAGCTCAGCGGCCGCACCGAGGTGCTCTGAGCGCCGCACCCGCACGACCGGGCCGAGTAGGGCACGCCACGCGATCGCCACCCGATCCGCGGCGCCGGGTCACATTTCCGGATGATTTCGTCGCCGTCGCGACTCGGTAACAGCTTGGACTCGGAGTCCGCTCGGCAGTCGGCGCTGCTCGGCAGGCTGGCTAGATTGGTGCGAAATCGCCCGCTCCGCCCCGGGTCGGGCAGCATCTTGGAGGACACCGTGACATTCATTTCGCGTCGGACCGGCCTGGCCGGTCTCGCGGTTCTCGGCACCAGCGCCCTCGTCCTGGCCGGCTGTGCGGCCGCGCCCGAGGACGGCGGCGACGGCGGCGAGGCGCTCGACTTCCTGCCCTGTGTCGTCTCCGGCACCGGAGGCTTCGACGACAACTCGTTCAACCAGCTCGCCTACGAGGGCATGATCGCCGCCGGCGAGGAGCTGGGCGTCGAGCCCATCACCATCGAGTCCGAGACCCAGGACGACTACGCACCCAACGTGCAGGGCGCCATCGACCAGGGCTGCGACTTCATCATCACGGTCGGCTTCGACCTCGCCGTCGCCACCAGCGAGGCGGGCATCGCCAACCCCGAGATCGACTTCGCGATCGTCGACGACACGGCCGACACCGACTTCGACGGTGCGACCGACTCCGACAACATCAAGCCGATCATCTTCGACACCGCCCAGGCCGCGTTCCTCGCCGGCTACGCGATGGCGAGCTACAGCGAGACCGGCGTCGTCGGCACCTACGGCGGCATGGCCTTCCCGACCGTGTCGATCTTCATGGACGGCATGGCCCAGGGCGTCGAGTACTACAACGAGGAGAACGGCACTGACGTGCAGGTCCTCGGGTGGGACACCGAGGCCCAGGACGGCACCTTCGTCGGCGTCTTCTCGCCCGGCACCGAGTCGTTCACCGCGGCGCAGAACCTCCTCGACCAGGGTGCGGACATCCTCGCCCCGGTCGGCGGCGGCATCTACCTGTCGGCCATCGAGGCGATCGAGGACGCGGGCTCCAGCGCCGCGATGATCGGTGTGGACGCTGACCTGACGGTCACCGACCCGACCAACGCCGACTACTTCCTCACGTCGATCCTGAAGAACATCTCGACCGCCGTCTACGACGTCGTGATCGAGGCGTCCAGCGGTGACGTCGACTTCACCCCGTACGTCGGCACCCTCGAGAACGGCGGAGTCGGCATCGCGCCGTTCCACTCGTTCGAGGGCTCGGTCGACCCGGAGCTCCAGGCGACGCTCGACGCGCTCGCCGCGAGCATCATCGCGGGCGACATCACCGTCGCGTCGTACCTCGCGGGCTGACACCCGCACACACGAGGGGTCGGTCTCCTTCGGGAGGCCGGCCCCTCGGCCGTCCGGCGATACGCTGGGCGAGCCTGATCGAACGATGAGGAGACGATCGTGAAGCTGGAGCTTCGAGGGATCACGAAACGCTTCGGCGCGCTGGTCGCGAACGACGCGATCGACCTCACGGTCGAGCCGGGCGAGATCCACTGCCTCCTCGGCGAGAACGGCGCGGGCAAGTCCACGCTGATGAACGTGCTCTACGGGCTGTACCAGCCCGACGGCGGCGAGATCCTTCTCGATGACGAGAAGAAGGCGTTCGCCGGACCCGGTGAGGCCATGAAGGCCGGCATCGGGATGGTGCACCAGCACTTCATGCTGGTGCCCGTCTTCACGGTGGCCGAGAACGTGGCCCTCGGCCACGAGTCGGTGCGCGGCCCCGGCATCCTCGACCTCGAGGCCTCGCGCCGGCTGGTGCACGACATCTCGGCCCGATTCGGTTTCGACCTCGACCCCGACGCGGTCGTCGAGGACCTGCCGGTCGGGGTGCAGCAGCGGGTGGAGATCGTGAAGGCGCTCTCCCGCGACGCCGGCATCCTCGTCTTCGACGAGCCCACCGCGGTGCTCACGCCGCAGGAGACCGACGAGTTCATGGCCATCCTGCGCCAGCTGAAGGCGGAGGGCACGTCGATCGTCTTCATCACCCACAAGCTCCGCGAGGTGCGCGAGGTCGCCGACCGCATCACCGTCATCCGCCTCGGCAAGGTGGTCGGCGAGGCGAGCCCCGAGTCGTCGAGCGCCGAGCTGGCCTCGATGATGGTGGGCCGCGCGGTCGATCTGACCATCGACAAGGGCCCGGCCGACCCGGGCGAGGTGGCGCTGCGCGTCGACGACCTGCGGGTGGCCGACGCGCGCGGCGCCCGCGTCGTCGACGGCGTCTCGCTCGAGGTGCGCAAGGGCGAGATCCTCGCCATCGCGGGCGTGCAGGGCAACGGGCAGACCGAGCTGGTCGAGGCGATCATGGGCCTCGAGCACCGCGTCGAGGGGAGCGTGAGGCTGAACGGCGCCGAGCTGCTCGGCCGGTCGACCCTCGCCGTGCTCGACGCCGGTGTCGGCTACGTGCCCGAGGACCGCCGCGAGGACGGCCTGGTCGCCGACTTCACCATCGCAGAGAACCTGATGCTCGACCGCAGCCGCGGCGAGCCGTTCGTGCGGTGGGGCTCGATCCGCCGCGGCGCCCGCGACGACTTCGCCCGCGACAAGCTGGCGGCGTTCGACATCCGCGCCTCGGGCATCGCGGCCCGGGTGCGCACCCTGTCGGGCGGCAACCAGCAGAAGGTGGTGCTCGCCCGCGAGCTGAGCCGCGACGGGCTCGAGCTGCTGCTCATCGCGCAGCCCACCCGCGGTCTCGACGTCGGCTCGATCGAGTTCGTGCACGCGCAGATCGTCGCCGCGCGCGACGCGGGTCTGCCGGTGATCGTGGTCTCGACCGAGCTCGACGAGGTCTACGCGCTGGCCGATCGCATCGCCGTCATGTACAAGGGCAAGGTGCAGGCCGTCCTCGATCCGGATGTCCCGCGCGACAGGCTGGGCCTGATCATGGCGGGCTCCAACGCGGATGAGGCGGCGGCATGAGCGGCGACAAGCAGACCCTGCCCGAGATCGCGGCGGATCCGTCGCCGTCGCGGTGGAAGCGCGCGCTCGACGAGATCGTGCACGCGCCGCCGCTCACCACCGTGCTCTCGGTGCTGCTCGCGGTGCTCGGCGGCAGCATCCTGATCGTCGCCATCGACGACGACGTGCACGAGGCGTTCACCTACTTCTTCGCGGCTCCCGGCGCGACGTTCGCGGCCATCTGGGACTCGATCTCGGGCGCCTACATCGCGCTCTTCCAGGGGGCCGTCTACAACTTCCGCGCCGACAGCTTCGTGGTCGGCATCCGTCCGCTGACGCAGTCGCTGGTGTTCGCCACGCCGCTGATCGCGGCCGGACTCGGCGTCGCCATCGCGTTCCGCGTCGGGCTGTTCAACATCGGCGGCCGCGGGCAGATGCTGGTCGGCGCGATCTTCGCAGGCTACGCGAGCTTCGCCTGGGACCTGCCGCCCGTGCTGCACGCGATCGTGGCGGTCGCGATGGGCATCATCGGCGGCGCGATCTGGGGTGGCATCGCCGGGGCGCTGAAGGCGTGGACCGGCGCGCACGAGGTGATCTCGACGATCATGCTCAACTTCGTCGGCCTCTACCTCATCGCCTACCTGCTGCGCACCCCGGTGCTGCAGGCGCCCGGCCAGTTCAACCCGCGCTCGCCGGCGCCCAACGACAACGCGGTGCTCGCGCCGCTGCTGGGCGACGGCTTCGTGCTGCACTGGGGCTTCCCGGTGGTCATCGCGGCGACACTCGTCGCCTGGTGGCTGATCGAGCGCTCGGCGCTCGGCTTCCGCTTCCGCGCCGTGGGGCTCAACCCGGCCGCCGCGCGGTCGGCGGGCATCAAGGTGGAGCGCATCTACCTCTACGCGATGCTCGTCGCGGGCGGCTTCTCGGGCCTGGCGATCTCGACGATGATCCTCGGCACCACGCCGAGCGGGTTCACCGAGGGCGTCGACTCGGGCATCGGGTTCGACGCGATCACGGTCGCGCTGCTCGGCCGCTCCACCCCGTGGGGCACCTTCGGCGCGGGGCTGCTGTTCGGGGCCCTGCAGGCCGGCAGCTACACGATGCAGATCGCGGAGGGCATCCCGATCGACATCGTGCTCGTCGTGCAGTCGCTCATCGTGCTGTTCCTCGCCGCCCCGCCGCTCGTGCGCGCGATCTTCCGCCTTCCCGAACCGCGCTCGCGGCGGGCTGCGAAACCGGGGGTCACCGGCACGCCGGGCGGCGCCGACACGACGGAGGTGGCCAAGTGAGCGCCGTGCTGGCCCGCGCCGCGTCGACCCGCCACCGGATCGACCGCCGCAACTGGAAGACCCCCATCGTGTTCGGGGTCGTCGCGGTGATCTCGCTCGTGCTGTTCGTGCTCACCGCGCCCGACGAGGTCAGCTCGTTCAACCTGTCGGCCGCGACCGACTTCGTCGCCCTGCCGGTGCTCTCCTACCCGACGATCGCGGGCGGGGTCGTCGTGACCGTGGCGATCGCGGCGATCGCGGTGGTCACCGCGGTGATGATCTGGCGGCGCATCGCGGTGCCGCTCTGGCTGATCGCCGTCGGCGCGGTGCTCGCCGCCATCGGGTTCCTCGCCTGGGCCGGCGCCGGGGCGACCATCCAGGTGCCGGGTCTGCTCTCGGGAGCCCTGCTGCTCTCGGTGCCGCTCATCTACGGCGCCCTCACCGGCGTCATCGGCGAGCGCGTCGGCGTGGTGAACATCGCGATCGAGGCGCAGCTGCTGCTCGGCGCGTTCAGCGCCACCGCCGTGGCGTCGATGACGCAGAACCCGTACCCCGGCATCCTCGCCGCGGCGCTCTCGGGCATGCTCGTCGGTCTGCTGCTCGCGGTGTTCGCGGTGCGCTACTTCGTCGAGCAGGTCATCGTCGGTGTCGTGATCAACGTGCTCGTCTCGGGGCTCACCGGGTTCCTCTACCTGTCGTGGCTCAGCTCCGACCGGGAGGCGTTCAACAGCCCGCCGCGGCTCGAGCGCATCGACATCCCGCTGCTCAGCCAGATCCCGGTGATCGGGCCGACCTTCTTCCGGCAGACGATCCTCGTCTACCTGCTCTACGTGCTGGTGGCGCTGGTCGCGTTCGCGCTCTACCGCACCCGCTGGGGCCTGCGCCTGCGCTCGGTGGGCGAGCACCCGATGGCGGCCGACACGGTCGGCATCAACGTGGCGAGCACGCGCTTCCGCAACGTGGTGGTGAGCGGTGCGCTGGCCGGCACCGGCGGCGCGTTCATCGTGCTCGGGCAGGCGGGCATCTTCGACAAGGACATGACCAACGGCATCGGCTTCATCGCGCTCGCCGCGGTGATCTTCGGACGCTGGGATCCCGTGCGCGCGACCCTGGCGGCGCTGCTGTTCGGGTTCGCGTCGAATCTGCAGAACGCGCTCAGCGTCATCGGCTCGCCGGTGCCCAGCCAGTTCATGCTGATGCTGCCTTACGTGGTCACCCTGTTCGCCGTGGCCGGTCTGGTGGGCAAGTCGCGTCCGCCGGCCGCGGACGGCGTGCCGTACATCAAGAGTTAGGAACCCCCGGATGTCGCCCGACGTCGACTCGGCCGCGATCGACTGGGAGGCGCTGCGCGCCGTCGCCCGGGATGCGCTCACCCACGCCTACGTGCCGTACTCGAGGTTCCCGGTGGGGGTCGCGGCGATCGTCGACGACGGCCGGGTGCTCTCCGGCGCCAACGTCGAGAACGCGTCGTACGGCCTCACCCTGTGCGCCGAGTGCGCGCTGGTGTCGAGCCTGCACATGACCGGCGGCGGCAAGCTGGTCGCCTTCACCTGCGTCGACGGCAACGGCGGGGCGCTGATGCCGTGCGGCCGATGCCGACAGCTGTTGTTCGAGCACTCCGCCGAGGGGATGCTGCTCGACACGGTGTCGGGCATCAAGACCATCGACGAGGTGATCCCCGACGCGTTCGGGCCGCGCACGCTCGCCGCCTACCGCGGCGAGGAGCAGGCCGACCCGACGGCGGCGGTGCCGGCCCCGGAGGGGGAGGACGGCTGATGGTGGAGCCCTACGACGTCGTCGACCTGATCAAGACCAAGCGCGACGGCGGCGCCCTCGACACCGGGCAGATCGACTGGCTGGTCGACGCCTACACCCGCGGCTACGTCGCCGACGAGCAGATGTCGGCGATGACGATGGCGATCTTCCTGCGCGGGATGGGCCCCGACGAGATCCGCGACCTCACCCTCGCGATGGTGGCGTCGGGCGAGCGGCTCGACTTCTCGGGGCTCGGCAAGCGCACCACCGACAAGCACTCGACGGGTGGCGTGGGCGACAAGATCACGCTGCCGCTCGCGCCGCTCGTGGCCGCGTTCGGCGTGGCGGTGCCGCAGCTCTCGGGTCGCGGACTGGGCCACACCGGCGGAACCCTCGACAAGTTCGAGTCGATCCCGGGCTGGCGCGCGGAGCTCTCCAACGACGAGTTCATGGCCCAGCTCGCCGACGTCGGCGCGGTGGTGTGCGCGGCGGGCGCCGATCTCGCGCCCGCCGACAAGAAGCTCTACGCGCTGCGCGACATCACCGCGACGGTGGAGGCGATCCCGCTCATCGCGTCGAGCATCATGAGCAAGAAGATCGCCGAGGGCACCGGCGCCCTGGTGCTCGACGTGAAGCACGGCTCGGGCGCGTTCATGCAGGACCCGGCGCGCAGCAGGGAGCTGGCCGAGGTGATGGTGCGGCTCGGCAACGACGCGGGCGTCGCCACGCGCGCGCTGCTCACCAACATGCACGTGCCGCTCGGTTTCGCCATCGGCAACGCCAACGAGGTGGCCGAGTCGGTCGAGGTGCTGGCCGGCGGCGGCCCGGCCGACGTCGTCGAGCTCACCTGCGCCCTGGCGCGCGAGATGCTCGACCTGGCCGGGGTGCCGGATGCCGACGTCGAGGCCGCCCTCGCCGACGGGCGCGCCATGGACTCGTGGCGCCGGATGGTGTCGGCCCAGGGCGGCGACCCGGATGCCGACCTCCCGGTGGCGAAGGAGTCGGAGGTCGTGACGGCCGACCGCGACGGCGTGCTGGTGAAGCAGGAGGCGCTGCCGTTCGGCATCGCGGCCTGGCGGCTCGGGGCGGGACGCGCCCGCAAGGAGGACCCGGTGCAGCACGCGGCCGGCATCCTGCTTCACGCGAAGCCGGGTCACACGGTGGCGAAGGGGCAGCCGCTGTTCACCCTGTCGGCCGACGAGCCGGCGAGGTTCGCCCGCGCGATGGAGTCGCTCGAGGGTGCGTGGGCGATCGGCGACGCCGGCGATCCGGTCGACGACGGCGGCCCGCTCATCGCCGGTCGCGTCGGCTGACGGCCGCGGGGGCTGACGGCCGCGGGGTCGCGGGCTGTCCGGCTCAGTCGAGCGGCGGGTCGCCGATCCGCTCGATCGCGGCGATCACCAGGTCCCAGAAGCGGGGCGCGTCGAGGTCGAGGGCGACGCGGGTCGGGGTGTCGTCGGGCCAGTCGCGGCGCAGGTCGGTCACCGTCATGCCGAGGGTGTGCGCGCCGCGCGTCTCGACGCGGATCGGCGTGGGGACGAGCGTGAGCAGGGTCGGGTCGATCACGGCGGCGACGGCGACGGGGTCGTGCACCGGCGGGTGGTCGAACCCCTGCGTCTCGCGGTAGGCCTCGGCGAAGAACTCCATCAGCTCGCCGACGAAGCGCGCCGGACCGGTGCCGATCTCCGCGATGCGCTCCACCACGTGCGGGGTGGCGAGCGCCCGGTGCGTCGCGTCGAGGCCGACCATGGTGACCCGCCATCCGGCGGTGAAGACGGCATCCGCCGCCTCGGGGTCGACCAGGATGTTGAACTCGGCGGTCGGGCTCCAGTTGCCGCCGTGCACGGCGCCGCCCATGAGCACCACCTCGCGCACCCGGTCGACGATCTGCGGTTCGAGTCGCAGGGCGAGCGCGATGTTGGTGAGCGCCCCGGTCGGCACGAGCGTGATCTCGCCGGGTTCGGCCGCCATCACCGAGTCGACGATGAACTGCCAGGCGGGGCGCGGGTCGAGCGCGTGGGTCGGTTCGGGCAACCGCGGGCCGTCGAGCCCCGAGTCGCCGTGGGTCTCCTCGGCGGTGTCGAGCGGACGCTGCAGCGGATGCGCGGCACCCCGGGCCACCGGTGCGTCGAGTCCGATCACCCGGGCCACCGCGAGCGCGTTGCGGGTGACCTTCTCGATGGTCTGGTTGCCGGCCACGGTGGTGACACCGACCAGGTCGATGCCGGGGTCGCCGTGCGCGAGGATCATCGCCACCGCGTCGTCGTGCCCCGGGTCGCAGTCGAGGATGATGCGGCGGGGCACGGCTCGAGCCTACGGGCGGCGCGCGATCGGCTCGGCGGGTCGCGGCCGGGCCGTCCCGCAGCGGGGCGGTGTCGCGACGGGGTGCCGCGGCCCTAGCCTGGGAGCATGACGGTCCCCGACATCCGCCTGCCCGGTTCCGACATCCCGGTCGCGGAGCTGCCGAAGGTGTCCCTGCACGATCACCTCGACGGCGGGCTGCGGCCGTCGACGATCATCGAGATCGCCGACGAGATCGGGCTCGAGCTGCCCGCCACCGAGCCCGGCGCGCTCGCCGACTGGTTCCTCGGGTCGTGCTCGAGCGGGAACCTGGTCGACTACCTGAAGACGTTCGACATCACGATCGCGGTGATGCAGACCGAGGAGCACCTGCGCCGGATCGCGCGCGAGTTCGTCGAGGACCTCGTCGCCGACGGCGTCGTCTGGGGCGAGATCCGCTGGGCGCCGGAGCAGCACGTGCGCAACGGCCTGAGCCTCGACGCCGCCGTGGAGGCGGTGCAGGCCGGCATCGACGAGGCGATCGACGCTGAGGAGGCGCGCGGCGGCTGGATCCGGGCCGGGCAGCTGATCAGCGCCATGCGGCAGGCGGACCGCGGGATGGAGATCGCCGAGCTGGCGCTGCGCCACCGGGACCGCGGCGCAGTCGGCTTCGACATCGCCGGGCCCGAGAAGGGCTTCCCGCCGTCGCGGTTCGCCGACGCGTTCGACCTGCTCGCCCGCGAGTGCTTCCCGGTGACGGTGCACGCCGGCGAGGCCGACGGGCTGGAGAGCATCCGCAGCGCCCTCGTCGACGGGCACGCGCTGCGCCTCGGCCACGGCGTGTGCATCGCCGAGGACATCGCCCTCGAGTCGAGCGACGACGAGGCGCAGTACGTGAGCCTCGGCCGCCTCGCCCAGTGGGTGAAGGACCGCGGCGTCGTGCTCGAGACGAGCCCGTCGTCGAACCTGCAGACCGCCGCGTTCACCGCGTGGGGGGAGGGGATGGCGGGGCACCCGTTCGACGTGCTGCACCAGCTCGGCTTCGCCGTGACCGTCAACACCGACAACCGTCTGATGAGCGGAACGAGCCTGACCCGCGAGATCGGCCTGCTCGCCGACACGTTCGGCTACGACGCAGACGACGTGCTCGGCTTCCAGCTCACGGCCGCCGACGCGGCGTTCCTGCCGCTCGAGGACCGCGCCGAGCTGGGGGAGCGCATCCTGGCGGGGTTCGGCCGGCTCTGACGCCCGTCGGCCTGGGGTCGGGCGCCGCATGTGCGTGCGGCTTCGCCCGGTGTGCGACACCGGCTGCGGCGGTTACCGGGCTGCGCGGGAAGGGGTCTGCGACGGGATCGTCATCGCGCCGTTACCGGCTGTTCGATGACGACCGGCTAACCTGGAACCCTTCGGAGACTCCGAAGGACTCGAGGAGAGCCCCATGCGACACGTGAGCAGCGTCCCCACCATGGACGCCCGCACGCGCTTCCGCATAGGGCGCAGCATCCGTCCGGTCGTGCCCTGTCACGGTCCGGTGAAGTAAGGCGCTGTCGTTCGCGACGGCGCCTTTTTTCGTGCTCCTCCCGGGTTCTCGGCGCTCCGAGGGATTCGGAAGCCCGCAAGCCGTGCGGGCGGTTTCGAGAGGAGAACCCCGGATGCGCACCCTGGTTTTGAACGCCGGATACGAGCCGCTCGCGGTCGTGTCGTTCAAGCGAGCCCTCGTGCTCGTACTCGCCGGCAAGGCGACGATCATCGCCAGTGACGAGGATCACCCGGTGCTCGGGTTGACGGGGGAGTGGGACCGGCCGTCGGTCATCCTGCTCCGCCGCTACGTGCGGGTCCCCTCGGGCCGATCGATCCCCGTGTCGCGTCGCGGGGTGCTGCGCCGCGACCAGCAGCGCTGCGGCTACTGCGCCGCCAGCGCCACCACCATCGACCACATCATCCCGCGCTCCCGCGGCGGCGCCGACTCGTGGGAGAACCTCGTCGCCTGCTGCCTCAAGTGCAACAACATCAAGGGCGACCGCACCCCGCAGGAGATGGGGTGGAAGCTGCGCATGATCCCGCGCCCGCCGCACGGCACCGCGTGGCTCGTGCGCGGGGCGGAGCGCTCGCAGCCGCAGTGGGACGAGTACCTGGCGCCCGCCGCCTGAGGCGGCCCGCCGACGCCGCGGAAGCGCGCGGCTAGACTCGTCGCGCCCGCCTCTGTAGCTCAATGGAAGAGCAGCTCCGTCCTAAGGAGAGGGTTGGGGGTTCGAGTCCCTCCAGGGGCACACCGTTGCTGCAGTTGCTGACCCGGATCGCAGATCGACGACGGCGACTCGAACGAGCGTTTCCTGATGCCGCTCTTTCGCGCCCACACAGGTCCTCGCTTTGGGGGTTCGGCCCTGGGGTCGTAGCAAATATGCTCTCGAACGTGATCCCGCCTCGAGATCCTGTATCAGGGCACATCCCTCCGGGCCGCTATCTCTCGAGCCTTGAGGAAATCAGGGACGCATTCGTTCTTCCCTACGCCTCAACTCCGCCCGCCCGGAGAGAGATGCTGTGGCGACGCCTTGAGGACTATCTGATCGAGTGGGACGCAGCCGAGGAGAAAGCTGCCGAGCGGCTCCTCCTGGGTCTCTGGTTCGCGGGGAGCTTCATCACAAGTAAGCCGGAGCCAGAAGACATCGACCTCACCGTCATCTACGACGGCGCCGCGATGTCGGCGATGGAGGGTAAGGGACTGGTGCAAGATCCGGTGACGACTGACTTCTAGGGTTTTGGCCCTGGGAGGGAGGATGTCATCATGCCCGGACCGTATCCGCTGGAGTTTCGCGAGGACGTTGTC